>NZ_AP025483.1:2879300-3599125 GCF_024347455.1 Vibrio echinoideorum
GGAGGCGGATTATAGAGAGAATGTTTTTTTACACAAGACCAAAAATGAAAAAAAACCGCCACAGGCGATCGTTCGGACACTATTCACACAAAGCGTTCAAAATAGGTACGATTATGTCTTAATTTCGACTAATCGTACCTATCGCTAAACTTTAGTTATGACTGATGAGCAATAATTCTATCGTTGTTCACTAAAAGCTGAACTTTCTTATCTGGATTTATTTTCCCCGCAAGTATTGCTTTAGCTAGCGGGTTCTCGACACTTTGTTGAATTGCTCGTTTCAAAGGTCTAGCACCATAAACTGGGTCGAAGCCAACTTGAGCGATTAACTTCAACGCTTTGTCGGAGACTTCAAGTTCATACCCATTGTCTTCCATTCGTTTGCTTAAATACTGAAGCTGAATAGAAGCTATGGATTGAATGTGCTCTTGGCCTAATGGATGGAATACAACACTTTCATCAACTCGGTTCAAAAACTCCGGACGAAAGTGCTTACCGACAACTTCCATCACTTCATTTTTAATTCCTTGGTAATCCAATGTATTGAAGTTCTCTTGAATACGATCAGAACCAAGATTTGATGTCATGATTACTACCGTATTTCTAAAGTCGACTGTGCGACCCTGTCCATCAGTTAAGCGCCCATCATCCAGAACCTGTAATAGAATGTTGAAAACATCTAGGTGAGCTTTCTCCACTTCATCCAACAAAATTACCGAGTAAGGTTTACGACGCACCGCTTCGGTTAAGTAACCACCCTCTTCATATCCAACATAACCAGGAGGAGCTCCAACCAAACGAGCAACAGAGTGCTTCTCCATAAACTCAGACATATCTATACGTACCATGGCATCTTCACTATCAAACATGAAGTTAGCCAATGTTTTACACAGTTCAGTTTTACCTACTCCTGTTGGACCAAGAAATAGAAAAGAACCAATCGGTTTGTTTGGGTCAGACAAGCCAGCTCGGCTACGACGAATCGCATTCGATACCACTTCAACAGCTTCCGCTTGCCCGATAACGCGCTTATGCAAAACACCTTCCATTTTTAGAAGCTTCTCTTTCTCTGCTTCTAACATTTTGGATACAGGAATCCCCGTTTGCTTAGAGAGTACATCTGCGATTTCCGCATCGGTGACTTTATTACGTAACAGCGTCATTTCTTGCATTTCGGCTTGAGTCGCTAGATCTAACTGCTTCTCCAGCTCTGGGATTCGTCCATATTGAAGTTCTGACATCCGATTAAGATCACCAGCACGTCGTGCAAAGTCCATATCCATGCGAGCTTGCTCTAGCTCTGACTTGATATGTTGAGTACCTGACAATGCTGCCTTCTCCGCGTTCCAAACTTCTTCAAGTTCTGCGAAGTCTCGTTCTTTATCAGAAAGCTCAGCTTGCAATGTGCGAAGGCGCTTTTCACTGGCCTCATCATTTTCGTTAGTTAACGCTTGCTGCTCAATCTTCAGTTGGATGATCTTACGCTCTAGTTTATCCAATGATTCAGGCTTAGAGTCGATTTGCATGCGAATACTCGAAGCTGCTTCATCAATCAAATCAATTGCCTTATCGGGCAACTGACGATCCGAAACATAACGATGAGATAACGTCGCCGCCGCTACAATCGCTGGGTCAGTAATTTCGACATGATGGTGAAGTTCATAGCGCTCTTTCAAACCACGAAGAATAGCCACGGTGTCTTCAACGGTTGGTTCATCCACTATTATTTTTTGGAATCGACGCTCTAAAGCAGGATCTTTCTCTATATACTGACGATATTCGTCAAGCGTCGTTGCACCGACACAATGCAGTTCACCGCGAGCCAATGCTGGTTTCAGCATATTGCCGGCATCCATAGAGCCCTCACCTTTACCCGCACCTACCATAGTGTGAATTTCATCAATGAAGAGGATGATGTTTCCTTCTTCTTTAGACAATTCGTTGAGAACTGATTTCAAACGCTCTTCGAATTCACCTCTATATTTAGCACCTGCAATCAAAGAACCCATGTCTAACGACAGTACACGACGGCCTCTTAAGCCTTCTGGCACCTCGTTATTAATAATACGCTGCGCCAAACCTTCAACAATTGCAGTTTTACCCACACCAGGTTGACCGATAATGACAGGGTTATTTTTAGTACGACGCTGAAGAACTTGAATGGTGCGACGAATTTCATCGTCTCGACCAATCACAGGATCAAGCTTGCCTTGCTCTGCTCTTTCAGTCAGATCAATCGTGAACTTCTCTAATGCTTGGCGTCTGTCTTCGGCATTCGGGTCATCGACTTTTTGACCCCCTCGAACCTGCTCGATAGCTTGAGATAACTTTTGTTCGGTAAGACCTAGCTCTTTAAGCAACTTACCTAAAGGACCTTTGTCTTCAACAGCTGCAAGTAGGAACACTTCTGAGGAGATGTAGCTGTCTTGACGCTTTTGCGCGACTTTATCACATAGGTTGAACAGCGTTCCCATTGCACTAGAAAGCTGAACATCACCACCGATACCGCTAACTTTCGGCACACGGTCCAACATTTCACTCAATTTAGAACGCAGTTGAACCACATCAATATTCTGCATGGTGAGCAATGGACGAATTGCACTACCATCTTGATTAAGCAAAGACACCATCAGGTGTACAGGTTCTATATATTGGTGATCACGACCTAATGCGAGCGACTGAGCATCAGATATCGCAATTTGGAATTTACTAGTGAATCGATCGAGACGCATGCCAACCTTCCTACTCTTAGATATGTTTATCTTATGGTTAGAAGATGGATACGGTAACGCAGATTTTCAAGGGATAAGGGTGAAGAATAGAGGTGATATGAAAATATAAATGAACTGGATGAGTGGTTGTGCTAGTCAGAGGTTACTCTAACCAAATAAAGGTAGCTTGGCGTCCAGTAATACCATCACGACGATAAGAATAAAAAGAGTCAGAATCAGCATATGTACATAGATTCGAATCTGTCACTGAAGTCACACCCACTTTGTGTAGCCGTTGGGTCGCAAGTTGAGACATGTTTGCCAACCACTTGCCAGGTTCAGGTTTAGCTTTAAATGCTAATTTCGCTTGAGGGTTGAAACGAACAAAAGCTTCTAGCACATCTTCACCTACCTCAAAAGCCTCTTTACCTATCGCAGGGCCAAGCCAAGCAATAATCTGGTTAGATGAATCAAGGTTTGAAAACTTTGCAACTGCATTTTCAATAATGCCACCAGCAAGACCACGCCAGCCAGCATGAACTGCAGCGACTTGAGTACCTTTAGTATCAGTAAGGATTACAGGCAAACAATCGGCTGTCATCGCAGAACACACAACACCCTTTGCAGTGGTATATGTACCATCCGCATCAAGAACATTCATCACAGGTTCTAAAACCGTAACGACATCTGTTGAGTGAGTTTGATTTAACCATACCGGAGCAGTAGGCATATTAGCGTGTTGCTTTAGCCATGCTCGATTGCTTTCAACAAGCGAAGCATCATCCCCAACATGCATACCGAGATTTAACCCTTGATACGCACCAGTAGAAAAACCATCGAAACGAGTCGAAGCAAATGCCTTCACGTTTTGAGAAGCGTTCCAGTCAGGGATGATCACTGACATGATTAAATGTCGTCTTCGTGATTTTCGCGAGCATCAACACGTAATGCTTCTGCCATCACAACCATGTCATTTGGAATAGGTGCGTGGAACTCAACTTCTTCACCAGTAATAGGGTGAACAAATTTAAGCATTACAGCATGCAGCGCTTGGCGATCAAAAGAACGAATCATTGTCGTCAGCTCTTCAGATGCACCTTTTGGAATACGTGCACGACCACCGTATGCGATATCACCTAACAGCGGATGCTGAAGGTATGACATGTGAACACGGATTTGGTGAGTACGACCTGTTTCTAGACGCAGACGAATACGAGTATGTTCGCGGAAGTGCTCAGCAACACGATAGTGAGTTACCGCAGGCTTACCTAATTCATTGACATCCATTAAGGTACGCTTAGTAGCATGACGGCTAATGCCTTTCTCTACCACACCACCCGCTGTCATTTTACCAATTGCAATTGCTTCATATTCACGAGTAATACGACGCTTAGCAAGAGCACGCACGAGGCGAGTTTGAGCTGGAACCGTTTTAGCTACAACCATAAGACCGGTTGTATCTTTATCAAGACGGTGCACAATACCTGCACGAGGTACTTCTGCAATCTGAGGGTAATGGAAAAGCAACGCGTTGAGTATAGTTCCATCCGGCGTACCAGCGCCTGGGTGTACAACCAGGTCGCGAGGCTTATTGATAACCAATAAGTCATCATCTTCGTAGACAATGTTTAGAGGAATATCTTGTGCTTCCCAGCGTTCTTCATCTGCAAGTTCTGCTTGTAAGATGATATCTTCACCGCCCAAAACTATAGTGCGCGGTTTAGTGATAACTTCGCCATCCACTTGGATTTTGCCGTCAAGAAGCCACTCTTTTATACGAGAGCGAGAGAAATCGGTAAATAGTTCAGCGACAGCTTGGTCTAAACGTTGACCTAACTGGCTGCTTTTTACTGTGTCTGTTAATGTTATCTGCTGAGCCATATCGAACTTTTTTAAAAACCGTGAGACTAATACCCATTAGTATGGATAAAATAGAATAATTGCATCATTGTATCTGTTACTGGTTAGAAAGTAACGGAAGCTTACGAAATATTTAATTCAAGGAATCGACGCCTGACATGAAACACCTTACTTTATCGGGTCTATTAGCCGTATCACTCTTGGTTGGTTGTTCAAGCAGTGAAGAGATAGTGCCAGATGTACCACCATCGGTTCTCTACTCTGACGCTCAAGCATCACTTCAGAGTGGTAGCTGGCTGTCTGCAATCGAAAAGCTAGAAGCCCTAGACTCTCGTTACCCATTTGGCGCCTATTCAGAACAAGTACAACTGGATCTAATTTACGCGTACTACAAAAATGATGATTTAGCACTTGGTCTTGCAACCATTTCACGATTCCTACGTTTAAACCCAACTCATGAAAAACAAGACTGGGTACTTTACATGCGCGGCCTAACGCACATGGCACAAGACCGTAACTTCATGCACGACATTTTTAATATCGACCGTAGTGACCGAGATCCAGAGCCAGTGAAACTCGCGTTTGCGGACTTCAAGCGACTACTGGAACGCTTTCCTAGCAGCCCTTATGCGGAAGATGCGCAAAAACGCATGTTCGCACTTAAGAACCGCCTAGCAGAGTATGACTTAGCAACCGCGGATTTCTACCTAAGACGTGAAGCTTGGATCGCGGCGGTGAATCGAACTCAAGAACTGCAAAAGACTTACCCGGACACGATTGCTGCGCGTAAATCTTTAGAAATACAGTTAGAAGCCTACAAAAAACTTGGCTTAGAAGATGCAGTTTCAAGAACAGAAAAGTTGATTGAGTTAAACCAACTGCCTTAATCAACTACTCACATAATTACTTAAAAAGCGTGCTAATTTCTTAGCGCGCTTTTTTTTGAACTTCATCTGGTAAACTTGATGAATCTCATTTTCCGCGGTATCTTCAATAAGTAACTTTTAACAAAACATCAACATGGAGTGTGGATGTGAGTAGGTTGTTATTATTTATTGGGATCGCGCTATTTAGCCAGTTTCCCTACGCGTTAGAACTTTCCCCATTAAGCAATAAGCCTTACATGGGCGACCTAGATGTACTCAAAACCAAAGGAACGGTCAGAGTATTGGTGTCGGCTGATCTCGGCTTTTACTACATAGAAGATGGTAAGCCAAAAGGTATCGTGGCAGAAATGCTCTACCACTTTGAGAAAAGTCTTCGCAAGAAGCACCCCTATCTCAATGTTCAAATCATCCCCGTTCAGCGAGATGACCTCCTTCCTTCTTTAGAATCTGGATACGGTGATGTTGCCGTTGCCAATTTAACGGTCACCGATAAACGCTTACAAGTGATCGATTTTTCAGATCCTATGATTAAAAACGGTAAAGAGCTCATTATCACTGGGAAAAAATCAGCCCCTATTACCGAAATCAAACAACTGAGCGGCAAAGAGGTGTGGATTCGCGCGAGCTCCAGCTATTTCGAGAGTGTGCAACGGGTGAATAAAGAACTCAACACGTTAGATTTACCACCTCTGCACGTCCACTTTATCGAAGAATCACTGCAAGACTACGAACTAATTGAGTTGGTAAACCAAGGCTATATACAAGGCACGATACTCGATAGCCACAAAGCGAAGTTATGGACTGATGTAATGGAAAACATTCAGGTTCATGACGACTTTCCTTTACGAGAGAATGGTCGTATTGCTTGGGCCTTAAGAAAAGACAGTCCAATCCTAAAAAAAGAGATCAATAAATACGTTAAAACATCTCGAAGCGGCACCTTACTGGGTAACGTGATATATCAAAAGTATATCGACAATACTCGCTGGTTAGGGCGAGCTCTCAACCCAAACAAAGTCGACAGAGTCACTAAGTTAGCCGACGTCTTTGAGAAGTACTCAAGCAAGTATGAATTCGACCCTTTAATGATGTCAGCCCAAGGTTTTCAGGAATCAGGACTCGATCAGAGTAGAGTTTCTCACCGTGGAGCGATTGGTGTCATGCAGGTTCTACCTAGCACCGCCAAAGACAAAAACGTCAATATTAAAAACATTCACAAAGTGGATAACAATATCCACGCGGGTGTAAAATATATGCGCTTTATCAAAGATCGGTACTTTGACGACCCTGCAATATCTCCTGACAACCAAATCTATTTTACTTTGGCTTCTTACAACGCCGGACCGGCTAAGATTAGGAAGATGAGGTCTATTGCCAAGAAAAAAGGTTATAACCCCAATATTTGGTTCAAGAATGTAGAAATTATTACCCGTAAGTATGTGAGTAAAGAACCAGTGACCTACGTCGCCAACATCAACCGCTACTTCGTTATTTATAAACAGCTACAGGCTATTGATGCCATCCGAGAAAATGGCACGGCGCGGTTACTACAAACCAGTGATTAACGTACGAATTCAGAAAATCATATTGAGCCACAATCCACAGTGTTTAGATAACAAATAACGAAATAACAAAAAGCCCACATAAGACAACCTATGTGGGCTTTTTGTTATTTAATTAGAGTACAAACCAAGAGTGATTTAGATCACATAATCTTATTGAGTAAATTTTCATCAAGCACTTTCAAAAGGCTGTAAAGCGCCCCTAAAAACTGGTTTAATTTTTAGCGAAGCCTTGCCTCCAATTTATCGACTTTCATAGTGATAACAAGTGTTTTCCTACAAAAATGCATCAAGATTTGCGTGAGATCACATTTGATTTTAATGTTCTCTCCCCCCCAACCAAAACAAGATCTATATCACATTCTTTATTCCCAAAAGTCGTAATCTGAAGTTAACTCATGAGGGATACTACAGAGGAAAACTTCTATGAAAATGAACATCACTGGTAAAAACATCGACATTACCTCTGCAATCCGTGATCACATAGAAAGTAAATTTAAAAAGCTGGATAAATGGCAAGTAGATATCATTGGCTGCCAAGCGAGCTTTAGTGAAGAACCAAACAAGAAGAAGAAATTTGAAGCGGTTCTAACCGTACCAAAAGGACAACTTGTTGCTTCATCCACCCATGACGACCTTTACGTTGCTATCAACGAAGTAGAACAAAAACTAGAACGTCAACTCAACAAGCTACGTCATAAACCAGAAGCGCGTCGCGCTGAAAAGCCTGAAATTGAAGAGCTAGAAGCTGAAGTGGAATAAGGAAAGATAACAGATTAAAAAATAGCGCCTCAGGGCGCTATTTTTTTGCTTGACGCTCGTAGCTCGCTTGCTTATTGTGTTTAAACATTCATAAAACAATCACTTTTTATGCACACTCAATCTTTGTTTATTTTTGACTTCTTTTTTCTTCCGTAAACCCGGAGGCTAAGTCGTTTTAGAGAAACAAGTCAAAAACGAACAAGAAGCCTCCCACATTAGGGAGGCTTTTTTATAAGGACACATTTATGACTGACAATTCAATTTCACTGGATGATATCCGCCTTCGTCTAAATGACTTAGACGACGAGTTACTGAGTTTGCTTTCGGAGCGTCGTAAGCTAAGTATCGAAGTAGCTAAAAGTAAGGTAGAAACATCAAAGCCTGTTCGTGATGCAGTACGAGAACAACAGCTATTGGTTAAGCTAATTAACAATGGTAAAGATAAATACGAATTGGATGCGCAGTATATTACTAAGCTGTTTCACACCATCATCGAAGATTCCGTTCTACTGCAACAGTCATACCTACAAAATCTGGCGAACCCACAGAGCCGTAAACCTCTGGCTCGCGTTGCATTCTTAGGTTCTAAAGGATCATACTCGCACCTTGCAAGCCGTGAGTATTTCAGCCGCAAGAATATGGAGTTAATTGAGTTAAACTGCAATCACTTCAAAGAGGTGGCATCGACGGTAGAGTCTGGCCATGCTGACTATGGTGTGCTGCCTATTGAGAACACCAGTTCAGGGTCAATTAACGAGGTATATGACCTTTTACAACACACAACACTCTACATCGTTGGTGAACTTTCTCAGCCTATTGAACATTGCCTTGTCGCAAAAAGTGATATCCGTATAGAAAACATCAAAACACTCTATTCGCATCCACAACCTCATCAGCAGTGCAGCGAGTTCTTGAGCCGCCTAAAAGGTGTAAGCCTTGAATCGTGCGCGAGCACCGCTGATGCAATGAAGAAAGTTAAAGAGCTAGATGGCGATGATGTGGCCGCGATTGGTAATGCATCGAGCGGTAAGCTATACGGCCTACAAGCAATTCAAGGCAACATTGCAAACCAAACCGAGAATCACACTCGTTTCATCGTTGTGGCTCGTAAACCTGTTGAAGTGTCGACTCAAATCCCAGCTAAAACAACACTGATCATGTCGACCTCTCAAGAAGCAGGTTCTTTAGTCGAGACACTGCTCATTCTGCAACGTCTAGGCATCAACATGACCAAACTGGAATCTCGTCCTATCATGGGTAATCCTTGGGAAGAGATGTTTTATGTCGATTTAGAAGCACACCTAGATTCAGATAATATGCAGCAAGCTATAACTGAATTAACGGCCATTACTCGTCACCTGAAAGTATTAGGCTGCTACCCTAGTGAGAACATAAAGGCGACTCAAGTTAAGCTATCGTAGTATTACGCCTTTAGCCTTTAGCCTTTAGCCTTTAGCCTTTAGCCTTTAGCCTTTAGCCTACGATAGGCCAACAACTAAAATAAGACCACTGCTAACGTAATAATTATTAGGCTGAGTAAAAACAAAAATATTTTGTTATATCTCAACTGGTTATTCGTTAGCAGAGTGTTCTCCGCTATCAAACCGTTCTAGCCTCGTCAAACCAGCTTAGTTACTCACTCCATGAGCTAATAACAATAAACCGAAAATCTAGTCCCCTTCACAGGAACGCATCGAACTACGTGTAATTAATAGCGAGTAAGCATTAAGTAACATAAACTTATGCGCTTAATTTATAAATAGTGTTGTCATTAACTATGAAGCTAAGTACTAAAATATTATTACTGATAACCCCTGTGATACTGATCAGTACCGCGGCTTCTAACTATATTATCTATTCCACGCAGAAAAGCAGCTTCATCAAACGCGAAGACAACGCACTTCAGCTTAATATGGAAAAATTAGCCGGGCATTTTCGACAGTCTCGCGCCTTTCTCAATAGCTACTCTTACACCTTGACCCAAAGTGATATGGTAAAGCGGTACTTTCTTACAGAACAAAGTCTATCTCGCGATCTTGAGCTCGTCAGTAACCTTCGAGATGCCATACGTTTTTTACAAGATGGTGATGAAAGCTATACTGGACTGGCGATTCTCAATGGTGCTCGCCAACTCGATTATTACGCTGACAATAGCAGCGATGTACGAGCTCAGATTGACGCCAAGATCTTAGAGTTTGTTGATCAGCACTACCAAGATACATTAGCAACATCAAGTACCAACTATATCCAAAACTCTCAAGGGGAAGGAATGTTGGTTCACTATGAAATGCTAGATAAAAGAACAGGCGCCCCAGCCACAAGTAATCCACTCAATGATGTTTTTGTTGTTGTATCTGTCTCTCTCGATAAGTTTAATGCGTTAAGAAAACAAATAGAGTTCGACTATCAAACAAGCCTGTTCTTTACACCAATAGCGGTATCTCTCGACAGCGGCGTCACCCACTCAGTCAAGCTTGCGCCAGAACTGTACGCCACAGTAGACCCTGCACAATTCCTATTAGACAACAAGCTAGATTCCATTTGGAACAAGCTGAGTTTATCATTTGCACTATCAGCCTTTGTTACCGTCATTTTACTGCTCGTGCTTTTGTCTCGCAGCGTTATTTCTCCGATAACCCGGCTTGATCGACAATTACAACAAGTAGAAAAAAAGCAACGTAAAAACATTGAACGCTTAGGTACTCGTGATGAGCTTGGTCGTCTATCACAGCGTTTTTATGACATGTACCAAGAGCTAGATAATACCTACCAACAAACCAAGCTCTTGGCCGAAAATGATCAATTGACTCAAATAGCCAATAGGCATCAATTTCAAACCTTCGTTCAACAATCACTTCCCAAGCCTAGCTCAAACACCGAAACATGGGTTCTTTACTTTGACCTAGATAACTTCAAGTTTGTGAACGATAAATACGGGCATCAGATTGGTGATTCAATACTGGTCTCTTTTGCCAAGCGTATTTCCGATATTTGTGCCCATTATAAAACCGAATTCGACGCCCATTGCATGCCAGCTAGGCTCTCAGGAGATGAGTTCGTTGTCTATATTAACGCTCCAACTCGTCGAGGAAACATTGCTCATAGATTCTCTGATGACTTACTAACCCCACTGCAGAAAGGATTTGTTACCGAGTCTGGAAGCTTTCCCATTACGGTCAGCATAGGTATTGCTACGTACCCTAACGATGGCCATTCAATTGAGAAGTTACTCTCACATGCTGACACAGCGATGTACCAGGCCAAACGTGCTGGCAAAAACCAATTTGCTGATTATTCGCGAGATTTAGACAAAACGATTCAACGCCAAGCAAACATTGAACGAGCTCTCAGAGACAAGAACTTTGATGATGAATTTAGGCTCGTCTATATGCCTTATATGGATTCAACCGGAACCCATATTATTGGCGTTGAGGTGCTGTTACGTTGGGATTCGAAACAGCTTGGTTTGGTTCCACCCGATGAATTCATTCCGATTGCTGAGCAAACTGGGTTATTCGAACCGGTTGATCGTTGGGTAATTCAGAATGCGTTTGCTTCTTTTCATCGACTCCAAGCTCAATTTGATCACTCGGTTCAGTTGTCGATAAACTTATCTTCTGCTGGGATTGAAACTACACATCTTGCTTACTTCATCAAAGAGCACGCCGATATTAACCAAATCCCGCCAAGCTTGATTGATTTTGAAATAACAGAAACTTTTTATTCAAATTCACAAGGTTTTCCACTGCTTAACCAACTCGCGCATATGGGCTATCGATTAGCTATTGATGATTTTGGTTCTGGGTACACTTCTATCACTCAACTGGTGCAGTACCCAACTCAGAAAATTAAATTGGATAAAGCCTTTTTAGATACCTTGATTGAGACAGACAACCAGAACATAGTAAAACCGGTTATCGGGTTGTGCCATGCTCAGGGCAAAAAGGTCACAGCTGAAGGTATCGAAACTGAAAGCATGCATCACTGGTTGCGAGACGCGCAGTGCGATATGCTGCAAGGCTATTACTTCGGTAAACCAATGCCATTAGAAGAACTGAACGAATGGTACCGACAACATCAACTCAATTTAATCGACAACAAAAAGAATCCAACACATGAAATCCGTCGTCATTGCATCGCTGAACCCAGCTAAAATAAACGCCGTTAAAAGTGCGTTCCTCTCTGCTTTTCCTGATTCTGAATTTGCATTCAAAGGCATCAGCGTTCCTAGCGGAGTGTCCGATCAACCAATGAGTAATGATGAAACTTATCAAGGCGCTTTTAATCGCGTTAACAATGCGATCCAAGAGCTGCCAAATGCAGACTTTCATGTTGGATTAGAATCGGGAATTGAAGGCAACGTAACCTTTGCTTGGATGCTAATTGAAGCAAATGGTCAACGTGGCGAATCTCGCTCTGCAAGCTTGATGCTGCCACCCGTTGTGCTTGATAAACTCCAGCATGCGAATGAGTTAGGTGATGTGATGGATGAAGTCTTCGGAACGGATAACATAAAGCAAAAGGGCGGCGCAATTGGCTTACTGACACACAATCAACTCTCTCGCAGTTCTGTGTATCACCAAGCTTTAATCTTAGCACTGATCCCATTTGTTAACCCAGAACACTTCCCTATCTAGCTTTCATTAAAAGTCTTTTTATCAAACATTTAGATTCGACAGATAGAGAGTGATACGGAAACAAAAAACGCTAACTTATGGTTAGCGTTTTTATCGAATTCTTAAGGTGTACTGTTTTAAGCACTTACTTGAGTAACAACCCAGAAATAGCGGCTTTCTCTTGTTCAGATTTAGCCTTTAGTTCATTTGAACCGCGCGTGATAGTCGCAACACCCACTCCTAACATTTGGCTCACTTGTCTTTGTGACATTTCCCCTTTCATCAACTCACAAAGAATATTCACTCGAGCAACCAAAGCATCTCGCTCATCAGATGTCATCATCATGGTCAACAACAACTCATGCTGATCTTTCTCAGCCGCTGTTTTTACCAAGTCCATTAGTTGTTGCCAATTATCATATTCAGGTTGTGATGCCATATCTCTACACTTACTTTTTAATTTTGGCTTGAAGTAGCCGCTTAACGATTGAAAGCGTTTAACACTTTATACCGAAACACTTACTTTGATCCAATGCAAAAAGGCAGCAAGTGGAAATGGTTCACACTCACGGCCTTTGATATCACTCGGTTTCAAACAAAAAACATCGAACTGCTAGTATTTAGTTTTTAGTTCATGAGGGGCCAAAAATGCCCCTTTCTCACCTAAGATATCTCGATAATAAGTCTCAAACATCAAGATGTTCTGAACGTAACCTCGAGTCTCTTTGAATGGAATCATTTCAATAAAAGCATACGCATCTAACTTTTCATCACTTCGTGAACGCCATTGTTTTACACGGCTTGGCCCTGCGTTATATGCAGCAAAAGCAAAGATGCGGTTGTTGTCGTATTGAGCAAGCAAGCCATCGAGATAATGACTACCAATCTCAATATTCTTACTGACATCATAAAGATCATCGCTATCCTGATATTTGATTTGGTGCTTTTTGGCCGTATATTGAGCTGTTTTTGGCATGATTTGCATGATGCCGCGCGCGCCAACAGGAGAACGAGCTTCTGAGTCCATCGCACTCTCTTGTCTCGCCAGTGACATCAAGGTAATTGGATCAATATCGTGCTTTTCTGCGTAGAAGTTGAACCACCACTTGTGAGCTACTGGGAAGCGTAAAGCGATGTTGTCCCACATCTTCGCTGAAATACTGGCCGTTACCGTAAAGTGATTCCAACGCTGTGTCGCTGCGTGAGCGGCGAGCATTGATTTTTGATCTTTATCAGCATTGGTTAACAACCAACGCCACTCACTCTTAGCTGCCGCAATTTTGTCTCGGTCAATCAACTCGCCAATACGAACCAAAGAGGTGTCGAACGGCTTCACCATTTCTGCATTGTATTTAAGTGTCGACGTTGGATAGCTAACTGGCTTACCTAATTGCTTAGCCGCCGCGACACTGTAGAAATTACGCTGGCCCAAAATGTCAGACAGTCGCTTGTTACCCTTAGTGTTATCACCTAGCGCTATCTCAGCTCTACCTTGCCAATATTGCCAGCGAAGCGAGGCTTGATGTTTATCATCTAAGCGCGCAATCCACTCTTTCAGCCCTGTCCAATCTGCATGTTGAATCGCTAAGCGAGCACGTCTCTCAAGCAATACTTGTTTTGATGAGCTCGCGAGCATTTTGTCTCGCCATACCATCAACTCTTCAGAGTCGGTATTGATCAAACGGAACGTAAGGTAATCCGCTAACTCTTGAGATTTTTCTTTAGATAACTTTTGAGCTTTAACAACATCATTAAAAATCTCTTGAGCGCTGCTTGCTGATTTCCTTGCTAGCTTCTCGAAACCAAATTCGGTTTGAGCTTGGTAAAATTCATTCGCAGGATGCTTCTTGGCAAACGCGAGAACATCTTCAGGTTTGTTGAACAACGCCTTCATCTGCTTGGCTTGAGCAATTGCCTCATCATGATCTAATTGCTTGACCAGATAAGTCATTAATTTGCCGTTTCGTTTATCAAATGCCAGTAGCATTCGCTCTAGTATCAGCTCATCCGTTCTTAAGCCAGCTTCATCCCACCCTTCAAAAAGCGGGTCACAGGCGTCATCAACACCATTACCACTTAACCAAAGCTGTTTCGCACCTTTGAAGGCAAGCTCTTGATTGCCTTGCTCATAATGTGCTCGGTAATAGATACACTGGTATTTCTCACCAACAGGCTCTTGGGTTTGAAATTCAAGGATCGTCTGCCACTGCTTTTGAGAGGCCAATGAATCCAGATAAGGTGCGCGCATACGATTCGAAAATGGCAGAGCTTTATTCTCTTCAATAAAGGCATCCACTTCAGCAGGTGTGCGATCACCTAAGCCTAATAAGAAGGCGCGATAATCAGTGTAAGGCGTTAGAGGGTATGTTTGAATTTTGTTGCGCAGCGCTGAGTAAGCTTTTAGATCTCGATTGTCTAAAACCTCTTGCGCTCTGTCATAAACATCACGCTGCATTTCAAGCTCGGAAGCATTGTTAGCCATAGCCATCGGAGCCAGTGAAAATGAAGACAAAATTGCCGATGCAGCCACAGCAATTTTCGTATTACCAATGCGGAAAAACATTCGCTCTTTCCTTAGTGCGTGTATGAATACGTGAAGTCTATTTACGCCCGACATCACATCAAATGTAAAGAGTTTGAGTGTAAATATTATTAATATTTAACACTTCGCCTCAGAAGCTTATTAAATATAGTTTTAATGACCAATGTGACAATAATAGGTAAGGATTAGTTCAAGAATGGCTTTTCTGTCCTAGGAGTAACATCTTTGGGGATATTGGTATAAAATAGCCGACAATTTTGAACAATAAATTAGGATCGATCGGCAATGGCTGAATACGTATATACCATGTCTCGGGTGAGCAAAACTGTTCCACCTAAGCGTCAAATTCTTAAAGACATTTCTCTTAGCTTTTTTCCTGGCGCTAAAATCGGTGTTTTGGGTCTAAATGGTTCAGGTAAATCTACCCTACTACGTATCATGGCTGGTATTGATACTGATATTGATGGTGAAGCTCGTGCACAACAAGGTCTTAAAGTCGGTTACCTACCGCAAGAGCCTGTATTAGACGAATCAAAAACAGTGCGTGAAATCGTAGAAGAAGCGGTTTCTGATGTTGCAGACGCACTTAAGCGTATCGACGCAGTTTACGCAGCTTACGCAGAACCAGATGCAGATTTCGACGCTCTTGCTAAAGAACAAGGCGAGCTTGAAGCGCTGATCCAAGCAAAAGACGGCCACAACCTAGAGACCGCTCTAGAGCGTGCTGCTGATGCACTTCGTCTTCCTGAGTGGGATGCGAAAATCGAACTCCTATCCGGTGGTGAACGTCGTCGTGTTGCGATCTGTCGTCTACTTCTAGAGAAGCCTGACATGCTGCTTCTTGATGAACCAACCAACCACTTGGATGCAGAATCAGTTGCTTGGCTTGAGCACTTCCTTGTTGATTACAGCGGTACTGTTGTGGCAATTACCCACGACCGTTACTTCCTAGACAACGCTGCTGGTTGGATTCTTGAGCTTGACCGTGGTGAAGGTATTCCTTGGGAAGGTAACTACACATCTTGGCTAGAACAGAAAGATGAGCGTCTGAAGCAAGAGAAATCAGGCGAAAGCGCACGTCAAAAGACGATCGAGAAAGAACTTGAGTGGGTTCGTCAAAACCCTAAAGGCCGTCAGGCTAAGTCTAAAGCTCGTATGGCTCGTTTTGAAGAACTAACGACTGGCCAATACCAGAAGCGTAACGAAACCAACGAACTGTTCATCCCGCCGGGTGAGCGTTTAGGTGACAAGGTACTTGAAGTTAAGAACCTAACTAAGTCATTTGGTGACCGCGTTCTTATCGACGACCTATCGTTCAGCATGCCTAAAGGCGCTATTGTGGGTATCGTGGGTGCCAACGGTGCGGGTAAATCAACACTATTCAAGATGCTAAGCGGCGCAGAACAGCCAGATTCAGGTTCAGTTGAATTAGGCGAAACGGTTAAGCTTGCTTCTGTTGATCAGTTCCGTGACAGCATGGACGACACCAAAACAGTATTCCAAGAGATCTCTGAAGGCGCTGATATCATTAAGATCAACAACTTCGAAATCCCTGCACGTGCTTACTGTTCTCGTTTCAACTTCAAAGGCAACGACCAACAGAAAATCATCGGTCAGCTTTCTGGTGGTGAACGTAACCGTGTTCACCTAGCGAAACTGTTGAAAGCGGGCGGCAACGTACTGCTACTCGATGAACCAACCAATGACCTTGATGTCGAAACTCTACGTGCACTTGAAGAAGCGCTGCTTGAGTTCCCTGGCTGTGCAATGGTTATCTCGCATGACCGTTGGTTCCTTGACCGTATTGCGACCCATATCTTAGACTACCGTGATGAAGGTCAAGTTAACTTCTACGAAGGTAACTATACTGAGTACACAGAGTGGTTGAAAAAGACTCTGGGCGCACAAGCGGCAGAACCGCACCGTATCAAGTACAAGCGTATCACTAAGTAAATTCGCTTGCATTTTGAACAAAGGCCGCAATAATAGCGGCCTTTGATATATCTGGCTTACTCGTTTCGCATCGATATAGAGAGATTAATTATGATTGAAAGACGTCAATTTTCACGAGTTGTTTACCAAGTCCCGACTGAACTGTCACAAGGCCAAGTAAATGTATCCGGCTCGGTACAAGACTTATCTCTTCATGGTCTACTCATTCAGTGTGATAAATGGCAGCAACTCAGCCACGATGCTCCTGTTCAAGTCAGCTTTAAGCTCACCAACAGTGATATCAATATTCAGTTAGAAGCAACGATAGTCTCTACCATCAATACCTCAATGCGTTTACGCATAGAGCATTTAGATATTGATAGTATTAGCCACCTTAAGCGCCTTGTTGAGCTTAATGTTGGCGACGATGAACTGCTTTATAGAGAGATTGAACACCTTACCGATTTGGGTAAGGAATAATATCTCCATTACCCTTTTTCTATTAGAAGCATTTAGTTAATACAGAACCATGTCTAAAAAAATTTCCATTACTATTCCCTCTAACCAAGGGGAACAGACGTTTTACTTCGGCCGAAAAGCCGTGCTCTTGTGCACCACTGCGATTTTTTCAGTACCGCTGTTAATTGGCGGAGCTGCATACATGCACTTCGAAGGTAAACAAGAGCTCGCAATGCAAGCGGGCGATGCACAGCAGTTAATTGAAACACTGATTGTTGAAAAAGAACAAACCGAGTTTCTTTATGCTGAACAGGTTGAAACCAACCACTCTCTATCGCAAACATTAACTGAGAAAGAAGGCGCTATTCAATTACTTGGTAAGCGTGTATTTGATGTGGAATCCGTGCTTGGTCTTGCTGATGAAGAACTGCTTACCGATGATATTTCTTTGGAAGATCGCATTGATGCGGCTGCAGTCGATTCAGCAGTAAGAGCGACAATGTTTCGTTTGATTCCAAACGACAGTCCGATGGCTTATCAACGTATCTCTTCTTCTTATGGTAGCCGCACTAACCCTATTTCAGGTAAACGCCATGTACATACTGGCATCGATCTAACGTGTAAGCGTGGTGAAGATATTGTAGCACCCGCAGATGGAGTCATTGAAACGGTACGCCCAAGTAAAAAAGGCTTCGGTAACTTTATTACTATGCGTCACTCGTTCGGTTTCATGAGTTCTTACGCGCACCTACAAAAATTCAAAGTTCGCAGCGGTCAGTTTGTGAGTAAAGGGGATGTGATTGCAAGCTGTGGTAACTCAGGCAACTCTACCGGCCCACACCTGCACTATGAAGTACGCTTCCTTGGTCGCTCACTGAACCCTCAATACTTAATGGACTGGACACCGGAAAACTTCAACTACGTGTTCGAGAAAGAGAAAAAGGTTAAGTGGGGTCCACTGGTTCAACTGATTGATAATGTGGTTCGCTTGCAGATCAACCTGACTAACGTGCCTTACATTAGCTCGACCATCGACACGGTATCGAGTGAAGAGAGCAAAAAACCTATCACGACTAACTAGTTGTCAATGGCTAACTATTTGTTAATGGTTAAGATCTGTTGGTTTGGCCTATTATGATCTAATCGCTTTTAGCCTACAGTAGGCCAATTACTTTTAGTCTGAATTAGATAAAAAAAGAGCGACCATCAGGTCGCTCTTTTTTTATGATTTCAAATAGTGATTAGCCTCGATGAATCGAGTCATGTGCTTGCTTTAAAAGATTTTGGCTCTCTTGCAAGAACTGCTGCGAGTAGTCGCCAAACCAATCACTGACTTGATTAAAGCTATCAACGAACTTGGCTTTATCTTTCCCATCCAAGATTTCTAATGCTTCACCGAAACGACTATGGAAACGTCGAATCATCTCAATATTCTCATCTGAAGAAAGAATGATATCACCGTACAAGTTCGGGTCTTGAGCAAACAGACGACCAACCATTGCAATCTCTAATCGGTAGATTGGCGAGCTTAGCTTCAGAAGCTGATCAATGTTTGGGTTCTCTTTACTCAGGTGCAATCCGTAAGCAAAAGAGGTGAAGTGGCGTAGTGCTTGAATCAGAGTCATGCCGTGATCGTGTTCAGCAGCATCCATCTGGCAAAGGCTCGCGCCCCAAATACCAAATTGATTCAGTAACCATTGGTAGCTTTCAGAGCCACGCCCATCACTGTAAACAATCACCTGCTTCGCAAGGCTTGGAACGTCAGGACCAAACATTGGGTGTAATCCAACCACCGGGCCTTGGTGCATGTTCATCATGGCTTGTAGAGGCTTTGATTTAATCGACGTTAAATCACAAAGAATACAATCGCTTGGTAGGTTACCTAGTTTTGCAATCACACCTTCCGTCAGGTGAATTGGAACCGTAACGACCACAAGGCCAGCATTATCTAAGATCTCATCGGCTTTATCCCAATCTTGGCTGCCGAGAATTTTCACTTCGTAGCCAGAAAGCTTGAACATACGTCCAAACAAACCACCAAGCTGACCATTACCACCAACGATAACCACTGAACGCAACTCTGGGTTAAGGCACTTAAAGCCAGAGTCTTTCTCACTGGCATAAGACTCACGCATAGTACGACGCAAAATATCTTCGATTAACTGCGGTGGAACCCCTATTTTCTCGGCTTCTTGACGACGAGATGCCAGCATCGCAGCTTCGCGCTCTGGTACATAAATAGGTAAACCATGTTCGCTTTTCACTTCGCCTACTTTCTCTACTAGAGCAAGACGTTGAGCCAGTAAATCCAACATTTGTTTATCGACAGCATCGATTTGGTCGCGTAATTCGTTCAGTTCAACGGCCATTTTATTCCTTACTCATCTATAAGCCCGTGCTAATTTTTAAGCCCACCTGGCGCAGGTTCGTTAGCAACAGATCTTAAAATGCCCCATTAGATGAGGCACTTAAATTTTAAACCCTGACTAACCTTTCAAGCGGTTCTCTAAGAACGGGACTAATTCCGTATGTGCATGCTTCAATAGTGCCTCAGTTGACTCCCAATTGATACACGCGTCCGTGATAGAAACACCGTATTTCATCTCATTCAGAGGTATATCTGAAGATTGATTGCCTTCGTTAATATGGCTTTCAATCATTAGGCCAATAATCGAATTATTGCCTTCACGAATCTGGTGAATCACATCTTCAGCAACTAACGTCTGACGTCGGAAATCTTTGCGAGAGTTTGCGTGGCTACAGTCGACCATTAACGCAGCCTCTAAGCTAGATTTACCCAGCTCTTGCTCACATTCGTGTACTGATACTGAATCGTAGTTAGTCTGCTTACCGCCACGTAAAATAACGTGACCATTTGGGTTACCCTGAGTCGTTAGCAGTGCAACTTGGCCTTCACGGCTAATCCCCATGAAACGGTGGCTAGAAGAAGCCGCTTGCATCGCATTAATTGCTGTACCCAAATTGCCATCTGTACCGTTTTTAAAGCCGATTGGCATTGAAAGGCCACTTGCCATTTCACGGTGAGTTTGAGATTCAGTAGTACGTGCGCCAATCGCAGCCCAACTGAATGTATCGGCTAAGTATTGTGGGCTGATTGGGTCTAGTGCTTCTGTCGCTAATGGGATTTCCATCTCAGCGAGCTCAACTAAAAGCTCACGACCAACATGCAGACCATGCTCAATATCGAAAGTACCGTCTAGCTGAGGATCATTGATCAAACCTTTCCAACCGACAGTAGTACGAGGCTTTTCAAAGTAAACACGCATAACAATATACAGTTGATCGCTAAGTTGCTCAGATAAAGCTTTTAGACGTTTCGCGTACTCTTTCGCAGCTTCAATATCGTGAATAGAACATGGACCACACACGATTAGCATACGGTGATCTTTCTTATGAATGATATTTGCTATCGTTTCACGAGACTCTTGAATAAAACGACGAGCATTATCGCTCAAAGGTAATTTCGCTTTTAACTCCTCTGGAGTAATCAGTACCTGTTCGTCGATGATATTGACATTGCTTAATTCACTTTTCCGCATAACTCAACCTGTATATTTATTTTTACACCCAAGGCATCTGCATGGGCTAACAATCTTTAAAAACACAATAACAGCTACAAAAACGATTGCAAGTGTAAACAATAAAAAACATTTAGTGTAAATATAAATTTACAGCAATACTTTAACTCGTTATGAGATACAAATAGGTCAAAACCACAACTTACACATACAAAAAAGGCGATATTTCTCATATCGCCCTCTTGAAACTTATAGAGTGTTTATTTATCACCCAGCGTTTAACATTCGCTTAATTTGTTCTGAAGCCTCTTTCCATCGGCTATCCGAGTGAAGAGTCGGTAAATCAAAGCTGTGTTTTTTAAGCAGTGAGTTGGCTAAAGGCACCTCTTGAATCGTTAAGTGATCAAGAGCTTCAATTTGTGCATCTCGTTTATTACACATCAACACCATGTCACAACCCGCATTCAAAGCCGCCTTCGCTCTATCAGCAGGACCACCCATAATGGCAGCACCTTCCATCGTCAAATCATCAGAGAACACCAAGCCTTTAAAACCAAGCTGTTGCTTCAACACTTTCTGCAACCAATACTCAGAGCCACTTGCAGGTTGATCATCATAATGAGAAAAAACCACGTGTGCCGGCATCATCGCATCCAATATTCCTGCTTCAATTTGCGCCTTGAAGATGGCCATATCGGTTTCAAATATGTCGTCTCTTTGATCGTAAGGCGTTTCAAGGTGTGAATCTGCAATCACGCCGCCATGTCCTGGGAAGTGCTTTCCTGTAGTCGCCATTCCAACCGATTTCATGCCCTTAATAAAAGCACTACTGTGGCGAACGATGGTATCAATATCTTCACCGAACGCTCGGCTACCAATCGCTTTACAGTCGTGCCCTTTGTCTAATACTGGCGCAAAACTCAGGTCGATATCATGGGCAATCAGCTCCGCCGCCATCAACCAGCCTGCTTGTTCTGCTAATTGTTCACCATTATTCTTTGTCGCAAATTCCTGAGCGGCTGGGATAATTGAAAAACCGTCACGAAAGCGCTGCACTCGACCACCCTCTTGGTCAACACCGATGAGAATTGGGCGTTTTGCAACTTTACGGATCTCTTTGTTTAACGCAGATAATTGTTTGCTATCGTGGTAATTTCTAGCAAATAAGATGAGGCCACCAACAGTTGGATGCTCTAAAATTTCTCTGTCTTCAGCTGTCAGTTCATAGCCTGCAACATCAACCCACAACGGTCCCATACGATTTCCTTTTATTGCTTAAATTCCGCTACTGCAGATTTGCTTTGTTCGATTAATTGGTCGGCTTGCTCTTCTTGCTGAGTTAAAGCAATGAACAACAAGTCAGTAATAAAAAGCTGACTATCTCGAGCAGTAATAGATGAACTACGAATATGATCTTCGTCAGCCGAAGAGATCAGTTTAATGTCAGCGTATTTGTCCAAAACCGAAGGTAATAGCTGACTAATAACTATCACCTTTGCCTTTTTCGATCTCGCCAACTGAGCAACTTTCACCACTTCTCTGGTTTTTCCTGAATAAGAAATCGCAACCAACACATCATTTTCAGAAAGAGAAGCCGCGTTGGCGATTTGAATATGTGCATCTTGCTCTGCGCTAACTGCATGGCCGATCTTCATCAGTTTATAGGCTAGATCTTTTGCAACTAAAGACGATGCACCCACCCCAAAAATCTGTACTTTATTCGCCAAGTGCAGTAAATCAGCGGCATTACTTAAATGTTCGCCCTCATTTAATAACACGGTACGTTCAAGCGATTGTGTTTTACTTGCAAGAAGTTTATCCATCACCATTTCAGGCGGATCTTTTCTGGTGATAGTGCCATGTATTCCTCGCTGGGATACTGGCTGATAAGTCATATCACTCTGGTAGAGTTTCATTTTCATTTCAGAAAACCCTTTATAACCGAGCTTCTGACTAAACTTTACGATCGTAGACTGGCTTACTCCCACCGCTTTGGCCAACTCAGGAGAAGACAGTTGCTTAACCTGTTGCGGATGATCCAATACGTAACGAGCCACCAGCGTGTCAGATGGGGAGAGCTTTGGTAATAACGCTTTTACTTTCGCTATGCCTTTCACTAAATATTCTTCCCTCTGCGAGCTCCTCGCTATCATAACGAGTTTTGTATTTTCATTGGAATAATTATTCCTTTGTATTCTGTTGTATGGAATAGCTAACACCCCCTTCTGGGAGCACTGTCAAAGAAAATCATTGTTCACTATTCCACCAAGGAATAGATTTTGAAACTCATTATTCAAACTGACATTCTGGAAAAATAATAATAAACACCCTCAACTCTATTCATGCTACGGAGCTGCTATGAATTCACTATTTACTTCGCTGGACTGGGCGGTATTCGCGATATATTTCGCTATCATCGTGTATACAGGCTGGCACTTCAGCCGAACAAAAATCACAAGTACCAAAGACTATTTCTTAGGCGGTAATTCGATGCCAATGTGGGTCGTTGCTATCTCGGTACTGGCGACTTCACAATCAGCAGCGACGTTTTTAGGTGGACCAGAATCTAGTTACCGTGGCGATCTCACTTATCTAGCGACCAACATTGGCGGCATCATTGGTGCCATTTTTGTGGCATTGGTGTTGATACCTCGCTTCTACAAAAACAAAGTCTCTACCGTTTATGAACTACTAAAAGTACGTTTTGGTGAAAAGACCAAACAGCGTGCAGGTGTCATGTATTTAGTCGGCAGAGTGTTTGCATCAGGCGCTCGCCTATACATGGCTGCCATTGCGGTATCTATGATTCTATTTACCAACATCGATCCTAGCAGCGTTGTAACTTCTGTTGTGATCCTCGTTGCTGTTGGCCTTGCTTACACTTACATGGGCGGTATTCGTTCGGTTATCTGGAGCGACCTTATTCAACTTGTAGTTTATGTTGGTGCAGCCATTGCCGTTATCATCTATTTGTTAGGCCAAATCCCAGCAGACTTTAACCAAATAGCCCAAGTGTTAATGAACCCTGGTGAAGGGCTACCTTCTAAGCTTACATTGTTAGACTTTACTCTAGACTTTAGCCCTGCCGGCACATTTAGTTTCTGGGCATGTATTACTGGCTTTGTATTATTAAACATTGGTGCCTTTGGTCTTGATCAAGACATGACGCAACGTGTCCTGACCTGTAAAGATGCGAAGCAAGGTTCCAAGGCGATGATTAACTCGATCATATTCTCGATTCCAGTTGTTCTCGTATTTATGTCAATCGGCTTATTGCTGTATGTCTTCTATCAAAGACCTGAACTGATGGGCTTTGAAAGCAAAGAAGTAGTACAAAACTTTAATGGCGAAAACGTCACTATTTTCATGTATTACGTACTTAATGAAATGCCAGCAGGTCTTCGTGGCTTAGTCACCGTTGGCGTGGTTGCAGCTGCCCTTTCGACACTAAACTCTGGCTTGAACTCAATGTCTTCGGTTGCTATTCAAGATATATACAAGCCTTGGTTAGAAGCTCGTAAAGGAGTACAAGATGACTTCCATTACGTAAAAGCAGGACGCGTTGGTATGGCTGTAGCAGCAGTCGCTCTGGGTAGCATGGGCATCCTGTGTTACTACTGGCAGCAGTACACTGACATGCCATTGTTGTCGTTTGCTTTGAGTGTGATGGTATTTGCCTACACAGGATTATTAGGTGTCTACTTCACCGCTATATTCACAGACCGCGGTAACGAAACCTCAGTAGCTCTGGCTCTAATGGCTGGTTTCTTAACCACACTGCTGATGCAAGCTTATGTTTGGGATAGTGTGATGGGGGTAATTAATACTGATTGGGTTGGTATTCGATTGGCTTTCCCTTATCAACTTTGTATTGGCACCTTGGTATCCTTAATAGTGTGCCTATCAGGCAACAAGCAAACTCAAGAAGTTAATAAACTACAAACGGTTTAACCCATGATTACCCATACTTTAGCAGTCGATGGCGGAGGTACAAAAACCGCCATTAGACTGAAGCAAATAACGCCAACATTAGGTGTCATTGAAGAGCGAACTCTAGCTGCGACTTCATTGACCTTATATGGGGAAGCTGCGATAACTCAACTTACTCATTATATTGATGAAATGTTGAGTGTTAACCAGATAAAATCACAGCAGTGCTATATTGTGATTGGCGTTGCTGGTGCGGGAAATATGGATTTAAAAGCTAAACTACAATCCGCGTTAGCCCACTGCCCGCACCTATATGTGACGACCGATGCAGAAGTATCTGTATTTGGTGCCAATGTAGGGCAAGGTGTTAACTGCATAGCAATTGGTACTGGTTCAGTTGCCATTCAATTAGACAATCAACAAAAAACTCATCAATTTGGTGGCTGGGGCTTTCCGGTCGGCGATCAAGGTGGTGGCGCTTGGCTTGGGTTTCGAGCGGTTCAACAAACTCTCGCTGAGTTTGACCAAAAACAATCGTCTCAAACGAGCCAGCTTGTAACGAGAACAACGGGTAACGAACGTAGCCAAATTCTAAAGTGGATCGGCGAAGCTAACGCAACCGATTATGCTCTATTTGCACGAAAGCTCGTCGACATAGAACATAGCTGCCCAACAGCCAACAATATTTTTAAACAAGGGGCTGCTCACATAGAATCACTTACACGAGCATGCTCAGAAAGTAACAGCTTACCTATTATGTTTTTAGGGAGTTTAGGACAGAACTACCGCACTAAACTTTCCCAACCGATCCAAGATCGCAGCTTAAATATACAAGGTAATGCTTTGGATGGCGCAGAAGTTATCGCTCGCCAAAAAATCCACCCGCTTAATTTAGGAACTGAACAATGAAGTCAGAGTTATATATAGGTGTGATGTCGGGGACGAGTATGGATGGCGTTGATACAGCATTGGTCTCGATTGAAGACGAGAGCATTACATTACTGGCTCATGATGAGTTCCCGATGCCTAACGAGATCAAAACTCGCCTACTTGAGGTTTGTATTGGTCAGAAAACCGATTTGATTGCCATTGGCGAACTCGACCACCAGCTTGGCCACCTGTTTGCTGATGCGGTTCTACAACTTATCCAAAAGTCAGGTACTCCGGCATCTTCTGTAACTGCAATTGGTAATCATGGCCAAACGGTGTTCCACCAGCCAACGGGTGATTCGCCATTTACCATGCAGTTGGGTGATGCCAATATCATTGCCGCTAAAACACAGATTCAAACAGTCGCTGATTTTCGACGTAAAGACATGGCACTAGGCGGACAAGGGGCTCCTCTAGTACCCGCCTTCCACCATACTATTTTTCACCCGCAAGACAGCTCTGTCGTGGTCTTGAATATTGGTGGTATCTCTAACATTTCAGTGCTGAGACCGAATCAACCAACACTTGGCTACGATACAGGCCCGGGCAATATGTTGATGGATGCTTGGGTTGATAAACACACTGGCGAGCAGTTTGACCGCGATGCGCAATTCGCACTTAAAGGCCAACTAAACCATGGCTTGCTCAAACAACTGTTAGATGAATCTTATCTATCTCAAATGCCACCGAAAAGTACTGGTAGAGAACTGTTCAACCTACCTTGGCTAGAGCAACAGTTAACAGAATTTAAAGATCTTGCGGCAGAAGATGTTCAGCGCACGCTTTGTGAATACACCGCATTAACGATAGCCAATGAAGTAGAAACTTATCGCTTAGGTAATCAGCCAGCGCTGTACGTGTGCGGGGGTGGAACGAGAAACCCACTATTGATGAAGAGACTATCTGAGCTTCTTCCTAGCTGGGAGGTTGAATCAACCACCAGCAAAGGCGTTGATGCCGACTATATGGAAGCCATGGCCTTTGCGTGGCTTGCTCAACGGCACATACATCAACTGCCAAGCAATTTACCAGAAGTAACTGGCGCAAGTAGAGCAGCCTCTCTAGGCGTTCTTTATCGTGCGGACTAACTTAGTAGCCCTGTGATCTTAGTAACAATACTGACTTTGCAGTGCTGTCTAAACAATTTTAGAACCATCATTTTAGAATCACCATTTAAGGATCATTATGAGTAACGATGCTCTCATATCAGCCCTCTCGCACCTCGTTTCGGAGGGGAGAAACCCTGACACTATGGATATTGATCTACTCACCTCTCTCGAAGTGGTCGAAAAGATTAATCAACAAGACAAGCAAGTTCCATTGGCGATCGAAGTGGAGCTGCCACAAATCGCTCAAGCCGTTGATAAGATCGCTCACGCCTTTCAAAACGGTGGCCGACTGATTTACATAGGCGCAGGCACCAGTGGTCGACTGGGCGTGTTAGATGCCTCAGAATGTCCTCCAACTTTTGGTGTTTCAGACAAAATGGTTATCGGCCTAATTGCAGGCGGACCAGAAGCAATTTTGAAAGCCAAAGAGGGAGCAGAAGACTCACTGACTCTCGGTATTGAAGATCTGAAAGCGATTCAATTTTCAGAGAATGATGTTGTGGTTGGCATCGCAGCCAGTGGTCGCACACCTTACGTAATAGGTGCACTCAACTATGCTAATCAGATTGGTGCGGTGACGGTTGCGCTGTCTTGTAATCCAGGCTCTCCGATCGCAGAGATCGCTCAGATTGCGATAAGTCCAGTGGTTGGCCCAGAAGCATTGACCGGCTCAACACGATTAAAATCAGGTACCGCGCAAAAATTAGTACTCAACATGCTAACGACTGCGAGCATGATTCGCATTGGTAAAAGTTATCAGAACTTAATGGTCGATGTGAAAGCGACCAATGAAAAGCTGGTTGCTCGTGCTGCTCGTATCGTTATCCAAGCAACTGAATGCGACAAAGCCCTTGCTGTTTCGACACTTAAAACCACCAATTATGATGTGAAGCTGTCTATTTTGATGATTCTGACAGGGCTGGATTTAGAACTAGCGAAAGCTCAACTTGATCAACAAAATGGTTTCTTGAGAAAAGCGGTCGAGAATAACCAGTAATCTAGATTCACTTTTTTAGCTTCTAATTTAGAATTTAGAATTTAGAATTTAGGCCATCACTTTCACTTCATACAAAAAGACCAGTACACATTCGGTACTGGTCTTTTTATGTTTTAGTTTTTAAATCGCTAGCGTGAGCTTAATAGTCGTTTGAGAACTCATCCCAACCGCGTTGCCATTCCATACGGAAACGTTGAGCGTCTTCCGTACCAGAACATACGCCTTCATACACCTGTCCAGATAAGCCGATCTGATAAGCATGGTTAGGATTACAATATTCAGTCACACCTAGGTGGTAGCCTTCTGTGTAACTGGCTTGATCAACAGCACCAAGCTCGGTCATATCTGAATACGAACGCTGAGTGTTACCTTTAATACCATCACGATAACCGATCTCTTGCCAGTTACCTTCTGCTGCTAAATCTTGAACATTAGCGCTGCATCCTGCAAGGCTAAATGCTACGGCGAATAGTGTTATTATTTTTTTCATTTCAATCCTTTATATTGTTACTTCACCACTTCCTGACGAAGCGCTGCCTTTGTGGTGATTCTCCGCTGAACGCTTGTCGATGTCCACTCATTGTCTCATGTTCTCCGCTTGAGACTGATACAGACCACTCAAGAGCAGCAACCTACTGCTCACAGCTTCTATCCACCTCTCTGCTAGGTCAATCAACCTGTCTACTCGGTAAATAAGCCGTTCGATACAAAGAATCAACCACTCCGTAAAGATGACAAACCACTCAATCAGTTATAACACCACTTAATTGACTATTCGACCACTCACTCTGATAGCGGAAGTTTCTTCTCATCGACTCCTTTAATATACACCCTGACTTAATTAATACATTCAGGGATAACAAATTATGATGTGGTTTCTTACCTGTGTTGCAGCACTCATTGGTGGCTACTTTATTTACGGTGCCTTTATCGAAAAGATTTTCGGTATCAATGAAAAGCGTCAAACACCAGCCCATACCAAGCAAGATGGCGTGGACTTTGTTCCAATGTCGACGCCAAAGGTTTACCTAGTTCAACTGCTTAACATTGCAGGTGTAGGTCCAATCTTCGGCCCAATCATGGGTGCGCTTTACGGCCCAGCAGCAATGCTTTGGATCGTGCTAGGTTGTATCTTCGCAGGTGCAGTACACGACTACTTCTCAGGTATGTTATCTATCCGTAATGGTGGCGCTTCAGTTCCTACCATCACTGGACGTTACCTAGGCAATGGCGCAAAACACTTTATGAACATCTTTGCCATTGTTCTATTGCTTCTGGTTGGTGTGGTATTCGTTTCTGCTCCAGCAGGCATGATCACTACCCTAGTGAACGACCAAACTGATTTCGTAATGTCTACAACGACCATGGTTGTTATCATTTTTGCCTACTACATCGTCGCAACGATTGTCCCTGTCGATAAAATTATTGGTCGTTTCTACCCACTGTTCGGTGCTCTGCTTATCTTTATGTCTGTTGGCCTAATCACTGCGATTGGTCTATCTGACGAGCACCAAATCATGGGTGGCTTCGAGATGAAAGACATGTTCACTAACATGAACCCTAACGACTTACCGCTTTGGCCTGCTCTATTTATCACTATCGCTTGTGGTGCTATCTCTGGCTTCCATGCAACTCAGTCACCACTGATGGCTCGTTGTATGGAAAACGAAAAGAACGGTCGCTTCGTATTCTACGGTGCAATGATTGGTGAAGGCATCATCGCCCTAATTTGGTGTGCACTTGCTCTGTCATTCTTCGGTTCAGTTGAGTCTCTATCTGACGCGATTGCAAACGGTGGCCCTGGTAACGTAGTTTACAGCGCTTCATTTGGCCTACTGGGTGTATTTGGCGGTATCCTTGCTTTCCTTGGCGTGGTTATCTTACCTATCACTTCTGGCGACACTGCATTCCGTTCAAGCCGTCTTATCCTTGCTGAATACTTCAACATGGAACAGAAAACACTGCGTAACCGCCTACTGATGGCTCTCCCATTGTTCGTTCTTGGTGGCATTCTGACTCAAGTCGATTTCGGTATCATCTGGCGTTACTTCGGTTTTGCTAACCAATCAACAGCAGTAATGATGCTATGGACAGCTTCGGCTTACCTACTTCGTCACAATAAATTGCACTGGGTAACCACGGTTCCAGCTATCTTCATGACGTCTGTGTGTATCACATTCATCCTGAACAATAGCCAACTGGGCTTCGGTCTGCCAATGCAACTTTCAACCATCATCGGTGTGGTGAGTGCATTCGGTGTTGCGGCTTACGTTATCAAAATTTCAAAAGGCAAAGGCGATATCGACCTTGCTGATGAAGAAGAAAAAAAAGAAGCAAAAGGTGTAACCAAAACCGCCTAGTTCTTTCAGACTCTTGATAGCAAGAGACACGTCTTCATAGAAAGACAAAAGAACAAGCCAAACACACTTCGCTTGCTCCGGTAATCACTCAGTGATTCCTGGAAAATAAGACTAAAGCCCATCCACTGTGATGGGCTTTACTGTATCTCAACATGGGTACATCAACATTAGTACATCAATATTGATACCTCAGCCTTGAGAAGCAATAACCACTCGATATACCCAATGAAAACACAAGCAAAGCTACCGTTACCACGCAATGAGCTTTACACTTAACCAGCGTCTCAATAGGTGAAAATATGGAACTCATTCTCTCTCTGCTGCAACAAACCTGTGTCTACTTAGTGATTGCTTACATGCTAAGTAAAACCCCGCTAATTCTCCCTTTGTTGAACATCTCTTCGCGCTTAAGTCATAAAGTCAGCTGTTACGTTCTATTTTCCCTGTTCTGTATTATGGGCACCTATTTTGGATTGCAGATTAACGACGCAATAGCTAACACTCGAGCAATGGGTGCCGTGATGGGCGGCCTGTTTGGCGGTCCTGTTGTCGGCTTTGCCGTCGGCTTTACTGGCGGTATCCATCGTTACTCTTTGGGTGGCTTCACTGACTTAGCTTGTGCAATATCAACCACGGCCGAAGGCTTGATTGGTGGTCTATTGCACGTTTACCTCGTCAGAAAGAACAAAGCCAGCCAGTTATTTAATCCATTGGTTGTGTTCTCGGTGACCCTTTTTGCAGAAATCATTCAAATGCTGATTCTGCTAGCGGTCGCAAAACCATTTGAGCAGTCCTATGCGCTAGTCTCCGATATAGCCGCGCCAATGATCATCGCGAACTCAGTGGGTGCAGCGCTGTTCATGAGCATCATCCAAGACCGAAAAACCATCTTCGAGAAGTATTCAGCGACTTTCTCACGTCGCGCATTGACCATCGCCGAGCGTTCGGTGGGTATTTTGCATGGCGGATTCAATTCGGATAACGCGCAAAAAATAGTGCGGATAATTTACGAAGAAACCAACGTTGGCGCAGTGGCGATAACCGACCGAGAAAAAATTCTCGCTTTCGTCGGCATCGGCGATGAACACCATATTCCTAATACGCCTATTTCATCACAGAGCACGCTTACCTCGATGGAACAGAACGACATCATCTACCTCGATGGCAAAGAGAATCCATACCAATGCTCCCTATCACAAGATTGTAAATTGGGTTCTGCGCTGATTATTCCATTGCGCGCGGGTAATGAAGTAGTAGGAACCATCAAGCTGTATGAGCCTAAAATGAAGCTATTCTCGACCATCAATATGTCGATGGGTGAAGGTATCGCTCAACTGCTGTCGAGCCAGATCCTGTTCAGCAACTATCAGCTGCAGCAAACACTACTCACCCAAGCTGAAATAAAGCTGCTGCACGCACAGGTGAACCCACACTTTTTGTTCAATGCACTTAACACCATCAGTGCGGTAACACGTCGCGATCCAGATAAAGCACGAGAGTTGATTCAGCATCTATCTCACTTCTTCAGAAGTAACCTAAAGCAGAACATCAACACCGTGAAACTTAAAGATGAGTTGGCACATGTGAATGCTTACTTAACCATAGAGAAAGCGCGCTTTACTGACCGATTAGAAATCGAATGGGACATCGACCCGCAACTGTATGAGGCTCAACTGCCAAGCTTTACCCTGCAACCATTGGTTGAGAACGCCATCAAGCATGGTATTTCAAATATGCTCGAAGCCGGCCAAGTGAAGATCTATAGCGAAGCTTTCGAGGGTGGATTCAAGTTAGTTGTAGAAGATAACGCAGGGACTTACCAGAAACCGTCTCAAGACCATGCAGGTTTGGGAATGGAGATTGTTGATAAACGACTCACTAATTTCTTTGGACAAGATTCCGCACTAAAAATAGAATCTCAACCACAGCAATTTACTCGAATGAGCTTTATCATTCCTATTACAAGATAATTTTAAGAAGCTAACTAAGAATCCAGCAAGGATAGAATCAACATGAAGATTGTAGGATGTTAAAAGCATTAGTTGTCGACGATGAGCTTTTTGCTCGCGAAGAGTTGATTGAACTACTCACTGAAACTGGAGAAGTGGAAGTGATTGGCCAAGCAAGCAACGCGATTGAAGGACTTAAACAGATCAATCTACTCAAACCTGATGTGGTGTACTTGGATATTCAAATGCCTCAGGTGACCGGGATTGAACTGCTAAGCATGCTTGACCCAGACACGATGCCTTACGTGGTATTCGTGACCGCCTACGACCAATATGCGATCCAAGCGTTTGAGGATAATGCTTTTGACTACCTACTTAAGCCAGTTGAACCCTGTCGATTAAATAAGAGTGTTTGTCGTCTTAACAAGGTCATAAAACAAAACCAGAAAACACCGGAACAAGATATCTCTGCGATTGCTCCCTGTCACTTGGAGCAAATCCCGTGCATCGGCCATAACCGTATTGTGATCATGGCAAGCCAAACGGTCGAGTGTGCTTATTCCGATATCAGTGGTGTTCATGTTCGTAGCTCATCACAAACAGCAACATCGCAGTTAACCCTAAAGATCTTGGAAGAAAAAACCGACTTAATCCGCTGTCATCGACAATACTTGATCAACATAAAATCGATCCAAGAGATCAAACTGTTAGAGAATGGGTTAGCGGAGATCATCACGCTGACCGGTTTTGAAGTGCCTGTCAGTCGTCGCTATCTAAAAGCCTTAAAAGAGCAGCTCGGTCTCCAGTAACCTGTTAGAAATTCGACGCCTTGTTCTAAAGCGCGATCAAAAAAGCCAACGCATCAACGTTGGCTTTTTACTTTTTGCAAATCGATAGTGTTTACGAATCGATAGTGTTTACGAATCGATCTTGTCACAAATCAATAGTGATTAGTCGACTTGCTTAATCTGTAGCTCTTTCGGTACTTCGAAGAACATGTTCTCTTCACGACCTTGAATTTCTTCAACCTCAGTTGCGCCTAACTCACGAATACGATCTAAGATTTGATTTACTAGCTCTTCAGGAGCAGAAGCACCCGCAGTCACACCAATTTTCTGTTTACCTTCAACCCATTCAGTCTTAATGTCTTCTGGGCAATCCGTTAGATAACCTGGTGTGCCTAGCTTTTCAGCCAACTCTTTTAAGCGTGTTGAATTAGATGAGTTCTTAGAACCTACAACAATCACAACATCAACCTCACTTGCCATTTCGCGAATTGCGTCCTGACGGTTTTGAGTCGCGTAGCAAATATCGTCTTTACGTGGACCTTGAATATCAGGGAACACTCGACGTAATTCTTCAATTACATCCGCCGTCTCATCAACGGATAGTGTTGTTTGGCTAACATAGTGCAAATTACTTGGATCGTTCACCACTAGACTCTGTACGTCTTCAGGCCTTTCAACCAAGTACATACCACCTGTTTGGCTAGCGTACTGACCCATAGTGCCTTCAACCTCAGGGTGACCAGCGTGACCAATCAGTACCACTTCCATATGTTTGCGGCTCGCACGAGCTACCTCCATATGAACTTTAGTCACCAAAGGACACGTCGCATCAAATACCGTTAACTCGCGCTCTTTCGCTTCTTTACGAACCGCTTGAGAAACACCGTGAGCCGAGAAAATCACGATGTTATCGTCTGGTACTTCACTTAACTCTTCGACAAAAATAGCACCACGTTGCTTTAGCCCTTCAACAACAAAGCGGTTATGCACCACTTCATGGCGAACATAAATCGGTGGCTGATACAGTTCAAGAGCGCGCTCTACGATGCTGATCGCACGATCGACACCTGCACAAAAGCCACGAGGGTTAGCTAACATTATTTTCATTTCATTGCTCATCATTTACCGCGGTACTAAGGTTGTTTCTATAGAGTTCGCTGTCAGCGAGGTTCGCATTCTACAGTGAAGCGTCTAGACAGTGAAGCTCTGGGTTACATCACAGCTGTAAGGCGATGTTATTCTACCGTCAGATAGCTATTCTGACGTCAAGATAGCTATTCTAACGCTAAGATAGTTAATCCACCGCTAAAATAGTTAGTCCACAGCTAAGATGTTGACGTCAAACGTAACGTCTTGGCCGGCTAGTGGGTGGTTAAAATCAACGGTCACTGAATCACCAGCAATCTCAGTGATAATACCAGGAATCTCCATACCATCAGGGCTTGAGAATGCCATGATAGTGCCAACTTCCACTTCAGAATCACCAACAAATTTTGCACGATCCATATGATGGATGTGATCAGGGTTTGGCATACCAAAGGCATCTTGTGCTTTCAATTCAATCGATTTTTCAGTGCCTGCCTCAAGCCCTATTAAGCATTGCTCAAAGTTCTCACTTAGGCTGCCATCACCCATGACGAACTTTGCAGGTTTGCCCATATTTTCCGTGCTATCGGCAACTGAACCATCCTGCATTTTAATCGTAAAATGTAGAGTTACTGCTGAATCATTTTTAATTGCTGCCACGTTACTTTCCTTAGATTTCTTTATTATTTGAGGGGGCATTCTGTTTTGCTCCCTTATTAAGAGCAGCATAAAAAAAAGCGCCGTCGGAATCAACCGACAGCGCTTAGGGCTATTCTAATCTGTGAGTCATAGACTGACTTTAAGGCCATCTATTTCAAAGTAGTTCACTTCAGAACTACTGACTTCAGGTCGACTAACTTCAGACCTCGTCACTTCAGAGTAAGCTATTTGCTTTCGTCTTTCTTACGAAAACCATCTAGGATGATCATCGCTGCACCAATACAGATTCCCATATCGGCTAAGTTAAACGCAGGCCAATGGTAAGTACCCCAGTAGAAATCTAAGTAATCGACAACAAAGCCGTGTACTACTCGGTCAAATACGTTACCGACAGCGCCACCAATAATGATCGCGTAAGCAATGTTATTCCACTTCTCAGCTGCAGGTAACTTACTCATCCAGTAAGTCAGCATCCCCGTTACCGCAAAGGCGATACCAGTAAACAACCAACGCTGCCAACCACTTTGGTCACTCAAGAAGCTAAATGCTGCGCCGTAGTTATGAACATACAAAAAGTTAAAGAATGGCAGCACCTCAATGCGATTTGCCCAGCCATAACCCATGTTGTCCATGACGAAAAGTTTGATGCCGATATCTGCAACGAAAACCAGCAGAGCCAACCATAACCAACGCACGCCAGATTGTTTTAACGAAACTTCACTCATTTCTATTCCTAGTATTTACGAAGCCGGTACCCATTTAATCATCCTTGTTAAGGGAGGATGAGCACTCAACTCGATTAAACACATTTCCTATAATTAAAAATAACCCCAGTTGATACTGGGGCTATGATTTTTACAAAAAGTTCAGTCTTTCTCTGAGTCGTTATGCGAACTTACGCACTTCGCCTTCACCGTCGATGTTCGACACACAACGACCACAAATTTTCTCGTGACCTTCAATTGTGCCTACATCTGGAGTGTGGTGCCAGCAACGGTCACACTTCTCAGCTTCAGTTGCTGCAACTTCAACGAATAGACCTGCAACGTCTGTCGCTTGAGCAACGTCAGATTTCTCGCTTAGTGGCTTAACAACAGCAGTTGATGTGATAAGTACGAAACGTAGCTCATCTTCTAGCTTGTTGATTTTAGCCGCTAACGCGTCGTCAGCGTATAGAGTCACTTCAGCTTGCAGTCCGCCACCGATCGTTTTCTCTTTACGAGCATCTTCAAGAAGCTTGTTCACTGCGCCACGAACTGACTGGATTTCAGTCCAGAATTCGTTGCTTAGCTCTTCGTCATCAGCAAGACCAAATAGGCCTTCGAACCACTCGCCTGTGAATACAAACGTGTCGCGCTGCTCTCCAGTTGGTAAAGAGCTTGGCATCTCGTTCCAGATTTCATCTGCAGTGAACGACATGATAGGCGCCATCCAACGAACGAGAGCTTCAACAATGTAGTAAAGCGCCGTTTGACAGCTACGTTGAGCATGGCTGCCCTGCTTCGCTGTGTACTGACGGTCTTTAATGACATCTAGGTAGAAAGAACCCATTTCGATAGAACAGAACTGCATTAGACGTTGAGTCACACCGTGAGTGTTGTACTCACCGTATGCTTTAACAATCTCTTCTTGTGCAGCTTGAGCACGGCCAACAGCCCAGCGATCAAGTGCTACCATTTCTTCAGCAGGCACTAGGTCAGTTTCAGGATTGAAACCGTTCAAGTTCGCTAGGAAGAAACGAGCCGTGTTACGAATACGACGGTATGCATCAGCAGAACGCTTAAGGATCTCGTCAGAAACCGCAACTTCGTTAGTGTAATCCGTAGAAGCAACCCATAGACGTAGAATATCTGCGCCTAGCTTATTGGTTACATCTTTAGGAGCAACAACGTTACCGATAGATTTAGACATCTTACGGCCGTTACCGTCAACCACGAAACCGTGCGTTAGCACTTGCTTGTATGGTGCTTCGTCTTTCATCGCGATAGATGAAATCAAAGAAGACTGGAACCAGCCACGGTGTTGGTCAGAACCTTCAAGGTACAGATCAGCACTGTGCGTTCTTTCTTCATTCGGGAAGTTGTACTCTTCACGAGAATCCACAACAGAGAAGTGCGTTACACCTGAGTCGAACCATACGTCTAGCGTATCCATAACTTTTTCGTACTTATCAGCGTCTTCTGCACCCATAAGTTCAGCAGCGTCAAGATCCCACCAAGCTTGAATGCCTTTCTCTTCAACAAGCTTCGCTACTTTTTCAATAAGAGCTGGGCTTTCTGGATGAAGTTCTGACGTTTCTTTGTGAACGAATAAGGCAATAGGTACACCCCAAGTACGTTGACGAGAGATACACCACTCAGGACGACCTTCAACCATACCTTCGATACGGCTTTGACCCCATTCAGGCAACCACTCAACACTCTTGATTGACTCTAGTGCTTTCGCACGTAAGCCAGCTTGATCCATAGAGATGAACCATTGTGGTGTTGCACGGAAGATGATTGGAGTTTTGTGTCTCCAACAGTGTGGGTAGCTGTGCTCGTAAGCATGGTGATGCAATAGTGCACCTTTCTCTTTTAGAACTTCTAAAACAGAATCGTTCGCTTTGAATACATGCTGACCAGCGAATAGCTCAGTATCTGGCAGGTAAACGCCATTTGAACCTACTGGGTTAGCGATTTCTAGGTTGTATTTCTTACCAACCACGAAATCCTCTTGACCGTGACCAGGCGCAGTGTGAACCACACCTGTACCAGAATCAGTTGTTACGTGATCGCCAAGAACGGCAGGAACAGTAAAGTCGTAGAACGGGTGGTTGAACTGAGAAAGCTCAAGATCAGCACCGGTAGCAAAACCAAGGTTATGGAAGTGCTCGATACCTGCACGATCCATAACGTCTTTTGCTAGTTCAGAAGCAACAACGATACGTTGAGCTGGCTGTTCGCCATTCGCTTCAACTTGGATAAGTACGTATTCAAGGTCATCACGTAGACATACTGCGCGGTTCGCCGGCAGAGTCCATGGTGTTGTTGTCCAGATAACGATAGAGATTTCGCCTTGACCAGCGTGGCCTTCAGCTAGAGTAAATTTCTCTAGAAGAGCCGCTTCGTCAGCTGCAGAAAATTTCACATCGATAGATGGAGAAACTTTATCTTTATATTCAACTTCAGCTTCAGCCAGAGCAGAACCACAGTCAGTACACCAGTGAACAGGTTTGAAACCTTTAAGAAGGTGGCCTTTGTCTGCGATTTTACCTAGAGAGCGAATGATGTTCGCTTCCGTGCCAAAATCCATAGTGCGGTAAGGTTTATCCCACTCGCCCATGATACCAAGACGTTTGAAGCTCTCTTTTTGACCTTCAACTTGGCCCGCAGCGTACTTACGACACTCTTCGCGGAATTCAGCTGCTGAAATCTTCTGACCAGGCTTACCTTTCTTCTTCTCAACCATTAGCTCGATTGGAAGGCCGTGACAGTCCCAACCAGGGATGTACGGCGCATCAAAGCCAGAAAGGGTCTTTGATTTGATAATAATGTCTTTAAGAATCTTATTCAGTGCGTGACCAATGTGAATATCGCCATTCGCGTATGGAGGGCCATCATGCAGTACGAAAGATTTTTTGCCTTTCTTTGCTTTACGGATCTCGCCGTAAAGATCTTCTTTGTACCAACGCTTCAGCATTTCTGGTTCACGATTTGCCAGATTGCCGCGCATTGGGAACCCTGTTTCTGGTAAGTTCAGGGTATCTTTATAATCACTCATCGATTCTTAATTCCGTTATATTGGGCGAAGTTAGACATTATGTTAATCGGTGGAATCATCCGACTAATTCTTTAGCTGAAGCAGCCACACCCTTGCGGCTTCAGCATCCAATTCTATTTGATTCTTTAATGCGTCGAACGATTCAAATTTTATCTCGTCGCGCAGTTTGTGTAAAAGTCGTACTTCTAACTGTTTACCATATAAATTGGCTTTAAAGTCAAAAAAGTGCACTTCTAATTGCTGCCTTACGCCATTAACCGTTGGTCGTTGTCCAATATTAGCAACGCCACCGACAGGAACACCGTCGATATCCAATGCTTCAACAACATACACTCCCGACACAGGAGAAACACAACGCTTTAATGGAATGTTAGCGGTAGGGAAACCGATAGTTCTCCCTAGTTTTCGACCATGGGACACTCGACCACTAATACTGTAGTCACGCCCTAACATGGTAGCACTGGCAGCCAAATCATCGACCGCTAATGCATTTCGTATCTCAGTACTGCTTACTCGTAATTGGTTTAAGCAATAGCTTTGGGTGCTGACCACCTCAAAACCATATTTTTCACCCGCTTGTTTGAGCATGGTAAAATTGCCGGTACGACCTTTGCCAAAACAAAAATCGTCACCAACCACTAAGAACTTCACACCAAGCTTATCAACCAGAAGATCCTTAATGAATGCTTCTGCGGATAAACTGGCAAAATACTGATTAAAATTAACACACAACAAGCGACTGATATCTAGCTTGCTCAGTTGCACGTACTTATCTCGTAAGCGAGTTAAACGTGCCGGAGCTCTACCTCGGGCAAACAACTCCATAGGCTGCGGCTCAAACGTCATGACAACAGAAGGGAGCCCTAGTGCTGCAGCTTGTTTAGAAACCTGACTCAGAACCTCTTGATGTCCTAAATGAACACCATCAAAGTTACCTATGGTTAATACACAGCCATGATGCTGCGCTTTAATATTGTGTATACCTCGGATCAGTTCCATTATGATCAGCTAAAACCTGTTATTTACATCATTTATTGTGTGAAACCGACGGATTATATACTAATCAGTATTAATCTGTCGCTGCTTTTAAATGTTTTACTCGGATACCTAAAACCAGTATCGAAACAATATAAACAAAGCCACCAAGTCCAATCAAGCCTGTTAATGTAAGAGCTCTCTGGCTGAAACCCCATTCAAGCCACTGTTGCATATTATCCAACTGCCATAAAATAGCCGCAACCATCACCACACCCGAGATAATCAACTTGGCACTAAACAACAAGGTTGTCTTAGATAATTGATACACACCCGCAAGATGCAATCCACGATATAACAACGCCATATTCACGAAAGCGGACAATGCTGTCGCTATCGCCAAGCCGACATAGCCATAGAAATACGCAAAGATCGCGTTGAACACCATATTGGTGACCATGGCGATAATGCCGTACTTAACGGGTGTTTTGGTATCTTGGCGAGAGTAATAGCCCGGAGCCAATACCTTGATTAGCATAAAGTTAAGCAAACCTGACGCGTAAGCCACCAGCGACATTGACGCTTGATGCACATCATGCGGGGAAAACTCACCACGCATGAACAACACCATCAACATTGGCTTAGCTAAAACGATGAGACCCAACATAGCAGGAATACCTAGAAGCAAAACCATGCGTACGCCCCAGTCCATCGTTTGGGAGAAACCTTCATTTTGAGCATCGACGTGTTTACGGGATAAAGCTGGAAGAATCACGGTTGCAATCGCAATCCCGAACAGCCCCAATGGGAATTCGAGTAATCGGTCTGAGTAATACAACCAACTGATTGAACCGGTCGCTAGGAAACTGGCGATAAATGTGTCGAATAATAAGTTGATTTGGCTAACTGATACACCGAACAAAGCTGGGATCATCAAGGTGCGGATCTTAACTACGCCAGGATCTCTCCAACCCCACTTCGGCTTAACCAATACACCCGCTTTTATCAAAAATGGCATTTGGAAAAGAAATTGGACTAATCCCCCAAGAAACACACCGATGGCTAAGCCAATTTCAGGTTGTTCCAAATTAGGAGAAATAAACCATGCTGCGCCGATAATCATCACGTTCAAAAACACAGGCGTAAAAGAAGAAACAGCAAACTTACCTAATGTATTGAGAATCGCACCAGACAAAGCAACAAAGGTAATAAACCACAAATAGGGAAAGGTAATTTTGAGCATAAAGCTCGCAAGCTCAAATTTTGGTGCTGATGGGCCATCATTAAGCCAGTCGATAAACCACCCCGCGCCAAACATTGCGGTGATAACTCCAGAGCCTAATACCCCAAGCACCGTCACAATGGAAACCAACACCCCAAGTGTACCGGACACCTTTGCTATCAAGTCTCGAGTTTTATCTTTATCACCTGCGGCGTGATATTCCGTCAATACCGGCACAAAGGCTTGAGAAAAAGCGCCTTCGGCAAAAAGTCGACGTAAAAAATTAGGAATTTTATTCGCGAAGAAAAATACGTCGGCACTCGCTCCTGCCCCCATCAAATTTGCGACTACTACATCACGTACTAGCCCTAACACACGGGAAACAAAAGTCATTGCACTGACAATCAGGCCTGACTTTAATAGTCGTTTACTCACAAAAACCTCTGACACTGGTTGATTACTTTCAAGCAAGGATAAAGACTATCCTATCCTTAGAAGCATAATTATTAGCATTGGTCTAAAAATGCTGTTAGAATCCCCGCCATCTTAACCGCGATAACCTTTCCATACCAAAATTTGTTTTGGCTACGATTGGTTTTTGCACAAATCATTTGACAATTAAGAGTTAAAGAGGGATAGTCCTCGCCCTTAAATTGTCACCGAACTAAGTTTTTGGGAGTTAGACCCTTGGCAAACAGTAAATCTGCTAAGAAGCGCGCTATCCAAGCTGAGAAACGTCGCCAGCACAATGCTAGCCGTCGTTCTATGATGCGCACTTACATGAAAAAAACTATTGCAGCTATTGAAGCTGGCAATAAAGAAGCTGCAACTGCTGCTCTTGTAGAAGTTACACCTCTTCTAGACCGCATGGCGACTAAAGGCCTTATTCATAAGAATAAAGCTGCACGTCATAAGTCTCGTTTCGCTGCTGCAATCAAAGCTCTTTAATAGAAATTTGATTACAACGCAAAACGTAAAAACCGGCCTTGGCCGGTTTTTTTATATCTAAAATTTGGCGAATACTTTTCTAAGTCTTACTAATAATTGTCTAACTCTCACTAATAAATAGCGACACTTCCTTGTGCCGGCCTTATTTCTGATGGGAAATGAGCTAATCCACCAGCAACAAGCTACTTGCAGTACATACCATGCAGTAGGTTAATCATCGCTTTTACTTCTTCACTGCTCAATGTGTAATACACCGTCTGAGCCTCTTTACGAGTTTCGACCAAACCATCTCTTCTCAACCACGCAAGGTGTTGAGATAAAGCAGACTGACTCAGTTCCAACTTACCACACAACTCCCCAACCGACAGCTCAGTACCATGTAATAGGCACAAGATCTGTAAGCGACGCTCGTTGGCCATGGCTTTGAGTAGAATCACAGCTTGTGCTGAGTTCTTCTCCATCTCTTTTAAGTTCATAGTTTGGCTCCCTACAACCTTTACGCCAACTACGGGCTATCAGTATTTCCGGCATATGGTAGGGTTATGATAATCGATATCAATTCATTAACAAACAATCTCACTCGAACAATTTGCTAAAATCTGCGTCACATACATTTTTTACTGCTGGATGTTGGATCATCCTCTCAGCAAATATGACGTAGTACTCCTCTTTTAACTCTTCAATACCACCCAACAACTGTAGTGATGTGTCTTCTTCAACTTCAGACATATAGAGTGTGGGAGCTAAGAAAATGGCGTCATGATGATAACGAGCAAAGGCTTTCATCAATGCAGCATCATCAAACTCACCTAAAATATCAGGCTTAAGCCCTTGTCTATCGAACCATTGCAGAACTTTACGCCCCATAGAAGTTCGGCTGCCCGGGATTAACAGTTTTCTTTCTTCTAATACAGCGGGGAAACTCACGTCTTCGACACTGCCTGAACAGAAAAAACTCATACCACTCTCGCCTAGTTTTTTACTAAACAAGCCTGGGCTTTGGCTAGAATCAACAGGACAATCAGATAAGATCATATCAAGCTTATGTTGAGAGAGTTGTTCCAAAAGCATTTCATGGGTAGATTCAAAGCAGCGTAAATGAATACTGTTATCTGAAGGGATGGTCGACATCAGAACTTTGCTGACGAGCCTTTTGGACAGAGCATCCGCAACGCCAACATCAAACAAAATATTTGAATGTTGGCTGTAATTCACAATATCCAGCATTTCATAACTCAAACCAAACATACGGTCTGAATACTTAAATACCAACTGACCCAGCTCAGTCGGCTCAACGCTGCGCCCATTCCGCTTAGTTAACTTGCCATCCATACGCTCTTCTAACGCTTTTATCTGACCTGTTACCGTTTGTGGTGTTAAAAATAGAGCTTCTGCAGCTTTAGTGACAGAACCTTGTTTGCAAACCATCCAGAAGTAATAAAGGTGGTTATAGTTGAGGTGCGACATAGATGTGCCGTAATGAAAGAGTCGATACCCTGTTATACCAAATATGACACTCCCACTCAACAAACTCGGAAAAACCTAACCTAAACACCCATTACCACTTATTTTATCGAAGTGTGTAATTTCATAATGTAATATTAAGGCGATTATTTTCAATTTTTTTCTAACTTTTAAGATCTATATCACTCATTAAAATCACCAATAAAGATCATCTAAAACAGTCACTTAAATCACCAACATTTGCTATTAAAATATTTAAACAGCAAATCATCACAAAAAAGTCTTACCTACACCAAAATGTAATATTACTGAAATATTTCCCCTCTAACATCACGCTCAGATTAAACAAACAGACCACACTCAGACTTAAACGGTCCAATGGAGAAAACATTATGAACCAAGCTACTACTGTAGCAGCGCCTATTTCGAGCTCTACTCGTTGGCTACGCTGGGCTAACTTGGCATTCATGCTTTACCTACTATTACTTTCAGTTTCAATGGTAGGTACAGGCTTCAAATGGGCAACAGGCGAACAAGCAAAAGTTCTTTTTGAATTTGCTTCACACCCAGTTGCAGGCTTAATGATCGGCTTAGTGGCAACAGCACTTATTCAATCATCAAGTACAGTTACTTCAATTATCGTTGGCCTTGTGGCAGGTGGTTTACCTGTTGAGCTAGCAATTCCAATGATCATGGGTGCCAACATTGGTACAACCGTAACCAATACGCTAGTTAGCCTTGGTCATGTCCGTTGTAAAGTAGAGTTCAAGCGTGCCTTCGCAAGTGCGACTATTCACGACTTCTTTAACCTATTGGCTGTCGCTATCTTCCTACCATTAGAGATGGCATTTGGTATTCTAGAGAAAATTTCTCACTGGTTAGTATCACCGATGCTAGCAACAGGTGATATGAGTATGGGGGGTCTAAACTTCATCAAACCAATCACTAAACCTGTAGTCAGTGCGATTAAAGAGCCACTATCAACGTTTGGCGACACTGTAGGCGGTATCATGCTTATCGTTCTTGGTATCGCAACAATCTTCGTAGCTATCACTGTAATGGGCAAGCTAATGAAGAGCCTAATGGTTGGTCGTGCTCGTGAGATTCTAAAGAACGCAATCGGTCGTGGTCCTATTCACGGTATCGCTTCTGGCTCTATCGTTACTATCCTTGTTCAGTCTTCTTCTACAACAACAAGCTTGATGGTTCCACTAGTAGGCTCTGGCGTTCTAAAAGTACGTGACGTTTATCCTTTCACTTTGGGTGCAAACATCGGTACTTGTATTACCGCTCTATTAGCAGCAACAGCAGTATCTGGTGAGTTTGCAGTATTCGCCCTACAGATTGCTCTAGTACACTTGGTGTTCAACATCATGGCAACGGTATTCATCTTTGGTATTCCGTTCCTACGTGAACTTCCTGTGAAAGCATCTGATATTATTTCTGACATGGCAGTGAAAAACAAAGCTGTAGTGGCTGGTTACCTTGTTGCGGTATTCCTTGTACTGCCTGGTACCGTGTTAGCACTTACGGCTTAATAGCTAAATAATTCGATAGCTTAACCGCTAGCAAGACACATCGCTTATAGTAAAGCCCGCAACCTAGGTTGCGGGCTTTTTCTTTTCTAAAAGCAGGCATCAAAACAGATGAGGGGGGCGAGTAAACGAGTGGCGAAGAGCAAAAACAGATACGAAGTGATACCAATAGAGTAACGAAAGGCATCGCTTTCAACATTATCTTATATAAGCTCTTCGTGCCCTGTATCTCACATCCCGATTATCCGCATCTTCAACAATTATTTAAAGACCGCTTACTTACCCTGCTCGTTACGAAGGTACATGATGGCAACCATACCAAAGCCGATAAATTGCCATAAATATTGTCCGTCGCTTGCGCCTGTGATGGTTTGCGTGAAAGCCATACAACTGGTCACAAACAGAGAGGTAAAGGCAGCATAGAGTAACCATGGACGTTCTTTTCCAACCATAAACTCACCGGCAAGTACCGAGCGAATAACCAGTAAAAACGGAACACATTGCAAAGCAATCAGAATCGGGAACATAAAATCGAATGTTGGACTCAGTAGAGCATGACCGATTTGGCTCTTGTCCCAAGTTCCTACAATATAACCTTTCCAACCTGCCCAGGTATCTCCAGCATAAGCGGTATCTGGCGTGACAAAGCCAAGTACAACGCCCATCACTTTATCGATAAAGCCATTTTTGAACCAAAAGACGAATAAGAAGATCTGAATTGGAATGATCTGAAAAGCAAACTTCTTCAACATGTGTGTACCCCAAATAATTAATGATTTGGTTAACAGTATGTGGAAGTCGATGTTTCTACGCTTGATGCAAGGCAATCGAGTCTGATTCCAAACAATAATCAAACATGTAGGAAACCAGTTGGCACAAGGAAATATTACGACAATACCGTTGCTATCAGCGATTCCTCAACACCTTCGCTTCAAAGCGTATTTCGAGGTTTAGGAAAGGTTTGTTTTTTATAAAGATTCAATCAGATCAAACAGTTGGCCGCTATGCTCTTTTTTCACTTCGGTATAGCGTTGATAGTTGTATTGCGAGCCCTTGGGATTATCCGATAGCTTGTCAGCCACACTAAGCAAATAAAAGCTGATTGGGCTCGGTGTACTTTCAGCTGCATAAGAGAGGTAAGGGAAAGCTTGATTGGCATGTTGGTTGATTAACAGTGCAAGACCTAATGTAAGGTTGGCGATATCACAACGCGGATTCATCTCAAATGCTTGCTTTGCTAATTGTAATGCTTGTTCGCGATCTTCCTGCTGATGACTTTGCAAATAAGCCAGAGATTGCGAATACGACAGTAAAGCATTGACCAGATAATTGTCTCTTCCTTGCTGTTGAATCGCACCCAGTTGAAGTGCAATGTCCGCAAATGGCTGACCACCTTTACCTTGGTAAAAAAGCGATATTCCCTCTGAGATAACACTCCAATCAGCGTAGTTATCAATAGAAGTCACTCGATGGTTTGCCAGGCCGTATTCTGAGGTCATTGGTACAATAATGGCTTTGATCTCAAGAATCACATCCCCAATGGCATCGAAGAAGTTATCTTGGCTAAATCTCTTTTCCACTTTCTGACTTTGATTAGGCTGGCGGTTATTTTGTATAAGCACGCTCAGTACATAGTCACCGCCCTTTTTCTTGAGCCAACCTTTGAGTTCGACACCATTATTGGCAAGTGATTGCTTGCTATGTTTCGAAAGCTGAGAGAAGTGGTAACCCGATAAATTTTTAGCCGAATTCAATCCATAGAAAAGATAGTTGTATACGCTTTCTGACATCTCATATTCATTCGTAGAATCGAGCGTAATATCATGGATATAAACGGGAATTACATCACTTTGATAAGAGGCAATACCGACAGTATCATTAGTTGATACTTTGGTTTGCCATACCCAAGTTGCTATCAAGCCAACCGAGAAGACTGCAGTTGTAATCAGGGCGATGGTTTTCTTTTTGGACTTAGCAACAAGAGCTTTAGGTTGGGAGGCGTCCTCAACGGGAGTGGATTCGACGCTCGGCTGAGTCACTTCTATATCGAACAGGTAACCTTGCTTAGGAATAGTCTGAATGATGCTATATGGACGTGATTTATCCTGAAGCTGACAGCGCAGCAAACTGATGACCTGTCTGACTAAATTGTCAGACACTTGAGTCCTTTGCCACACATCGGCAGCTATCTGTTGCGTGCTAACCACTAACCCACGATTTTCGATAAAATAGCTGAGCAATCTTGCTTGCAATGGTTCTAAATGAATCTCTTCACTATCAATCACTAACTGATTTTTGTCAGGGTAGAAAGAAATAGGAAAGTCGTGTTGCAGTATAAAGCAATGCGAGCGAGTCATAATGGTTCAGTGGTTAGAGATAATCACCCAAGACTATTGGTTTTACAAATAGTAAGCAAGCTAAGCATTACTAAATAAAAAGACTGCACAGAGGCAGCCTTTCAATCAAACAAAGCAAATTAGATTACACGGAGAACGGGTACTTAATCGCTTCGTGGCATTCGTAACCTTCAATCCAGAAGTCGTCCATCGTTACCCATGTTTCTAAGTCTTCAAGAGACTTAATCTCAGGGTTAATATGGAATGTCGCTGCCGCTAGGGGCTCACGCTTCAACTGGATGTCACGCATTGGCGCTAATTGGTCTTCGTAGATATGACCGTTAACAATCTTATGGTAAGCCACACCTGCTTTCTTGCCTGTGATTTGCGCCATGATAGCTAGGAACACATAAACTTGAACCATGTTGAAGTTCAGGCCTAATGGCACGTCACAAGAGCGCTGGGTGCTATTTAGGTACAGAGTGTCACCAAGCAAAGAGAAATGGTGACTGTACATACACGGACGCAAACAACCCATATGGAACTCACCTGGATTGTAAAAGTTTAAGATCTCGCCGCGGTCATCAATACCGTTCGTTAAATCATCAACAATCTTCTTCAGTTGGTCGATATGACCACCATCCGGCTTTGCCCATGCACGTCCTTGAACACCATAAACACGGCCCATGTCGTCTTCGCCCTTACGATAAGGGTTGTTCAACCACGCTTCATTCAAGTTAGAGTTCGCATCCCAGGTTTTAGTCCCTAGTTTGCGAAAGTCTTCAGCATTATCGTAACCGCGAATATAGCCAAGCAGTTCAGCAACAGCCGCTTTCCAGAAGCTCTTACGTGTTGTTACCAGTGGGAATTGGTTATTGCCAACATCATACTCAAGGTCCGCATTGATCACAGTTAGGCAGCGCTTGCCTGTTCGTTCATTTTCAATCCAAACACCTTCGTCAACAATACGCTGACAGAGTTCTAAATACTGTTTCACACCAATTCCTTACTTCGTTTGTTGTGGTAATTCGTCTTTGTAGTGACCACGCTTGTATGCCCAAACCATCACCAGCACACCGATAATAACCATCGGCAATGACAGAATTTGTCCCATAGAAATAAATCCACCGAACAAGCCTAGGTGAGCATCAGGTTCACGTACGTATTCAACTAAGAAGCGGAATGTACCATACCCTGCCAGGAATAACCCTGATACAGAACCAAGAGGACGTGGCTTTTTGATAAACCAGTTTAAGATGAAGAACAGCACAATACCTTCAAGCGCCATTTCATAAAGCTGAGATGGATGACGCGGAAGTGGACCACCATTCGGGAACACGATTGCCCATGGCACATCAGTGACACGTCCCCATAGTTCGCTGTTCATGAAGTTACCTAAACGCCCCATACCTAAACCAAATGGGACTAATGGTGCAATCATGTCTGCGACACCAAAGAAGGTACGACCGTTCTTTTTGGCATACCAAAACATTGCGGTGATCACACCAAGTAAACCACCGTGGAAAGACATACCACCGGTCCACACCTTAAATAGGTAAAGCGGATCAGCTAAGAAAAGATCAAAGTTATAGAAAAGTACGTAGCCAATACGACCACCAAGCACGACACCTAGAAAGCCGGCAAATAATAGGTCTGATACTTGCTCTCGAGTCCATCCGCTATCAGGTTGATCAGCTCGGCGATTTGCTAGCCAAAGAGCAAACATAAAACCAACAAGGTACATTAAGCCGTACCAACGAACTGAAATTGGTCCTAGTTCAATAAGAACAGGATCGATATTTGGGAATTCGATAAAACCCTGAGACATACTTGGCTCTCTATCTAAATTGAATAACGGTTAGCTCAATAGCTAACAGAAAAGACACTACAGCAGCATAGTGGCCGCTATAAACATTAAAAATACCGCAAAGAACTTCTTCAATACGGGGGTTGGTAGTTGAGTGGCCAGTTTAGCGCCAATTCGCGTGGTCAGAACTGAAGTACAAGATATTGCGACTAAAGCCGGTAGATAAACATAACCCAAACTATACGCAGGAAGATCATCTACAGATGAACCATGCCAAATAAACCCTAGCATTCCTGAAATAGCGATAACAAAGCCGCACACCGAAGATGAACCCACGGCCTTACGCATTTCCACACCATGATGATTAAGGAAAGGCACAGATAAAGATCCACCACCAATACCAGCTAAGCTTGAGACCAAGCCAATACCACCACCACATAATATGGTTTTCCCAGAGCTCGGCATCGTTTTCTGACTCGTAGAACGAATCGACAATAGCATTTGTAACGCTAACACCAATACGATCGCACCAAACACTTTCGGTAGATATTGAGCAGGAATAACGTCGGCTACAAAAGAACCCAGGAAACCACCCACTACCACACCCGGCATCAACCACTTGACGACAAATATCTCTACGTTCCCCAGTTTTAAGTGGTTAATCGCAGATGATCCTGACGTAACAATAATGGTTGATAGCGAAGTAGCCAATGCCATTTGCATAGCAAATTCTTGAGGAATACCCGCTTTAGGAAGCAAAAATAGCAAGGCAGGAACCACTAGTAAGCCACCACCAATGCCGAGCAAACCCGCTAAAACACCAACAACAGCACCAAGGCCTGCTAACAAGCCTATTAGTTCATATGACACGTCAAATCCTATTTTTTACCAGCTCGAATGAAGCCTGTAAATTCATGCTCTTCGAAATAGTTGAGCATCATACTATAGATGTCACGACCATACGGTTTTGAAAGTGCCTTATTTGCTAAATCCTGCAATTCACTCAGGTTAGACTGGCGTATCAAATATTTAGTCCTTGCGACATTTGAGGTATTCATACTTAACGTCTCATACCCTAGCCCAATCAAGAGCAATGCGCCCATTGGATCACCCGCGAGCTCTCCACATATACACACAGGCAATTGATATTGCTTACAAGTATCATGGATGTGTTTCAATGCCATGATCACTGCAGGGTGCATGGATTCATAGACATCAGAGACGCGGGAATTGTTCCGGTCAACCGCCAATAAATATTGTGTTAAGTCATTGGTGCCCACCGAAACGAAATCAACTTTATCCGCAATAAGCGGAAGAAGGTAAAGCATTGATGGCACTTCAATCATGATACCGATACGCGGCATACGAACTCGACTGTCTAGCTCATACACTTCATCGTAGGCTTGCTCGATGAGTTGAACTGTATCATCCAGTTCTTGAGTGCTAGAGATCATCGGCAACAAGATACTCAAATTCTGACTATCACAACTCGCACGTAACATCGCACGCAACTGGATAATAAATATATCGGGGTGATCGAGTGTAAAACGAATACCACGCCAGCCAAGGAACGGATTGTCCTCCTCAATAGGGAAGTAAGGTAACGCCTTATCACCGCCTATATCGAGTGTACGCATTACAACTTGCTTCTCCGGATAGCTCGCGAGCACAGAACGATACTGCTTGAACTGTTCGTCTTCTGACGGGAACCTTTGTTGTAATAAGAAAGAGATTTCTGTTCGATACAGGCCTACGCCATCCACCCCTTGGTTAATCGCAATATTGGTATCAGCACTCAAACCCGCATTAAGCAGAATCTCTACCTGTAGATCATCTTGTGTTTTTGCGGGTAAGTATAATTCTCGGTTGACCATAGAAGAGAGCTCGCCTTCTTCTAAAATCAGCCCTTGGTATTCACTGAGTAAGTTTTGAGTCGGCTCAATAAAGATCTCACCGCTATACCCATCAACAATGGCTTGCTTGCCATTCGCTTGAGCAAGGTTGAGATTAACTCCCATGACAGAAGGAATGCCAAGAGCACGAGATAAGATCGCCGCGTGAGAGTTCGCCGCCCCCTCTAAGGAAATGACAGCCAACAGCTTTTCTTTTGGAATCGACGCTAAAACAGAGGCCGTTAATTCACGGACTACCAGAATAATAGGCTTATCTAATGTGCGGAGTTCATGCTCAGAGTTATGAAGGAAATACAGCAGCCTTTGTCCGAGTTCTCGGATGTCTTGCGCTCTCTCTCGAAGATAAACATCAGACATACGAGCAAAACGGTTAGAGTAACTCTCAACAACTTGCCTTAATGCCCAATCGGCTTTATCGCCTTTCTGAATTTGGCTTTTAAGATCCTTGCGCAACATGGGATCGTTGAGTAAGTGAGTAAACAGGTCAAAGATCGCCAACGCGTCTTTATTGATTTCGCTGTCCAAGCGCTTGCGCATTCGCTTAAAGTCATTGAGAGCATTCTCGACGGCGACTGCCAGCAACTCATGTTCTCTTTCAACATTAAGCGTAGATGCAGGATAAACATCGGTTAATTCAGGCTGCGTGTTGTCCCACCACAAATCACCAATCGCAACGCCAGATGACGCAGCGATACCTTTCGTCGCAGGCAACTTTTGTTGTTCTAATAACCAATGACCTTGGGTTTGGGCATGCGCCACAATAACCGCAAGCTGTGCAGAGAGAGTGACAAGGAAAGACTCTTCCATCTCACTGAATAAACGAGGGGACTTTTGTTGAATAACCAAAACGCCAAGCACTTGCTTGCGATGGATAATCGGAGTGCCTAGAAAAGAGTGATAAACCTTCTCTCCAAGCTCTGGAAAAAACTTATAAGCAGGGTGAGCAGACGCTTGTGCAAGGTTGATAGGTTCAGCACTTCTCTTAACAAGGCCAACCAAGCCTTCGTCAAAACCAATGTGAATACTATTACCTTTGAAGATCAGGCCTTGAGTTGCCATCAACTCAAGACGCTGCATATCATTATTTGCCAAATACACGGTGCAACATTCCGTCTGCATCGCACTGCATGTCTCTTTAACTAAAATATCAAGAGCCGTCGACACATCTTCAACTCTTGATACGTGTTCAACTATTTCCCTTAGTTGACTGAGCATGCTTTAACCTCTACGCAATTTGCGTTTTCCTTTTGTTTTTCGCTCTTTAAACGGCATTGCTAAAGATGCGAATTCTTTCATCGCTCGACGGTAAACATCTCGCTTGAAAGAAACAACTTGTCGAACTGGGTACCAGTAACTCACCCAACGCCAACCATCAAACTCAGGTGTACTTCCACGCTGCATATTGATATGCGATTCATCGCAATCTAAGCGCAAAAGGAACCACTTCTGCTTTTGTCCAATACAGACAGGTTTAGAATCCCACCGAACCAGTCGTTTGGGTAGCTTATAGCGTAACCAATGACGACTTGTCGCGACGATCTTTACATCCTTTTTAGTAAGGCCAACCTCTTCATACAACTCGCGGTACATTGCCTGTTCCGGAGTTTCACCTTCATCGATTCCCCCTTGAGGGAATTGCCATGAATGTTGCCCGTATCGTTTAGCCCAGAAGACCTGACCATGGTTGTTACAGATTACAATACCAACATTTAATCGGTAACCATCGCCATCTATCACTGGCCAACCTCTATCCAAAATTTTTAATTACTCTGATTTTTCCACATATCCCCAATCGGAGCAAACTTAGTGACGTGATAAGCGCTATATTTATGAATATTAACTAGGAATATGGATAAGTTTTGCTCAAATTCTAGTTACCCACACAATAGTGAGACATAGACCACATTTATTCACCTTTTCTGTGAATAACTATGTGAAGAATTCCCCGCAATCGTTTTTTTTAATCCATAGATTCATCAACACTTAAAGTAACAAATCAAAACCAACAGATTTAAATCATTTAAAATCAATGAATTAATCAATATAATTACAATTTAAAGAACCATTGAAAAACAAAAGATCTTTTAAAAACAGAGCGTGGTTAAAGATCAACCACTCCGGTGTTTATCCACACTGACAAGGCAAAGATTCATTTTACCCCCCATTTAGCAAGCATTTTATCCACCACAAACCCCTGTTCATTTATACACTAAATTAATATTTCAATTAATTACCTTTATGTCCTGTGGATAACCATGAGTTTGATCCCTTTATTAATAAGGAGATCATTTCTTAACCAGTCGTCATATGGTGATAACTTCTGGTAAAATCGTTTTTTTGATCATGCCTTTTATTATGAAACCAGAACCACAAACTCAACAAGAGCTGTTAGACAGAGCGTATGCTATTGCCGGAATGACCTTTAAAGAGCTAGCCGATGAAGCCGAGATGGCAATACCAAACGACCTTAAGCGTGATAAAGGTTGGGTTGGGCAGTTATTGGAATGGCATTTGGGTGCGCCAGCTGGCAGTAAGCCAGAACAAGACTTTGCCAAACTAGGCATCGAGCTTAAAAGCATCCCGATTGGTTATTCTGGAAAACCTCTCGAAACCACGTTTGTTTGTGTCGCCCCGCTCATAGGTGTGCAAGGCATAACATGGGAAACTAGCCACGTTAGAAATAAATTGTCTAAAGTATTGTGGATCCCTGTTGAAGGCGAGCGAGAGATCCCGTTGGCAGAAAGACATGTCGGGTCGCCATTACTATGGGCACCAAGCAAGGCTGAAGACGAGATCCTGAAAAGAGACTGGGAAGAGCTGATGGAGTTGATTGTGTTAGGTAATGTAGAACAGATCACTGCGAGGCATGGAGAAGCACTGCATTTGCGCCCAAAAGCGGCAAACAGTCGTGTGTTAACGGAAGCTTATGGTTCTAGTGGTAAACCCATCAAGACTAAACCTCGTGGTTTTTACTTACGGACTCAGTTCACTCATAAGCTGCTTACGACACATTACGCATAGAGCTTTTTATCTAGCATAGATAGACAAAACTATCAGTATGTTACAAACAGCCTGTAACTAGAATTAACCTCTAGCTACAAACGCTCTCTAATGAGGTTTGAGCGCCAGCTCAATATCACAGTAGCTTTGACTTGGCTCATTACCAAACTCATCATACGCGTTGTGTAAACGAAGATAGGCCTTTTCAAAACCAAGTCGAAGTAACTCCTCTTTCACTTGATCCAAGGATCCAAAATGAAGCGGCTCGCCATCTTGTTTAACAGGCTCCAATTTATGCTTGTACTCTACGGCTAGTAAATATTCTGAGATATCAGAACAACCAATAACGTACACTTTCGGTGTTTGATAAGAGTCTTTATGCTCTCCATGTAACCACATGTCTAATTGATGCTTTTGCATAGCCGTCCTCCCTTGCTCTATAAAGAGTAGTAGAACTCTTTTCCTTTGCTAGATAACGACTTAAAAAGTCATACATAACGGCTTAAAAAAGCAAAAAAGAGAAGCAAGTGCTTCTCTTTTTTGGCCAGTTCTAGTTCAAAAGTTTGTACTTTCGACGCCATAACTATCACTGTTACTCATAATGGGGGTTGAAAGGTGCTATCAACCCCGCAGATTACGTCGGTATTCGCGCACTTAAGACACGGCGAAGATGACGCACTCGACGTTCAATAGTGACAACTTCTGGTTCAGAAAAACCAATTGGTCGACCATCGGCTTCAAGGCCAATATCTCTCAATAAGTGAGTATTGTACCAAGGTAGGTCATATGAACTTCGACGAACTTTTCGTTGCCATTCACGTTCTTCACGACGAAGATCTGCACGGATAAGGACTGTTGCTAGTTTTAAATAGACTGAGTGACGCATAATAACTCTCCAGTTGTTGAATAAACTGAGGAAAAATAGCGTGTTAGATAGTATGAGGGCTTCTCACTTAGCTGCTATTTTTCCGCAGCCAAATAAGGGTACGGATCTATTAGTTAGGTTTATCTTGGGTGTTTCGATCGGCCATGGCTGATATTTGTGGCATAGCAGCCACCATGTCAGTACACGGATCAAACGACGCGCAAATATGCTGTATAAAATCGAAATGTTTCATTTGCGCCTCCAAACTAACTAAAAAATCCAAAAAAAAATGGGATATAAAAGCAATTAAGTCTTTGTTAAAGCATTGCTTTCACGGTTAAAGTCTAACCAAGTGAGTATATAATTCAACCGCTAATTGATTTACACTTTTAAAACAATGCATTCACCTGAAATATCAGTTGCATATTCATTTAAATATAACATATTCACTATAATTATATAAAATCACAGCATATCTCTCTTAGCAATTCAGATATTAAAGAACGACTCAGCAATTAACTCGCGATCTAGCGGCCAAATGACGACTTACGAATACAAAAAAAAAGCCACGCATGATGACGTGGCTCTTGAATTTGTACCAACCAACAGAGTCATTGAGATTGAGAGATCTAAATAACACCTTCAGAAATCAGGCTGTGTTTGTTCAGCAAACGGTACATGGTTGCTCGTGATACTCCGAGTTCCTTAGCTGCCAACGAAACTTGCCCACCGTAAGATTCCAAGACAACCAGTAACGCGTCGCGCTCGGAACGCTCACGAATGCTTTTCAAGCTGCGGCGTTCATCATTCTGTTTTGGTAAATCGAGTTGGTGATCTTCAATGATCACCGTATCCGACATCAACACAACACGTTTGATCTGATTCATCAGTTCGCGCACGTTACCAGGCCAATGATAGCGATTCATCGAGCGGATAGCATCGTCTGAAAAGCTTTTCGCTTGAGCGTTAAACTCTTTTGAGTATTCTCGTAAAAAGTGATTCGCTAGAACCGAAATATCACTAACACGCTCTTTCAAACTTGGAACATGGATACGCAGTACATTGATGTAATGATAGAGCTCTTCATTGAAGTCTCCCTCAATCAAGGCTTTTTCGATATCAGATGAGTTCGCCGCCAAAATACGCACATCGATAGATTTAGGTCCTTCCACCGTATCTATCTTGCCTTCTTGTAAAAAGCGTAAAAGGTTCAGTTGTTGATTGCGTGGCATTGCCAATACATCGTTAAGCAAGATGGTTCCGCCATCGGCTTCTTGCAACATGCAAGGTGCAGCACCTTCCAATGCAGAGATACCAAACACCTCTGACTCTATTCTCATTTCAGACAAAGCACGGCAATTGACCGTCAAAAATGGTTTTTGCGATCGTGAAGAGTTTTGATGAATGGAACGTGCGATGGTCTCTTTACCGGCTCCACTCTCTCCGTAGATAAGAATACTGACATCTGTCGGCCCAATACGCTTTACTTGGTCTCTCAAGCGCTTCACAGCTACTGAGTCGCCCAGTAAGCCCATATTGTTATTGATGCCGTAATTTGGCCATACTTTCTGCTCAAGCTTGAGCATGCCCAGTTGATGACCAATAGTACTGAGCAGTTGAGTGTCAGGAATTGGTGCCGTGAAAAAGTCGATACAGAAGTTAACGATAAATTGGCAGATCGTATCGGAGCTTAATTGCGATTCACGGATAAAAGCGAGCCACCTCACCTGTTTGTTGTTACTCACGAGGTTAGCAATGCCATTGAGACTAAACTCATCATGGCTAAGATCCACAATGCCAATACATGGGCCAATGTCAGCAATCAAGGCATCTGCTTTTCGTAAATCTGCACACTGGGTACACTGCCAACCCACTTGTTCTAACACTGATAACCAGGGTTCGTACGCACCACCAACGACGATAAGAGAACCTGGTAAGGAATCCATCTTAAATTGAGTTCCCATCCTTCTTCCTTATTCTATTTTTATTTAAATCAGACTAATACGAGGTTTAATGCTGATAATTCGACAAAATGCCACGAGATCGTATTCAGCGCCGAGACGTATAATAGTGAGACTATCTTAGATTTTTTGTCTCAATAGTAAGACTATGTCAGAAATAGTGATTTTTCGAATCAAGAGTGCGGTACAGGCAAGGTTTTAAAGTCATAAAACAGAAAAAGCCACCCGAAGGTGGCTTTTCAATTAAATGATCTGTGACGAACCGTAAGCGAAAATTACGCTTGTGGACGCATTGCCGGGAACAAGATCACGTCACGGATTGTGTGCGTGTTTGTAAATAGCATAGCTAGACGGTCGATACCGATACCTTGACCCGCAGTTGGCGGTAGGCCGTGCTCTAGTGCAGTAATGTAGTCTGCATCGTAGTACATCGCTTCGTCATCACCCGCGTCTTTTGCGTTAACTTGTGCTTTGAAACGCTCATCTTGATCTTGTGCATCGTTAAGCTCAGAGAAACCGTTCGCTACCTCACGGCCACCGATGAAGAACTCAAAGCGGTCTGTGAAGAATGGGTTGCTGTCGCTACGACGAGCCAGTGGAGAAATATCCGCTGGGTAACCCGTGATGAACGTTGGTTGAATTAGCTGAGGCTCAGCCGTTTCACCAAAGATCTCTTCAAGAAGCTGACCACAAGTCCAGAATGTCTCAACGTACAGACCCACTTCTTCTGCAATTTTAACCATCAATTCTCTGTTTTGAAGATCATCTTCACTCAGAGCTTGAATGTTTGCATTTTCAGGCGTGTAGTGTTTGATTGCATCGAACATGCTCATGCGAGCGTAAGTGCCACCAAACTCAACCGTTTCATCACCGTAAGGCATAGAAGTAGAACCAAGAACGTCCATCGCTGCTGTGCTTAGCATCTCTTCCGTTAGATCCATTAGATCTTTGTAGTCAGAGTACGCTTGGTAGAATTCCATCATTGTGAATTCTGGGTTATGACGTGGAGAAAGACCTTCGTTACGGAAGTTACGGTTGATCTCGAATACACGGTCAAAACCACCAACCACTAGACGCTTAAGGTAAAGCTCAGGTGCAACACGTAGGTACATGTCGATGTCTAGTGCGTTGTGATGAGTGATAAAAGGACGTGCTGTTGCACCACCTGGGATCACGTGCATCATTGGCGTTTCAACTTCTAGGTAGCCTTTTGAGCTCATGAAGTTACGGATTGAAGACACAAGCTTAGAACGCACGATGAATGTGTTACGAGAGTCTTCGTTCACGATTAGGTCAACGTAACGCTGACGGTAACGCATCTCTTGGTCAGTTAGACCATGGAACTTCTCTGGCAGAGGACGAAGTGCTTTCGTTAGCAGTTCAAACTCTTCCATGTTCACGTAAAGATCGCCTTTACCTGATTTGTGAAGCGCACCTTTAACACCGATGATGTCACCGATATCTAGGCCTTGGTACTTCTCTTTCAGTACTTTTTGAACGTCTTTCGCTGCGTATGCTTGGATACGACCAGAAGTTTCTTGAATCGCAAGGAATGGACCACGCTTCGCCATAATACGACCAGCGATCGCAACGATGTGGTTAAGCTCTTCTAGCTCTTCCTTAGTCTTCTCACCGAATTCCGCTTGAAGATCGCCAGCTAGGTGCTCGCGACGGAAATCATTTGGGTGACCGTTCGCTTTGCAGTTCAAGCGGATGTGATCCAGCTTGCTACGGCGCTCAGCGATTAGTTTGTTCTCTTCACGTGAAGAAGCTTCTTGTGCGTTTTCGTTTTGAACAGCATCAGTCATTAGAGATGTACCTTGCTTTTATAATTTGGACAGCTATATTTTTGAAAATATAGGCATTTTTACCAATATTATTGGTAAAGCTTAATAGTTGGTGAAGCTTACAGACCTGATTTCAGGCTAGCTTCAATAAACTTGTCTAAGTCACCGTCAAGAACCGCTTGAGTATTGCGATTTTCGATGCCGGTGCGCAAATCTTTGATACGAGAATCATCCAGTACGTAAGAGCGGATTTGACTGCCCCAACCAATGTCTGATTTCGTTTCTTCGCTCGCTTGTTTTTCAGCATTTTGTTTTTGAATCTCAAGTTCAAAAAGCTTAGCACGTAGCTGCTTCATCGCTTGGTCTTTGTTCTTATGCTGCGAACGGTCATTCTGACATTGAACCACGGTGTTGGTTGGAACGTGAGTAATACGTACCGCCGATTCCGTGGTGTTTACGTGTTGACCACCAGCACCAGAGGCACGGTATACGTCAATACGTAAGTCAGAAGGATTAATATCGATCGTAATGTTGTCATCAATCTCTGGGTAGATAAACGCAGATGCAAATGAAGTATGACGACGGCCACTTGAATCAAATGGTGACTTACGAACTAGACGGTGAACACCTGTCTCTGTACGTAACCAACCATAAGCGTATTCACCAGAAATACGTACCGTTGCGCCTTTAAGGCCAGCAACATCACCATCAGACACTTCGATCACTTCAGTCTTGAAGCCTTTCGAATCTGCCCAACGTAAGTACATACGCAACATCATTGAAGTCCAATCTTGAGCTTCTGTACCGCCCGAGCCTGACTGTAAATCGATGTAGCAATCTGATGCGTCGTGATCGCCAGCAAACATACGACGGAATTCGAGTTTTTCTAGCTTAGCTTCTAGCTCTGCTAATTCTGGTTCGATTTCGTCAAACGTTTCTTGGTCTTCTTCTTCAACCGCAAGCTCTAATAGACCCTCAACATCCTCAACACCTTGGTCAAGTTGGTCGATCGTTTCTACTACTGCTTCCAATGCAGAACGTTCTTTACCTAGCGCTTGAGCACGCTCAGGTTCGTTCCATACATCCGGTTGTTCTAATTCTGCGTTTACTTCTTCTAGACGCTCTTTTCTAGCGTCATAGTCAAAGATACCCCCTCAGGATATTTGTGCGTTCAGACACATCCTGCAGACGGTTTTTAATAGGATTGATTTCAAACATTTTAGCTCATCATTTATGAGTAGAATTTAACCGAAGAATTGTACTCAAAAGTGTGACGGAGATACAGAATTTTTTAGAGCGGAAAGCCAAGATTCAACAACTTAATGGAATATAAAATTGACAGACAGAAAAAACACGTGAAATTTGTAAGGGAAAGAAAGAAAACAAGCCCTGTTATTGAACAGAGCTTGTTGAATTTAGCACTAAATGATGAACATCATTCAGTGAACGATAACGCTATTTAGCTTCAACTATTTGGCTTCAATATGGTCAACCATCAACTGCAACGATTGGTTGCCACGAAACTCGTTGATATCCAGCTTAAATGCTAGATGAACCGTTTTCACTGACGCATCAGGCCAACGACGTAAATCAACATTGAAGGCAATACCATCAATCATCACATTGGTTGGGTGGCCTTTATATAGAGGTTCTAGCATCAATTTAAGGTGTTTTTCACCTACCAGCTTTTGATGCAGCACTTTAAATTCACCATCAAAGATGGGTTCTGGGAAAGCCTGGCCCCACGGGCCACCTGAACGCAGAGTTTCGGCGGTATGCATTGAGAACTCTTCTGGCAACAACTCACCATCCGATAAGATAATGCCTTTGAGCGCAGTTTCTCCGAGCTCTTTTTTCACAACATCGTCGAACAGTTTATTGAAGCGATCAAAGTCTTTTTCCATGATGCTCAAACCTGCAGCCATTGCGTGACCACCGAACTTAAGAATCAATCCAGGGTTTTGTGTATCAATACGATCTAAAGCGTCACGCATATGCAAACCCGGAATCGAACGACAAGAACCTTTGATCGTCCCTTCTCCGCCATCTGCGAAAGCAATAACAGGACGATGGTATTTGTCTTTGATACGCGAAGCCAAAATACCAATCACACCTTGGTGCCAATCACGTTGGAACAGCGCCAAGCCAGAAGGCAAGTCATCTTTACCAAACTCAAGGCGCTCACAAAAAGCCATCGCTTCTTGTTTCATGCCCTCTTCGATCTCTTTACGTGTCTGGTTCAAGCCATCTAACTCGCTGGCCATTCGACGCGCGGCGTGAATGTTATTGCTCATCAACAACTCAACACCAAAAGACATGTCATCCAATCGGCCAGCCGCATTGATACGTGGACCAAGCGCAAAACCAAAATCGGAGGCGACTAAACGCTTAGCATCTCGCTTAGCAATTTCAATCAAGGCTTGAATACCCGGACGAGCTTTACCCGCACGAATGCGTTGTAGCCCTTGGTGTACCAAGATTCGGTTATTCTCATCGAGTGGAACCACATCCGCGACCGTACCAAGTGCCACAAGGTCAATCAGTTCCATCAGCTTAGGTTCTGTCATACCGCGCTCTGCAAACCAGTTCAATTTACGCATATGAACACAAAGTGCCATCATCAGATAGAAAGCGACACCAACACCCGCCAAGGCTTTCGAAGGAAAAGCGCAGCTCTCTAAGTTCGGATTGACCATCGCATCAGCGATTGGCAATTCATTCCCTGGCAAGTGATGGTCTGTAACCAGAACGTCTAGCCCTTTCTCTTTCGCGAAACGGACACCATCAATCGAAGAGACACCATTATCGACCGTCATGATTACTTCAGCGCCAAGTTCGATTGCCTGCTCGACAACCTCAGGGCTCAAGCCATAACCATCTTCAAAACGGTTTGGTACCAGATAATCAACGTTAGAGCTGCCCAACATACGCAGAGCAAGCACAGACAGTGCAGAACTGGTTGCGCCATCGGCATCAAAATCACCGACAATGATAATGCGTTTTTGCTGCTGAATCGCGTTGAACAACAGCTCTACCGCAGCATCGATACCACCCAGTTTTTGATAGGAGTGTAAGCCTTTCGCAGCCGTCTCCAGTTGCTCAGCACTGTCGATTCCGCGACTCACATAAATGCGCTTTAACAAGTCAGGTAAGTGAGCAGGTAAGACTGAAATGTCGACCTCAGGGCGGCGTTGGATCTCTATCATATAAAAATGGGCCCGATATCAATCAGGCCACTCCTTAAATCAAAAACATGGGGGATAAATTGGCAATACAGAAACGATATTATTGCTCTAAACGTTGGATAAGTTGTGCTGGCGGTAAGTAACCACTCACCAACTCGCCACTTGCTAGCACGATAGCTGGAGTGCCGTTAATGCCAAGCTCACGACCCAGTTGATACTGTTTCGCAATAATTTGCTTCTGCTCTGTGAGATCAGTACCAGCCGATGGCATTTCACGATTAACTTTCGCATTGTGCATCGCTGCTTTTGGATCTTCTGATGCCCAGATTGCTGCCATTTGGTCGGCAACTTGTCCAGTTGCGCCTTGGCGCGGGTAAGCCATGTAGCGAACGGTGATACCTAGGTCGTTATAGCCTTGCATTTGGCTATGCAGACGAACACAGTAACCGCACGTAATATCAGTAAATACTGTCACGACGTACTTTTCGTTATCTGCTTTATATTCGATGACGGTATCCGACATTGCTGCAACTTTTTCAGCATTTAATGGAGCTTGACGCTCAGCAAGCACATCGCTGAATTTACCGTTGTCGTCCAAAGAGTAAAGTGTACCGGCTAAAAAGTGATCGCCCTCTGGAGAAGAAAAGATAACACCGCTGTTCGTTTGAACCTCTAACAGACCATCGATATCCGAAGGAACAATCTTATCTACTTTGATACCGATTTTTTCAAAACGCTGAGTTAACGCTTCAGTATCGATAGCTTGAGCTGGAGCAACTTCTACGGCTGTTGATGTTGGTTCTACTTTTGCTTCTGATGCATTGCATGCAGTAATAATAAGAGGAAGCGCTAGTAAAGGAAGACGGCGTAATACGCTCATTAAGTTCACCTTAAAAATAAATGGATTTAAGCACGTGGATGATGCTGAGCGTGAATTTGCTTCAGCCTTTCTGTCGCCACGTGAGTATAAATTTGAGTTGTCGATAAGTCACTATGCCCAAGCAACATCTGTACGACCCTGAGATCTGCACCATAGTTCAGTAAATGAGTCGCAAAAGCGTGTCTTAATACGTGTGGTGACAATAACTCAGTATCGATACCAGCAATAACCGAATAATGCTTAATACGGTACCAAAACGTCTGACGGGTCATTTGCTTGGCACGTTTGCTAGGGAAAACGACATCAGAACTCTTTTCACCGAGTAATTGCGGGCGACCTTGTTCAATAAAAGTCTCTATCCAATCCACCGCATTTTCGCCCATCGGAACCAAGCGTTCTTTGCCGCCCTTACCAATTACACGAACCACGCCTTGTCTTAGGCTGATGTTTTCCATCGTTAAACTGACCAGTTCCGTAACACGCAACCCAGTAGCATAGAGTAACTCAAGCATCGCTTTGTCGCGAAGCTCAATAGGATCGTTGGGATCAGGTGACTCAAGCAAAGCATCAACTTGTTCTTCACTTAAATCTTTCGGTAGGCGGTGTGGCAGTTTAGGGCTGATCAACAATGCACTTGGGTCATCCCCTCTCACTTTCTCGCGGTGCAGGTATTGGAACAGACGACGAATTGCCGACAACATACGAGCTCGAGAAGTCTGTTTAAAATCGGCGTCGGCTAACCAACCTTGATAATCCTGTAACCCTGAAAGGCTAATAAAATCGAGACGATAATTATTTTTTTCCATCCACGTAAGTAGCTTTGACAAATCGGTACGATACGAGACAAGAGTATTCTCAGATAACCCTCTCTCCATCCACATAGCATCTAAAAACTGTTCAACGAGACCGTGGTCTGCGCTCTGCCCTTGAGGCGACTGCATAGTGTTACTCACAATATTGGAAACTGTTTTGAGAGTATGTCAGAGCAAATATGAATGCCATAAAAATTACGACTTGAGCGGATAATCGCTGCAATCGAAGTCGATTTATGGTTAGAATTCGCCATCTGAAATTAAAATCGAACGTTTGCTATGAAAATTGGATTATTTTACGGCTCAACCACCTGCTATACCGAAATGGCAGCAGAGAAAATTCGCGGCATTATTGGTGAAGACCTAGTTGATATCCATAACGTGAAAGAAACCCCTCTTTCTTTTATGGCGGACTACGACCTTTTACTGCTTGGCATCTCTACGTGGGATTTCGGTGAGATTCAAGAAGACTGGAATGAACTGTGGGAAGACATCGCAACCACACCAATGAAAGGCAAGGTTGTGGCACTGTTTGGTCTAGGCGATCAAGAAGGTTACGGAGAGTGGTTCTTGGATGCGATGGGTCTATTGCACGACGAACTAAAAACCGCCGGAGCAGAGTTTGTTGGCTTCTGGCCAAACGATGATAGCTACGAATTCGAAGCATCTAAAGCATTAACAGAAGACAAGTCTCAGTTTGTTGGTTTGGCTCTGGATGAAGATTCACAGTACGAACTCAGCGACGAACGTATCGCAACTTGGGTTGAACAAGTACTCGTCGAGTACAGCGAAAAGCTATAAGTTCTGCTTCCTTAGAGTTCAGAGCTAAGAGCTTCAGGCAGAAAGAACATCATCGATTAGATACAAAAAGGCCTCATTACTGCGAAGTAATGAGGCCTTTTCTATTCAATTTTTGATTGAATACAGACTAGCGATTTAATCTCAACGGAAGATTAAGCCGTCTCTTCTGCCATCTCTTGCTCTGTTGCTTTACCAACAAAGAACATGCAGATGATTGCCGCAGTCGTTGGTAATAACCAACCCATGCCGATCTCAAACAATGGCAGCATGTTAAGTGCAGATACATCGATACCCGCTACTTTAGCGCCATCGATAAGAGCAAACAGTAGAGACACTAATACAACCACACGGTAAGCGGCTTTTGGATTAGGGAAACGGCTACGCAAGAACGTCAGAGCAACCAACGCGATAGCGACTGGGTACAGTGCAAACAGCACGGGTACAGACAGAGAAATAAGCTGAGAAAGGCCAACATTCGCTACGGTTGCACAAGCCACACCGTTAATGATTACCCAAGTCTTGTAAGACAGCGGTGTTAACGAGCTGAAGTAATCAGAACATGCGGATACAAGGCCAATCGCCGTTGTTAGACAAGCTAGCAATACGATCACTGAAAGTACAAGCTGACCTGATGGGCCAAACAGTGATTGAACGTAAAGGCTTAAGATAGCGCCGCCATTGTCAGCACCCGCTGCAACTGTTGCACTCGTTGCGCCTAAGAAGAACAAAGAGATGTAAACAAACGCTAGACCCGCTGCTGCAATGCAACCTGCGCTGATCAGATACTTAGTCGTCGCCGCGCGATCAGTAATGCCTTTGCTGCGAATCGCATCAACAATCAACATGCCAAACATCAAAGAAGCAAAAGTATCCATGGTGTTGTAACCTTCAAGGAAACCTTTGGTTAGTGGCTGAGTAATGTATTCACCGTGTGCCGCAAGAATGTCACCCTGAGGGTTAACAAACACAGCAACTGCAAGTACAACCAAACCAACGAATAGTACAGGCGTAAGTACCTTACCAATGACGTCAATAAGTTTACCTTGCGACCATGAGAAGAACATCGCTACCACAAAGAATGCAATAGAAAAGAGCGTAAGGTGAGCTTGAGAGGCATCAATGAAGAACGGCTTCACCGCCATCTCATAAGCAACAAGGCCAGTACGCGGTGCAGCAAATGCAGGACCAATGATAATAAAGATCAGCACAGCCATGATGGTTGCTGCTCGCTTAGGAAGATCTTTAGTTAGGTGACCCCAAGAACCACCAGCCACTGCCACAGCAATAATAGTGATTAATGGCAGACCAACGGCAGTCAGCAAGAAACCAAACATAGCGGGAAGAAAGTGGTCACCAGCCAATTGGCCAGCAAGAGGTGGGAAGATAATGTTACCCGCACCTAAGAAAAACGCAAAAAGCATAAAGCCCAATGCCGTTATATCTGTTAGTTTTAGACTCTGTTTCACAGATAATCCTTAATTATATTTATGAGTTTATGTTGTGCTTACATGAATGTTACAGCTCAAGGCTGCCAATCAATCTTTAAAATAGTCGCGCATAATGACGAAACACTTAGCTAGCTGCAAGTCACCATAAAAAAACACCATATAAATTTGCATATGCGAACCAAAAGCAGTGGATTACACTGGAAATGGAAAAATAGACATAATTATAAACTAACCATAACGCACAACAATAGTTACCCAACCAGAACATTGATCCATACAACTGGTTAACATTAGAGCTAATCACTTAAAATATCTCGATACTCAGAACATTAATGACAGATAAAACAATAGAAACCAAAAGCTTCAATTTTAAAAAATTCTCTATTTACGGTGGACAAAGCGGTATGCCAGTCAGCACAGATGGCGTGCTACTCGGAGCGTGGACTAACCTTGCTCCGAAATCATCGGTACTCGATATAGGAACAGGAACAGGGTTGCTGGCCTTGATGGCTGCGCAGCGTTTTGAGGATGCTTTAATCTCTGCGATAGATATTGATCAGCACGCGATTAACGCAGCTACAGTCAACATTGAACAGTCGCCTTGGCAAGATCGTATATGTCTTCATCATGGCAGCGTTTTAACCTCTGATTTCCCGCTCGTGTTTGATGCAATCATCTGTAACCCGCCCTACTTCAACTCTGGTGAACAGGCACAACAAAGCCAAAGAGCCACGGCCAGACACACCGATAGCTTGGAGCATCTTGAGCTTGCTCAGCGCTGTTTCGAGATCACGACCGAAGCCGCTACCGCCAGCTTCATACTACCGACTCCAGAAGGAGAAGGTTTCATTAAGCTTGCCCAGCAATGTGGTTGGTATCTAGCAAAACGCCTTGATGTGAAAACAACAGACAAAAAACCAGCTAGCCGAATCTTGTTTGAGTTATCTAAAGATCCTGCTTGCGAGCAAGATTTGCAGTGTGAATCGCTCACGATCCACAACAATAATGGTTATAGCGAGGCATTTATTGCACTTACTAAAGATTTTTATCTCAAGATGTAGCAAATACCATGTGATCCTAATCACTAATGCTTCTATAATGTCCGACTACTCTTTTTTATCGTCTGCTTTTTGAGGCAGAAACATTTATTGCTTGTGGAGAAACAACAGTGATCAGAACCTTTGCAGAACTCGATCTAAACCAAGAGCTGCTTAAAGCAATTGACGAAATGGGCTACGAACGCCCAACACAGATACAAGCTGAAGCTATCCCACAAGCGTTAGATGGAAGAGACGTTTTGGCTTCTGCGCCAACAGGTACTGGTAAAACAGCTTCATTTGTATTGCCAGCATTGCAATACCTACTGGATTTCCCACGTAAGAAATCTGGCCCTGCACGTATGCTTATCCTGACGCCAACGCGTGAGCTAGCAATGCAAATCACCGAACAAGCACGTGAACTGGCCAAATACACTAGCCTGAATATCTTTACGATCACAGGCGGTGTGATGTACCAAGAGCACGCTGATATCTTAAGTACTACCCAAGATATCGTAGTAGCAACACCTGGTCGTTTAATGGAATACATTGAAGGCGAGCGTTTTGACTGTCGTGCGATTGAATGGCTAGTACTGGATGAAGCCGACCGTATGCTAGATATGGGCTTTGGTCCTGTTGTTGACCGTTTGTCAGCAGAGTGTCGCTGGCGTAAACAAACTTTACTGTTCTCAGCAACGCTAGAAGGTAAAGGTATTGAAGGCTTCACTGAAGATCTACTTAAAAACCCAGCGGAGATCGATGCTAAATCATCGCTTCGTGAGCGTAAGAAAATCACTCAGTGGTACCACCGTGCCGATTCAGCTAAACACAAACTTGATATCCTAAAACATATCATCACAGAACAAGCTGAACGCAGCATCATCTTCTTGAAGACTCGTGATCGCCTAGGTGATCTTCGTGCTCAGCTAGAAAGCGCAAAAATCCCATGTGTGTGGATCCAAGGTGAAATGCCTCAAGATCGTCGTAACAACGCTATCGCTCGTTTCCGTGATGGTTCTATCAACGTATTGCTAGCAACCGATGTGGCAGCTCGTGGTATCGACCTTCCAGATGTCAGTCACGTGATCAACTACGACATGCCACGTACCGCTGATGTATACCTTCACCGTATCGGCCGTACGGCTCGTGCAGGTAAGAAAGGTAACGCGGTTTCTATCATTGAAGCGCACGATCAGTTAATGATTGAACGTGTAGCTCGTTACACTGAAGACGCGATCAAAGAACGCTTTATCGAAGGCATGCGCCCTACGCATAAGAAAGCCGCGGTGACTAAGAAGAAGAAGCCGAATAAAGAAGATAAGAAAGCGGTAGCGAAACAAAAAATCGCTAAGAAAAAGAAAATCGCTAAGAAAAAGAAAGCCGTTAAGAGCAAGTAATTTAACGTCTTCAATGATTCAATAAAAAGCCCCATGCAGTTCTCTGCATGGGGCTTTTCTCTATCAGGGATATATTAAAATCAGAACATGTTGTTATCGTAATATGTTGTTACTGCAGTATGTCGTTACTGCAGTCTATTGATATCTCGAATCGAGAGCCGTTAGTTTTGCTCTTCACGCTTGAAGACTAACTCTTTAGCATTCGATTCTTCTTCAACGAAGTAGTAACCCGCCGTATCAAATTGAGTCAGCGCTTCGACTGAATCGATTTTGTTCTCAATAATATAGCGAGCCATCATGCCACGCGCTTTCTTCGCGTAAAAACTGATCACCTTGTACTGACCGTTCTTACAGTCTTTAAATACTGGCGTAATGATTTGACCATCAAGGCTCTTCGGCTTGACGGCTTTAAAGTATTCGTTCGATGCCAGGTTGATCAACACATTGTCACCTTGAGCGTTCAGAGCTTCATTCAGCTTATCTGTGATGATATTGCCCCAGAATTGATACAGGTTAGTACCGCGAGCATTGGCTAAGCGTGTACCCATCTCTAGGCGGTAAGGTTGCATCAAATCCAATGGCTTCAATAAACCATATAAGCCAGAAAGCATGCGCAGGTGATTCTGTGCGTAGTCAAAATCATCGTTCGACAGAGTTTCAGCATCTAAGCCAGTGTAGACGTCACCTTTAAACGCCAAAATAGCTTGGCGAGCGTTATCTTGGGTAAAAGTCTCATTCCACTGCTCAAAGCGCGCTACGTTCAACCCTGCGATTTTATCGCTAACTTTCATCAATGCAGAGATATCTGCTGGCGTCAGTTTACGGCACTCTTCAATCAACTCAGCGGAATGTTCAACAAACTCAGGTTGGCTGAAGCGCTCAGTCGCTAATGGTGATTCGTAATCAAGTGTTTTGGCTGGAGAAACGACAACTAACATAACTTTACCCTAATCGGTTATCTAACTGGATGCAGCTAGAGTATAGAAAAAACATTAACTTGTCTTTATGACTCTTCCTATTACTTTGATAGACAGATCTAGCTATAAGCCGCTTACAAAGAAAAGGTCGCAGACAAAGAAAAATCAGACACATAGAAATCGCAGGTAAAGAAAAAGGCTAAGGTCGAAACCTTAGCCTTTCTAATCGTTTTAGGTTGAGCTATCCATCGCTCCAACAAAAATTACTTCTTGTTGTTAACCCAAATACCGTCTTCCAATTGAGCCTTAAGCTCAGGGAAATCGTCCGCATCGAACGTTGGTACTTTACCCGCGTCTAGTTGACGGTTGTAATCTTTCGCTAGCTTAATCACGATGCCTGATAGCAAGATAATCGCTACCAAGTTAACAATCGCCATTAGACCCATAGATACGTCAGCAAGAGCCCATACCGTTGGCAGTGTCGCTAAAGAACCAAACATCACCATACCCAGAACAACAATACGGAACAGTACTAGACCTTTCTTGTTGTTGTGCTCTAGGAAGATAAGGTTCGTTTCAGCGTACGAGTAGTTTGCAATGATTGAAGTGAAAGCAAAGAAGAAAATTGCTACCGCGACAAAGATACCACCCCATTCGCCCACTTGTGCTGTTAGTGCACGCTGCGTTAGTTCGATACCCGTTACTTCACCGTGTGGTACATACTCACCAGACATCAAGATAATTGCTACTGTTGCAGAACAGATAACAATAGTGTCCATGAATACGCCTAGCATTTGCACATAACCTTGTGATGCTGGGTGCGGCGGGTAAGGCGTTGCAGAAGCTGCTGCGTTTGGCGCAGAACCCATACCGGCTTCGTTCGAGAACAAACCACGTTTGATACCGTTAATCATCGCTTGAGCAATCGCATAGCCTAAACCACCCGCTGCGGCTTCTTGTAGACCAAACGCACTCTTGAAGATAAGAGCCAAAACTTCAGGCACTTTCTCAATGTTCATTAGCATTACGTAGATAGCTATCGCTAGGTAAGCCAATGCCATGACTGGAACAATAATTTCTGCGGTACGCGCAATCTTACGGATACCACCGAAGATAACGAATGCAGAGATAATTACGATACCAACACCAACATAACCGCGCTCAAAATCGAATGCTGTATTCATCGCACTTGCGATTGCATTAGCTTGAACGGCATTGAATACAAGACCGAATGCGATGATTAGGAAGATAGAGAATAAAACTCCCATCCAACGCATACCTAGGCCTTTCTCCATGTAGTATGCAGGACCGCCACGGTAGTTACCGTCGTTATCACGCGTTTTGTATAGCTGTGCTAGTGTGCTTTCTGCAAACGATGTTGCCATACCTAGCATTGCGATTAGCCACATCCAGAAGATAGCACCTGGGCCACCAGCGGTAAGAGCAACAGCAACACCTGCCATGTTACCTGTACCGACACGAGCAGCAAGACTAGTACAAAGAGCTTGGAAAGAAGAGATACCAGCACTGTCTGCTTTACGGCTGTTTCGAAGAACAGAGAACATATGGCCAAAATGGCGGAATTGAATGAAGCCTAGTCGTACAGTGAAGTAGATACCCACACCAACTAGCAAGTAAACTAAGATAGATCCCCAAAGGAGATCGTTCATCAAATTGATTAAGTCTGTCACGTGAACCTCGTAATTGAGTTTAAGCACTGATCTTGCTTCCGAGCCTTCCTCTAGATCACCTATGCCAGTGTCAATAGTTGTGTCGGCATTAGTTTTATATTTATTTGCTGCGATCTAGATTGTAAATGTCGCTTCATGCATCCATTTTACGTATCAGTGTATTTTTTGACGGGCGGATAATGCAGCGAGACGGCCTAAAAATCAATATGCAATCACATTTATATTTAAATGACATTTCACTAATAATACACCTTTTGTTAACACAATTTAAAACAATTGAGCCCAATAAAAGTCACATTATCGGGACATAATCTCAACAACAACCAGTACCTCACCAGAACAAGAACACCATCCCATAAAAATGGCGTCAGCCTAGGCTTTACAAGGTATAGTGAAGATCTGTGCATTTTTCTAGAACAACAAGATTCCCATATCGCACAGCATAATGAGCAACTCAATGCATTGTAGTCAAAATGATATCCCTTTCGCACAATGAATTAACATTCAAGAACCCCTAATTTAATCGTTTACTTAGGTTTGTTTGCTTGTTTTTTGTACATTAAAATCACTGCAATGTGTGAGCATGCATAAAAAAACAGAACAAAAACTTCATAGATTTGAAACAAATGAGAAACAAATCAAGGTTATTGTAGAACTAAATATGATATTTAATGGTTCGTAAGAACGAGTCCCACGGAAGGAGATATGGCTTATGGATAGCTTTCAATTCGATGATATATCAGAACTAGAAATGCCTCGAACAACTCAAAAAACACGCTCTAAACCACTCAAGCGTAAATGGCGTGAAATCGAGGCAATCAACGATCGTAAACAGCTTGAGAAAGAGCTAAGAGAGATGAACCTAGGTCTCGACTTTAGCCTCGACGATATAAAGCTTTAATCAGCACGACAAGAAAATACAGTACGATAATAAATAGAAACTAAAAGGCACCTTTATAGGTGCCTTTTTATTGTATGTGTCCCGTCCTGAATATGGTCACTCGCCAATTCAAAGCGTTTTTGAACGCCAATAACCGAAGATAAAGGCCGAGTAAGTACAAGATGACTAATATAGAAGACACCTAAAAAAAGAGGCGCTTAAAAACTCATATTAGCGGTTATTCATGAACTAAACGCACTCTTGTTCATTTTGTCGTACACGAGCCGCGAGCTGGCGGTATTGATCAGCAATCGTCTCTCCAAAGACAGGATCGTTTTCCGGTTGAAGCCATTGCAACTCAACCTCTTGCCAATCTTTTACAGTAAATGCCTCAATAATCATCGGCAACACATGCTTCTCTTCATATTCCATATGTTTTCGCTGCGCTTTTACAAAGGCTTCAAGCTGCTCAATAAACACGTGCTGAGGAACCACCGCGTCTTGGAGGATCATGTCGACTAAACCCAAAAAATCGGCGGTTTTTTCCGAAAGCAATTGATGCTCTAGCTCCAAGTCTTCAATCACTTGGTCACTGCCATATTGCTTAAGGTAATACCGATAGATGACATCTTCTTTAGGATGATGCACCTTGTCTGAATGGTTCATCAAGTAATGAACCACCTCTGCAATCAGGCTATAGTTTATTTCACGCTCTTGCTTTAGACACTCTAACTTGTTATTGAGAATCGCGAGCAAACGCGCCATATAACCATGCTCTCGTCTTATCCTTTCAATCATCATAGTATTGCACTCCATTACACCTACTATTTACAAGTGTATACGAAGATACTTATTTATGGTTTGACCCTGCTCAGAAAACCACCAATCTACAATTCTGTTGGTAATAGCCAATCAATAGGTTGTTGATCAATAGAAGAAAGCAGCTTATTCGTTGTTGAGAAGTGCTGACAACCGAAGAAACCACGACGTGCGGATAATGGCGATGGATGAGGTGCGACCAGCACATGATGTTTGTCTGCATCAATCGTTTGGCCTTTCTTCTGAGCATGTGCGCCCCAAAGCAAAAAGATGACCGGTTGAGAACGCTGATTCAACTCAGCAATAATGGCATCAGTAAAAGTTTCCCAACCACACTTAGCATGTGAGTGCGCTTTTGCCTCTTCTACTGTCAGTACCGTATTTAGCATCAATACCCCTTGTGACGCCCAAGTATCAAGATATCCATGGCTAGGGATCTCAAAGCCTTCTATGTCTTGTGCGAGTTCCTTGTACATATTACGCAGCGAAGGTGGGATTTTAATGCCAGGTAGCACAGAGAATGCTAAACCGTGAGCTTGGTTAGCACCGTGATAAGGGTCTTGCCCTAGGATAACCACGCGTACAGACTCAAAAGGCGTCATCTCGAAAGCACTGAACACCTGCTCCTGGGGAGGGTAGATGGTTTTCCCACTATTACGTTGCTGTTCGACAAAAGTGAGAACACTCTGAAAGTACTCTTTCTCACGTTCATCATTAATAATGGATTCCCAAGTTTTTGGTGCGCTCATCGTTTTACTTCCCAATCATCAAGGTTTCTAGGGCGTGTTGACCTTTCACCAGACAAAAAATAGCTGTATCGGCTAACTGTCCTAAATAAGGCTCTAGTTATACCTCATACAGCTATCAATAAACATGATGTGTAGGGTTCGCTTCTTGAGAAGTCGCTGTTTCTTGATAAACCGTCCTCTCTTGAGTAGTCACCTTTATTAAGTAAACACTGTTTCTTGAAAACTAATAGAGGTACTGCAATTTAAATTAAGTTCGATTAACCACTTTTTTGCGGTGTACGATGGTGGCCGTGACTATGAACATGACGGTTTGGTGTCGGTAAACGACTGGCTACAGCTACAGTTGAAGTTTGGGCTTGTGAATACATAAAGGCACCTCCTATAAGACTTCGTGAACTACATATTCACTTTAAGACTATGAAAGAAAGGTGCCAATTATGAGAAATAGAAGGAAATTAATTTTCCCCTCTATTATTACGCATCTTCACTTTCAGCCATTACTGAGTAATGAAACATTCTAAGTTGTTGAATTTCCTCTTTCCAAATCGTTGAATCAATAGTTTCTAAGATTAAAGGAATACCATTAAAGCGAGAATCTGAAGCGATATACTCAAAACAATCCCAGCCAATTTCACCTTTTCCTAAAGAATGATGTCTATCAACTCGGCTTGCGAACTCAGCTTTTGAATCATTGATGTGCATTGCTCTTAGATAGTGCATACCCACGATACGATCGAACTCTGCAAAAGTATGCTCACACGCTTCTTTTGTTCGTAGGTCATAACCGGCAGTAAAGGTATGGCAGGTATCTAAGCACACACCCACGCGTGACTTATCTTCTACTTGGTTGATGATCTCTGCTAGGTGCTCAAACTTCCACCCTAGGTTAGTGCCCTGCCCTGAAGTATTCTCAATCACCGCAATCACATCAGGTACCGCTTGGTGAGCCAGGTTGATCGATTCAGCGATCTTCGCCAAACATTCGCTTTCTGAGATTTTCTTTAAATGACTCCCAGGATGAAAATTCAACAGCGTTAACCCAAGTTGATTACAACGCTCCATTTCATCAATAAAGGCCGCACGCGATTTCTCTAGCTTCTCTTCTTCTGGTGCTCCTAAGTTAATAAGGTAGGAGTCATGAGGAAGAATGTGTTCGGCACTAAAACCTAACATTTTGCAGTTGGCTTTAAAGGCGCTGATGGTTTTAGCTTCGAGTGGTTTTGCAGCCCATTGTCTCTGGTTTTTAGTAAACAGTGCGAACGCATTCGCACCAATCTCGCGAGCGCGCATTGGCGCTTGATCAACACCGCCAGCAGCAGACACATGAGCACCAATAAACTTAATATTAGTTTCAGGTTTTGAGGATGAATTATTGTTTGTCATTAAATCACTTTACACTTTTAGAATGCTTAATAAATAAAGGGTCGTATCGTTTGTAGTTCAATAAAAACACAACAAATGTAGTAAACTTACAACAAATAAGACTGTTAAATATTTTTTATACTTTAAAATATTTTGTAATTAGTTTGTTTTCAAAGGTTTTATTGATTTACCTCAATATAATCACCTTTGTAAAAATATGGTTTTTGGTTGTTTTTTGACTTAAATCAATGTTAACCTTACTGATATTAGGTATATATTACCCAGCTCAATAAAAATCGAAAGTTAACACCATAATCAAACCACATTCAGTGGACTAGGAGATAGTTATGATCCAAGGTATTCAAATTACTAAAGCAGCAAACGATGACCTACTAAACTCAATCTGGCTACTAGATAGCGAGAAGAATGAAGCTCGTTGTGTTGTTGCTACTTCAGGTTTCGAAGCTGACCAAGTTATCTCAGCAGCAGACCTAGGCGAGTACGAAAGCCGTGAAGTTGCTATCGAAGCAGCACCACGCATCGAAGGTGGTCAACATCTTTAATATTGGAAAGCCTAACTACTAAAAAGTATGACTTAATCGCATCAAACCCTTTCTCAACAATGGATTTGATAGTCATAAAGAGAAAACAATCTCATATTTTTTATTAGTCATGTTTTTTAAGAAGTCAGCACTTAGAGTCATGCTTTAAGTCATAAAAATCAAATCAAAAATTAAAAGGAAATCCATATGATCCAAGGTATCCAAATCACTAAAGCGGCTAACGATTCTCTACTAAACTCAATCTGGTTGCTAGATACAGAAAAGAACGAAGCACGCTGTGTTGTTGCAGTTGAAGGCTACGAAGCAGACCAAGTAGTTCCATCAGCAGATCTAGGCGAATACGAGTCTCGTGACGTTGCAATTGAAGTTCCAGCGAAGATAGAAGGCGGGCAACATTTGAACGTGAACGTTCTTCGACGTGAAACTTTAGAAGATGCAGTTGCACACCCTGAGAACTATCCTCAGCTTACAATTCGTGTATCTGGCTACGCAGTTCGCTTCAACTCTCTAACTACAGAGCAGCAACGTGACGTTATCGCGCGTACTTTTACTGAATCTCTATAAGTAGTTAGGTAGAATTAGAAAGGCGCTCAATGCGCCTTTTTTTATGCCCACAGTTTACTTTAGTCAAATAACCAAGGTACTACTCGATATCTAATTTTCATTCCTCAATACTTAAAAAAGAAATGAATATCAAAAGGGGGATTTGATGAATCAAAATCGCATATTGATTTACTACTGTTCTTCTCGTATTGTACTGTTATTCTTGGAATTATTAAGGTAAGTTTGAATGCAACAAGCGGAACTAGAAATTAGATTTGAAGCAGGTGAATTAACTAAAGCTATTGTGATTTCTGAAGCATTTGGAACAGATTGGAATCTAATGCTTCAAGGAAAAAACAAATCAACACAATACATCGTTACTCCACAGCGTGGCGATGAACCACGAAGATTCAAAACCATCGATGCAGCAGCAAAAGTCGCACGCAAAATTGGCTTTATTGAAGTATCCGTAAAGTTCTCAGAGCTAGCTAGATAGGCACTACTTATGCCTATATTCACTTATATTCGTGACACCTCCGTTCAAAGAGGAGTTATAAACTGACTTGATTACCTCCTCTCTTTCATTAATCGGTATTTTAAAGAACAAAGCTGTTACTGTTTGATGATACTCAGACTGATACTCTTTTAGGGTCTTTTCCGCTTGCTCTGCATCTTTTTTTTCACGGGCGATCTCGACTTTTAGCTTTCTATTTGAAGCTTCCAATTTATTAACCTTTTCAGTCAAGCTAGCCGTATCATCTGAGCTACTATTGTAACTAAGACTAACTCCCTCTATCACTTTTATAATATCAGGATGATGACGAAGGGCACCAGCAGATAGCCCAGCTTCCTTTTCAACATTTGACTTATTTAGTTTTACAATTGCTTTATTTTTCAAGTTCTTATGCGTATAGGTCTGCTCTTTAATTCGAGAAATTGCATCGAGCAATGCTTTGTGAGAAGCGTCCTTATTACGTGCCATGCTTACCTCTATATATTATGTACAGGGATTAATTGCGATATACCATGTGGAACTTCAAAGGCTTCAAACGGGAAGTTTAGATCAGACATAATTTTCTCTGCTGAGCGTATATCCATTACATACTTCGAAGCTGAGCTGCCATTAAGCTCCCCTGACTCCTGCAAAACCAATAGATTTCTCATTGCTGTCATACGTATAGATTCCGCTGTGCTTGCATCTTCAATAATGTCCCAGCCACAATCTCTACACTCTGAAAGGTCGATTGCGGATCTCATTGCACACTGCCTCTTTGTGCAATACATCCCCTTTCCAATCGCATGGATATGTACTTTGCCAGTTTTAATTTCCTCTTTCCAAAACCTAGAAGAGAGCTTTCTATCATTGATTCCTTGTTCAAAGAAATTTTCATTCTCAATAATTTCCTTTAAAAGACTTTTACCGAAGCCTCCTGCCAAGCGCTCTTTATTTGCTAGTTTGTTATAGGTACGAGCTAACGCCTTAGCCGAACGTTCAGTTCTTTCTTCTTTAATCTCACCGTAAATTTTCTTAAGTGAGTGTGCATTTCTTGCATACCAACGTGTCATAGCGATGGATATATGACCCAGCTGCTGCTTTAACTGAGGGAAGTCCATTAACTCCAGACCAATCAAGTAATAAGCAAAACTTCTGCGACATTGATGGTTTGTGTAAGGAAAGCTATCACCAATTTTAGGGAGACAGCTATGGTCTGGATTAGATGTCCGAAGAGCATCCAAATCATTAGAGTTTAAAAAAAATGTATCTTTATATTGACGCTTTATGGTCTCTCGAATTGTTTGTCCTAATCCGACCTTCTCTATGGGTCTAGGGTGGTACACCTCTGTTAAAGCAGCAAAAAAACTACTGTTAGAGCCTTCCTTAAAGCACTTACGATAAGGTCTATGGATAGCGTTGAGAACATGAAAAGCCTGAAAACCTGTGCGATTTGTTATATAGACATCATCGGCAGTCTGAGAGTCTAGCGTCAACTTCTCCTGCTTTGTCGTAAGCGCATAAATGGTATTTGTTCCTATCTTTATGTGATCCTGAGCACCGTACACAGGAGACATTCTATAAAACTCACTAATTCTCATTCCACTTAATGCCATAGCTAGAAAAGCCGAAGACGCCTGTAAGTCACGGATATAATCAGAAAACTTAGAGCGCTGATCGAAATATCGAGAACCAACTATTACAGAGAACTCTTTCCAAACAACCGACTTATTACCTTGATAGCTTCCAAATACACAATCTGACCAAACATCTTCCCAACTTGCATCTTGCATATTATCAACAACTAAGACCCCGCTAGTCTTAAAGTGAGATTCAATAATCTCAGTCCTATTTTTATCAACTATGACTGTCGATAAGGCTAATTCACCAGTCCTAACCTTCATCATCAGCTCGGCTTTAACCAATTCTGAATGAGCAAGGTAATCCTCGACCGACTTCTCTAGTTGAATTCTATTTTTGTATGCTTCATTAACGCCCGAAATCGCACTATTCAGCATTTCAAAATAAATTCGGAATGGGATAGCAAAGTGCTGATTAGCTGGCGATAGCGCCAAATTAAAATGCTTCGGCTGCAACGATTTGTTTATCTCGATCTGGATAGGTAATGGCTCTTGGCACTGAACTAGCCTGTTAATAGCAGATAAAGTTTTATTACCCTTATCATTTATATTTAAACCGCTCTCTTGAAGTTGAAATATGGCATCTTCATCGATATCCGAAAAGCTAGTAATGCCTAAATCTGTAGCATATTTGGCTATCAGAGTAAGCTTCCCAACCGTATCAACAATCGATAAATACGAGTATTTACCATACTCAGTTAGCAGTTCCACAGCAGCAAAGCACTTGATTTCATTGCGTATATTTCTTGGTAAGATATAACCATCAAAGCCCTTCCTTGTTGAGTGGTTGAATAGCAAACGTTGTGTTTGATAGCCGTCACCAATCTGGCTTAGATCCCATACATTTTGCTTAAACATCACTGGCAATTTAGAACCACTAATTACCATAAGAGACTCCAACTCATCCCAATTTCCACGTTCAATTGCTGGCAAAAGTACATCATCAATATGGTCGGTATCGATATCCTCAACAAACTCTTCAAAACTAACATTTGCGCCACTTACTGTTTTAATAGTTTTCATGTTTTAGTGTTCCCCATGTAGTCTATGCATACAAAAAATAGCGACCATTAGCCTCTAACAAAGCCTCTGCTTCTTCCAGAACCTCATCTGATATGTTTTGAGATAAAATCTCTTCAAATGATTCGATTCGCTCCTCCAACTCCTCATTTTCAGGATGAAGATCAGCAGCATCCATTAGTGACTCTATAAATGACAAAAGTTTATAGACCTGATTAGGTTCATCGACCAACTTGGCATTAAGGCACTCATAACATTTATCAAACTGATAGCAATGGAGTTTTGATGAGCCATCTATAACTCCCATTGTTTTAGCCGCCGACTGAGCTAGTTTATCCTCTTTACCTTCAAAATCTGGCTTGCCATCACAGCAGATACCATTGGGGTTACTAGGCTTACCTCTTTTCTTGTATTCATCAAAAGAGAGGATTTCAATTTTCCAATTGTCCTTGACCTTTTGCTTTGCTTCTTCAAGCTCCACACCTTTAATAACCAGCTCAATCACATCTAGTGCTTGTGCAATAATCTCATTATTTAGACCCTGATGACCGTTGGCATAGTGTTCTTCAAACACTCTTTTAGAGTTCTGTAGAACTGCCATAGCAGAGGCTTCAGATCCATATCGATACTCGTTATCTGCTACGGTTTTACGGAATTTTGTAGAATTTAATGTACAGAAAAAATGACTAGGTGTAAGTCCTATCTCTAATAGAGATGAACGGCTTACGGGGTGCTGCTTAAAATGCCTAGTTTCACCGATCCGCCCTTGTGGAAATAGATATGGCACCCCCTTAGTAGGTTCCACATTATATTTCGAGCAATCAATACTTGATTTTGACGTGTACTGATTGCCTTTGATCCGTTTTCTTTGGAGGGGGTTTCTTCCTACAGCCCAAGCTTCGATTCTCTGTATTGTTGATAGAAACTGCTCATCTGCATAGAAGCTAATTACAGAGTTTTGATGACTGGCTGTAGCTATTAATGACGAAGTACATGTTACCGTTGACTTCCCATTGTCATCTATCGCGGAATAGAGGAGAGGTAGTTGCGCATATCTTAATGATTGGGATGTAAAACACTGCATAAATGCGACTGATAAGCGGTGCATTATTGAGGTGTATTGATTGCTGGTAGGTTTATAATATTTTTTAGACTTTGAAATACGTCTAACCCCCTCATCATCAACAACCCTTTTGACCACTTCAACATAACTGTGCTCACAAAGTGAATTAATGCTCTCTGCTAGCCTTTCAGCTAGCCCGATGCGCTTATCGGAATAAAGCTCTAACTTTCTAGGAATTCTGTCATTTTGGAAATCACTTTTAAACTCTTGACACAAGCCTTCAACACTTAATTGATACAGCAACAAACCGTGCTCATCAGGGTTAAAAATAGATGACAGCTCCAACAACATGTTCAGGAACGCAGCCCCTGTACGCTTATCTACTCGTGCAGAGACTCCTTCTAGTTCAGATTCACCGATAACACCTGTAACCTCCTTCCCTGCTCGCCCCTTAAAACCTTTTATGACGGCATATTTAGAAACTTTTCCTTCGGCCTTCTCCGTAACAAAGTCAATTGGTCTTCTTACTGATGTAACTACAGAGTCATTGAAAGCCGTATAATGACAAAAGAGGTAATAACCTACTTCCATTATGAAATTAAAAACTTCAGTTAGGGTCATTCCCTCTAGAAACATCAGTTCCACATCAAGAGTTTGTTTTTTTGAGTTAAGTGTGGACTGGGCTAGGCTATAGACGATGCCTTTTGAGTCCTCTGAAGAGCGCCCCAACTTATGCTCCGCAATTAAGATAGGAGCAAGTAAGAAAAACTTGTTATGCAAGCGCCTAAGTACAGTTTCATGTTCATTTTTGCTGTAATTTTCGAGCGCTTTTTTATTCTTTCCACTAACTGAAAAGTCTTTCAACCCTTTATCCCACTCAAAAACATCTAAACTCAGTTGAGAGAGTGCATTCTTTATAAGTCTCTTAGTGCCAGCGGCAGTTTTCTCTGAAATACCAATTACCTGTCCGTCATCGTACATATAGGGTTGGGCATACTGGCGCTCTGCGGATTCAACTAATCTCCACATATAACCCTTCGCACCAAAATATGACTTCCATGATTCCTTAGAGAACGCTTCAAGTTGTTGGTTATCAGCATTTCGAATGAATGATTGCAAGGTGAGATTAAGTTGATGTGCCGAGCTAGTCCTACCTAGCTCAACGTGACTTTTTATCTGCTGTTTCAGCTTATCAATCACTGTAAACCTTGCACTGCACTCAACCTGCGGCTGATTAAGATCAGCAAATAGATGGTCTAGACATGCAAGGTTAATTTCCCGATTTGCGCCTTGCCTTGTGAAATTTATAACATCATTGTCATATGGAGATTCTTTTCTATTATCAAGGTCAGAAACGTATAAATCCGAAATGTTACTTTTCGCCATGAGCAGCCTCCTGTGCTTCCTGATTCCTTCTCAATGCGGCTTCCCTGTTGAGCTTTAGGTCTTTTAAAAAATCGATATAAACCATAGTGTCTGTTGATTCGCTGTGTCCCATAAGGCTTTTCAGTTCGCTGAAAAAGAAGTCCAATGGCAAGTCAGAATCTCTCACTTTTTGCAGTAGAAAATCTGTTGCAAAAGTTGCTCGTAAATCATGGAACTTGTAGTACCAAGTTGTGTGAACAAGTCGAATTTCAGATCTCAGATCTGACCAAATTCCTTGAATTGTATTTGGGTGAATTGACCCTAGGAGAGTTCTATTACTGAGAAATAAGCGGGGCTCAAACTGGCTCCCCTCGGACAGCTTGCCTAACGAATCAACTATGCTTTGTCTACCTTCTGAAATCTTATAGTCATAGAGTACTGTCATTAGAGATGCTGGTATTTTAGTGACTCTTGAAAGGTCATTCTTAGTTTGGACACCATTTGATGTATTTAGCGCTAGTTCGCACTCGACCTCGCCTAAAGATGGTTGATAGATTGCCCCTTCATTCAATGAGGCAACTTCTTTAACTCTAAGCCCTCCTTTGTAAGCCAACTCAATCATTAGTCGATTACGCACCGAAAACTCAACTCGATGTATATAAGTGTCGAGAACCTCTAATTCATACTCTGGTAATGGCTTCAGTTTCTTATGTGGTGGGACTTTTGCGGAGCGAGGGAACTTATTCATGACACTAGTTGTTTGAACCACAATCTCATGATTTCTTTTTGTGTGGCTCAACATATCTACATTCTTGTTAGATTTACGAGGTATTCGCTTCAGTGTGAATTCAAACGGTTTTACTTTATCAGACCAAACTAGTACACCTTCTCGATTCATCCATTTGTAAAAATCGACAACAAATCGCATGTACGTCTTCGCTGTAGACAAGGCGAGCTTTAACCCTGCTTCATGATCACCTATAACACACCGAACGAGAAAATCAGCAAATTCACACCCAACACCATCAGAAGGATCTGCAAATACATCCCTGTAAGACTTATCTGTTAAATCAAGCCATCGAGTAAACATCAGCAGGGCTTGGGCACGAGTAGCAATAGACTGGGTCTTACGAGCGTAGACTGTTAGATAGAGGTTTTGTGGGTATACCAATTTACCTAGAGAAGTAACGATCTGAGGAAGTTTGTTTTCTTTTTTCTTAGAGCGAGATGGAGCATAAGGCTCAATCTCACCTTCATCATTAACTCTAACTTTTAATTCTGGGTATAAATCACAGTTAAGAGTAGTGAGAGCATAGGAATAATATCCTTTACTATCGGCCCCCTCATTTCTATTAATCAAAAGTTGTTTACCACTGAAGTGGGAAAGTCATTGACCAATGGCAGCGGTAAAAAGGTTGTACTACACCAACTTGAATTTTGGATAAGGGAGACTTGAATATTAATCACTCGAAAACTCATTAGATATGAAATTACAGTCAACATATCATAATATAGCTTCAGCAGCAATATTTCCAACTATACAACACAACAAAGCAAGGGTCAAGTGTTTTATTACACAAACTTCAAATTAGAGCGTAGGCGACTAAAGAAAGCTACTTATTCACTTACAATAGAGTAGGACAAAGGTATGGCATAGCCCATTAACAAATTCAATCATGTGTGAAGCTCCCTTATGGTGCATTTCACTACTAAACATAGTTATCCATTTACCACAATGTTGATGAGGATAGCTCAAGATAAACGGATGAATTGGAGTTAAACTCAGAGATAATCAAGCAGTCCAATCCTAAATAAATAAGTAACTTAATCCTAAATAAATAAGTAACTGTGGTTGATTGGAAAACTTGGCCGCATCATTCGAGTACCTTGATGAGAGGAAATAACTCAAAAGGGCGCGATTTTCTACCTACTTAATCAACAAAGCTCATAATGAGGGAAAGTGTGCTAGAAATCATTGATAGATATGGCCATAAATGCTCAATGGGAGCCACCCCAAATGCAAAATGAAGGTGGCTCCAGATGCCCAATCCGAGCAAATAAAATAAAATTGTTTAATAAACAAAAATTTAAGTATTGGGTCATTTCGAAATTTCATTAAGCTTTCTTTGCTAACTTTTATGAGTAAATACAGCAGTGCTACTAATGCACTGAATAACATCTACGACGCTAATAAAATTTGGCTTGAATTGCCCCAATGTGTTGATCTAACAAACTATGTAAAATTCTCACGCTAGTTCATTTATAAGTCCTGAATCATACTCTTATTATGCACCTACTCGGGTAAATAAATGGTAGTACTCACCCCTCGTACTACAAAACACAGGCAATAACAAAATTAGCGCGCAATTCTATTATCTTGCTTTACTATCAACAACTTATGCAGCAACTAAATCTTGGTCACTAGACCTTAGTTATGAGTATCTAACATCTCATAACGGTGGCTGTTTGCGTATTTCGGTGATTGCGATCGCTCGTTTCGGTTTATTCCGATCACCTGATCCTACCGTTTTTCTCTCTTCTTATTTTTACTCTAAGTGATCGGATTGCGCCAGTTTTCTCATTGACTCACCTCCCAGTTCTATTCTATGACTATTGTGTACTAACCGATCCATTAGCGCGTCCGCGACGGTGGCGTTGCCGATCATGTTGTACCACTCCCTTACAGGTAACTGGCTGATGACGATTGTGCTGCTGTTTTGATAACGCTCTTCCAGCACTTCTAATAAGTGACCCGCATGCTCTTGAGTGAGTTTTTCCATCCCCCAGTCGTCGAGGATCAGTAAGGTTTTCTTAGCCAGCGATTGGAGTTGCTTTTGATAGCTACCATCCAGACGACCAGCGGTCAGGTCGTCAAGCAAGCGAGTTAATCGGTAGTACTTAACCGTTTGTTGTTGGTCACAGGCGCTGGTTGCCAGTGCGCAGGCAAGATACGTTTTGCCTGCGCCTGTTGGGCCTGTAACCAAGATGTTCTGGTGTTTGTATAGATAACTGCCCGTCAGAAGTTCGCTCATCTGTTTACGATTGAGGTTTCGTCCCTCCTTATAGATGAGTTGGCTCGGCTGCGCATCTACTCTCAGCTTGGCTTGTCGTTTTAAGCGTTGGATTTTGCTCTGATTGCGATTCAAGATCTCGCTTTCCAGAAGTAGGCTTAGCCTTTCCTCGAAGTCCAGTTCTGCGTAGGTGGTCAGTTGCTCTTGCTGCTGCTCTAATGCTTTCGCTACATGGCTCAAGCGTAGGGTTTTGAGTTGGTCGTTCAGTGCATTCATATCCTTTCTCCTAGTGATAACTGTTCGGGCCACGAACATTGCTATGAACAAGATTTGGCGTACTCGTGTTGTCTTTACTCAGTTGTCCTTCACGATTGTTTTTCAACAAATTGCTGATGAAGGTGTAATTGGATTTTGTCAGCATCAGCGCATCTTTACAGGCTTGCTCTAGGCGCGATTCGCCATAGGTTTTACTGAGGCTGAGCAAGCCAAGGCAGGAACGATAAGACTGCTCTGGATGAGGCTTGGAGTTCAGCATCTTATTGACGACTTCTCGTGTGGCTGGGCCGATATTGGCTCCCCAGCTAAGCAAGCGCCCTGGCGACCACTTCTGATGTTGATGGTTGCTTGGCATGTGCTCTGGTTGGGTGCTGTTTCCTCGCTCTCTTTGGCTACGTGGATGCTGGGCCACCAAGTTACCTTGATGGTAGATCTGCACCAGGCGATTAGAGGCTTCCAACTCGACATGGTGACCAACAAGTTGATGGGGAACCGAGTAGTAATGACGGCGATATTCGATGTGATAGTCAGGGCCAACTTTGGCTCGTTTAGTTTCGGTATACAGGTAACGCTGCCTAGGCAGTGGCTTTAATGCAGGTTTGTCGAGTTTATCGAACAGCGCTTGGCGGCTGGCGCCATACTGTTTCATCTCACGCTGATTTAACTCATTCATGAGTTCACGGATGGCGAGATTCAACTCTTTAAAAGTGTGGAAGGCTTGGTGTCGCAACCGCATCATGATCCAGCGTTCTACTAGGAGCACGGCATTCTCTGCCTTGGCTTTGTCTTTCGGTTTGTAGGGGCGAGCAGGCATCACGGCTGTTTGATAGTGATTAGCCAGCTTTTGATAGCTGTCGTTCAGTCTCGGCTCATAACGATTGGCTTTGGTGACTGCGCTGCGTAGGTTATCGGGAACTAAGAGTTGTGGTACGCCACCGAAGTGTTCGAACGCATTCGCATGCGCCTCTAACCAGTAGGGCTTCCCTTGGCTGGGGAAGGCTTCAACATAAGTGTAATTGGACGCGCCTAAAGTCGCGACGAACACCTCCGCTTCGCGCACTTCGCCTGTGTCAGGGTTGACCACCTGAAGCCGAGGCCCACAGTAATCGATAAACAGTTTATCACCTGCAACATGAAGCTGGCGCATGCTGCGTTTTTGGGTTTTGAACCAACGAGTGAAGTGCTCGCAGAACTGAGTGTAAGCGTAAGCTTGCTCTTGATATTGCTCATGATACTCCTGCCAGAGCAGCATCTTTGTCATACCTTTACGCCTGAGTTCGACTGCGTATTGAGTGAAGTCTGGCATAACTTTATCTCGACTGACTTTCTTGCCGTGATACAGCGTCTGTGTGAGATCTGCATCGCTGCAACTGTCGGGTAGAGGCCAACCAAGTTGGCTTTGTTTAAAGCGAGTAAGGAGTTCTGATACGGTGGACGGGCCGAGTTTAAGGCAAGAAGCGATACCACGATTTGAGAGACCGCAGTCGTATTTAAGGCGTAATACCTCTTTGATTTTGTTCATTGGAGTTCTCTTTTTGGCCATTGTCGCTTCCTTTCCTTCTTGTTTAAGAAGTAAAGAATAGCGAGCTATTGATTTAAAAGAGAAAAAGGAAGGATTTCGGCCATTACGATCGCGGTTTTCGCTATTCCGATCACCGATTTCGGAGTTTGACTAAAAGTGATCGGATAATCGCGGAATCAGTGATCGGTTTAAACCGAAATGGGTGATCGGATAATCCCGAAATGACTGATCGGAATGCTCCGAAATATGCACTGTTGGCTGTTTTAGTATGAATTAGTATCGAAAATACTAATTAGTAAATGAAATACTGGAGAGTTTAAAAACTGCTTAATTTTATCGACTCAAAAATTCAGAGTCATGCTTTGTAACGACAAACCACACCCCACAAACAAACGCAACCACCTGCTAATCAAGGAAGTTAAACACCTAAGTAGGCTTGATAAAAACGCGTTTTTTTCCAAGTTACGGGGCGTTTTTTTTGTGACAAATGTCACTGTCAAATTATAGTATTGCAAGCTCATCTAGTAACAATGGAAGAAGATAAGCATCAGTAGTGTCAGCATCACTGAACTTATGAGCCGCTCGTTGATAGTTTGTTGGTATCCGCCCCATGAACCCACGGGGCGACTTGTCAGTGTTTGAAGTTCCAAGGCAGGAGTGCGTCGATATCAGGCTCAGCTTTCGCCAGCTCTTTCATGCACTTGACCATGTAGTCGTAGAGGATAAGACCGTTGGCTTTCGCGGTCTCGATGATGCTGTAAAGCATCGCGCTCGCATCAGCACCGTTTGGTGTGTTAGAGAACAGCCAGTTCTTCCTGCCAATGACCAGTGGTTTAATTGCGCGTTCAGCGCGATTATTATCAATAGATAAGTGACCATCGTCGATATAACGAATAAGCTTTGACCACTGCCCAAGCGTATATTTTATCGCTTTGCCTAGTGGGCTAGAGCCAATCACCTTCTGGGTCGTCATCCATTGGTAAAGCTCATCCAGTATCGGCTTGGCAAGCGCTTGACGCTCTGCTTTTCGCTCTTGGGCAGGCGCACCTTTTAAGCGTGATTCTATCCCGTAGAGTTTTTGGATTTTAGCCAGCGCCTTATCAGCCTTGCCTGATTTACCTTTCCCTTGAAGCTTCTTCGCATCCATGAACTTGCGACGAGCATGCGCTAAGCACCCTACATTGGTGACGTGATGCAGACCATCATAAGCCGCGTAGCCATCGGTTTGTAGATAACCGTTGTAGTCACCTAAAAAGTCCACGGGACACGCCCTCGCGCGACTGTTTTGATAGTCGTACAAGGCAATATTTTTCACATTCGGCAGTGCCGATTCGGGTGAGTCAGCGCCTGAGCAGTAGAGCCACATATAACACTTCTTCTCTTCTTTGAGCACATTGAGCGGCGTTTCATCCGCCTGAACCACCACTTGTTGAAGCAGGTTATCCTTCAAGGCCGCATACAGCGGGGCGAACTTCTCACTGACTTGGATAACCCACCTTGCCATGGTGGTGCGTGATAGCTCGATACCCGACTGGGTAAACAGCGATTCTTGGCGATAAAGTGGCATCGCGTATTGGTATTTGCCAAGAATGATGTTGGTCAGCAAGCTTTCTGTGGCGAAGCTTTTAGGGATGAGACTCTGAGGGGATGGCTTCTGAACGATACGGCTGCTGTCACCTGTTTTCTCGCACTGGCGGCAAGCGTACTTAGGACGAACATATTCCAACACTTTGAGTACCGCTGGCGTGAACTCTAGCTTCTCGCTGCGGTCTTCACCGATTTTATGCAGGCTATGATTGCAGCAAGCGCACTGCTTTTCATGGTCGTCTACATCAAGTTCGATAACCTCACGAGGCAAGGTCTTAGGCAGAGGTTTACGTTTACCGCGCTTTTTCGTTGTGGTCGTGGTTGTCACCTCAACCTCGTCTTCTTTAACGGCTTCACACTCCGCTTCGTTGAAGAGGTCACCTTGTGATTCATCGTAAGGCTTTAATACCTCCGAGCGTTTCGCGAACTGACGGTCGAAGGCGAGTTTGAGTTGTTCAAGCAGCGATTGGCGCTCTTGTTTCCACTCATTTTTCTCCGACATCAGAGCAGCTACCATCGCTTGTAGCTCGGCAACATCTTGGCTTTCTGGGTTGATATTTGGCGTCTTTTTCATAGCATTGATTATACTAAAATCGTGCCGTTAACGCTTGGAGAATAAGGCTTTATTCTCGATTAACTCATTGTAAAATCGTTTATTTTGATGGGTTCGTGGCCGATAATTGTGAAGCCTGAAAGCAGTCTATCAAGCTCAAATTGAGTGAGGGTAAACACCTGATTTTTCTCTTTTGAAGGCCACTTATACTTGGCTTTTTCAAGGCGTTTATACCAGAGGGCGAAGCCTGTTTTATCCCAGTACAACACTTTAATCTTATCGCGCTGTTTATTGGTAAACAGGAACAGCGCACCGCTGCCAAGAGGCAAGTCAGTATCATTTTCGATAATCGCTGTAAGGCCGTTGATGGACTTTCTAAAATCGACGCTTTCACGATAAAGGTAAATGTCTGGAGCGCTGAGCATACCTTTCATGACAACGCTCCAATGAGTTCAGCAAGATAGGTGGCTGGCGTGCCTTGAGGAATGCTCAGCTCCACATCATTGATGAGAAGTGTCATGTTCGCCGTAGCTATCTGGGCCTGATACTTGGTTGTCTTTTCAACGATTTCGGCTCTAACAAATCCGACAGATTCCGATTGGTTTGCTGTTTGGAGTTGACGCCGTTTGGCGAAGAACGTGGATAAACTCAGTCCATGCTCTTCACAAAAAGCGCGTTGAGTAACACTGCTACTTTCATATTGTTCAAACAGTGATTGCCATTCTAGGTTGGTGCGTCGTTTTGCCATTTCAACTCTCCTTTGGGTTGGAGAGATGATCTTATTCTTCGTGCTGAAAGATTAGAATGCGGTGTTCATGACACGCTTACGTTTGTTGGCATTGTAGATTTGGAGCTTGTTGATAAGAAAGAACTTGGCTACGAGGATGCGGCATAACACGCCTCTGAACAAGTCTGAGTTAGCGAGATTAGGATTTTGTTAGATTTGATACGACGAAAGGGACACACACCATCAATAGAAATGTGTGTCACCTTAATAGCCGCTAAGGTTTTGCCCGAAGTTCTTTTGCCAACATCCAGTTTTAGCTAAACCGACTCCCATTACAACTCAATAACTATACTTTCCGGTCGACCTAATTGAGAGTAATACATTGTTTCGGTTAAGCCTATATCCTGAACTGTCATGTCGACCGTTTCTATCGGCTTATTAGCAACTTCGCTAATTAACTTTAAAGATTCATCATACCAATCTGGATGATTCGTATTTATTAAGTAGCTACACTGAGTATGTAGTTCCGTATACTCTTCAGGTGTAATCCATTTCAGCTCGTCTCTAAACAACATTAAAAAATCTGTGCAAAAGGACATGCGTAGAAAGCCAGTAATAAATGTACGCCATGTTAATACATCTACTCTCATTTTCTGAATAGCCTTTAGAAAAGCGCTTATTCTATATACTAATCGACCAACAAAAATGGCAGATTTAATTGCATTTACAGGTAATAATGTACCCAGTACAGAGATACTACCTCTCGCAAGAAATGAGTTTGCAACTGATGCATGTGATCCGGCTAATGCTGAAGTTAAGCATGCACTCAGAATAATAATTGGTGGTGATATTATCGGCAGGTGCCAAATGTCAACTTGATCACCACCAATTTGTAGCCAACCATGTGAATCAGCCCCTCCATGATTTCCATGGCAATCCATTATTAAAATACTTCCTTTAATTTCGTTGAAGGCACTTACAAACTCGTCTTCAGATCCCACATCTACAATCGTGATTTCGATGTCATCAACTAACTTTGAGTAATGAGTTAGTGCCTCTTCGAGTTTATATTTCAAAGGATCATGTTCTCTAAATGAACGGATTACAGTGATGTTTAGCAACTCATTTTGTTTAACGGTAACATTGGAAAAATTAGTACAATTTTGAAGAAACAGGTTACCCGGTGTAGTAGGGATTTTAGATGTTTCATGTGTGAACATGAGTGGTATTCGATCAAGAGAAACCCAATCTAGATGTATGTCTGAACAAAGTGTGATTGAATTAGAATTTTGAACGATAAAATCAATAAGTGGCTCATCAATCTCCCCCCTCATTTTTTCAACCAAATCTTTGAATTTTCGATCAAGCTTTCTTTTGGATTTATCTGTACCAGAAGAAACTAAGCTTTCAATATCTTTAAAATTACCATGGAAAAAATTTAATGAGTTAGCTAGACGAATTGCTGGCACGCAATAAGAAGTACATAACATATTGATCGCTGCCGATGACAAACGTAATTCACTCTGTCTGGTTGAAAGTATCATTTGAAGGACTTTGTTTTCAAAAACTTGCTTAACATCTTCTTTGTTGAAGTCTTGCATGTTAATTCCGGAATAAGAGTTATTTCTAAATACTCCGTCAATTAGAAAATCTCGGGATTTCTTATTTTTTAAATCTCTTCTAATTCTGTTCCAGAACTGATCTTTGAAGTTATACAGGTGAGTAAAAATGCTAGGACAGTATAGGACTATGTCTGATTTTAGTGATGTGGTTTTATACTCATTTGTTAAGGAAAGAACTTTTTGTGAGGTATCCAGAATAGCTTCAATGTATGGTTGACGTTCATGACTTCCTTGTAAGACATTTGTACCTGAGAGGCTGTAACCAAGTGAGTATAAGACTGCTTCATTCGCATTTGAAACAGCATGGCTATACGATTTTTGGTCCAGTTCTATCAGTTGAGTAGTTCTTGCTACTCTTGATGATAAGAAGTCTTTCGACTTTTCATTTAAGTCGCCATTTTCTTTTAGTAAATTGAATCTTTCCGAAATTTTTTCATCCAAAAGAAAAGGAGTAAATTCATCCCCTAACACAATGTCGCAGATATCTGACCAGCCCACGACTAACAGCGGATATTTTGAAGCTTTACTAACATCCTTAACATACTTAGCACTCTCTTCATCTACGCAGTAACAAAATATAAATGGATGAGCTTGAAAGACTTCAAACCATTTTTTAAAGGAGATTTTATCAAGCAAAAAATTATTGCTTACAGATAAGTTTATGCGATGTTGTATGAGCTCTTCATGTGAAATGAATAGTTCATTTGCTGAAGTTGGAAGTATGCTCATGTATTCAAGCAATCTAGAGTGGTGACTAGAAATCAAATCGATCAAATAGCCTTGAAAAGGCGATTGATCTTTAATGTCTTCTGATCGCGGCATTATCAGCACATGCAAAATCGAAGTTTCAACAAGGTTAGGATACATAAATAGCGCTGTAAAACTGTTAAAGAGTTCTATCTTATAGGTAACGACAACTACTTGATTATCCAATTTGGGATTATTCTACATATGTCATAAAAAAGTACTGAATTTCATTGCATTTCAGTATTCGAATGAAGTTTAGCTACCTTGAATGCGTAGTTTGTTGATACTTAAAGTGATTTCAGTAATTGCAGCCTTAAGTACTTGTAAGCAAATCTTAGCTGTATGCTCTCTTGGCGTGAAGCCTGATGACATTTGTTGATAAGGGTGAATATAATTACGAAAATCCCTCAAAGTATGTGAAAATTTATGTGTATCTAGCTGAATTAGCTCTAAGTCTTTTGCCACATCAATAAATGCGGCGAGAGTCCAGTCATGAAACGGTTGAACTTTACCTTCACGATTTTTGGGGGAAGACTTCACCGTGTTAAATGCTCTCGGATAACTAGAAGCTAACCCAAGAAAAACCCCTTCTAAAGTACTACCAGCGATTAGAATCGTAGAAAGATAAGCTGCTGAACTATAAGTTTTTTCAATTTCATCTACTCGTTTGTTCAGTACGTCAGTTACAGTAGGGTCTAAGCCTAAATCAGAGATAGTGAAACCGCTAAACTCACGACGTAAAAAGTCAGACTCAGACAGACTATTTGATTTCACGCCCCCCTCGTTTAACTTCACTTTATGAAGCTTCTTGAATGATATTTCAGCTTCATTTCTAACAACTTGCCATTTGTCAAAAACTAAATACTGGTTAAGATCGGCAATCAAGCGATCCAACTCGTCAATACGGCTAATAAAATTGACGGGATTGAATACTGCTTTAATGCACTTATCAAGTTGAGGTGTTCCATTGATTGCTTCTAACGAATCGTCTGTATACTTCCAACGAGAAGGGAAACCTTGTCCATAAGAATGATTGAAACCTAGACCATTGAAAAATTTAACCAAATTTGGCCCAGAACGATACTCAGTCTCTTCGTTTATTAAATCTCGAAGTTTTTCACTCGTTTTACTGCTGATGATCATTCAAATTCCTCCAGTACATAACGCGTCTTAGACAGCGAACCTACATCTTTTGTATCGTTATAATGCCCCCTTTATTCTGCTATATCAAAAAAATCAGTGTGTTAATGACGACTAGAGCAAACTAGTTCGAAAGTTGTTGCTTAGGTAGGATACAGGGGACTTTTTTACGACCTTTAGATAAGTTTAAGCAGGGTAAATCTATTGTATTGCAATATGAATGAACTTTTACTCTAACTTGAAAGGGGGCAAAGATTTGTTAGCGATGATCGCGCTGAGAGGTTTCCGGACAGAAATCATTTAAATTCGATCGCCTAAATACCAACCACTACATTAGTTTATGTGTGCTAACTTGCGCCCCCCCCACCACCTTAAGTACGAAAGAGTTTCGCAATCTACAGTCTCTAGCCACACCTTTAATTCCACCTAAATATCTGTGATAATTACAAAAATCTAGTATTACTAAGGCTTGGGGAAAGTCCCAAAATAAATTGCTCACCTACCAATTTGGGGCCTTGTAATTTGAGTAAAGGTACGAAGACAGTATGGATAAGGACACAAACTTTTTTACGGCATCGCAAATAGCTAGGTCTATTTCGATTCCATTCGCTGATATAGAAGAGATGCTAGACCCCTACATATACTTCAAAGGCCTAATTTTTAAAGGTGACAAAATCAGTTATGTTGACGGTTATTTTATAGTCCACAAAACTGAAGTCGTTGGTCCCCAATTTACCCTAGAGGAAATCGAAAGTGGCTATGCGATCTGTGATCCGGATATGCCAGTTTTTAATTTCGTAGTTGAGGTTAAAGGCACAAAATACAGCAATAACGAGGAATTAATTGGGAATGTTTACCTACTAAAAACTAAGACCGAGGTAGAAGATGAAGCGTTGTTCTCATATGAACAGCTTTGCAAAATAGCATCAGAAATTGGATACCCTAAGCCAATCGAAAAACTTCAACTTCTCGCAAAAGACCATGCTTATGATGTGAAGGTTATCAACCAAAAAAGTAACTTTACTTTAAGTGCCGCCGCAAAAATAGCTGCGAATATTGAACCTACGACATCAATAGAAATGCCATCACAGAGGTACTCATACAATCACTACCTTGAACTATTAAGCGACTGTATAAAAGGAACAAATCAACATGGATTTAAATTGCATACAGTAGAGCTTTGGACATCATGTAATGATGAGTTCGGTGAAAGGTATTCTAAAAATTACAAGAATGGAACGTTACTAAAACAGCGAGCAGTATTGGATTACGAGCTTACAATAATCTCAAAGCAAGAATTTTTAAGATGGTCTGAATATCAAAGATTAGATATTGGTTTGGATTATCAACCTGAAAGCATAAGCAAGTCAGTTGAATTACTAGAGATGAGACTTTCTGAATCAGAAGAGGAAATTTCACGATTAAGAGATTTACTCATTAATGAAGATTCGATGACTCCAGAAACCACAAATAATTCATACCCGCCTGAATTACAAATAGCTATTGATGCTTATGAAGAGCTATGTTTAAACGAAGCTACTCCTCCAACAAACAAAGTAATACAACACTGGCTGAAAGCAGAAAGCAAACAGAGAGGAATCACCCACAAGGATGGTTCTGATCAAGTTCAGGGATTGAGCCAAGTAAAACTAGAGCGAATAGCTTCAATGATCAAATCTAGGTAGGAGAAAAACTAGGGGTAACCTAGGTAACCCCTAGCCTTTTAACAGGTAACCCCACTTGCCTAACCTCCCCTCTAATAAGTTTTAATTTACCTAAATCGACCCACAACAGGCAAAGGTAACTTATGATTGATTTGATAAAGGTTTTAGCCGAGCTACCTACAGAAAACCTTCTGCTAATAACACTGATAATTTATATTCTCAGTGAACGGAAGAACTCATAGAACTGTAACCGTTGAGTCGTAAGAATCAACATATACGCAACGTAAAGTAGTAGCCTCTGTATTGGGGATAAATGGTTAAAAGGATTGCTAGATTCGTTATTTATGTATTAGCTCACGTATTGAAAATTTTCACTCACAAGAAGTTCGGCTTTTGATTGACTGCAATCAACTGATTTATATAATGTGCAAATCAGTGCAGTCAGGTTGCCATCACCATTGCGACTGCTCGTAAACAAAATAGATGGCAAAGTCTGAACTCCTCTTCCTGACTCTTCATGAGACTGAGAGGAACGTATTTGAGGAGTAGCCTATGGTGAAACGAGATAATGCGGGTTCAGCATCCTTACCAAAGCTCATCACTGCTTTTGGGGGATTGTTTGTAATTTTGGTTGCAAGCTTTGAACCCGTTACAGCTTTTGTGTGTGCATTGAGTGCGACAGGGTTTCTGTCACGCTTATAGGGTTGGTAAGGTAAACCCGCTCGCTAGCTCAACAGCTAGCGGGTAGCCCTCTCCTTACTATACTTACTTAGACTACCCTGATTTACTCTAGATTTTTAGCCAGCAACAACATTAAACTTGCAAGTCGATGAAAGAGATATTCAATATGACTGCTATCAGTAAGTTTAATCTGGCTTATCTCTGAGTGACGAATGAAGAATGCGTTTCCTATATTTGTCAAAGCCTTAGCTTCTGCTTCTAGTTCTGCTCGAAAATCAGGGTCAGATGAACAGTTGTCTAGTAAGGTGGCAAATGATTGCTTTTTTCTTTTCTCTGGTTCAGCGACTGTCTTTATGCGTTCAAAAGCGTCCCAAAGCTCTTTTAAGGCTTCATACCTAACTCGTACGTCAGTATTACAAATTTTTCTATTTGCATGCTCAAGTAGGTCATTTAGCTCCTGCTCAGATGTTTTCGGAGCTTGTTGAATAACAGAACTTAGAGCCCCACTCATAACCCTTTTAATTTGGCCGTCAGCTAGTAGCTCATAAGCCAAACCATTTCGAGTGAAAATGGTATTAACCTTCTCTAAGAAATCGGCTCGTCCAGTTGTACGATCAAACGAATCTATATGGTGATGCCTATAGTACGAATGATAACTTCCTTGTGTAGGCTTAGATACATTTGCGTAGCAAAACTGTACTAAATCTAGTGCGTCCAAATAGTTAGGAACAAACGGGACTTTTTTATGCGACCAACCATCAGGATTTTCGTCTTTTTCTGTAACAAGTGGGTATTCAATTCCCAATATTTCAGCTTTTAGAGCAAAGGTGAACCCTGTCTCATCAGTACCACAGCACCCTTGTCCATCAAGGCAAAGCTCTGGAAAATTTTCTCCAAAATATCCCGTATTGATTAGCTTTTGAATTAAAGCAACGAGCCCACACCAAACATTGTGCGGAATCTCATTGTTTGTTCGAGGCGTAGTACCTCTTTCTTGATCACTAAAGTACTTCATAATTGCCTCAATTTAGTTGACGCCTTGTTAGCTTTCATTTTTCGATTGATCAATTAGATCATTTCTCCACTCTGATACTAAGTCGGAAAGTGTTTTATAACCATATTCTGAGTCAATTAACCCCTGAAATTCATTTATCAGAAATTCACAGTCCATTGAGAATGCTGTTAGAACACGTGTAGTGTAATTATCAGGCCAAGTATCGCTCCACTCATCTCGGTGCTTGAAATAATTGGCAGTACAATTAACCATCTCTATTAGAGAATAACCCTGAACTTTTACACGGTGATTTTGATATGCTTTTTCTTTGGTCAATTTATTGAGCCCTAAGCTGACTCGGATTTCGTTAATATCTCGTAAGCTACTGATGCAGTAAGCTTGAGCTGAAACAAGCAAAGAGCCGTAAAGAACTTCACCGTATTCGTTCATCCACACCCCATCGAACCAAGGTTCAGTGCGGTTCCTCTCAAACAACTTTGCGATACCTGCTTGGATCGTTTCCTCTACATCGATTAATGGGCCAAGGCCATAGTCAACCTCAAAAATATTCATATTGCTCCTGAATGCTAACGCCTTGTTAGATACTCTGGCTCAGTCCGATGTTACGCCTCAACACAGAACCAGACTTTATAAGGCTTTTCTTGGAAAGTAACTTAGGATGTAGTTGGTCTTCCAAATAGTCTGTAGGTAAACCCGTGTCTTCACGAACAACCCAAGAAGCATATGGTCGCTTTTCACCTAAAAACTGCTGTCCAACAGAGCGAGGTAATACTCCCAACACCTCAGCAACAGCGCCATAAGTAGCACGCACTTCAATTTCATTTAGGTAATCCAGTATTTTCAATACTACTTCTTCTTTTCCACTCATAATGCTTGCCTATATTTATGATTTTTTCGACTCTAAATCATTGTATATATTTCAAGAGTACTTGCTGTTTTTGGAGTGTTTTAACGCAAATGCCTAACAGCTGAATATGTCGATGTTGGATGTTTATCACATCCTTTTCACCCCAAGCATACCTAAATGCTGGATTGAATATACGAAGGTTTTTGTGTTTGTTCTGTGTGCCATGTTGAAACATTAGCATAGATAGGGATAAATCAAGCTAGCAGTTTTCTTATTGAAAAAGGTCTAACAAGCTTTGGGGGGAAAGTGTGCTAGGAATCATTAATAGAGGTAACTCCAGATGCCCAACAAGAGTAAGCTGAAGGTTCTTTAATCCATTTGTAAACAACAACTTAATTATTAGTTCACTACGAAGTTTTATTGACTTTTCTTTGCCCTATATTGATGAGTAAATACAGCTGCGCTACTAGGCATTGTATGTCATCTACGACGCTACTAAAGTTTAGGTCATTTATAAGCTCTGAATCGAAAACTCACGCAACCAAGGTTTGGTGACCAAACTTTGGTTGCGTAATAAGTGTATGATTCAAAATATTTATTATACACCTGATCGGGTAAAGAGATGATAGTACTCTCACCCACGAACAACAATTGACAATACCATCAACAACTGGAAGTATTGGCCGCTTTTTGAGGGCAAAATGTCGATCCCAACGAAAAATCATCTCCTATCTTCAACGAATGAACCTATTAGTGAACTATTGTCCGTTAAAGCTACAGATCCAAATTTAACTCCTTATAAACAGTCTGCTCTGAACTCAACTTGCCCACAGAAGCTGATTCATGGATCTAGAGTCACGCATCGTCATCTAGCTAGTAATATGACCACAGTGCCTTCAGTTTTAGAAGAATTGGCGTGGCGATTACCAAATGAGCCCATCTCAAAAGCCTTCAACGAATTGATTTATGACGTATCGCATCCCAACGAGGATGAGCTAAAGTTTCGTTTTGAATACACAGCTCTTAGTTCTGCCGAGAAGTATCAAATTATGATGTTCTCAGATCTACCTATATTGATCGCGCTGCTTTTATTTTTGGACAAAAAGCAAGCATATCGTGGTGGTCTCATTATGTTTACCACAGAGGAGATCCTTATGTTGACTAACCCACGTATAACCAAAAATTTTGAACCTAGATATCAAACAATCAATGACAGTTTGTTGCGTATTTTGAATACCAAAGTTGAGTTAATCACTTCAAGGTTGAGCAGAGATCATTTAAAGCTTAATTTTATAAGATATCAAACTAGTGAGGGCTCTCCTCAGTCTCTAATGACATTTACCTTAGTAGCCGACCTAGATGTTTTCCATCAACTACTAAAATCAATATTCACATACGTATCGAGCTGGAATAGTTTGACTGGTAGTCAACGTCATAACCTGAGCCTCGACTATGGCGAATCATTTTATGATAGCGAGTTCTCGCAGGAAACGTCATCGATGAATCGTAAGATCAACAATATTTATCGTGCATATATTAGATCATAATTTGGGAGCACGGACACTCAATCAACTAAGATGAATAAAACTTAAAATCTCTATATGGTTATCTTCATCAAGAGAACATAAGTCATGATTTTATAGATCTATATAAACAATATTTTAAGTCATACTGGAGTCGCAACGTTACACCTAAACGTTAACGTTCTTAAGCGTGAAACGCTAGAAGATGCCGTTGCTCACCCAGAGAACTACCCACAGCTAACGATCCGTGTATCGGGTTACGCTGTACGTTTCAACTCTCTAACAACTGAACAGCAACGTGACGTTATCGCACGTACTTTCACTGAGTCTCTATAATTTTTAGAACTTAGATTAGAATACAAAAACGGCGCTCATTGAGCGCCGTTTTTATTTATTCAACAATACAGATAAACGTTACGGTTGAACTCGGCGAAGTACCGTTTTCAGAGCGTCAAAGTCATTGTCTAGATCTTCAGATAACAATTCCATCACTGCGTGCTTAGCCAATGGGCCTGGCAACTCAATATCAGTCCCTAGAATTTCATCAACCACTTCTTTGAATTTAGCCGGGTGTGCAGTACACAAGAACAGACCAGTTTCGTTCTCTTGCAGTTGCTCTTCCAGTAGACGGTAAGCAATCGCACCATGTGGTTCACATAGGTAACCCTGTGCTTTTAGATCACGTACTGACTCAGCACTTTGCTCATCAGATACCTTACCTTTACCCAATGTATCTAAGCCCCAACCTTTCAGTTGGCAAAGCTCTTCGATACGAGGCCAGTTGTTTGGCTGACTTACATCCATAGCGTTTGAAGTCGTCGCAACCGTTGGCTTTGGATCCCATTTCCCCGTTTCAAGGTAACGAGGAACCGTGTCGTTTTCGTTAGTTGCTGCAATGAAGCGTTTCACTGGTAAACCAAGAGCTTTAGCTAAAAGGCCAGCCGTTAGGTTACCGAAGTTACCACTTGGAACAGAGATAACAAGGTTTTCACGCTGCGCTTTAGTTAGCTGAGAAGCCGCTTCAAAGTAGTAACAAATTTGAGCCATTAGACGGCTGATGTTGATTGAGTTTGCTGAATTTAAGCCAATCTCTTTACGCAGTTCAGCGTCATCAAACGCATCTTTCACTAGCGCCTGGCACGCATCAAAGTCGCCATCAATCGCAACGGTGTGGATGTTCTTACCTAGCGTACAGAACAGTTTTTCTTGCAGCGGGCTGATCTTGCCTTTCGGGTAAAGAATCACAACATTGATGTCTTTCATACCGTAGAAAGCATGCGCAACAGCAGCGCCAGTATCACCTGATGTTGCCGTTAAGATAGTGATTTGACCACCATCAGAAACAGCGGCTAAAGATTGAGCCATAAAGCGGCCGCCAAAATCTTTAAACGCGAGTGTCGGGCCGTGGAAAAGCTCAAGTGCGTAAACACCGTCTTTTACTTGCTTAATAGGTGCAGGGAATTGGAACGCCGCATCCACTAATTGATCAATCAGTTCTTTTGGTAATTCATCGCCGATTAAAGCCGACAGAATCTTTGAGCTACGAGGGACAAAATCCTCTGCTAGCAGCGCATCGATATCATCGAACTTAGGCAGCTCTGATGGGAAAAATAGACCTTGATTACGGCCTAAACCTTGACGAACAGCTTGGCTAAAAGAGACTTGTTCGTCATTTTCTTTGATGTTGTACAGCTTCATAACTCACTTCCTGTAACGATCGAACCTTGCTTATCTAAGCGACAAACGTGAACGAATCCTTCTTCATTTTGTACGTAATTTTGTTCTAACCAGCGTGCTACACGCTCGGCGACATCTTGTTCTTTGCAAATGCTAAACAGAGTGGGACCACTACCAGAAATTCCAGTAGCCAATGCACCGGCCGACGTTGCGTATTTACGCGCATCAGCAAACCCTGGAAGCAGTTTCTCACGATATGGTTCCGCAATCACGTCTTTGATCATCTTCGCTGCGAGTTCAGGTTGGCCTGAGTGACACGCGTGGATGAAGCCCGCTAAATGGCGACCATGAGCAATCACATCTTGGCGACGATATTGAGATGGTAAGATTTCTCTCGCTTCAGCAGTTGAAACCTTAATACCTGGATAAGCCATTACCCAATACCAGTCATCAAAACACGGTACTTCTTGGCTAATGATGCCTAACTCTTCAAGCATAAGCTGCACACCACCGAGGTAACAGGGTGCAACATTATCGTAATGTATGCCGCCTGAAATCTTACCTTCCATTTCACCCATGAGGGCAAGCAGTTCAGTTTCATTCAATGGCTGACCATGAAAACGGTTTAAAGCATCCAATGCAGCTACTATTGAACATGCGCTTGAACCTAAACCAGAACCGATAGGCATGTTCTTTTCTAGTGTCATCTCCAAAGGCTTAATAGAAACGCCTTTCTTGTCTAACTCACGAGAGAACACAACCCAACAGTCGTAGACAATATTTTCTTTGGTTTCAGTCGGCAACTTAGAAACAAAGCTGCCCGATGTTTTTAGTGAGAACGATTCCTCACCGGCTTTAACCATTACTCGGTCACCCAGTAATGTGCCGTTGATTGGAGACACTGCAGCCCCCAGAACATCAAACCCTACGCTGACATTACCGATTGATGCAGGAGCATAAACGACAACATCCATATCACTTGAAATCATTCCTAAACTCCTAATTTCCAACCAAGAGTACGCATTACATCAGAGAATACGCCTGCTGCTGTAACTTCAGTACCGGCACCGTAGCCGCGCAATACTAGTGGGATTGGTTGGTAGTAACGACTGTAGAATGCCAAAGCGTTCTCGCCATCTTTAATCTTGAACATTGGGTCGTCGCCATCAACAGCAGCGATACGAACCTTACACTTACCTTCCGCGATTTCACCCACATAACGAAGCACTTTGCCTTCTTTTGCTGCAATCGCTGACTGCTCTTTGAAGTATGCATCCGCTTCTGGAAGACGAGCCATGAACTCATCAACCGTACCTGAATCATCAAAACCCGGTGGCAATGCTTGGTCAACTTCAACATCTTCTAGCTCAAGTGCCATGCCCGCTTCTCGAGCAAGAATTAGCAACTTACGCGCGACATCCATACCTGACAGGTCATCACGAGGGTCAGGTTCAGTAAAGCCATTATCTTTTGCAATGTTTGTTGCTTGGCTTAGTGTCATACCTTCATCAAGTTTGCCGAAGATGTAAGACAATGAGCCAGAAAGAATGCCGTTAAACTTCTCAAGTTCATCACCTGCAGAGATTAGGTTCTGTAGGTTTTCGATAACCGGCAGACCTGCGCCTACTGTTGTCTCGTACATCAACTTACGACGAGAGTTACGTGCAACCTCACGAAGCTGATGGTAGTAAGCCATGCTTGCCGTGTTGGCTTTTTTGTTTGGTGTTACCACGTGGAAACCAGCCGCTAGGAAATCAGCGTATTGCGCAGCAATACCTTCGCTAGACGTACAATCAACCAGTACTGGGTTGATGATGTGGTTACGCTGAACAAGTGCATTCAAGCGGGCTAAGCTAAACTCTTCTGTCGCACTCGACATGCGATCACGCCACTGATCTAAAGGTAGACCGTCGCTGTCTAGCAATAACCCTTTGCTGTTAGCTAAACCACATACGCGAATCACGATGCCTTTTTCAGCCAGTTTGCCTTGTTGACGTTGGATCTGGTCAACAAGCTCACCACCAACACCGCCAACACCGACAACGAATACGTCAAGGAAGTGCTTCGAGTTAAATAGGTTCTCGTGACACGCTTTGATCGCTTCTGAGATTTTATCTTCAGGGATAACGGCAGAGATAGCTCGCTCAGATGAACCTTGAGCAATAGCGACAATATTGACATTCACTTCAGCTAGAGAAGAGAAGAACTGAGAAGCAACGCCACGTGAAGTACGCATACCGTCACCGACCAGCGTAACTATCGCTACATCGTCCATGAACTCAACGGGCTCTAACAAACCATCTTTTAGTTCAAGTTCAAACGCGTCTGATAGCACTTGTTTCGCTTTCACTTTGTCAGCCGATTCAATACAGAAGCTGATGCTGTACTCAGAAGAAGATTGCGTAATAAGGACGATAGAAACGCCAGCAGAAGACATCGCGCCGAATACACGACTCGCCATGCCTACCATGCCCTTCATTCCAGGGCCTGACACGTTAACCATGGTTAGGTCGCTAAGCGTAGTGATACCTTTGATTGCTAGGTTATCTTCACCCGTATCTTGACCAATCAAAGTACCTGCACCCTGTGGGTTAAAGCTGTTTTTGATTAGGCAAGGAATATGGAATTGTGCGATTGGGGCAATAGTTTTCGGATGCAGAACTGAAGCGCCAAAGTAAGAAAGCTCCATCGCTTCTTGGTAGCTAAGCGATTTAAGCAGACGAGCGTCATCCACTAAGCGTGGATCACAGTTGTAAACGCCATCGACGTCCGTCCAGATCTCACAACAATCAGCACGTAGACACGCTGCAAGTACCGCGGCTGAGTAATCGGAGCCATTACGACCAAGCGTTACTAACTCACCTTTTTCATTACCAGCCGTAAAGCCAGGCATGATGTTCACGTGGCCTTGTGGAAGGGGTGATTGGCGGAAATTCTGTGTAGATACATCCACATCAACCATAGCTTCAAGGTGGTCACCTTTAGCGTATAAGTATTGAACTGGGTCAATCAGGCTTGCAGGCTGACCTTTCGCTTCAAGTACCGCTTTCATTAGCTGGATAGAGATTCGCTCACCCTTACTGATGATGCGAGCATTCACGTGATTCGGACACATACCTAGTAGGTTAATGCCATTCACAAACTGTTTCAGTTGAGCAAGAGACGTATCCATCTGCTCTTGAAATGCAGAACCATCAACAGCCGGTAATACTGCTTGAATCTCTGTAAAAAGATCCGTGAATGATGATTCAATCTCTGTAATTTGTACGTCAGCTTCACCATTTTTTAGTGCAGCTTCAATAACAGCGACCAACTTATTGGTTGTTTTTCCTGGAGCCGATAGTACAACGGCTAGCTCTTCTTGCTGGGCATTATTAGCGATGATATCAGCCGCTCGTAAAAAACGATCTGCATCAGCTAATGATGAACCTCCAAACTTTAAAACGCGCATCCCTTTCTCCATAAGTCATAAAAATGGTACAAAAAAAGGCCTGTATCTTGTTGGATACAGGCCTTTTTTTTTAAAATCCGTTACTTAGCAGCCTGCCCCAACAATGTGAATGTCGGTAATAATAATGGTGGTGGTCATTACTAGGTGGCTTAAGTGCTGCATATCAAATTCTCTGCTTGTGCTTTACTCTACGTGTATCAATTTTTACCACTAGGCGTCAATGAAAAGTTGCGTTTTTTTTACATTCGCATCATTTTTCAGAGCAAACCGCCATTTCAGTGACAAAACGTCCTATAACAACCTCCAACGTAACAAAGGGATTCAATATGCTAACGCCCAAAAATCATAAGTTGCATATACCTCTATAACAAAATGCCATATCGATTGTGCGGCAAGTATACAAATTCTGTGCTTTAATTGAACGATAACGTTCGTAGAACAATAATAATGACATCAGGAGTGGGAAGTGAAGAGATTACTTATTCTTTTAGCCTTTGCTATGCCTGTCGTTTGTTCAGCGAATAGTTTGCCTTTGCTAAACAACTTACCCCTACTTCCCGGTCAAATAGATCGTTCATCTCATAAATTTTTCATCTCAACGCAGAATGCGTCAAGTGAAAGCTTCGATACTTGGAAAGTTGACAGTGGTTACGCTTATAGCTTATTCGCTGATGTTGATCTTTATGTCGGTACACGTATCAACAGCGATTCCCTCAAATATGAAAGTGGATTTTTGAGTGGTGTCAGTTATCAATTTTCAGAAAGGATCTCTTTTAACAGTTCTCTGCATACCTATAAAGACGAAGAAGAAGACAACGAGAAGTCAGTAGCAGCGGAAGTTTCAAGCCGAGTGCAGCTTACCGATAATTTGGATTTGCATGCCACCCTTGATTATGAAGAGTGGCAGCAAGGTGTTGAAGTGGGATTAGGGTTTCGATTTTAATCGAGTCTGGTTGTCACTTATTACTTCATGGCTTTGCCTTTAGCTCTTAGCTCTTAGCTCTTAGCTCTTAGCTCTTAGCTCTACACGTAACAAACCATTCCCCAGTCAAATAAGTCCAACAGACTTGTACTTAAACCTGTTAAGACTCAATTAACAATTCAGGTGAAATTAATACGCCATTCCAATCAGCATAAATGTAATCACCAGGTTGAATCAGCTGATTATGGACAGAAAGAGTGACATTAACCTGGCCCACACCACGTTTCTCTGTTTTGAATGGTGATGCACCCAGCGCCTGCACGCCAAGATCCATTTGAGCCATCATAGCGACATCACGCACGGCACCGTTCACAATAACGCCTTCCCAACCATTTTCTATCGCTACAATTGCAAGTTGATCGCCAAGAAGCGCTTTCTGGCACGAGCCATTACCGTCTACGACAAGCACTTTACCCTGCCCATCGGTCTCTAAAACCTCGCGAACCTTGGAATTATCGTGATAACAACGAACTGTTACAATTTTTCCCCAGAACGCACCACGTTGGCCGAAGTTCTGTAATGGTAGGTTCAGTAATGTGACTTTGCTTTCAAACTCATCACACAAGTCGGGTGTTATATCGTGCATATATCCTCCGTGAGTAGGCGTTACCTGTTAAGTCAGGCGTACCTCTATGCTTTTATATGTTATTAAAATTAATCCTTTGTTTTCATTGTTCTATGCTCAATCTAATAATAATAAAAAGTTGATTGAGCATATTTATCTACTAGACTCTAAGGACAGCTTTCAGCTTCCTTGGTTCATATTCTTGTCTTTAGCAGGTGAGATATGAGAATCATCTCGAATAATCATTCTTGTTTTGCTGCTAAATAATCACCATAACATTGGTTAAGTTGTAGCCATACTATTAAAGTTTGTTGCGATCCGGCAATTGATGTAAATCAACAAAGTGAATGGAATTAACATTCTCGCATTGTTAGCATGCTGTTAACATTATAGAATCCTCTTCAATCACTAAAAGAATGATTAAAAGGCGTACTGGATCTACGTTATTGGGCAATACTTCAAGGAAGGCAGATAGCTGGAAGTAAGTGTTTTTTTGAAAACTTTAAGTTATCATCAAAATTACATTACCTGTATGTTATGTTTTTGCCTAGAATTTATTCTATTAGCACAGTTTCGTCACAAATTTAGGTACCGCCAAATGCAAACCCCGCAGATTCTGATCGTTGAAGATGAGCAAGTAACTCGTAACACTCTAAAGAGTATTTTTGAAGCAGAGGGATATGCTGTTTTTGAGGCTAGCGACGGTGAAGAGATGCACCAAGTGCTATCTGACAACCAAGTTAACCTTGTAATTATGGACATCAACCTTCCAGGTAAGAATGGCCTACTACTTGCGCGTGAACTACGTGAGCAAGCAAACGTAGCGCTAATGTTCTTAACTGGTCGTGATAACGAAGTTGATAAGATCCTTGGCCTTGAGATTGGCGCTGATGACTACATCACGAAGCCTTTCAACCCACGTGAACTGACTATCCGTGCACGCAACCTTCTGAACCGTTCAATGAGCACTAGCTCTGTTCAAGAAGAAAAGCGCAGCGTTGAGAAGTACGAGTTCAACGGTTGGGTTCTAGATATCAACAGTCGTTCTCTGGTTAGCCCAGATGGCGAAGGCTACAAACTGCCTCGTTCAGAGTTCCGAGCTCTACTTCACTTCTGTGAGAACCCAGGTAAGATCCAAACACGTGCAGATCTTCTTAAGAAGATGACAGGTCGTGAGCTTAAGCCACACGATCGTACTGTAGACGTAACAATCCGTCGTATTCGTAAGCACTTTGAATCTGTTTCTGGTACTCCAGAAATCATTGCAACGATTCACGGTGAAGGCTACCGCTTTTGTGGTGACCTAGAAGACTAATTCGATTAGCGCTTCTGGCCTTTTAGTTCTTCTAACCAGTTAGTTCTTCTAACCAGTTAGCACTTCTAAACAGCTAGAAGTTCTAAACAGCTAGAAGTTCTAAACAGTTAGTTAGTACTTCTAGGAATCGAAGCATAATCAATTGTTATTAAAAAGGGAGAATGCCAACGCATTCTCCCTTTTTTATTGTTCATTGATAGGTAGGGTTTAGTAGACCGTATCAACCTTAACGTCTTTCTCCACCAGCCACTTCACCGTTTCACCATCTTTAAGCTCAACCGCTACATCGACCGGTTTTTCACTATCGATTTCTAGCTGCCATACAAAAGCGACTTCCCACTGAGTTTCACTGTGTGTTCTCAAATCAAGATCGTCCGCAGTCACCAACAAAGTATCCGCACCTTGCTTAACCGTGACACTCTCGACAGCAAGCGTTGCTGGTAGTTGTGAGTCTGACTCTAGGTAGATAGAACCGTGCAGCGTCTTATCTTGAGCCTCTCCAATCGTTGGCATCTTGTTCAACCAAAGGTTGCTTTTCATTGTGACTGTCGCTGCAGAGACTTCTACTTGATTATCTTGTTGCCATTCCACTTGTGGTGCAGAACAACCTGCTAATGCCACTACGCATGCGGCGAATGCTAATTTTTTCATTATTCTTCTACCTTTGATTTAACCAACTCTTTAAGACTTCAATGTCATTTTGGTATTCATTATTAATTTCATCGACCCAATCCGAAATGTTTTCCCACCACGCTGGCATATCGGGAGATTGAGCTTTCTGAGCGACTTGCTGTATGCGCTTCAAGCCAATTGAACCTGCTGCGCCCTTAATCTTATGCGCTTCAGAAACGATACTGTCTTGATCTTTCGCGACCATGTTGGAGTTCAAGATTTCCATATATTCCGGCATCATATTTTCAAACATCACGATGCTATCCAAAACCGGTTTCGGCCCAACAATGTCAACATAAGACTCTAGCATATCAACATCAAGCAGAGTGGTATCAACCGAAGAAAGAACGGGCTTACTCGCTGTTACTTTCTCAGCACCTATGACTTTCTCAACACCTGCGACTTTCTCAACATCCTTTACCGTATTAATGCCCCCGGATTTCTCATTAACCTCTGGCGCATCCTCAATAAGCTCGCTGATTACGTCTTGAATGGCACGAACCGATAGCGGCTTGCTGATCGCCTCGTCCATACCTTTCTGAAAATACTCTTGTTTGTTATTTAAAACATTCGCAGTCAATGCTACCAAAGGTGGCAATTTACTGTATTTTTCTCGGTAATACTGAGCGATGTCGAAACCTGTCATGTCTGGTAGTTGGATATCCAACAGCACCAAATCATAGTCTTTTGGATTAAAGACGATTTGCGCCTCTTTACCTGTCATCACCACCGTCACTTCGTGGCCTAAGCTTTCAAGCAATGAGCGAGCTACCGTGATATTGAGTTCAATATCTTCCACCATGAAAATCTTAAGGTTCGACTGCTTTCTCGGGGTTTTGATCAGAGCTTGAGTATCGTGATTCACCGGCACGCGAATAGAAACCGTAAAGGTGCTACCAAAACCTTCTTCACTGGTCACATCAATATCGCCTTCCATCATGTTGATCAACTGTTGGGAAACCGCAAGGCCGATCCCGGTACCGACAGCATGTAGGTTGTCCGTTCCCGATTTCACTTGGTAGTACATCGCAAAGATCTTCTCGATTTCACTTTCAGGGATACCAATCCCGGTATCCTCAACTTCCATCGTGATGTTAGCAAAATCACCATCAATATCCGCGCTGACCGTCATTACCACACCACCATCTTTGGTGAATTTCATTGCGTTACTGACGAGATTCCACAGCACCTGTCTAAGTCGAGTGCCATCAACTTCAACTGAAGCAGGCAGATCGGACAATCTTTCTAGATCAAATCTCAACCCTTTTTGTTCTGCCATCAATGCCGAAATACTCTCAATCTCGACAACGAAATCTTCAAAGTTAATCGGGGTTGGGAATAACTCTAGCTTGCGACGATCAAACTTATCCATATCGATAATATCGTTAAAGATATTACCTAATGTCACGGCACTAACCTTGATAGTTTGCATCTGCTTACGCTGCTCGGTCGTCAATTGACTATCCAACAACATACGACTCAGGCCGATAATACCGTTGAGTGGGGTTCTTAATTCGTGACTAATGGTTGAGATAAAGGTGGTCTTATCACGACTGGCTTTCTCTAACGACTCTTGGTGTTCTTTGCGTTCCGTAATATCACGGCCGAAGCCCACTAAGCCCAAGTGACGGCCATCTTTACTGTAGAAAGGCACCTTGCGCAGTTCGAAGTAGCTCTTACGGCCATCAGGATATTCTAGCCATTGGTCGTAGGTCAGAGCTTGATTATCAGCAAACACTTTCTTATCAGTTTCAACAACCTGTTGAGCAATCTCTTTGCTATAAACATCCCAAGGCGTTAAACCAACCAGATCTTTTTCTGTCTTGCCAGTGAGTTCTTCTACCGCACGGTTACATCCAGAGAACACACCATCTTCGTTGCGATAGTAAATAAGGTCGGGAGAGGCGTCGATAAACGAGCGCAGCAGCGCAGTACGCTCAGCCAATTCAAGCTGAGTTCGTTCACGTTGGAATACTTCATTCTCGAGATCATGCATCGCTTCAGCACGCGCTTCTTCGGCTTTTTCACGCTCTTCAATTTCTTGATTAAGCTTCTCGATATTAAGCTGTAATTTATTATTGAGCTCTTGGTCTCGTTCACGCATATCGCCAAGCTTAGACACTAGCTTCGCCAACCTTTGACGAGACTCTTCCAGTTGGTCAACAACCACTGACAAGAAATAAACCGCCCAAGGTGTAATCACTAAACCGAAGAAAACAGAGCGGACAATGTCGATATCATCAACATTACCTTTGAGTGCGAGGGTAATACCAACTTGCACAACAACAGCGAGGGCAACAAGCGCTAAGGCGAGTAAGATAGAAAAGCGGACAATCCCCAGTTTTACGAGTAGATCCACGTAATACTGAGCGAGATTTTTCATGGGTTTCATTTAGCGCTCCATGCGATAAGACTAGCAACATTCTACCCTGTTTGAAGATGGGAGGTAAGCTAGCTACATCACACGCAGCAAGAGATCCGCAGCAATATCATGGTTAACCAGTCAATATAGCGTTAACCAATCAATATAATGTTAATCCAGCAAAAACAGATAGATTAACCAAATCAAAGACTTTATAGAGTTAGTTGATTGAAGAAGGATGAACCATCGAACGATTTCGGCCATCTGATTTAGCTTGATAGAGTGCGCTGTCTGCCATGGCAACCGCTGACTCCATTTCGTCATCAGGCGTCGGAATATAAGAGATGATTCCAATACTTACAGTGATGAATTCAGAGACCGTGGACTCTTCATGTATAAGCGCTAACTTATGGACTTCTTCATGAATGCGCTTTGCGACCAACAATGCGCCATCCGTTGTCGTATTTGGCAGAATAAAGCCGAACTCTTCCCCACCATAACGAGCCACACAATCCGATGAACGACTGAGTACTTGTTTGAATGCTTGTGAAACTTGAATTAGCGCGTCATCACCTTGCTGGTGTCCATAAAAGTCGTTATACCCTTTAAAGAAATCGATATCGCATAACATGATCGTCAATGGCAATTTTTCGCGCACATGGTAATGCCACAATGTCGACAACTGCTCATCAAAACGACGTCGGTTAGACACCTGAGTTAAGCTATCCATAAAACTGAGGCGCTCAAGCTCAAGGTTAGCCTCTTCAAGCTTCTGTTCAGCTAAATAGCGCTCGGTGATATCTCGAGCCATGATCAACACACCATTGGTGCTCGAAGCCGGATCTCTAAAGGGTGATTTGACTACGTCATACCAAGTAAACTCTCCATCACTCGAAACCACTTTGTCGATATAACGTAGCGATTTACCTTGATGAAGTACTTGGTCATCGGTCTTCGAAATGCGCATATAAATGCTATTTGGCACCACATCTTGTAAGCGTTTACCGACTAAGTCACTGACTTCCGATATACCAAGAGCCGCCACAAATGGCTTATTACACGCTTGGTAAACCATATTTTCGTTAAAGATACCAATGGAGTCAGGGCTAGCTTCTAAGATGTTTTGTAAAATGGTGTCTCGTTGTGCAAGGGCGACTTCGGTATCTTTTCGCTTTTCCATTTCACCACGCAGTTTTTGCTGCATGTCATGCCAATCCGTCACATCGTGACTGATCGACAGCGTGCCAATCGTTCCTCCATCTTGGGAGAGTAGAACACTTTGATAGGTTTCAAGAAGGCAACCCTTGCCGTCTTGATCTGTGGTCCACGACCGTTCACTCACACGACCTTTTAATACCCCACCAGAAACACTCAAGGTGCCTTCATCTGGGCGACCATGCCAAAACTTTTTAAATGAACGATTACTCGCAACCAATTCACCTTTTTGATCTTTTACATAGATAAGCTCAGATAAAGAATCCAAAGCCGTGCGAGCGATATTAAGTTCACGAACTTCTTGGGACAGTTCATCGTTAGTGTTTTTGTAGGGCGAGGCATGAATCATCCAAGCTCTTTTGTTTCTAAAGTGGATCTTACGACCCACCAAATTGATCTTAAAAGAATCAAATTCAGAAAGTGCCCAAAATGAGATCTGCTCAAACGATCGAGAATGAATGTGATTAGTTAGGTAGTGGCGAAAGCTGTTCTCACTCTCCACGGTAGGGAAGCGAAAGTTAACGCCAATCTGGCGGATACCGAGTAATTGCATGGCTTGGAGATTGGCATACAAAATTTCACCACTTCGTACATCAACAAAGTACAGTGGCGATGGAGTAGAGAGTAAAAGTTTTTCAATATGCGACTGATAACGTGAAGAAAGATGCCAGCAGATGAGAGCAATCAGCAATACGATCACGATATAAATACCGTAGCCATACGCCTTGTCCCACAACCAAGTCATTACCAGTTCCATTAACTCTCAATCTATACCATAAAATCTGTGAGGGAAATGTTACCACTATTTGTTGGTTTTATCTGCTGTTACCGACTTTCACCTATTTCTATAGATTAGCGCTATTTAGTACAGGTAATGTGTACTCGAAAGCCGTACCTGTTTTAATACCTTGCGCACCGGTTTTATCAAGCGCACGACCAATTTCTGTCATCGCTAACCAGCGGTTTTCACACCATAACGGAGAAAGAAGAGTCGGGCGACGAGCGGCTGAAGAGACACGATGGTAAACCACATTCGCTGGCGTACTCTGTATGATTTCACTGGCGATATCAATGTACTCTTCCAAAGTCGGAGCTTCGAGTTTGCCAGCTTTCCAAGCTTTAGCCATGGTACTACCCTCAACAATATGAAGGCCGTGAAGCTTGATACCATCAGTGCCAACGGCTAACACCTTGTCTAACGTTTCAAGATTATCGGCTTTGGTTTCTTTTGGCAGGCCGACAATAAGATGCGTACACACTTTGATACCTAAAGCTCGTGCGCGCTGAGTGATCGTTTCATACACCGTAAAATCATGACCACGATTAATCCGTTTCAGAGTGTTGTCATTGGCTGTTTGCAAACCAAGTTCAAGCCAAATCTCATAGCCTTGCTCAACGTAACCCGCTAAAAGTTCTAATACTGAGTCCGGTACGCAGTCTGGCCTTGTCCCAACACAAAGACCTACGATATCGGCACCTGGTGCTTTAAGCGCCTCTTCATACATATTTTTAAGCACTTGTACTTCAGCATAGGTGCTGGTGTACGCCTGAAAATAGGCGAGATACTTCTTCGCTCGCGCGATCTTTTAACTGATCAGCAATACTTTGAATTTGAGTTTGTTCGTCGGAAAATGAAGCGACATTACAAAAGGTACATCCACCCCGACCTATCGTTCCGTCTCTATTTGGGCAGCTAAAACCACCATGAAGTGTCAGCTTATGAACCTTCTCACCGTAACGACGCTGAAGATCTTGGCCGATAGTATTAACCAACTCGTGTAATTGCATATTTTCAAAGTGCTCAGTAAATAAGAATGAATATCAGTCTTTTTTTGAAAAAAAATTACATCCCTGCAAAATTCGACCAATTAGTTTACGCAAGGCTTTTTGCGAGCAACCTATCAAATATCAATAAACATGCAAAAAATCGGCTCTATTTGCCTAATGTTGCACATTTGTTGGGCATTAAATTCAAAATAAAACGAAAAAAATGGTCTACATGGGTCAACTTTCATTGCAATTCGCCTAGACAAAATTGTAGGATACTTACACATATTGGCTGTTTTTGAGTATTTACTTACAACGAAAACTTGTTAATAAGTCGGTGATACCCATATCCCACCTATATAAACCACTAGTTTGTGGTTAAAAATAAACGGATATCACTAAGGATTGTTTTTCTCGCAATACTTTTCCTGCGAGATACGGAAAGGATTCAAACCGCCAGCATAGGCAGGTTTAGACCCATAAATATAAAAGGACAAGGCTGACTTTATACAAATAAGTTGCGCCTAGATTTAACTGGAAGGATGTATCTATGGTAGATCAAGAGCAGAACTCACAGGGTCTGTATACTCCTGAATTGGAGCATGACGCTTGTGGTATCGGTTTTGTTGCTCATCTTAAGAATCGCAAATCTCATGATGTAGTAACTCAAGCACTCGATATGCTTGCACGTATGGAACACCGTGGCGGCCAAGGCTGCGATCCGTGTTCTGGTGATGGTGCAGGTATCCTGCTACAGAAGCCTCACGAATTCTTACTAGAAGAAGCCGTTAAGCTTGGAATTAAACTGCCATCTTTTGAAAAATATGGTGTTGGTGTTGTACTTTTCCCTAAAGATGAACACAAACGTGCACAGTGTCGTGACATTTTAGAACGCAATGCACAGCGCCTAGAGTTAGAAGTTATCGGTTACCGTGAACTTCCAACTGACAATTCAATGATTGGTGCTGACCCACTAAGCACTGAACCTCAATTTGAACACGTCTTTATCTCTGGCGGCCCTGGTATTACACCAGAAGAGCTTGAGCGAAAACTGTATGTTCTACGTAACTACACTGTTCGTGTATGCCTAGAAAGCGTGTCAAACATTGGTGATGACTTCTACATCAACTCTATGTCTTACAAGACATTAGTGTACAAAGGTCAGCTAACAACAGAACAAGTTCCTCAGTACTTCCTAGATCTGCAAAACCCAACCATGGTGACAGCTCTAGCACTAGTACACTCTCGCTTCTCTACCAATACATTCCCACGTTGGCGTCTAGCTCAGCCTTTCCGTTACATCGCGCACAATGGCGAAATTAATACGGTTCGCGGTAACTTAAACTGGATGAAAGCGCGTGAAGCGATCCTTGAATCGGATCTCTTCACACAAGCTGAAATCGACATGCTGCTTCCTATCTGTCAGGAAGGTAGTTCGGATTCATCAAACTTCGATATGGCGCTTGAGCTACTTGTTCTTTCAGGTCGTACTCTGCCGCATGCATTGATGATGATGATCCCTGAAGCATGGCAAGAAAACAAAAACATGGATCCAACTCGTCGTGCGTTCTACCAGTACCACGCGAACGTAATGGAACCATGGGATGGCCCGGCATCAGTATGTTTCACCGATGGTGTTCAAGTTGGTGCAACACTTGACCGTAACGGTCTACGCCCTTCTCGCTACACAGTGACAAAAGACGACTTCCTAGTAATGGCGTCTGAGTCTGGCGTAGTAGAAATCGCACCAGAAAACGTTGAATACCGTGGTCGTCTGCAGCCTGGTCGTATCTTCGTTGCTGACCTTGAGCAAGGCCGCATCATTTCTGATGAAGAAGTGAAAGACGGTATCGCTAAATCTCAACCCTACGAGAAATGGGTTGAAGAGAATCTTCTGAGCCTGAAAAAGCTACCAGATGCGAGCAACGAGTTTAACCAACCTTCTCCAGAGAAACTGCTACACAAACAACAATCGTTTGGTGTGAGCTCTGAAGAAGTAAACGAAATCATTCTCCCTCTTGCAAAAACAGGCTACGAGCCACTTTCTGCAATGGGTGCTGACTGGCCGCTCGCGATTCTTTCTCATCAATCGCAGCACCTTTCAAACTACTTCAAACAGCTGTTTGCACAAGTAACTAACCCGCCGATCGACCCGATTCGTGAGCGTATGGTTATGTCTCTGAATACTTACCTAGGTAAAGATCAGAACCTACTTGCTGAAACACCTGAACACTGTCAAAAAGTGGAACTTGAGTCTCCTGTTCTTTCTAACTCTGAGCTAGAAAAACTGCGTGCAATCGATAATGAGCACCTTCAGTCGAAGACGCTGGATATCGTATTCCAAGCGAACGGAGACCAAGGTAAGTTAGAGCGCGCACTTAAACGTATCTGCCAATACGCTGAAGATGCAGTGATTGACGGCTACTCTATCATTCTACTGACTGACCGTGCGGTTAACTCAAACCACGCCGCTATCCCAGCAATGCTGGCTGTTGGCGCAGTTCACCACCATCTAATCCGCAAGGGCTTACGAGCTAAGTGTGACATCGTAGTTGAAACGGGCGATGCTCGTGAAACTCACCACTTTGCAACGCTTATCGGTTACGGTGCGAACGCAGTTAACCCATACCTAGTTATCGAAACGATTGTTGAACTGCAACGTACTAAAAAGCTAGATCCAAACGTACACCCACGTGAGTTATTCGATAACTACCGTAAAGGTGTGAACGGCGGTCTACTGAAGATCTTCTCTAAGATGGGGATCTCTACGCTGCAGTCTTACCACGGTGCACAAATCTTTGAAGCACTTGGTGTGAGCAAATCAGTGGTTGAAAAATACTTCACGGGTACTGTTTCTCGTATCCAAGGTCTAACGATCGATGATATCGCACGAGAAGTACTGGTTCGCCACCGTGTTGGTTACCCTGCTCGTGAAATCCCAGCTCAGATCCTTGATGTTGGCGGTGTTTACCAGTGGAAACAACGTGGTGAGAAACACTTATTTAACCCAGAAACCATTTCTCTACTTCAAGAGTCGACGCGTAACAAAGATTACGGCCAATTCAAGAAATACGCTAAAGCAGTCGATGACCAAGGCGACAACGCAGCAACGCTACGTAGCCAACTTGATTTCATCAAGAATCCAGCGGGTTCAGTTCCTTTAGCTGAAGTAGAACCAATCGAAAAAATCCTTAAGCGTTTTGCTACTGGTGCAATGAGCTTTGGCTCTATCTCGCATGAGGCTCACTCAACACTCGCTGTTGCAATGAACCGCATTGGCGCGAAGTCGAACTCAGGTGAAGGTGGTGAAGATCCAGCACGTTTCGAACGCAAAGAAAACGGCGACTGGGAACGTTCAGCAATCAAACAGGTGGCTTCTGGCCGCTTTGGTGTAACGTCTTACTACCTATCTAACGCTGATGAGCTTCAAATCAAGATGGCTCAAGGTGCGAAACCTGGTGAAGGCGGTCAACTACCTGGTGATAAGGTAGATGATTGGATTGGCGCAACGCGTCACTCGACTCCGGGCGTAGGTCTTATTTCGCCACCGCCACACCACGATATCTACTCAATCGAAGATTTGGCTCAGCTAATCTACGATCTGAAAAACGCGAACCGTAATGGCCGTGTAAATGTGAAGCTAGTATCGGAAGCAGGTGTAGGTACGATTGCATCGGGTGTAGCAAAAGCGAAAGCTGACGTGGTACTTATTGCAGGTTTTGATGGTGGTACGGGGGCATCTCCGATGTCTTCTATCCGTCACACTGGTCTGCCTTGGGAGCTGGGTCTAGCTGAAACGCACCAAACACTACTGAAAAACGGCCTACGTAACCGTATCGTTGTTCAGTCTGATGGTCAGATGAAAACACCACGTGACCTTGCAGTTGCAACGTTACTTGGCGCTGAAGAATGGGGCGTAGCAACAGCTGCTCTAGTTGTTGAAGGCTGTATCATGATGCGTAAGTGTCACAAGAATACCTGCCCTGTTGGTATCGCAACACAGAACAAAACTCTTCGTGAGCGTTTCGACGGCCGCGTAGAAGACGTAGTAACGTTCTTCCAATACATGGCTGAAGGTCTACGTGAAGTCATGGCTGAACTTGGCTTCCGCTCTATCGATGAGATGGTTGGTCAATCGCACAAACTTAAAGTTCGTGATGACATCGGTCACTGGAAGTACAAGAACCTAGATCTAACACCGGTACTGCACATTGAGCAGGCTCGTGCAGAAGATGGTATCTACAACCAGACAACACAGAATCATAATCTTGAGGACGTTCTAGACCGTAAGTTGATTCAGGCTGCAATCCCAGCGCTTGAGAAAGGTGAAGCGGTTACCGCTCAGTTCCCTATCATCAACACGGACCGTTCAGCGGGTACGATGCTGTCGAACGAAATATCTAAAGTTTACAAAGACCAAGGTTTACCACAACCAATGAACGTTAAGTTCCACGGTAGTGCAGGCCAATCTTTCGGTGCATTCCTTGCGAAAGGCGTGAAGTTCGAAGTTGAAGGTGACGCGAACGATTACTGGGGTAAAGGTCTGTCTGGCGGTACTTTAGTACTGTACCCAGACGCGAGATCTTCTATCGTTGCTGAAGATAACATCGTGGTTGGTAACGTCTGTTTCTACGGCGCAACTTCTGGTGAATCTTTCATTCGCGGTATGGCTGGCGAACGTTTCTGTGTTCGTAACTCTGGTGCGAAGGTTGTTGTTGAAGGTGTTGGTGACCACGGTTGTGAATACATGACTGGCGGTGTTGCCATTATCCTAGGTTCAACAGGTCGTAACTTTGCTGCAGGTATGAGTGGCGGTGTCGCTTATGTTTGGGATAAAGCAGGCGATTTCGAAACTAAGCTAAACGCAGAGCTTGTAGACATCGATCCAATTGAACAAGAAGATAAAGATCTTCTACTCGATATGCTAACGAAGCATGTTGAATTCACAGGAAGTGAAGTTGCTCAGTCTTTCCTAGACAACTTTGAAGCAAGCGTTGCATCACTCGCTAAAGTAATGCCACGTGACTACAAAGCGGTTCTTGAAAAGCGTAAAGCTGAAGCACAACAGGCACAAACGGAAGAAGTGGAGGCAGTATAATGGGTAAGCCTACTGGATTTTTAGAACACGGTCGTGAGCTTCCAAAGAAGCTCGACCCATCTGTTCGTATCGAAGATAACAAAGAGTTCGTACTTAACGAAGAGTTTGGTGAAAAGATCAATACTCAAGCATCTCGTTGTATGGACTGTGGCGTACCTTTCTGTCACAACGGCTGTCCGATTGGTAACATCATCCCAGAATTCAATGATGCGGTTTATCGTGACAGCTGGGAAGAAGCTTGGAACATTCTAAGTTCTACCAATAACTTCCCTGAGTTTACGGGTCGCGTGTGCCCTGCTCCTTGTGAAAGTGCGTGTGTTCTGGGTATCAACCAAGATCCAATCACTATTTGTAATATCGAGAAAACGATTGTTGAAACTGCGTACCGTGAAGGGTACGCAAAACCGAAAACGCCTCGCTCTCGCACAGGTAAATCTGTAGCAGTTATCGGGTCAGGCCCTGCTGGCCTAGCCGCAGCTGAGCAGCTAAACAGCGCGGGTCACTCAGTAACGGTATTTGAACGTGACGAAAAAGTCGGTGGTCTGCTGCGTTTTGGTATCCCAGATTTCAAACTGGGTATGGACGTAATTGATCGTAAGATCAACTTAATGGCTGAAGCGGGTGTTGAGTTTAAAGTAAACCAACACATTGGTGTTGATGTTAACGCTCAACAGCTACGTCAAGAGTTTGATGTGGTCCTGCTCACTGGTGGTTCTACTGTCCCACGTGACTTGCCAATCCCAGGTCGTGAGCTTAAAGGCGTTCATTTTGCCATGGAGTTCCTTGGTCAAAACAACCGCCGTGCCAACGACCTAGATCTAAAAACAGAAGAGCTTCACGCTAAAGATAAGCACATTGTGGTTATCGGTGGCGGTGATACTGGTTCTGACTGTGTTGGTACATCAAACCGTCATAAAGCAGCAAGCATTACTCAGGTTGAGATCATGCCGATCCCACCAGAGCAGCGCCCTGTGAATATGCCTTGGCCTCAGTACCCAATGATCATGAAGACCACTACCTCTCACGAAGAAGGTTGTGAGCGTCATTGGAACATCTTGACTAAAGAGTTCATCTCTGACGATAACGGTAATGTAACCGGACTTCGCATTGCTGACATTGTTTGGCAAGATGCGAAACCAGGTGAACGTCCGGGTTTTGATGAAGTGGCTAACTCTGAACGCGTTATTCCTTGTGATATGGCGTTCCTAGCAATGGGCTTCTTACACCCAGAACCAACTGGCGTGCTTGCTCAACTAGATATTAAACTGGACGAGCGCGGTAACGTTGCTTCTCAAGGCTACGCAACCAACCAGAAAGGCGTTTTCGCTGCAGGTGATATGCGTACTGGTCAATCTCTGGTTGTGCGTTGTATTAACGAAGGTCGTGAATGTGCAATTGCTATTGATGACTTCTTAATGGGTAACTCAAACTTAGAAGCGAAAGCTGATTCACTCATGCTTTCCGCATAATATTTCTCGGGCTAACGTCACTGACGTTAGCTTAGGGAAAAAGCAACACCCTTCCTAACTTTTATATTTGGCTAGCACTCGATGCTAGCCTTTTTTCTATCTGTCACTTTCCTTGCCTTTACAAGGTTTGTTAAATCACGTTAACAATCAACTTTGTATCCCTTTGATATAACACTACTATTCTAGATTATTACGTGGTTAATCGCGTTTACGCATGATAATTAACCACGAACTTGACCTTAAACACAATTAGCTATACGTTGTAAAGCTGATGAAAATAAAACCACTGGGTTTTGTTAACACTACCAATAACGTTTAACTAGCTAGAAAAATAACAAGTATATGAATAGTTAGTCATTTACTGTCTGGATGACAGAGAAGCAAAAGGGAGAATTGCAATGGCTCTATATGATCCTAGTCTTGAAAAAGACAACTGTGGATTTGGTTTAATAGCGCAAATGGAAGGCCAACCTAGTCATAAGTTGGTACGAACTGCTATTTCAGCCCTCGATCGTATGACACACCGTGGTGGTATCGCTGCGGATGGTAAAACCGGAGATGGCTGTGGTTTATTACTACAGAAACCAGACTCATACCTCAGAATTATTGCAGAAGAAAATAACTTCAATCTCGGTAAGCAATACGCTGTCGGCATGATTTTCTTCAGCCAAGATCCAATCAAAGCACAATCTGCTCAAGACATCGTCAATAAAGAGCTCGCTCAAGAAACCTTAACTATTGCTGGTTGGCGTGAAGTGCCGACCAACACAGATGTGCTAGGTCCAATCGCAAAAGATTCCGTTCCCAATATTCAGCAAGTGTTTATCTCGGCACCCGCAGGTTGGCGTGAACGCGATATTGAACGACGCCTTTACATCGCTCGTCGTCGAATTGAAAAACAGATCACCGAAGACAAAGATTTCTATATTTGTAGCCTTTCGACACAAGTCATGGTTTACAAAGGCTTGTGTATGCCGGCCGATCTTCCGCGATTTTACCTCGATCTTGCTGACTTACGTATGGAATCGGCGATATGCCTGTTCCACCAGCGCTTCTCAACCAATACTCAGCCGCGTTGGCCACTGGCTCAACCATTCCGCTATTTGGCGCACAATGGTGAGATCAATACCATCGAAGGTAACCGTCAGTGGGCTAAAGCTCGTGCCTATAAATTCTCTTCACCACTGCTGCCCGATTTACAAACGGCCGCACCCTTTGTGAATGAGACAGGCTCAGATTCATCAAGCCTAGATAACATGCTCGACCTGTTCCTTGCCGGGGGTATGGATGTATTCCGAGCGATGCGTATGCTCGTGCCGCCTGCTTGGCAAAATCACCCAGACATGGATCCAGAGCTGCGCGCTTTCTACGACTTCAACTCCAAACATATGGAACCGTGGGATGGCCCTGCCGGTATCGTTCTCTCTGATGGTCGTTACGCGGCGTGTAATCTAGATAGGAACGGCTTGCGTCCAGCGCGTTATGTCATAACGAAAGACAACCTAATTACCTTGGCATCTGAAGTCGGTATTTGGAACTATGCACCTGATGAAGTTGCCGAAAAAGGTCGAGTGGGACCGGGCGAACTGCTCGTTATTGATACTCGCCGCGGTAAACTGTGGCAATCGAACGAGATCGACAATGATCTTAAAGGCCGTCACCCATATAAAGAGTGGATGGATAAGAACGTTCACAAATTAACACCATTTTCCGAGTTACCAGATGATCAAGTCGGTAAGCGCAGCTTTGACGATGACACGCTCAAGACCTACCAAAAACAGTTTGCGATGAGCAACGAAGAGTCGGACCAAGTACTGCGTGTACTTGGTGATATGGGACAAGAAGCCGTCGGCTCAATGGGCGATGATACGCCAATGGCGGTACTGTCTTCTAAAGAGCGCCTAATCACCGATTATTTCCGTCAAAAGTTTGCTCAGGTAACCAACCCACCGATTGACCCACTGCGTGAAAAACACGTTATGTCTCTGGCGACCAGTATTGGTCAAGAGATGAACGTATTCTGTGAGACAGACGGCCACGCCTACCGCGTGACATTTGATTCTCCAGTTCTGCTTTATTCAGATATGCAGCAGCTTCTTCAATTGAATCAAAAGCATTATCGTCACGTCATGCTCAGCATGCACTATGACCCGAGTCATCAAGATCTCGAACAAGCGATAAAAGCCTTGTGTGATCGTGCAGAGCAAGAGGTGCGTGAAGGCGCCGTTCTGATTGTACTATCGGACAAAGGTTTAGAGAAAGGTAAGCTCCCAATACCAGCAGCGATGGCAGTCGGTGCCGTACAGATTAGGCTTGCAGACACCAACCTACGTTGTGATGCCAATATTGTGGTTGAAACAGCAACCGCTCGTGATCCGCACCAATTCGCAGTGCTACTTGGCTTCGGTGTAACGGCAGTTTATCCATATCTTGCTTATGAAGCGCTAGGTAAAATGTTGGATGATGGTTCTTTGGATAAAGACTACCGCACAGCAATGCAAAATTACCGAAACGGCATCAACAAAGGTCTGTATAAGATCATGTCGAAGATGGGCATCTCAACGATTGCCTCTTATCGCTGTTCGCAGTTGTTTGAAGCCGTTGGCCTACATAGTGATGTAGTTGAGCTCTGTTTCCGGGGCGTTACTACTCGTATTCAAGGCGCTAGCTTTAGCGATTTCCAACAAGATATCTATAATTTATCTCGTAAGGCATGGACCAAACGTAAACCAATTGAACATGGCGGTTTACTTAAATACGTCCATGGCGGCGAATATCATGCCTATAACCCAGACGTTGTTGGCACGCTACAAACTGCCGTTAAAACAGGTGAAACATCGGATTATCTATCCTTTGCTAAGCAAGTGAATGCCAGACCAGCAGCGATGTTACGCGACTTAATGAGCCTCAAAAAAGCCGACCAGCCTCTGCCGCTAGAGCAAGTAGAGCCTAATAGCGATCTGTTTAAACGCTTCGACTCAGCGGCCATGTCGATTGGTGCCTTGAGCCCTGAAGCTCATGAAGCACTGGCCATGGCGATGAACCGTTTAGGTGGCTACTCCAACTCTGGTGAAGGTGGTGAAGATCCAAGACGCTTTGGTACTGATCGTAATTCTCGTATCAAGCAGATAGCTTCCGGTCGTTTTGGTGTGACGCCACATTACTTAACCAATGCGGATGTTCTGCAAATCAAAGTCGCTCAAGGTGCGAAGCCGGGCGAAGGCGGTCAACTGCCGGGACATAAAGTCACCGCAGAAATAGCTAAACTAAGATACTCAGTGCAAGGGGTAACACTGATCTCCCCTCCTCCACACCACGATATCTACTCTATCGAGGATCTAGCGCAGCTAATTTTCGACCTTAAACAAGTCAACCCTAAGGCATTAATTTCAGTTAAGTTAGTGTCAGAGCCAGGCGTTGGTACCATTGCAACGGGTGTAGCGAAAGCTTATGCCGACCTGATCACCATTTCAGGTTACGACGGCGGTACCGCAGCCAGCCCACTAACCTCAGTAAAATACGCAGGTTGCCCTTGGGAACTTGGCTTAGCCGAAACTCAACAAGCACTAGTCGCCAACGGGCTTCGTCATAAGATTCGCTTACAAGTTGATGGAGGCTTGAAAACTGGCCTCGATGTTATCAAAGGCGCGATTTTAGGCGCTGAAAGCTTTGGCTTTGGCACTGCTCCGATGGTTGCAATGGGTTGTAAATTCTTGAGAATTTGTCACCTAAATAACTGTGCAACAGGTGTTGCTACTCAAGATGAAACTCTTCGTCGTGAATACTTCAAAGGCCTACCAGACATGGTGGTGAACTACTTTACCGGCCTAGCCGATGAGGTTCGCCAATACCTTGCAGAGCTTGGCGTAGAAAAACTCACTGACCTGATTGGCCGTACTGATTTGCTTGAAGCCGTTCAAGGCCTCACTGCGAAACAGAGCAAGCTCGATCTCTCTTCGATATTGGAAGCTCCGGTATCTCCAGAAGGGCACCCACTGTTTTGGACAGAGCCAAACGCACCGTTTGATAAGGCTCAGCTCAACCAACAGATCCTTGATGACGCACTCGAGGCAATTGAAAAACGTCAATCCACCAGCCTTTACTACAACGTGATCAACACCGATCGCTCGATTGGTGCTCGTATCTCTGGTGAAATTGCCAAACGTTACGGTAACCAAGGCATGGCAGGCTCACCCATTAAGTTGTATCTCGATGGTACAGCAGGCCAATCCTTTGCGGTTTGGAACGCTGGCGGCGTAGAGCTGTATCTAACGGGTGATGCCAATGACTATGTCGGCAAAGGCATGGCGGGCGGTAAGGTGGTTATCAAACCTCACCAAGGCACAGCCTTTATTTGTAACGAGGCGACCATCATTGGTAACACCTGCTTATATGGTGCGACTGGAGGCAAACTATTTGCAGCGGGTACCGCAGGCGAACGATTTGGTGTGCGTAACTCAGGTACTGTTGCCGTGATTGAAGGCGCAGGTGACAACGCCTGTGAATACATGACTGGCGGTATCGTTGCCATTCTTGGCGCAACCGGAGTTAACTTTGGTGCGGGCATGACGGGTGGCTTTGCCTATGTCATGGATAAGAATGAAGACTTCCAAGGCCGTGTGAACAACGAATCGGTCGAAGCACTTTCGTTATCTGACTTATTTATCCATCAAGAACACCTGCGCGGCTTGATTGCGGAGCACTTAGAAGAGACTGGTTCAGTGCACGCTGAGGCTATTCTGGCGAACTTCGATGAATGGATTCCGAAGTTCTACCTAGTGAAGCCTAAGACGGCAGATCTCAATACCTTGCTCGGCCACCAAAGCCGCAGTTCTGCTGAACTTCGTGTTCAAGCGCAATAATTGGAAGGAGCCAATAATGAGCCAGAATGTATACCAATTTATTGATGTGAATCGCGTAGATCCAGCGAAGAAACCAATCAAAATACGTAAGATTGAGTTCGTAGAAATCTACGAACCTTTCACTAAACAACAAGCCAAAGCACAGGCTGACCGTTGTTTAGACTGTGGTAACCCTTACTGTGAATGGAAGTGCCCTGTTCATAACTATATTCCTCAATGGCTAAAGCTCGCCAATGAGGGGCGCATTATCGAAGCAGCTGAACTTGCTCATCAAACCAACAGCTTGCCAGAAGTATGTGGCCGCGTTTGTCCTCAAGACCGACTGTGCGAAGGCTCTTGTACCCTTAATGATGACTTTGGCGCAGTAACGATAGGTAACATTGAAAAATACATTACCGACAAAGCCTTTGAAATGGGCTGGAAGCCGGACATGTCTAATGTAGAGTGGACTGATAAAAAAGTCGCTATCATTGGTGCTGGCCCTGCAGGCCTTGCCGCGGCAGATATTTTAGTACGCAATGGCGTAAAAGCCGTGGTGTTTGATCGTTACCCTGAGATCGGGGGCCTACTTACCTTTGGTATTCCGTCATTCAAGCTTGAAAAAGGCATCATGGAAAACCGTCGCCGTATCTTTAGCGACATGGGCGTTGAGTTCCAAATGAATACTGAAGTCGGTAAAGATGTTCAGCTTCAACAGTTAGTTGATGACTACGATGCCGTTTTCTTGGGCGTTGGTACCTATAAAAACATGCGTGCAGGGTTAGATAATGAAGACGCGCCAGGTGTTTACGATGCCTTGCCTTTCTTAGTATCGAATACTTACAAAGTAATGAGCCTCGATAACCCAACTCCATATATCGACATGCAGGGTAAAAAAGTTGTCGTGCTTGGCGGCGGTGATACTGCGATGGACTGTGTTAGAACCTCAATTCGTCAGCATGCTGCCAATGTTGTTTGTGCTTATCGCCGAGATGAAGCCAACATGCCGGGTTCTCGCCGTGAAGTGAAGAATGCTAAAGAAGAAGGTGTGAAATTCATGTTCAACCTTCAACCATTAGGACTAGAAATCAACTCATCCGGACACGTAACTGGTGTAAAAGTGGTGAAAACAGCTCTAGGTGAACCCGATAACGCAGGTCGTCGTCGTCCAGAACCCGTTGAAGGCAGTGAGCATGTTCTTGAAGCCGATGCGGTAATCATGGCGTTTGGTTTCCAACCTCATGCAATGGAATGGTTAGAACCATTTGGTGTTGAACTCGATCAATGGGGACGCATCAAGGCTCCCGGCAAACAAGAGTTTCAATACCAAACCACCAACAGTAAGATCTTTGCAGGTGGCGATGCCGTGCGAGGTTCTGATTTAGTGGTTACGGCCATTGATGAAGGCCGTAAAGCCGCAGAAGGGATCTTGGACTATTTAGACGTATAGGTTTCCTTTACCGCTAAGTTAGTTACTATTAAAAGGATCCGTTATTGGATCCTTTTTTATAGAACAACTTTATCCATAAATGCACAATAACAAATAGATAAACGGAAATAACTATGACTAAAGCCGCTCTCCTCATTGTATCCCTTGTCGGCTTAACTGCGTGTAGCCAAGGAGTGACAACCATGACAGATAGAACCTCATCGCCTTGTGGTGATAAACCCAACTGTGTATCAACTCAAGATAACCGTGAACAACATGCTTTAACGGAATTTTCCCTGTCAGATTCTGTAACTCTCGATCAGATTGAACAAGTTGCCCTCACCTTACCGGGCGCAAAAACCGCCAGTAAAACGGAAGACTATCTACGAGTTGAATGTACGTCTCGTATCATGCGTTTTGTCGATGATTTAGAGCTCAAAACGGTAGATGGCAAACTGATCGTGCGTTCAGAGTCTCGCACTGGCCACTCAGATTTTGGTGTGAACCGAAAACGAGCTGAACAACTTCGCGCTAGCTTAAAAAGCGAAGGCCTGATCAAATAGATAAAAGAATACGCAGATAAATCGCTGCTATTCAGATGAGAAGTGCCTCTGGGCAGTCGCTCGACACTTCTTATCCATGCTACAATTTCGCTCTACTGTTTAAATATTATTTATTAAGAGACTACACATGAAAATCGGCATCATTGGCGCAATGGAGCAAGAAGTTGCGATCCTAAAGGCAGCAATTTCAGACATTATTGAAGTTAATAAAGGCGGTTGTACCTTTTTCTCTGGTCAGATAAATGGTGTTGACGTTGTTTTGCTTCAATCAGGCATTGGTAAAGTAGCCGCTGCAGTGGGTACTTCAATCCTACTAAGCGAATACCAACCAGATGTAGTACTAAACACTGGCTCTGCTGGCGGTTTTGATTCAACACTGAACCTTGGCGATGTGGTTATCTCAACTGAAGTTCGTCACCACGATGCAGATGTTACAGCTTTCGGTTACGAAATCGGCCAAATGGCAGGTCAACCTGCAGCGTTCAAAGCGGACGACAAACTGATGGCTGTTGCTGAACAAGCATTAGCAAAAATGGAAGATAAGCACGCCGTTCGCGGTCTTATCTGTACTGGCGACGCATTTGTTTGCACAGCAGAACGCCAAGCGTTCATCCGCAAGCACTTCCCATCTGTCGTTGCTGTAGAGATGGAAGCATCTGCTATAGCTCAAGCTTGTCACCAATTCCAAGTACCATTCGTGGTTGTTCGTGCAATCTCTGACGTTGCAGACAAAGAATCACCAATGAGCTTCGAAGAGTTCCTGCCACTAGCAGCACAAAGCTCTTCAGAAATGGTTATCAAAATGGTTGCCCTACTAAAGTAAGCGACTAGACATGCAAACACTGTTTGATCAGGTATTTGCAAATGGCGTGCTCCTTGTAATGTGGGGAGCACTGCTTTTTCATTTAATCTTACCTATTCCCCATGCCGCACACCCCACGACCTTATGGCATAAGTTTGCTGAGCTTTTAGCAAGCAAGGTTAATAACAACCAAAATTATTCCCAAAGCTTAATCTCGGGCACATTAGCCTGGGGCGTAATGGTATTACCGGCTCTGGTTATTCTATTGGCACTGCAACCACTGGTTTGGCAATCTCAACTGTTTGAATTAGCGCTGTTATTACTGGCGATTGATTGGCGCAACAATGAAAAGCTAACAAACCAACTGATCAAAGCACTTGGCCGAGAAGATAAAGTCGCAGCTCGTCAGTTGCTGGCTCCGGTTGTCAATCGTCAGACTGAATCACTTTCATCACTTGGCCTAGGCAAAGCCGCCGCAGAAACCATCATCATGGGTTACGCTCGCAATGTGGTATGTGTTTTATTCTGGTACGCCATTGGTGGTGGAATTGCGGCTTTAATGTATCGCCTTGTAGTCGAGTTAGCTCGAGCTTGGTCACCAAGTCGCAAGCGATTTGCTCCATTCGGGTCAACAGCGATTAAGATAGTCGCTATCCTCGAATTCATACCGATACGTCTGTTTGCTTTGATGATCGTATGTGGTGATAAAGCCACACACACATTTAAAATGATGTTGGTCCAAAGCTCATCTTGGCCACTACCAGGCCCGGCATGGTTAATCACCGCTGTAGGTAACAAGCTGGAATTATCATTGGGTGGCCCTGCGATTTACGACAATACCAAAGCCATTCGTGCAAAATTAGGCGGCAGAATCGCCCCATCAGCCCTGCATTTATCGCAGGTTCAGAAGCTATTATTTGGCCGCATCGCTATCTGGATATTTTTACAAAGCCTAATCTTACTATTTGTTCACCAAGGGATTTAGAGTGAAACGTTCAGCACTTGTTACAAGCCTTACTCTTTTGTCTTCCAGCTTATGGCTACCTTTATCATTTGCAGAAGAAACATCACTGACTCCAGAAAAAGTACAGCCCGCTCAACGCGTAGTAAGCCTTGCTCCTCATGCTACTGAACTCGCGTATAGCGCAGGTTTGGGCGACAATCTTGTTGCGGTAAGTGAGAGAAGTGATTACCCACCACAAGCCGATAAGCTTGAAAAAGTAGCGAACTATCAAGGTATCAAGGTTGAGAAAATCATCGCGCTTCAACCTGATCTCATTCTCGCGTGGCCTGCTGGTAACCCACCAAGAGAACTCGCAAAGCTAGAGCAATTTGGTTTCAATATTTACTACTCAAGAACCAAAAGCTTAGACAGCATCGCGACCAATATTGAGCAACTCAGCCAATATTCCGCTGACCCTAGTATCGGTGAGAACAATGCCCAAAAATACAGAGAACAACTCAACGCGTTAAGGCTAAAATATAAAAACGCCGAGCCCGTAAATTATTTTTACCAGCTAAGTGAAAAGCCGATCATCACCGTTGCTCAAGGGCACTGGCCAAGTGAAGTGTTTGAGTTTTGTGGTGGCAACAATATTTTCGAAGACAGCGCATCCCCCTATCCACAAGTGGGTATCGAGCAAGTTGTCTTACGGAAACCACAAGTGATCTTCACTTCTCAGCATGCGATTGAGAATGGAACCATGTGGCAAACTTGGGAAAATGAGATCCCAGCAGTTGCTCAAAATCAGATTTGGTCACTCAACTCTGACTGGATTAACCGCCCAACGACAAGAACTTTGAAGGCTATCCAGCAAGTATGCGATTTCTTCGATAGAGCTCGCCAAAATCACTAACTATTTGCTGTATTTTTTCGTACAATTCGCCACCGACCTGTCCCTACAATTTCAACCATAAGAGCACCAGTATCATGGACTCCATGCTGCTTTATATTATCGATTTATTTGGTACTGCCATTTTTGCTGTATCAGGCGTATTTGTCGCAGGCCGTCTTAAGATGGACCCCTTTGGCGTTGCCGTTTTAGGCAGTGTCACCGCAATTGGTGGCGGTACTATTCGTGACATGGCATTGGGTGCGACTCCCGTGTTTTGGATCACCGATACCACCTACCTTTGGGTGATTATCACCACCTGCTTGTTGACTATGATCATAGTGAGACGTCCAAAGCGTTTGGCGTGGTGGATACTGCCCGTTTGTGATGCTATTGGATTAGCGGTGTTTGTTGGGATCGGTGTTGAAAAAGCATTGATTTATCAAGACTCAGCATTAGTCGCTATCATCATGGGCGTAATTACTGGCTGTGGTGGCGGCATTATTCGTGACGTTTTAGCCAGAGAAGTGCCAATGATCCTAAGAAGCGAAGTCTACGCGACCGCTTGTATCATTGGCGGCTCCTTCCACACCATCGCTATTAGCATGGGCCACGATTCAGAAACCGCATTTTTAGCCGGAGTGTTATCAACGCTACTCATTAGGCTTGGCGCTATTCGTTGGCATTTATCATTGCCGACCTTCGCAATCAAATAAAGAGATCGATAACTAAGAGGCTCCGTCAAGGAGCCTTTTTAATTCGTTTTCAAATCACTTATATCCTCAGTTTCACCCTACAAAGATCCCCCCTTCTTTCCTGAGACTCAATTTAGTTAACTCATTAACTCATTAACTCTTTAACTCATTAACTCATTAGCTCATTAGCTCATTAGCTCATTAATTACCATGTTAGTAATGTTTTTTATTTACTTATCTAGTTAACAGGCTACATTAGTAAATAAATGACTTTATAAATAATTCTATTTACTAACAGTGACAATAGGGAGTTCGAGATGAGTATCAATAAAGTGGGCATTGTTTTCTTCTCTAAGAATGGAGCGACTAAACAAGTCGCAGAGACAATCGCTGAAGGCATTAACACTCAACAATCTAACTCTGCACTGCTCATTGAAGTACTCTCGACTGAAGTAGTCGAAGGAAGATATGTCAATGACGATAAGCTCAACGCATTAGACAGTTGTGATGCGATTATCTTTGGCGCGCCAACCTACATGGGATCACCAGCGGCTCAATTTAAGAGCTTTATGGATGCGAGCAGTGATACCTATTGTAAGAAAGCATGGCGAAATAAGCTCGCTGCAGGTTTCACTACTGGTGGTAGCCTTAACGGTGAGCAGCAACAAACCTTGCTAAGCTTTTTCACCCTGGCTTGTCAGCATGGCATGATTTGGGCAGGGCTTGATATCTCAAAGCATATTGATGACCTAGGTTTGAATCGCACAGGTTCAAGTATTGGTTTGGTCGCCAGTAATGATCAAACGGCTGAGAGCACCAATAATCACATTAACAGTAATGATCTAAAAACCGCTTTCTATTTTGGTCAACGCATTGCGAGTCTAGTTAAGAAAATCTAACTAGCTAATTTCCTAATTAACGAGCTAACGTCAAAAATCCTAGCTTGTCTGATATCTATAAGCTCAGACTAGAGAATGAATGGTGTTTAAGGTAACTTGGTTCAATCATTCCCAACTTTCATGAATATCACTAAATGCTACTCGAAGGAATCGAAACTCTATTAGTGCTGAGCAAAGCAAAGACCATGAGCCGCACCGGCAGTCTGCTTTATATCAGCCAATCAGCAGTCAGCAAACGGATTGCTAACTTAGAAAAGAAACTAGGTAAAAAGCTCATAGAACCAAGTGGCCGACAGATAAAACTAACTCCCGATGCGATTGCATTAATCGAGAGTATCGGCCCTGCGTTCAATGAGCTCCGTGGTCTTATTTATGAACAGCAAGAGTTGGAAGACACTACTCTCATCACCTTAGATAGCTCTAAGTCTCTGATCGCAGGTTATTTAGGAGAGATGATGGGGCAATTTATCCAACAAGATAAATACATCACGATTACTACTAATCACACCCCAAGAATTATAGAACGAGTTCAATCTGGTAAGGCAACCTTAGGACTATGCGCAGGCTTATTGCCACCTCATCATGGGTTAATGACTTTCCACCTGTTTGACGAACCGTTTTATATTGTGAGTAAGGCGCCACTTAGTGAGCTTCCTCCTTCAGTCATTACCAACGACATGACTAATCCGGCAAACTCATATCAGTTATCTGTGCTTGAAAAGTTCGGCATCAAACCCTTGATGGAGATGGATGCCTACACCGCAGCAGCCCAGTTAGCGTTGGGTGGGACAGGACCAGCACTAATCCCGCTATCTATAGTAAAAACACTCAATATTGAGCCTCAATACCTGTTTAGTTTTGCCGAATTGAAGGGGTTAATTCGACCCATTCATATCTGTGTCAGGCCAAATAGCTATCAGTCTCCACGAGTTAAAACACTGATAGAATCCATTGTTGATGCTGTTCCCAAAGCAGTTTAGATGCCATTAACATCGACATTACGATCACAAGGGGGCGAATCCATTTCTGCCCTTTTGTCACCACAACTTTAGCGCCAAGCTGAGCGCCCATAAAGCCACCAACTGCCATCACTAAACCCAACTCCCAAATGGGTAAGCCAGCAATAACAAAGAAGATTAGAGCAGCAATATTCGAGGTAAAGTTGAGAACCTTAGTTCGGGCAGTAGCATCCACCAAAGAGAAGTGCCCGATAGCCACAAAACAGACGGTGAAAATAGAGCCCGTTCCTGGTCCAAAAAATCCGTCATAGAAACCAACACCGCCACCAATGCACAAAGCAAACACCGCCTCAGACATCTTCTGTTTACCTTCAGAAGTTCTGGTTTGTGGTGCTAATAGGAAATAGAGAGAGATGGCGATAAGCAGTAATGGGATCATACTCGTCAGCAAGCTCGCATCAATATGCTGTACTAACTCTGCACCAATCGCAGAACCAATAAAAGTACAGAGAATGGCAAGCCGCATCTCTTTAATGTTCACGATACCATTGCGTACGAAATACCAACTGGCCGAGAAGCTGCCAAAAGAACTTTGAAGTTTGTTGGTGGCCAATGCCTGCGTTGGTGGCACGCCTGCCGCTAGCAATGCAGGTAGAGTCAACAACCCACCGCCGCCAGCCATTGCATCAATAAAGCCTGCCGCCGTCGCAACAACAAACAAGATAGCCAATATCTCTAGAGTGATTTCCATATACCCAACGCCTTAAATTCTCGTGTAGCGACAACTTACCACCCAGAGCAAACGATCAACAACGAAACACAAGATTGTAACCTATTCCAAATTTTCATCATTTAGTTATCACTAAACAGCAGACATAAAAAAGCCCACTCCGATGAGTGGGCTTTGAGCATTTATATCCGCTTAATTGCTAACTTCATTTGAAATTAGCGACGCTTAAACAAATTTAAGCTAGAGAAGCTTTAACTTGTGCGTGTAGCTCTTGAACTGAAGTTACTGACGTTTTCGCGTCTGCAGTGTGCGCCATACAAGTCGCGAATGCAGCATTTAGCGTCGTCGTGTAGTTAACTTTCTCAGCCAATGCGCCACGACGAAGAACTTTCGAATCTTCAATCGCTTGACGGCCAGCAGCAGTGTTCACGATGTACGTGTACTCGTTGTTCTTGATACGGTCAAGAATGTGAGGACGACCTTCGTGTACCTTGTTTACTAGACGTGGGTTGATACCCGCTTCGCCAAGAATAACCGCAGTGCCGTGTGTTGCGTCTAGCTGGTAACCAAGCTTAGACAGCTTAGATGCTAGGTCAACGACGCGCTCTTTGTCGCCTTCACGAACAGAAAGAAGCGCACGGCCGCCTTCTGGGTAGATGTTGCCACAACCCAATTCAGCTTTAGAGTATGCTTCAGCAAACGTTGCACCAACACCCATAACTTCACCAGTAGAGCGCATTTCTGGGCCTAAAAGTGGGTCAACACCAGGGAACTTGTTGAACGGAAGCACAACTTCTTTCACAGAGTAGTATGGTGGGATGATTTCTTTCGTAAAGCCTTGAGACTCTAACGATTGACCCGCCATAACACGAGCTGCAATCTTAGCGACAGGCGCGCCTGTTGCTTTCGATACGAACGGTACAGTACGTGCAGCACGAGGGTTAACCTCAATTAGGTACACTTCGTTGTTCTTAACAGCAAACTGCGTATTCATTAGGCCACGAACACCCAACTCGAATGCTAGCTTTTCAACTTGCTCACGCATTACGTCTTGGATTTCTTGGCTTAGCGTGTAAGCAGGAAGAGAACATGCTGAGTCACCAGAGTGAACACCCGCTTGCTCGATATGCTCCATGATACCCGCAATAACTACGCGCTCACCGTCACAAATTGCATCAACGTCGACTTCAATTGCATCATCTAGGAAGCTATCAAGTAGTACTGGAGATTCATTTGAAACGCTTACCGCTTCGTTGAAGTAGCGACGTAAGTCTTGCTCGTCATATACGATTTCCATCGCACGACCACCAAGAACATAAGAAGGACGAACAACCAATGGGAAGCCAATCTCGCGAGATTTCTCTACCGCTTGCTCCATTGTTGTTACTGTCGCGTTTTCTGGTTGTAAAAGACCAAGACGGTCAACAGCAACTTGGAAACGCTCACGGTCTTCTGCACGGTCGATTGCGTCTGGGCTAGTACCAATGATAGGTACGCCAGCAGCTTCAAGCTCACGAGCTAGTTTCAGTGGTGTTTGACCACCGTACTGAACGATAACGCCTTTTGGCTTCTCTACACGAACGATTGCGAGTACGTCTTCCAGAGTTACTGGTTCAAAGTACAGACGGTCAGACGTATCGTAGTCTGTCGAAACGGTCTCAGGGTTACAGTTAACCATGATTGTTTCGTAGCCATCTTCACGTAGTGCTAAAGAAGCATGTACACAACAGTAATCGAATTCAATACCTTGGCCGATACGGTTTGGACCGCCGCCTAAGATCATGATTTTCTCTTTGTCTGTTGGATTCGATTCACATTCGTCATCGTAAGATGAGTACATGTAAGCCGTATCAGAAGAGAACTCAGCCGCACACGTATCTACACGCTTGTAGACTGGGTGAATATCGTATTGGTCACGCAGACGACGAATTTCACTTTCTGCTACACCTAGAATCTTAGACAGGCGAGCATCAGCAAAACCTTTACGCTTAAGCTTCATTAGCTCGTCTTTATTCAGACCAGCAAAGCCTTTCGCTTTAAGTTCTTGCTCTAGTTTTACGATGTCTTCGATTTGAACTAGGAACCAACGGTCAACTTGCGTTAGGTTGAATACACCATCGACTGACATACCAGCACGGAAAGCATCTGCGATGTACCAAATACGGTCAGAACCTGCTTCTTTAAGCTCATGGCGAATTGTAGTTAGCGCATCAGGTGCATCTAGGTCTACCATTTCGTCAAAGCCAGTCGCGCCAACTTCTAGGCCGCGAAGCGCTTTTTGTAGTGATTCTTGTTGGTTACGACCGATAGCCATAACTTCACCAACAGACTTCATTTGCGTCGTTAGACGGTCGTTAGCGCCTGCAAATTTCTCGAAGTTAAAACGAGGAATCTTAGTTACTACGTAGTCGATTGTTGGTTCGAATGATGCCGGAGTTGCGCCGCCAGTGATGTCATTCATCAGCTCGTCTAGCGTAAAGCCAACAGCCAGTTTCGCTGCAATCTTCGCGATTGGGAAACCTGTTGCTTTAGAAGCTAGTGCAGAAGAACGAGATACACGTGGGTTCATCTCGATGATAACCATACGGCCATCTTTCGGGTTGATACCAAACTGTACGTTTGAACCACCCGTTTCAACACCAATCTCACGCAATACCGCTAGAGAAGCGTTACGCATCAGTTGGTATTCTTTGTCTGTTAGCGTTTGAGCCGGAGCCACTGTGATCGAATCACCAGTGTGGATGCCCATTGGATCGAAGTTTTCAATCGCACATACAATGATACAGTTGTCGTTTTTATCGCGAACCACTTCCATCTCGTACTCTTTCCAACCGATAAGCGACTCATCGATTAGAAGTTCGTTGGTTGGAGAAAGGTCCAAACCACGACGACAGATTTCTTCAAATTCTTCTTTGTTGTAAGCGATACCACCGCCTGTACCACCCATCGTAAACGATGGACGAATGATACAAGGGAAACCAACCATTTCTTGAACTTTGTAAGCTTCTTCCATCGTTTTCGCTGTATCAGCCGTTGGACACTCAAGACCAATCGATTTCATTGCTTTATCAAAGCGAGAGCGATCTTCAGCTTTGTCGATAGCGTCAGCGGTTGCGCCAATCATCTCTACGCCGAACTCTTTAAGTACACCGTATTTTTCTAAATCTAACGCACAGTTAAGTGCAGTTTGGCCACCCATTGTCGGTAGAACTGCATCTGGCTTCTCTTTAGCGATGATATTGCGAACCACTTCCCATTGGATAGGTTCGATATAAGTCGCATCAGCCATCTCTGGGTCAGTCATGATTGTCGCAGGGTTCGAGTTTACAAGAATAACTCGGTAACCTTCTTCACGAAGTGCTTTACAAGCTTGAGCACCAGAGTAATCAAACTCACATGCTTGACCGATAACAATCGGGCCAGCACCTAGAATTAGAACACTTTTAATGTCAGTACGTTTTGGCATTATCTACTACTCCGGATTACGCTTTGTCTTGTTTGTTTGCAACAGACTGGTTAATTAATTCAATGAAGTGGTCGAATAGCGGTGCCGCATCTTCTGGACCTGGGCTTGCTTCTGGGTGACCTTGGAAGCTAAATGCTGGTTTGTCTGTACGGTGGATACCTTGTAGAGAACCATCAAATAGAGACTTATGAGTCGCTCGTAATGTCTCTGGAAGCGTATCTTCGTCAGCAGCAAAGCCGTGGTTTTGTGAAGTAATCATCACAACATCACGATCTAAATCTTTAACCGGGTGGTTTGCACCGTGGTGACCAAACTTCATCTTCACTGTCTTAGCGCCTGACGCAAGAGCAAGAATCTGGTGACCTAGACAGATACCAAAGATTGGCAAACCTTTTTCTAGAAACACTTTTGTTGCTTCAATTGCGTAAGTACATGGTTCTGGGTCACCAGGGCCATTTGAAAGGAAAACACCGTCTGGGTTCAGAGCGAGTACTTCTTCTGCTGAAGTTTCAGCAGGAACAACCGTTAGGCGGCAGCCGCGGTCAACAAGCATTCGTAAGATATTTCGTTTTGCACCGAAGTCATAAGCAACAACGTGGTATGGCAATTCAGAGTCTGCTTTCGCTTCAGGAAGTCCACCCGTAAGCGTCCACGAACCTTGTTTCCATTGATACGCTTCTTTTGTTGTAACTTCTTTCGCAAGGTCCATACCTTTCAGGCCAGGGAATTCTTTTGCTTTAGCAAGAGCTAGAGCCTCATCAAGGTTGTTACCCGCTACGATACAACCGTTTTGAGCACCTTTTTCACGAAGAATACGCGTCAGCTTACGAGTATCGATATCAGCGATACCAACAACGTTTTGCGACTTAAGGTAATCAGAAAGGGATTGTTCATTACGGAAGTTAGAAGCGATTAGAGGGAGATCGCGAATCACAAGGCCTTGAGCGTGGATTGAAGAAGATTCTTCATCTTCGGAATTGGTTCCGGTATTGCCAATGTGAGGGTAAGTAAGGGTAACGATTTGTTGAGAATAGGAAGGATCAGTGAGGATTTCTTGGTACCCCGTCATCGAGGTATTAAAAACGACTTCACCAACTGCAGAACCTACAGCGCCAATGGCTTCACCGTGAAATACTGTCCCATCTTCTAGGACGAGTAGTGCTGACTTCTTCAAGACAACCTCCAGAAATAAAAATGCATTAAAATTGATTTAATTTGCAAATCTACCTTCCTGTAACACCAAAAACTGCGTGTTTATGGAAATTAGACAAATTGGCGATATTCTAGTGATCTGCGTGATACGTGTCAACATTTAACGAGAAAGAAATTAAACATTTGTAAGAACTAATTCAATTTCCCCCATCAAAGCTTCAAAAGTTCAACTTTCATACTCTATTAATAGGAATATTACGATTTTCTAATTTTCGCCCGTCATTTTCACCCACCATTAGGTGGAAAAAATATCACCAACAAAACGCAATCGATAAATACAATGAGAAAACATATACATTTAAAGCTCTAAACCAAAAACAATGACAAAGCAGCTATAAATAACAGCTAAATGCAGTTCTAATCAGGAAAATTAGAGAATAAGAAGAAAGTAACCAAGAGGAGTTTAAGCGGGGAAAAGCGGTAAATAAAGAAAGCGCTGGCAATTGCCAGCGCATAAATATCTATTTATAGGTCATTCAAACCAAGGACATCCGTCATGGTATAAAAGCCTGCTGGCTTGTCATTTAGCCAAACAGCCGCCTTGATCGCACCATTGGCAAAGGTCATTCTATCCGTTGCTTTATGGGTAATTTCAACGCGCTCGCCAATATCAGCAAACATAGCGGTATGCTCACCAATGATGTCACCGGCACGAATGGTCGCAAAACCGATCTCATCTTTTGTACGCTCGCCCGTAATGCCTTCGCGTGACCATACAGCGACATCGTTTAGCTCGTTGCCCATCGCACCGGCGATCGCTTCGCCCATGCCAATCGCAGTACCAGAAGGTGCATCGACTTTATGACGGTGGTGAGCCTCTACGATTTCAACATCACAGTAATCGCCCATCACTTTAGCGGCCTTTTCTAGCAGCTTAAATACCAGATTTACACCAACGCTGTAGTTAGGTGCCATTACAATAGACATCTCTTTTGATGCTGCATCGATAACCTGCTTTTCTTCTTCAGAGAAACCAGTAGTGCCGATGATCAGTTTTTTACCGTGACGCTTACAAAGTTCAATATTCGCTAATGTGCTCACAGGTGCGGTAAAGTCGACGATCACATCAAACTCTTCAATCGCTTTCGAAAGGTCATCAACTAGAGCTACATCAAAACGACCTTCACCGCATAACTCGCCAACGTCAACACCGACCAAAGATGACTCTGGACGCTCTGAACCAGCACCAACGCTTGCTTCTGAATTATGGTGAGCGGCTTTCACCAAGTTACGACCCATACGGCCAGCTGCTCCTGCAATTGCAATTCTTACCACTGCGAATATCTCCATTGTTTTGGTTACCGTCACTGCTCATCTGTCGCAGCAACGTTCATTCGATTAATCTCTTTAAACTAACAACAATCTCAAACTCAGGCTAGCAATTACGAAAACTCTTTTATTACTCGCTCTAAAATTGGCACATTCGCTTCAGGGAATGCGTATTGGCTCAATGATTCAAGATCGACCCATTCACCTTGCTGGCCTTCTTTACCATAAGGCTGTTGCTCGAAATCAGTCACAAGGATGAAATCAAACTCAAGCGACTTGTCACTGTAATCAAACTCAAGGTGTTCAAACAGAGACTGTTCAGTCACCTTAATACCAATCTCTTCATCAAGTTCACGAGCCATCGCCTGCTCAATGGTTTCGCCCACTTCTACTTTACCACCAGGAAATTCCCAGAAACCGCCTTTGTGCTTGTCATCTGGGCGTTTAGTGATAAATACCTGTGACTTATCTTGGTTGAAGATAATACCCGCGACAATATGGATTCTTTTCATATGATGATGTTCCTTAATAAAACGTTTCGCTCACGTAGCCCCTAAATACATCCCCCTCAAGAAGGAGGAATGACTGAGTTGGGATCGAATACAGCAGCGTGAGCCTAACTATTAAACGAGATTCCCTACCGCGCTCGTTCATCGTATAGGGAATGATGACTTACCCTCCCATTAAAGGTAAGCCATGAAATTTACATACAAAAAGAGCCGCCTAAGCGACTCTTTTTATCAAAATTATATTAAGGCAAAGCTGTATTGGTTGAGAACGAGGAGGCGACGCGGAGTTTACAAGTGTAAATGAGCATCGCCGACGAAGTTATCAGCCACTACAGCAAAGCATTAGTCAATTTTACCGTGACACTGTTTGTATTTTTTACCACTTCCACATGGGCATGGTTCGTTACGACCCACTTTACGCTCATCGCGTACTACCGTTTGTGGAGATACAGCGTCAGTTTCATCGCCAGCCAACTGATTCTCAGCAGTTGCATGTTGTGCTTGTGCACGACGCGCCGCTTCTTCAGCTTGAGCTTGACGTTGAGCTTCCATCTTTTCAACTTCTTCTTGTTGCTGAACGCGAACTTTAGAAAGGATGGTAACAACGTCTGTTTTTAGTACATCTAGTAGGCCTTCAAACAGTTCAAACGACTCGCGCTTGTACTCTTGTTTCGGGTTCTTCTGAGCATAACCACGTAAGTGGATACCTTGACGAAGGTGATCCATCGCAGCCAAGTGCTCTTTCCAAAGACCGTCTAGCGTTTGTAGCATCACAGACTTCTCAAAGTTACGCAGTACCTGAGCACCAACCACTTCTTCTTTCTGTTTGTACGAATCTACCGCCATACCAAGAATGCGCTCACGCAACGCTTCTTCATAAAGCTTGTCGTCTTCGTCTAACCAACCTTGAATATCAAAGTCTAGATCGAAGTCATTCTTCAGACGGTCTTGCAGACCCGCGATATCCCACATGTCTTCAAGAGACTGAGGAGCGATGTATTCATCAATGACTGACGCCAGTACATCTTCACGGTTGTGTTCGATCATCTCACTGATGTCATCTGAGCTCATCAGTTCATCACGAAGCTCGTAAACCACTTTACGTTGGTCATTGGCAACATCATCGTACTCAAGAAGCTGCTTACGAATGTCAAAGTTACGACCTTCAACTTTACGTTGCGCTTTTTCAATTGAGCGAGACAGCATCTTAGATTCAATCGCTTCGCCTTCGTCCATACCACTTTGGATAAGACCAGCCATACGATCAGATGTAAAGATACGTAATAGCGAATCTTCCATTGATAGGTAGAAACGAGAAGAACCTGCATCACCTTGACGACCAGAACGACCACGTAGCTGGTTATCGATACGGCGAGATTCATGACGCTCAGTACCAATAATGTGCAGACCACCTGACTCAAGAACTTTATCGTGGATAATTCTCCAGTCAGCTTTGATCTTGTCGATCTGCTCTTTAGTTGGATTATCTAGTTTCTCAATTTGTGCCTGCCAGCTACCACCTAACACGATATCGGTACCACGACCAGCCATGTTAGTTGCGATAGTTACCGCACTCGGCATACCAGCTTGCGCAACGATCTCAGCTTCCATTTCGTGGAACTTAGCATTGAGTACGTTGTGCTTAATTTTTGCTTTTTTCAGTGCGTTAGACAGCAGTTCAGATTTCTCGATAGAAACCGTACCAACCAATGATGGCTGACCAGCAGTTACACGGTCCTTGATGTCTTCAATGATCGCATTGAACTTGTCTTCTTCGGTACGATAAACCACATCTGGCATATCGTTACGAACCATAGGTTTGTTGGTTGGGATAACCACCGTTTCTAGGCCGTAGATAGACTGGAATTCGAAAGCTTCAGTATCGGCAGTACCTGTCATGCCTGACAGTTTTTCGTACAGTCGGAAAAAGTTCTGGAATGTAATCGATGCTAGCGTTTGGTTTTCATTTTGAATCTTCACACCTTCTTTCGCTTCAACAGCTTGGTGTAAACCTTCAGACCAACGACGACCTGGCATAGTACGACCAGTATGTTCATCAACGATAACCACTTCGCCTTCTTCAGTAACGATGTAGTCGACGTCTTTCTCAAACAATACGTGTGCACGAAGCGCAGCATTCACGTGGTGCAATAGACTGATATTGGTTGGAGAGTAAAGTGTGTCGCCCTCTTCCATCAGACCATTTTTGACCATTAGCTCTTCAACAAATTCTTGACCGTTTTCAGTCAGGTGAACCTGTTTCGATTTTTCGTCCATGGTGTAGTGACCTTCACCACGGTACTCTTCTGAATCTTCTTTATCTTGACGCTCTAGAGAAGGAATTAGAGTGTTGATGCGCGTATAAAGGTCAGAACTATCCTCGGCTGGGCCAGAGATAATTAACGGAGTACGGGCTTCATCAATTAAGATTGAGTCAACTTCATCGACAACAGCGAAGAAACGTTCACGTTGAACACGATCTTCGGCACGGAAAGCCATGTTGTCACGCAAGTAATCGAAACCAAACTCGTTGTTTGTTCCGTATAGGATATCCGCTTGGTACGCTTCTTTTTTCTCTGGCGGAGCCATGTTTGGCACGTTCACGCCAACAGTCATACCAAGAAATTCAAATAATGGACGGTTTGTTTCAGCATCACGCTTAGCTAGGTAATCGTTCACCGTTACTACGTGAACACCTTTGCTTGGTAGAGCGTTAAGATAAGCTGGTAGGGTTGCTGTAAGAGTCTTACCCTCACCAGTACGCATCTCTGCAATTTGACCAGCATCTAGAACCATGCCACCAATTAATTGCACGTCGAAGTGACGCATACCGTAAACACGTTTAGACGCTTCACGTACCGTAGCAAATGCTTCAGGTAGAAGTTGATCTAACGATTCGCCTTTATCTAAGCGCTCACGAAACTCAACGGTTTTTGCTTTTAGCTCTTCATCAGAAAGAACTTCTAACGTTGGTTCGTAGTTATTAATTTCTTTTACAATTTTTCTAAGGCGGCGCAGTGTTCTGTCATTGCGACTGCCAATTACCTTTGTCAGCAGCTTAGTAATCATGTGCTTGGAATCTCTTCGTTCTCAGATCGTCCGCGATCTATTTTAAATGCCGTCAGTCTCTACTAGTTATGAACTAGTCTTCAGTTACTAACCAAGGATACTGAGATAAATCTAGTATCTTTGATATTGTACTTGAGAGTAGAGTTTTCAAGGCTTGAGTTAAAATTAATGCTCTCTAGTGTAAGTAATTTTCACACCAACGACCATTTATAACCCCATTTGTTTGATGTGCTTGGAAGTTTTCTTTCTAATTGCTGATGGAATAGCCAAACAACAGCTCTTTAGTAGGCAACTTTCGGATGTTGATGACACTGTATCTGGAAAATAGATACAAAAAAACCAGGTCGATGACCTGGTTTTCGAAATCTTATATTGTTGTAAGCAACAATTACGCTAAAACCATTCCTGGTTCTGCAAATGCAACAGGAGAGCCCACTTCTTCTTCGAATGTTGCCCACTCCCAAGCTTCTGCGTCAGCAAGTACTGCACGTAGTAGTTGGTTGTTTAGGCCATGACCTGATTTGTATGCACGGAACTCACCAATAATAGCGTGTCCACACATGTAAAGGTCACCAATCGCGTCGAGTACTTTATGAGTGACAAACTCATTATCAAAACGCAGACCTTCTTCATTAAGAATTCGGTATTCGTCAAGTACGATAGCATTATCGAAGCTACCGCCAAGTACTAAGTTTTGAGATTGTAGATATTCAATATCACGCATGAAACCGAAAGTACGAGCGCGTGAAATCTGCTTCACAAAACCTTGTGAAGAGAAATCAAACAACAAACGTTGCTCATCAGATTCAATTGCTGGGTGGTTAAAGTCGATCTCAAAGTCCATACGGAAGCCGTTAAATGGAACAAACTCTGCCCATTTATCGCCATCTTCAAAACGGATAGGCTTTTTGATTCGAATAAAACGCTTCGCTGCATTCAGTGTTTCTACACCCGCTTGCTGTAGCAAATATACGAATGGGCTTGCGCTACCATCCATAATTGGAATCTCTGGTGCATCTACTTCAACAATAATGTTGTCGATGCCCATACCCGCTAAAGCTGCGTTAAGGTGCTCCACTGTAGAGATACGTATGCCTTCGTCATTAACAAGAGCAGTACATAGCATAGTGTCACGAACTGATGCTGGATCAGCTGGGAAATCTACAGGTGGATTTACATCAGTACGACGATAAACAATACCTGTATTTGCAGCTGCAGGGCGAAGAGTAAGTGTGACTTTACGACCAGAGTGGAGACCCACACCAGTTGTTTTCACAATTTCTTTCAGAGTACGTTGTCTGATCATCTGCTTGCCTCTTATCAGTGCTACAAATCACGGTCAGTATTTACCGACCGCGAATTTTACCATTAATTCGACGATAGTCAAATTTTGGGTATTTGTTAATCAGCCTGACGTCGTAAGAATGCTGGAATATCTAAGTATCCACTCTCTTTCTCAGCTTTAGGTGCAGCACTTTGGCTAGCGCCTGTACCTGAAGAAACAGGTAACGTTGTTGGCTGTGGTTTAACTTGAGGTTTAACCTCAGTTTTTTGTTGCAATGGTTGTGCCACTTTCTCTTCCACTTTTGGTGCAGTTTGAGCCGCTACCTGTGGTTGAGGAGTTGGTGCAACTTTTGCTTTTCCACCAGCAACTAATGTGATGTCTGGTTTTTTCTCTGTTCCGATACCTGTTGCAACAACAGTTACACGGATTTCATCCGTCATATCAGGATCTAGAGAAGTACCAATCACGACAGTTGCGTTATCAGAAGCGAATGCCTTAACTGTATTACCCACAGTTTCGAACTCATCTAGACGCATATCTAGGCCTGCTGTGATGTTCACAAGAACGCCACGCGCGCCAGCTAGGTCGATGTCTTCTAGTAGTGGGCTAGAAATTGCTGTTTCAGCAGCTTCTTCAGCACGGTCTTCACCTTTTGCGATACCGCTACCCATCATTGCATGACCCATCTCAGACATTACGGTGCGAACATCCGCGAAATCGACGTTAATCATACCAGGGCGAGTAATTAGCTCTGCGATACCTTGTACAGCGTTTTTAAGTACATCATTTGCACTTGCGAAAGCTTCAAGCAGTGTTACACCACGGCCAAGTACTTTAAGTAGCTTTTCATTTGGAATCGTAATTAAAGAATCCACATGTTTAGAAAGCTCTTCAATACCTTGCTCAGCAAACGCTAAACGCTTTTTGCCTTCAAAGCTAAATGGCTTAGTTACAACAGCAACCGTTAGCACACCAAGCTCTTTCGCAACTTCAGCAATAACTGGAGCAGCACCAGTACCAGTACCACCGCCCATACCAGCTGCGATAAATACCATATCGGCGCCAGTTAGAACTTCTTTAATTCTTTCTCGATCTTCGAGAGCTGCATCACGGCCTACTTGTGGGTTTGCACCAGCGCCCAAACCTTTAGTGATATCACCACCAATTTGGATCACGCTGCTCACGCTTGTTTTACGAAGAGCTTGAGCATCAGTGTTAACACTGATGAATTCTACGCCTTCGATTGACTCACGTACCATGTGCTCAACAGCGTTACCGCCACCGCCACCAACTCCAACGACTTTAATTACTGCATCGTCAGACATTTCCATCATCGGTTCAAACATGTGTTATCTCCGTTTTTTCCTGCAACTCAGGTTAAAACTCTTTTTGTATCCAATTACGCAATTTACCAAACAAGCCTGACATAGAAGGTGCTGAACGCTTAGGTTCGCTGTAATCACCCTCATCACTTATCTGACAATCTCTTGCGTAATGAAGTAAACCAACCGCCGTAGAATGATACGGCTCTTTAACATAATCAGTTAAGCCACTAACTTCTAATGGCTTACCAACTCGAACTTGATTGCGGAAAACGCGTTCCGCACACTCTACTAATCCGTCAATTTGAGCCGCTCCACCAGTGAGAACGACGCCAGCTGCAAGGTGGTGTTTAATACCTTCATCTCGTAGCTGTAATTGAACCGTATCAATAGTTTGGTTAACGAGGCCCATAAGTTCAGTGTAACGTGGTTCAATCACTTCCGACAAAGTTTGTCGTTGCAAACTTCTCGATGGACGGCCACCTACACTAGGGACGTTAACAGAATCATCCTTGCTTACGAGTTCACTCAGAGCGCAACCATGGTTTACTTTTATCTCTTCAGCATCGCTCACTGGCGTGCCGAAAGCGAAGGCAATATCACTGGTTACTGCATTTCCTGCGTAGGAAAAGACTTCTGTGTGTCGCAGTGCGCCGCCAGTCCAAATGGAGATATCCATCGTACCGGCACCAATATCAACAACACATACTCCAAGCTCTCTCTCGTCGTCAGTAATTACCGCATTACTTGAGGCAAGTCCTGAAAACACGATTTGCTCTACAGTGAGACCACATCGTTCAACAGCTTTAATAATGTTTCTCGCCATGTCGCTATGGCAAGAAATTAGGTGAACACTGACTTCCATTCGAACACCAGATAAACCAAGCGGATTCTTAATCCCTTCTTGGTAATCGATGGTAAATTCTTGTGGAATCACGTGCAGAATTCTCTGCTCATCACCTATTTTAATTGATTTCGCGGTATGGATCGCTCGATCCATATCGTCTTGAGACACCTCTTCATCTGAAATAGTGCCCATGCCTTTTTCAATTCGGCTTGCGATATGTTTGCCCGATAGCGAGATAAACACATTGCTGATTTGGCATTCCGCCATCAACTCTGCTTGATCAATGGCTCGCTGAACCGACTTAACTACCGACTCTAGGTCGTTTACACCACCTTTATCCATACCTCTGGATGGGCTTTGCCCTGATCCAATGATATTGATTTGACCATCAGGCAATATTTCACCAACCAGAGCGGATATGGTCGCAGTGCCTATATCAAGACCAACGATTAAGTTGTCATCTGCGGTCTTAGTCATCTGTGCTCTCTTTTAACTATTGCTCTGGAAACCAGCCTACAGCGGCTCCCGTATCATACCTGAGGTCGATGTAGCTCACTTGATTCGCCTTACTACCTAATTCGTTGTAAAGCGAAATGAAGCGTTCAACACGCTCATCTAAAGAATCTTTACCTAGTTCTAAACGAATACCGTTATCTAGGATTATTTGCCAAGCGCGACGCTCATTGAGAACGAGCGAGGTAACGGTTAACCCAAGACTGTTAATCAAAGGGGTTATCTGTCGCCATTTTTCTATCACTTTTTGGCTGGTGCCGTCTGGGCCGTAAAGCTTGACTCTATCGCCCTTCAAAAGGCCGATATCACCATTGAACACCTGACCATTCTCATTCAGCAACATGTTGCCATTCCAGATTGCTGCCGCGTGGTATTCGGTCAAAAATACTTTTATTGTGTCTGGCCACTGCTTACGAATAGAGACAACAGATACCCAAGGCAATGCTTCTAAACTGTCTTGCAACACACCGATGTCTTGCGACATGAATGTTCCAATATGTTCTAGCTCGCCAAAAGCATGCTGAACATCACCAGCGGTCACGTAAGTTAAATCGCCTTGAAGTACTATTTTGGAAAGAGGCAATCGCTGATCGTCCCACATCCAAGTCAGTGTGGTATAGAAAAGAAACCCAATGAATAGCAATACCACTACAAAAAAAGACCCACCTAGGGCGTGTTTCTTAAGTGATGGTAAACTGAATAGGTGGCGGTTTTCGCTAAAAGCACTTTCTACCAAAGCCCGCATTCCCTGTCGTTGGTTCGCAATTCTATTCCCTATTTTGTAATAGAGGTAAAAGCACTTACTTTAACCTATGAATTATACTGAGCAAAATCAAACTATCAAACGTTGATAATAAGATTTTTGGTCAATTTTAGGTCAATCGCAAGAAGTGAGCGCTCAACCACAGTCTGTAGACAGTATTCTGTTACGCGTTCTGCATTTTATTAATGTCTAATTGTAACGATTCAAGTTGCTTCGCTACACGACCTACATCACCTGCACCTTGCGTTAAAACAAGGTCTCCGCCTTGAATTACGTTCGCGAGAACCGATGGCAGCGTGTTGATATCAGCAACAAAGATTGGATCAATCTTACCACGCCCACGAATAGTTCGACTCAATGAACGCCCGTCAGCACCTGCAATAGGTTTCTCACCGGCAGAGTACACGTCCAACAAGATGAGAACATCTACCTGCTCAAGAACGTTTGCAAAGTCATCATACAGGTCGCGCGTTCGGCTGTAGCGGTGTGGTTGGAATATCATCACAAGACGCTTGTCAGTCCAGCCACTGCGTGCGGCTTGAATAGTTACATCCACTTCAGTTGGGTGATGACCATAATCATCAACCAACATTGCAACGCCTTTACCGGTTTCGTATTCACCAAGGTGTTCAAAACGACGACCTGTACCTTCCGTTCCAGCCATTGCTTTTAGAATAGCTTCATCACTGATGTCATCTTCAGTAGCAACCGCGATCGCCGCGGATGCATTCAGCGCGTTATGACGACCCGGAATGTTCAATGTGATATTAAGGTTAGCTTTGCCTTCACGTACAACTGTGAATTTGCCTTGCTGACCTTGTTGTACGTAATTCTCAATGCGGATATCAGCGTCTTCTGAGAAGCCGTATGTAATGACTTGGCGGCTAACTTGAGGAATAAGCTCACGTACGACAGGATCATCAACACACATCACAGCCTGACCATAGAATGGCAGGTTGTGTAAGAAATCAATAAACGTCTGCTTTAACGTTTCGAAATCGCCACCATAGGTATCCATGTGGTCAGCTTCAATGTTAGTCACGATACTAACCATGGGTTGCAAATGTAGGAATGACGCATCGCTTTCGTCAGCTTCAGCGATAAGAATACGACTCGAACCTAAGCGAGCATTAGTACCCACACTCTTCACCAAACCGCCGTTTACGAAGGTTGGATCCAAGCCTGCTTCCGAGTAAATCTGAGTGACAAGCGCGGTTGTGGTTGTTTTACCGTGCGTACCTGCCACAGCAATACCATGACGAAAACGCATCAGTTCAGCCAGCATTTCAGCACGACGAACGATAGGAGTGCGTGATTCACGAGCAGCAACAATCTCAGGATTCTCTTCGTTGATAGCGGTTGAAACCACCACCACACTAGCATCGGCAACATTACTTGCTTGGTGGCCAATATAAACAATAGCGCCCTTGCTAACTAAACGATCGGTCACTGGGTTTTGAGCAATATCAGAACCCGTAATCTGGTAGCCTTCATTTAGCAAGACTTCAGCAATCCCGCTCATTCCGGCACCACCAATACCAATAAAGTGGATAGATTTAACACGGCGCATCTCTGGCACCATTGCACGGATTTGCGCTAAGTCTTGGGTATGTTCAATCGTCATCAATTCAATCTCATTATTTTGCTAAAGCTTTAATTGCTTCAGCGACAGTAACATCAGCATCAAGCTTGGCTGCTTGACGAGCTTTTGTTGCCATCATTTTCAATTCATTTCTATCTAACTGAGCGATAGCATTCGCTAGCTTATCAGCCGTCAGTTGAGGCTGTTCAATCATTAACGCCGCGCCACATTCAACTAAGTGATCAGCATTCAACGCTTGCTGCCTATCTTTATGCATAAATGGAACAAAGATAGAGCCAACACCAGCGGCTGACACTTCAGATACGGTCAATGCACCTGAACGACAAACTAATAGATCTGCCCATTCATAAGCTTGCGCCACATCATCAATAAATTCAGTTACTTGAACATTACCTACAGAATGTGATTTGTATTGTTCAATCACTTGTTGTTGATTGTTCTTTCCGGCTTGGTGCATCACCGTGAAGCCCTCGCCAAGCTGTGCCATGGTAACCGGCAAGGTATCGTTCAGAATTTTAGCGCCCTGACTGCCGCCCATGACCAAGATACGAATATCGCCTTCACGCTTTGCAAGGCGAAGTTCTGGTTCAGGAAGGCTAACCACATCTTCACGCACTGGATTACCCACAACTTCAGCAGTAGGAAAAGCACCTGGGAAAGCCTGGAAAACCTTTTTAGCAATTTTAGAGAGCCATTGGTTGGTTAAACCTGCCACCGCGTTTTGTTCATGCAAAACTACTGGAATACCAGACAACCATGCCGCTATCCCACCGGGGCCACTGACATAACCACCCATACCAAGTACCACATCCGGCTGCCACGCTTTAATGTGTTGCCTTGCTTGAAGTATGGCATTAATAATCTGGAATGGAGCTTTAATTAATTTGCTAATGCCTTGACCACGCAGGCCTTTCACTTTAATGAAATCGATTTCAATACCATGCTTTGGTACCAAATCCGCTTCCATTCTGTCTGCAGTTCCTAACCAGCGAATTTCCCAACCTTGTTGCTGTAGCTTTTTAGCCACCGCTAAGCCAGGGAAAACATGACCGCCAGTACCACCAGCCATCACTAAAAGTTTTTTGTTTTGTTTCATCACGTTAGATTCTTATTCTACTAATTCGTTTTGATTATCGGCTTGTTCTTTTTGTTGCACCCGACATTCGTGATCAATGCGTAATAGCATTGAAACCGCAACAGACATCACGATGAGACTTGATCCACCGTAACTGATCAACGGCAATGTTAGACCTTTAGTTGGAACAATACCTGAAGCGGCACCTACGTTAACAAGCGTCTGAAATGCAAACCAAATACCAATACCAAAGGCAAGATAACCGCTGAATAACTGGTCGTTCTCAAATGCTTTCTTGCCAATTAAAATCGCTTTCAGTACCAAACTAAAAATAAGAATCAGCACTAAAGTTACACCAACAAAGCCTAGCTCTTCTGCTAATACAGCAAACACAAAATCGGTATGTGCTTCTGGCAAATATTCTAACTTTTGAACTGAGTTACCAAGGCCTTGCCCCATCCAATCACCGCGGCCAAACGCCATCAATGATTGGGTTAACTGGTAACCACTGCCGAACGGGTCATTCCAAGGTTCCCAGAATGAGGTCACACGTCGAACACGATAAGGTTCTATTACAATCAATCCAACGACCGCGGCAATACCCGCCACCATCAAGGCAATAAACTGTGAAAGCTTGGCGCCTGCGATAAATAGCATACCGAACAAGGTCACCAGCATTACAACTACCGTACCTAAATCGGGCTGGCCAAGTAGTAACACAGCAAAAGCACCGAATACCATGATCGGTTTACCAAAGCCACCGAAGAAGGTTTTTCTCACTTCGTCTTGTTTACGAACTAAATAACCCGCCATAAAGATAAACAGCGATAACTTAGCGACTTCAGCGGGTTGTAAGTTAAATAATCCAAGAGGGATCCAGCGCGATGCACCATTAACTGACTTACCGACAGCCAATACCACGACCAGCAAAAAGAAAGATAAGCCCAATAGGTACATACTGTATTGAAACCAACGCTTCATTGGAATTTGCAATATGACGCTGGATACGATTAACGCCAACACAAGAAAAATGGCATGGCGGAACATAAAGTGAAACGGCTGATCGGTTAAACGAGCACTGATTGGGAACGAAGCAGACGTCACCATCACCAATCCGGTCAGCATCAGTCCAAGAGCAATCCAAACCAACTGACGATCGTAGAGCGCCTCTGGTGTGGCACGGTTTAGCCATTGCCAAATGGATTGATTAATCTCTTTCACTCTTTGCACTGAATGTTAGTCCTTCAACACGTTAGGCATACTCATGAGCAAGGTCAGTGAACGCATCACCTCTCGCCATGAAGTTATTAAATTGATCGAAGCTCGCACACGCAGGAGACAACATCACCATGTCACCCGAGGCTAGTTGTGCAGAGATACTCTCGATGATGTCACGCATGGTATCAAACGTCTTCGCCGATGGATGTAATGGCATAAATTGCGCTGCATCTTCACCGAAGCAACACAGTTGAACACGCTCTAGCTGTGACAACACAGGTTCAAGCTCACTGAAATCGGCACCTTTACCCACGCCACCAACCAAAAGATATAAAGTACCTTGGTACTCTAGCCCCGACAAAGCGGCTAATGTGCTGGCTACATTGGTTGCTTTCGAGTCGTTAACCCATTTGATAGCGCGTTTATCTGCCACCACTTGGCAACGATGAGTTAAACCGTTGTAGGTTTTCAAAGCTTCAAGGCTTTTGTTGTAATCGATACCGACTAGCTTAAGTAGTGCCAACGAGACTAACGCATTCGCCACATTATGACGTCCAACCAATGTCAAATCTTGGGTAGGAAGTACTGACTTAGCGTTATCGATTAGCCATTCAGTGCCATCAATTGTTGCCACACCAAACTCTTGGTCATCGAGACCAAATGTCACTACCTGCATCTCGTGATCTGGATAAGTTTCTTTGTCGTCGCGGTTTACAATCGCGCACTGAGCATTGTTAAAGATTCTTAACTTAGCATCGCGGTAATCGGCCATGCCTTGGTAGCGATCCATATGATCTTCTGACAAATTCAAAAAGGCCGCCGCTGCTAGGTTCAAGCTAGATGTTGTCTCTAACTGAAAGCTTGAGAGCTCAAGGACATATAGATCGGCATCAAGCTCTAAAAGATCTAAGGCCGGAATACCGATGTTGCCACCGACACCAACGTTAAGACCAGCAGCCTTAGCAAGCACACCCGTTAGATCGGTCACCGTACTCTTACCATTGGATCCTGTTATTGCCACAACGGGTTTGTCTACCGCCCAGCCAAACAGTTCAATATCACCAACAACCGGAACACCCGCTTGAATAACATCTTGTATTTCAGGGGTCGCTAAGGCGATACCCGGGTTAGCAACGACTAAATCCGCTCCCGCTAACCATTGGCTATTCCAACTTCCAGAATGCAGTTCTACCGATTCAGGCAAAGATTCTCTGCCCGGTGGTAGCTCGCGAGTATCAATCACCTTCACATGTGTGTGAGGTTGATATTTTACGAGATGTTTAACGACAGAGAGCCCGGTAATACCGAGCCCCACAACCACTACATTTTGAATATTTTGCCAACGTTCCATTTAAACAAGATGCTCTTAATAGTTTTAAAGAGCCTCTAATCTGAGGCTCACATAGAATTAACGAACTTTCAGTGTCGCTAGGCCAACCAATACTAATACCATTGAGATGATCCAAAAGCGCACGATTACACGCGGCTCCGGCCAACCTTTAAGTTCGTAGTGGTGATGAATCGGTGCCATGCGGAAAATACGCTGACCACGCAATTTGTAAGAGCCTACCTGCAAAATAACTGACAAGGTCTCCATTACAAACACACCGCCCATGATAACCAATACCAATTCTTGGCGAACTAACACAGCGATCACCCCCAGTGCACCACCAAGTGCAAGAGAGCCCACATCGCCCATGAATACTTGGGCTGGGTAAGTGTTGAACCATAGAAAACCAAGACCAGCACCCACGATAGCCGTACAAACCACAACCAGTTCAGAGGTGTATGGGATATATGGAATGTGTAAGTATGCCGCGAAGTTAACGTTACCTGTCGCCCATGCAATCACAGCAAAGCCAGCCGCAACCATAACCGTTGGCATAATTGCCAAACCATCTAGGCCGTCCGTTAGGTTTACCGCGTTACTGGTACCCACAATAACAAAGTACGTTAGCACTATGTAGAACAAGCCTAACTGTGGCATCACATCTTTAAAGAAAGGAACAACCAATTGTGTTGCCGCAGTATCGTGTCCGTGAGCGTATAGAGCAAACGCGACAACCAATGCAATCGCAGATTGCCAAAAGTACTTCCAACGAGCAATCAAGCCGTCTGTATTTTTACGAACGACTTTACGGTAATCGTCAACAAAGCCGACCGCACCGTAACCGCCGAGGACAACCAGTACAGCCCAAACGTAAGGGTTAGAAAGGTCAGCCCACATTAATACCGTAATAATGATCGCAGCAAGGATCATCACGCCACCCATGGTTGGTGTACCACGTTTGCTAAAGTGAGATTCAGGGCCGTCATTACGAACAACTTGGCCAATTTGTAGCATTTGCAGACGCTCAATTAAACGAGGTCCCATCCACAGCGACAGACATAAAGCCGTCAAAATACTCGCGATTGCACGAAACGATAGGTATTCGAACAAACGGAAAAAAGAAAGGTGTGGCTGTAGTAGCTCTGCAAGCCAAATTATCATGAAAAGTTCTCCTTTAAAGCAGCGGCTATTTTACTCATTCCTGCACTATTTGCGCCTTTAACTAACAAAGTATGAGACGCGTTTTCTGGCAAGCATAATTGCTGCTCTATGTGTGCGATCATCGCTTGATGCGTTGCAAAGTGTGTCCCATTACAGACCTCACTAATCACCTTGGTATCATTACCGTAAGTGAGTACATGCTCAAAAGCGAATGGGGCAGCATATTCACCGACTTGACGGTGAAGTGCAAGACTTTCGTCGCCTAATTCAGCCATATTGCCTAAAATCAGCCAACGTTGACCTTTGAAGCTCGACAACAATTTAGCTGCCGCCTTCATTGCAGGTACGCTGGCGTTATAACTATCATCTATCAGCTTGATATTCTGACTTAATTGCTGAACCTCAACTCGTCCTTTAACCGAGATAAGATTCGCTAAACCATTTTTTATTTCATCAAGCGTTGCACCAAATTGAATGCTCAACGCTGCTGCAGCCAACGCATTCGCTACGTTATGCTGACCGATAATCCCAAGTTCAACAGCCGCTGTACCTTGTGGCGTTTGCATATCAAAGCAGGCTTCGCCTTGATCGTTGATTTCGATATTTTCAGCAAAATAATCGGCTTCACAGCTACTTTCAGAAAATGTCAGTACCGTTTTATCCGCAAGTACTTCATTCCAAAAGTCACCACCATTGCTCTCTAAGTTAACAATAGCAGTATCGCCGGCAGCAAGACCCTGAAAGATCTCACCTTTCGCTTGTTTCACGCCATCGATAGAACCAAAGCCTTCTAAATGCGCCGCGGCTACATTATTGACTAATGCCACCTGTGGTTTCACAAGCTGGGTGGTATAAGCGATCTCACCAATATGGTTAGCACCTAATTCGATCACAGCATAGTCGTCGTTTGGTTCACTACGAAGCAAGGTCAATGGCACACCAATATCATTATTGAAGTTACCTGCTGTAAACAGCACCTTGCCACGTTGTTGTAGAATACTTGCCACCATCTCTTTTACAGTCGTTTTGCCACAACTGCCAGTAATCGCCATGGTTGGAACATTACATTGTTTGTGGATCCAAGCACTTAGCTGACCTAAAGCAAGTTTAGTGTCTTCAACAACAACTTGGGTAATATTTAGGTCAAGTTTTCGTTCGACTAACAACGCGCTCGCATTCGCTTCAACCGCCTGATGACAAAAGTCATGAGCATCGAAACGTTCACCAACAATAGCAACAAACAATGCGCCTTCTTCGACTGTTCGAGTGTCGGTTGAAACGGCATTAATTACCTCATTGTTCGAGTTGTTAGCCTCAATCAACTCACCGCTGACAGCCAAGTAAATCTGTTCGAGTGATACATCAATCATTGTGAAATACCTAAAAGTTGTAGCGCAGACTCTCGGTCTGAGTAATGTACCGTTTTATCTTTCAACACTTGGTAATCCTCATGGCCTTTGCCAGCCAAAAGAATAATGTCATCACTGCCTGCTTGCTCAAGAGCGAACTTAACCGCTTGGTAGCGATCGTGCTCGACAAACGCCGATTCCGGTTCGCTTAAACCAGCCAGCATGTCTTTGACAATCAGTGCAGGATCTTCGCTGCGAGGATTGTCATCTGAAATAATGATCTTATCTGCGAACTGCTCCGCCGTTACCGCCATCATTGGACGCTTACCGGTGTCGCGATCTCCGCCGCAACCAAAAATTGCCCACAATTTTCCCGAGCAGTGCACACGCAATGCTGCCAAGGCTTTCTCTAGCGCATCTGGCGTATGAGCGTAATCAACAACCACTTTTGCTTTGCTCGGCACTTGGAACAGTTCCATACGACCAATAACAGGCTGAAGCTGAGGTGCAGTGTCGACTAATATTTGCTTGTCGATACCCAATGAAAGCAGAGTAGCAAAAGCAACCAGTACGTTTGAGGCGTTGAACTGACCAATCAATGGAACAGAAAGTTTCCCCTGCCCCCAACGACCATCAAACGAGAGCTTGATGCCCGTCTCTGCATAGGCGACATCAGACGCCCATACTGACTGTTGATAGCCCGTTAGCGGTGATAGTGAAACTGCGACGGCATTGGATAAATCTGACATCCAAGCTTTGCCAATTTCATCATCAACATTGATGACAGCGTGCTTGCACTTGTGCTGAGTAAACAAGATCTTCTTAGCCAATGCGTACTCTTCCATCGTGCCATGGTAATCAAGGTGATCACGACTCAAGTTAGTAAATACGCCTACCTCAAAGTCCAAAGCCTTTACTCGACTTTGCACCAAACCATGAGAGGATATTTCCATCGCGGTATAAACCGCTTTTTCTGCAGCTAACTCACTCAGTGTGCGCTGTATTTCGATAGCACTGCCTGTGGTGTTAGCCGCGGTTTTTAGATTATCTAAGAAGCCATTACCTGTGGTGCCCATTACCGCCGAACGCTGACCAACAAGATCAAGCCACTGAGCAATCAATTGAGTGATGGTGGTTTTGCCGTTGGTGCCTGTAACACCAATCAACTTAGTCGCTTGAGAAGAATAAACACGACCAGCCAATTCAGAGAGTCTTGAGTTAAGGTCTGTAACATAAGCCACAGGAACCGCGTTTAACCACTCAACCAAGCCATGAGCTTTCTCATCGCCAGCTTGTGCAATGACGGCTTTCGCACCTTGAGCGACCGCTTTGTCGATAAACCGACGACCATCGACAGCATGTCCGACGACGGCAACAAAAACATCACCTTCCTTGATGGCTCGGCTATCCAATTCCAACTGCTCAACAGCAATCGATTCTAGTTCAGGAGAACGAAAGTCTCCCCAAGGAGAAAGTAAAGATGACAGCGTGAGGCTATTACTCATATTGAATCCTGATTGGCTCTATTCTTGAAACTTGTTTTCATCAGCAGGGACGTTCAGTATTTGCAGTGCACCCTTCATAATTTCAGAAAAAACGGGGGCTGCGACCGAACCGCCATAGTAAAGGTCACCTTGAGGCTCATTGACTACAACAACCAGCGCCACTCTTGGGTCACTGACTGGAGCAAAGCCTGCGGTCACCGCGATGTATTCATCACTGTAGCCGCCCGCTTCAGCCTTACGAGAAGTACCCGTTTTGGCTGCAACGCGGTAACCCGGAACAGCGGCTCTTGTCGCCGTACCACCTTTTTGAGTTACCCCTTCGAGCATGTTCAAAACCAGTTCAGCGTTCTCGCGCTTGATGATTTGCTTAGAAAAATCTTGGTCGTTGCTCTTAATAATATGAATAGGCTCATACAAACCTTTGTTAGCTAACGTCGCATAAGCATGTGCCAACTGCATTGGTGTAACAGACAAACCATAGCCAAACGCTAAAGTAGCAATTTCAAACTTTGACCAACGACGGCGATTCGGAAAAATACCGCTCGTTTCACCAACCAAGTTGAGCCCAGACATCTCGCCTAGACCAACCGAACTGTACATCCCAAGCAGAGCTTCAAGTGGCATATTAAGCGCCAATTTCGCAACGCCGATGTTACTCGACTTTTTGAGGATCAGCGCTAAGTCAGCCTTGCCAACTTTGGAAGAGTCTCGCACGCGGCTACCACCAATCTGCATAATGCCATTGCCAGTATCAATAACGATATCAGGATCTGCAGTACCGTTCTCTAGCGCCGCCAAAACTACAAAAGGTTTCACGGTAGAACCCGGTTCCATAGCATCGGTAAGAACGCGGTTACGCATTTTGAAGCTTTGTAAGTCAGCGCGGTTGTTCGGATTATAAGAAGGGGCGTTAACCATGGCTAACACAGCACCCGTTTTTACATCGAGTAATACAGCAGAGCCTGAAGTCGCCTTGTGATCGGCCACGGCTTGCTTAATAGCGCGATAAGCAATGGCTTGTAATCGTTGATCGATCGTTAATTCGAGTGGTTTGCCTTCTTCACGCTCTTCTAAAGCAATGTTTTCAACAACGCGTCCATAGCGATCTTTACGAATCGTCCGCTTACCCGCCTCGCCCGTGAGCCATTTGTCATAGCTGCGTTCAACGCCTTCCAAACCGTGCCCATCAATGCCGGTCACACCGATAAGATGCGCACTGACTTCACCTGCTGGATAATAGCGGCGGGATTCAGCTTTAAGGCCAACACCCACCAGCTTTAGTTCACGAATATACTTAGCCATCGCGGGGCTAACTTGTCTTTGCAGGTAAATAAATCGGCGGGATTTGTTGCTAGAGATCTTATCGATCATTGATTGTCGTTCTAGGCCAAGTACATCGGCTAACGCATACCAACGATCAATTTGGGCCATACCATTTTTATCGAAAATGGTTTTCGGATCAGCCCATACCGCTTCAACTGGAACACTCACAGCAAGCGGTTCGCCATTGCGGTCTGAGATAATGCCGCGGGCGGAAGGAATAGCCTTAACACGTACCGAGCGAAGGTCACCCTGACGAATTAAGTTATCTGGTTCAATGATTTGGATGTAAGCCACACGACCAACAAGTGCAGCAAAGGCAAGAAACACGAAAGCAATAACGACGTTAAAACGCCATTTAATTAGAATTGGATCCGAATCCTTTTCGCTCTTCACTCGCTCTTTCGTTGATTTATTAACGGTTTTCGCGGGTGCTTTTTCCTTTTTACCGGTCATTTCAGTATGATCACAACTTCTTTATCAGAGTCTGGACGTTTCATGTCTAGCTCTCGTTTTGCCGATGCTTGAACGCGGCTATGTTCAGCCAGTGCTGTCTCTTCAAGCATTAAATTTCGCCACTCATCATCAAGCTGTTCTCGTTCAACTAATGCCATGTCTTTTTGCGTAATCGCCTGGCGTGACATATGCGTCGTGAGAACGACCCCCATCGCACTCGCAAAGATACAAATAAGAATCACCAATGGAACCCTGCCCACGGAGATCAAATCGAAAAATATTATCTTGGCTAAGTTCGGTTTGGAGGTCTTCATTGACTATAGCTTTTCTGCGATTCGTAGTACTGAGCTACGTGAACGAGTATTCTCATCCACTTCATCTTTAGAAGGCTTAATCGCTTTACCTACTGGTTTTAGATCAGCACTGCCTAAAGCTTTAATTTGATCTTCTGTTAATGGCAAACCGTGAGGAACTTGTGGTCCTTGGCTCTCTTTACGGATGAAACGCTTAACCATACGGTCTTCAAGAGAGTGAAAGCTGATAACAGAAATACGGCCTTGAGGAGCAAGAATACTTGCTGCGCCTTTCAGAGCTGTATCGATCTCTTCAAGTTCGCTATTGATGTAGATACGGAATGCTTGGAAAGCACGTGTCGCGGGATGCTTTTTCTCTTTAAAGTTCTTTGGAGCGACATCAGAGATAAGCTTAGCCAATTGGCCAGTACGTGTTAACGGTTCGTTCTCTTCGTTCTCTTGATAAGCAATGATGCCTTTCGCGATACGACGAGCGTGTTTGTCTTCACCGAACTCACGAATAACCCATGTAATGTCATCAAGATCCGCATCAACTAGCCACTGAGAAACCGGAATACCCGTTGTTGGATCCATACGCATGTCTAGCGGGCCATCTTTCATGAAGCTAAAGCCACGTTCAGCATCATCTAGCTGTGGTGAAGAAACACCTAAATCCAGTAAAACACCATCCACTTGACCGACTAAGTCATAACGCTCTGCATATTCAGCCATACCTGAGAATGGGCCGTGAATAATCGTAAAACGAGAGTCATCAATCTTCTGAGCTTCTGCAATCGCTTGTGGATCGCGGTCGATACTAAAGAGTCGTCCATTCTCGCCCAGTTTAGACAGGATTGTACGGCTGTGACCACCTCGGCCAAAAGTACCATCGATGTAGGTACCGTCAGGTTTGATCGCAAGTCCGTCAATAGATTCGTTAAGCAATACTGAAATATGTTTGAATGCTTCTGTCATAGTCTTCTCAGTGAGTGGATTGAGCCATTAGTTCGGCAATAATTTGTTCTATTAACGTTTTAGTGTACTGATTTCACGCCGTATCTCCACCATATTGTGTATAGGCTTTGGGAATTTTTGACCCAAGCTCATATCAGGATGAAGGATTCTAAGGAAATCTAAATAATTTACGTCAATATAAAGCAAAAAACCCATCACTACCGTTAAGTAATGATGGGTTCTTTATATAGGTGGAGTTGACACGTACGCCGGGTTCTGTTCCGCTTGCGCGGCGGTAACCATTCGTCTAGGCCTGCAATCGCTCACAGGCTCAAGCAATCTACCCGCCCCCATACGCGAGCAGCGCAATGCGAGGGCCTATTTGATCTTGCTCCGGGTGGAGTTTACCTTGCTACGAACTGTTGCCAGCCGCACGGTGCGCTCTTACCGCACCCTTTCAGCCTTACCTGTGCCTCTTCCGAAGAAATGAGGCCATCGGCGGTCTTCTCTCTGCTGCACTTGTCGTGGGCTCGCGCCCCCCAGACGTTATCTGGCACCCTGCTCTATGGAGCCCGGACGTTCCTCCCCTCTACCAGTCTCCCGAAGGACTTCAACGTCAGTTTCCCGAAGGACCTCAACGTCAGTCTCCCGAAGGACATCAGCAAAGCAGCGATTACCCGTTCAACTCCGGGGGCGGATTATATAGACATTAAAGGGCAGTGTCTAGCGAGATCACAAATATGCTGCAAACTACGGAGCAAATGCATGAATTTCACACAATCTAGACAAAAAAAGAGGAATAACGGTAATACCATCATTCCTCAGAAGCTTTTTCAGTAGAGGGCTTCTACAATATAAAGCGCAATCTAGTTGTCTAGATGCTCTAAGCCCCACTTATATAACGCGTTCTTTTTCAAGTTGTAGATTTCTGCCGTCATCGCTGCCGCTTTTTTAAGGGGCAATTCTTTGGTTAGGATACCAAGGGTTCGAGTTGCTTCGTCTGGCAGTTCTGTAGTCGCCTCTTCACGGTGACCATGAATCAGCAGCACCATCTCACCGCGCTTACGGTTCGAATCTTCTTCAATCCACTCAATAAGTTCACCGAGTGGCAACCCTTGGATGGTTTCGAATGTCTTGGTCAGCTCGCGCGCCAACACAACTTCGCGTTCTGGGCCTAAGATTTCAAGCATATCTTGCAAAGAGTCGGTAATACGGTGCGGTGATTCGTAGAAGATACAAGTACGCTCTGCTTTTGCGATCTCTAAGAACTTATCTTTGCGACCCTTGCTCTTTGGTGGCAAGAAGCCTTCAAAGCTGAAGCGATCCGACGGTAAACCAGAAGCACTTAACGCAGTAATCACTGCACAAGCACCAGGAAGTGGCACAACTCTCACACCCGCTTGACGACATTGTGAAACAAGATGGTAACCTGGGTCACTGATTAAAGGAGTACCCGCATCAGAGACTAATGCGATAGACTGACCTTCTAATAACCTTTCGACTAGAACTTGCGCTTTAGTTTGTTCATTATGATCATGTAAAGCGAACGTTCTGGTTGATATATTGAAGTGAGCAAGCAGCTTACCCGTGTGGCGTGTGTCTTCAGCTGCAATAACATCGACACTTGATAAAATTTCAATTGCTCTTTGAGTGATATCTCCCAAATTTCCGATTGGGGTTGGCACAATGTAGAGAGTTGGGCTCTCTGTGAGCAAGGTTTTGTTATCTGTCATTTGTTTACCATCACTTCAACGATTAATATAGATACAAATTTATACGGAATTTAAAGAACTCATGGCAACGATGAACCATAAGAGACTCAGTGTACCACGCTTACTCACTCCAATTGCATTAGCAATTACATTGGCGGCTTGTTCTTCAGGCCCTCAAGCACCAACGCGTGTTGATATTACACTCGATCCAGCGCAATCAACTGAAAGTTACATGATGCAGGCGGATAGTAGCAAAGGAAGTCTACAAAACGACTGGTTAATCATGGCACTTAAGGCTTCTGTGCAAGCTGGAAAAACCGATCAAGCGACTCTGCTTATCAAACGCTTAGCAAAACAAGAGCTAAGTGAAGTTCAACAAGCGGAGTGGCAATTAACCCGAGCTCAACTGCTGGTGAACAACTCACAACCGGAGCAGGCTTACAGCCAACTGAACTTCCAGCCTTGGTGGAAACTGCCTAACGAGCAATGGAAAGATTATCACGAGCTACGCGCTAACATTTCTGAAATGCAGAGCGAATATTTCGAAGCGAGCCGTGAGTTAGTGCTTTATTCAGAGTACTTGGACGCGGACGATGAGCTCCAACAACAAACTGCCGACCGTATTTGGCAAAACCTGAACAGCTACTCTCAATATGAGATTCTAGAGCTTAAAACGTCTCCGACAGAAGACGTGTTAGCAGGTTGGTTACAGCTGGCTATTTACATGAAAACTCTCAACTCTAACCTTCCAGATCTACAAAAAACACTGTCTGATTGGTTAGCGGAGAATCCTCGTCATCCGGCCGCAACTTACACACCTCAAGCGATTACCGACATCTTAGCGTTAGAAATCAGCAAGCCAACCAGCACAGCTCTGCTACTGCCGTTAACGGGTAAGTACGGCAAACAAGCTCAGCTTGTACGTGATGGTTTCATCTTTGCCATGATGAATGACAAAGAACGCGAAGAAGACGCGACGCTGACCGTTATGGACACTAACGTGCAAAGTGCCGCTGAAATTAAAGCGACACTGGAAGAAAACAACGTTGATTTCATTGTCGGCCCGCTGATTAAGAGCAACATCACTAAGCTTCAGCAAGCGCAAAAGAATCACGAGAATTCAATTCCAGCTTTGGCTCTGAACATTCCAACGCAGCTAGAACCTGATACCAACATTTGTTATCTCGCTCTATCGCCAGAACAAGAAGTCGCTCAGGCCGCGAAACACCTTTTTGCTCAGGGCTACAAGTTCCCACTGATCCTAGCTCCGAAAGGTCGTTTAGGTGACCGAGTTGAGCAAGCGTTTAAAGAAGAGTGGAAAAAATACAGCAGCAACGATGTCGCGATGAGCTTTTTCTCAGATAAACGTCAACTACAGCGCAATGTGAACCAAGTCTTCGGATTGCAAGAAAGCCAGCAACGTATCGCTCAAATGGACGGGTTACTGAACCTAGATCTAGAAACAGAGCCTCGCAGTCGTCGTGATATCGATTCTGTCTACATAGTGGCGAAGAACTCTGAACTAACGCTGATCAAACCTTTCATTGAAGTAGCAATCAACCCAGATGCTAGCCAACCAGCACTGTTCTCAAACTCTCGCAGCAACAGCGGTGATAAACAGTATGAAGACCTAACTGGTGTTTTCTACAGCGATATTCCACTGTTAGTTGAGAACAAGAACGAGCTTAACAAAGAGCTAAACGATTTATGGCCTGCACATTCAAACGGCCAAAAACGTTTGCAAGCGCTGGGGATGGATGCCTATTACCTAATGGATGCACTGCCACAGATGAAAGCCGTACAGGGTTACAGCATTCCAGGTGAAACTGGCGTGTTAACCATCGACAACAACTGTGTTGTTCAACGTGAAATCAGCTGGGCAGAGCATGGGGCTTTTTAGCCGAAAGTTCCTGTCTAAAGCACCTATCACCCACAAACAAGTGGGTGATAAATACGAGACCGTGGCTAAAAATTATTTAGTTGGCCACGGTTTATCGTTAATTCAAGAAAACTTCATAGCTAAATGTGGCGAGATTGATCTTATAATGCGCCATAACAATACGGTTGTGTTTGCTGAGGTAAAATACCGCAAGCAAACCAGCTACGGACATGCCGCTGAAATGGTAACAACAAAGAAGTCACAGAAGCTGCTCAAAACAGCCAATGTTTGGCTTATGCAGCAAGGCTTGTCGGTGCACTCTACAGATTTCAGATTTGATATCGTTGCCATTGAAGGGCCGAATGACAATATCGACTGGATTCAAAACGCGATTACCCAAGGATAAACATGCTAGACAGCATTAAAGAAAGTTTTACAGAAAGTATTCAAATCCAAATTGCGGCTGCAGAAGCACTGCCAGACGCAATCACGCATGCCGCACAAGCAATGGTTGCTACCTTGCTCAACGGAAACAAAATCCTTTGTTGTGGTAATGGTGGTTCGGCATCGAATGCTCAGCAATTTGTCTCGTGCTTGCTCAACCGTTTTGAAACAGAGCGTCCTAGCCTTCCAGCGATGGCACTAATGGCTGATAACACCACGTTAACGGCAGTAGCAAACGACTACCACTATGAAGAGATCTTCTCTAAACAAGTACGTGCATTTGGTCAAACGGGTGATATTTTACTGGCTATCTCTACCAGCGGTAACAGCAAGAACATCATTAAAGCAATGGAAGCCGCGGTAACACGTGACATGACGATCATTGCCTTTACTGGTAAAGATGGTGGTGAAATGGCAGGTTTGCTTGGCGAACACGATGTCGAAATTCGTATCCCTTCACACCGTACAGCGCGTATTCATGAAGTGCACATGGTGACACTGCATTGCCTATGTGACCTAATCGATCAAGTACTCTTCCCTGCTCACGAAGAGTGATACACGGAGCATCACAATGAAATCATTAACCTCTATGAGGCTGTTTAAGCTGATTAGTGTTTCGCTACTTACACTTTCCCTGTCTGGTTGTGCTGGAATTTTCATTGCTGGTGCAGCAACCACAGCGAACTTAGTCACTGATACGCGAACGACCAAAGAAATTTGGAACGACAACAATATTGAATTTGAAGTCGCCGCTATCACCAACAAACAACCTTACCGCGGAAATGTACGAGTTACAGCTAGCTCTTATCGAGGTTCAGTTGTATTGATGGGACAAGCGACCACAGATTCAGAGCGTCGCGCCTTTGAAAGCCAAGCTAAAGATGTGGCGGGCGTAGAGAGCATTCACAATCAGGTGCGCGTAAAAGAGCCACTTTCGATCAGTGCGATCAGTAAAGATAGCTGGATCACTACTAAGGTGAAATCCGCTTTACTGGCGAACGCTGATCTAAACGGCATCAAGGTTAAAGTGATAACTGAGGACTCAGAGGTATTCTTACTTGGATTAGTTTCTCGAGAACATGCTGATATCGCGACGGAAGTTGCACGTAATGTCTCAGGCGTAAAGCAAGTAATACGAGCATTCGAATATGGTGAAGAAGAAGAGACTTCGGTTAATTAACTAGTCACTTATATGTTCAATACTGGCTAATGCAGGTGCTCAGAAGCTGGATCAAAAAGCTGGGCAGCCTTAACTCACTGAAGACATAACCCGAAAGCACAAAAAGAAAAAGCAGCGATAAATCGCTGCTTTTTTATTTGGTCGTCATTTTACTAACGTTATTTGATAACACGAAGGCTTGGGCGACCTTTTGCTGGTCGAGGTGGCTCAGGATCTGAGTCAGGCTCTTCAGCATCGACGTCTGCCGTAGCTACGCTCAAAGATGGACCTTTTTCTGGTTCTTCAAAAGGACTTTCTTCAATCCCTTCTTCAAACGCTTCCATGTATGCCTCTTCAGGTTCAAACATGGTACCGGCACCATTTTCACGAGCGTAAATCGCTTGCACTGCATAAAGAGGAACGATCACAGAATGTGGACGACCGCTAAAGCGCGCACTAAACGTCACAGCTTCGTTACCCAGTTCAAGTTGTCCAACGGCACGAGGCGCGATGTTCAGAATGATCTGACCATCTTGAACAAACTCTTCTGGAACTCGCACACCTGGTAGTGTTGCTTCAACAACAAGGTGAGGAGTTAATTCGTTATCAACCAGCCATTCATAAAATGCACGAAGCATGTATGGTCGGCGTGGAGTCATATTTGAAATATCCATAAACGCTTAGCGAACGAGTCGCATCTCACGCTCAGCTTCCGTTAGAGAAGCTAGGAATGAATCACGTTCGAATACGCGGTTCATGTAAATCTTAAGCTCTTTAGAACCAGGACCAATTAGTTCGATACCAAGCTCAGGTAAACGCCATAATAGCGGAGCTAGGTAACAATCGATTAGGCTAAACTCTTCGCTCATGAAGTATTCATATTCAGCGAAAACAGGAGCAAGAGTCAGTAGGTCGTTGCGCAGTTTAACGCGAGCAGCTTCTGATTCTTCAGCGTTGCCTTTAACGATCTTCTCAGCAACTGAATACCAGTTACGCTCAATGCGGTACATCATTAGACGGCTATTACCACGAGCAACCGGGTATACAGGCATCAATGGTGGATGAGGAAAACGCTCATCAAGATATTCCATAATGATCTTTGAGTCATATAACGCAAGCTCGCGATCAATTAGGGTAGGTACTGATTTGTACGGGTTCAGTTCAACAAGCTCTGCTGGTAGATTTTTCTCATCAACCAACTCAACTTCAACACTTACGCCTTTTTCAGCAAGAACAATGCGCACCTGATGGCTATACATATCAGAAGCACTTGAGAAAAGAGTCATCACAGAACGTTTATTGGCAGCTACAGCCATGGAGCCCTCCAGTACACTTTAAATAAAAACAATGGAGGCCTAAAAGCCTCCATTGAACATTAACATAATTTGGGAATTAGCACGGTATTATAGCATAATTAGTGCACATCACGCCAATACTCTTTCTTCAGCAAAATCACAATGATAGTGAATATTACTAAGAAGGCCATAACCCACCAACCCATCGCATGACGCTCAAGTTGTACTGGATCACCCGAGTAAACTAGGAAGTTGACCAAGTCACGAACCGCTTCATCGTATTCACCAGTACTTAACTCACCAGAACCATCAGTTTCAGTACCAACAACAACGGTAACTTCTTCACCGTCTACCATGTGCGTTTCGTAAATTGGTGTAGGGATACCTTGTAGCTCTTCAAGAACGTGTGGCATACCAACACTTGGGAAAACAATGTTGTTCACACCAAATGGACGAGATGGATCTTCATAGAAAGTACGAAGGTACGTGTACAACCAGTCTGCACCACGAACACGAGCAACCAATGTCAGGTCAGGTGGTGGAGCACCAAACCAACTTGCTGCTTGATCCGCTGGCATCGAGTTAACCATCAAGCTACCAATTTTAGCTTCTGGATCGAAGATCAGGTTTTCCTTCATCAGGTCTACCGGAATCTCCAAATCATTAGCGACACGCTCATAGCGCTGGTACTGCGTTGAGTGACAAGCAAAACAGTAGTTCATGAACATCTTAGCGCCATTTTGCAATGAGGCCTTGTCTGTTAAATCATAGTTCGCTTTGTCTAACGGTACACTTGCGCCTGCTGCCATCGCCAATGACGGCAACATAGCAAATAAAATTACAATCCACTTTTTCATTTGAACGTCACCCTTTCCGGTAATGGTTTCGTCGCTTCATTTTTACTGTAGAACCACAGCAGAACGAAGAACATGAAGTAACCTAAGCTAAAGATTTGAGCGAGTAGCGTGTATGTTGGCGTTGCTGGAAGCGCACCAAGTATACCAAGCGCAATAAAGCTTATTGTGAATTGGATGATGTTAATCAAATGCAGTTTGCTACGGTAACGGTAAGAGCGCACTTTACAACGGTCGAACCATGGAAGTAGGAATAGCACCACAATAGAAGCGCCCATTGCAACAATACCTAACAGCTTATCTGGAACAGCACGTAGTACAGCGTAGAACGGCGTGAAGTACCAAACTGGAGCGATATGCTCAGGCGTTTTCAGTGGGTTTGCAGCTTCAAAGTTAGGCGGCTCAAGGAAATACCCACCCATCTCTGGGTTAAAGAACAGCACGTAACAGAACAGGAATAGGAAACCAGCAACACCTACCATATCTTTCACGGTCCCGTATGGGTGGAAAGGAATAGAATCGATGATGTCGTATTTCTTAGTGTAATCCTTGTGGAATGGGAACTGAGTTTTGTAATCGTCGCCCATTGTGCCTTTCGGAAGTTTTGTCTCGATACCGTCAGGGTTATTCGAGCCCACTTCGTGTAGCGCTAGTACGTGAAGTACGATAAGCAGCAACAGTACAATTGGTAGAGCGATAACGTGCAGTGCGAAGAAACGGTTTAGCGTTGCACCAGAGATGATGTAATCACCACGGATCCAAAGCGTTAAGTCATCACCTATAACAGGGATTGCACCGAACAAAGAGATGATTACCTGCGCGCCCCAGTAAGACATTTGGCCCCATGGTAGTAAGTAACCCATGAAAGCTTCAGCCATAAGCACTAAGAAGATCAACATACCGAAGATCCATAGTAGCTCACGAGGTTTTTGGTAAGAACCGTAGATTAGACCACGGAACATATGCAGGTAAATAACGACGAAGAACGCAGAAGCGCCAGTCGAGTGCATATAACGCAGTAACCAACCAAATTCAACATCACGCATGATGTATTCGACAGAAGCAAACGCACCATCACCAGACGGTACGTAGTTCATTGTTAACCAGATCCCCGTAAGGATTTGGTTAACCAATACCAACATTGCCAAAGAACCAAAAAGGTACCAAAAGTTAAAGTTCTTAGGCATTGGATATTCAGATAAGTGCTTTTTATAAGCATTCATCGCAGGTAGACGTTTTTCTACCCAATCAAGCAATCCTTGCATTATGCGTCTCCCTCGTCGACACCGATCATGATCTTCGTGTCACTCAAATACATATGCTTTGGCACAACAAGGTTCAACGGTGCTGGTACGCCCTGAAACACTCGACCTGCCATGTCAAACTTTGACCCGTGGCAAGGACAGAAGAAACCGGACTTAACACCTTGAACTTGCTCTGCGAAAGAATCAGGCAAGTAAGTAGGAGAACAACCTAAGTGCGTACAAAAACCGACAGCAATAAAGAACTCCGGTTTAATTGAACGGAATTCATTCTGTGCGTAATCGGGTTGTTGTTCAGTCTCAGATTGAGGGTCACGTAGTTGACCACCGATCGCTTTTAGGTTTTCTAGTACCGATTCAGCTCGGCGTACAACCCATACAGGTTTACCTTGCCACTCGACACGAACCATTTGTCCCGGTTCTAACTTACTGACTTCCACTTCCACCGGCGCACCTGCAGCTTTCGCCTTGGCACTCGGGTTCCATGATTTAATAAAAGGCACGGCTACAGCAGCTGCTCCTAAACCACCAACAACGGCTGTTGTTGCGGTTAAGAAACGCCTGCGACCGTTATTTAAAGGCGCGTTGCTCATCCAAACATTCTCCCATTTGCTCCTTATGGATTGAAATAATTCCGATTAAAGAGCATGGCTAACAAAATATGTATTTAGTTCTATTTATTGACGGCAAATGATAAATAAAACCCTACTTTTTGACAAGATAAAGCTACCTTTTTGTAACAATCATGAGGCAAAGCGCACATTGGGTTACAAAAGCTTTCAAAATATAAGAATTTGGGAATAAAACGAGGAGGGAAAAGCGTTTAGCGGGAGCTAGAAAGACAAAAAGCCCGGCATATAGCCGAGCTTTGAACCACAATTCCAGTAATAAAACTGGTCGCGTGTATTTTTCGGTAAGGAAAAATTAACGCTTAGAGAATTGAGGTTTACGACGTGCTTTACGTAGACCAACTTTCTTACGTTCAACGCAACGAGCGTCACGCGTAACATAGCCAGCTGCACGTAGAGCAGGACGTAGAGTTTCATCGTATTCCATAAGAGCACGAGTGATACCGTGGCGGATTGCGCCAGCTTGACCTGAAATACCACCACCAGAAACAGTGATGTAAAGGTCAAGTTTCTCAGTTAGTTCAACTAGCTCAAGAGGTTGCTTAACAACCATACGAGAAGTTGGACGACCGAAGTAAACATCAAGGCTACGCTTGTTGATTACGATCTCACCAGAGCCTGGTTTGATGAAAACACGAGCTGCTGAGCTTTTGCGACGACCAGTGCCGTAGTATTGATTCTCTGCCATTGTCTTAATCCCCAATTAGATGTCTAGTACTTGTGGTTGTTGAGCAACATGGTTGTGCTCAGTACCAGCGTATACTTTAAGCTTACGGTACATCGCGCGGCCTAGAGGACCACGTGGAAGCATACCTTTAACTGCTAGTTCAAGAACCATTTCTGGTTTCTTAGCAATAAGCTTTTCAAAAGTGATAGTTTTAAGACCACCTGGGAACTCAGAGTGACGGTAGTAAACCTTACCCTTAGCTTTGTTACCAGTCACAGCAACTTTCTCAGCGTTAACAACGATGATGTAATCACCAGTGTCTACGTGAGGAGTGTATTCTGCTTTGTGCTTGCCGCGTAGGCGAGAAGCGATTTCACTTGCTAGACGGCCAAGAGTTTTGCCTTCAGCGTCTACAACATACCAGTCGCGTTTTACAGTTTCTGGTTTAGCAACGAAAGTTTTCATGCTAATAATTACCTATTTAAAAAATTTACACTTAAGGAATACTCGCGTATTCCCACTGTCTAAGAGTTACCATCATCACCCCTTCGAGTGTTGGAAAACTCTTGGCATAACGTGATTTTACTCATCGCTAGAGGCCCGCAGTAACGGTAGGTCGCAGGATTATAGAGAAGAGCGAAGAAAAAATCACCTCTTTTTGAACAAAATCACGATTTTTTTAATTCTATTTCTTATTCGAGATAATCAGAGCTAAATTAAGTGCTCTTTTGCCAAATATTCATGGCTCTGCATTTCGATTAAACGCGACTGACAACGTTTAAACTCAAACTCTAGCTGACCATGGGTGTACAAATTTTCTAACTCAACGTCTGCTGAGATTATCAATTTCACATTGCGTTCATAGAACTCATCCACTAATGCAATAAAGCGTCTTGCCGCATCATCTGAGGTGGAACCCATTTGCAAAACATTTGCCAATAGTACCGTGTGATAAACCTTAGACAGTTCTATATAGTCATTCTGGCTACGAGCCGACTGACAAAGCTGAGCAAAGGTTCCATGCAGTACACCGTCACTCGCTTCTACTACGTCCAATTGACGATGATTAACCTCAATCTGTTTTAACTTCTCTTTATCTTCCCCCACAAGCTGTGCGTAATATTTTTCAAGATTGATATTCGCTTGGCTGTCTAATGGGTAGTGGTAGATTTCAGCTTGTTCTAGAGTACGCAGTCGATAATCAATTCCACTATCAACATTGAGAGTATAACAGTTGTCTTGAATCAGTTTGATAGCAGGTAAGAAACGCGCTCGCTGCAAGCCATTACGATACAAATCTGCAGGTGGGATATTTGAGGTCGCGACTAAAATAACGTTTCGTGCGAATAGTTCTTGGAATAAAGTCCCTAGGATCATCGCATCTGTAATGTCTGAAACAAAAAATTCATCGAAGCAAATGATATCGGCTTCTTCTTTTAGCTTGTCCGCCACTAAAGGTAATGGATCGCTTACATTACCTAATGCTTTCAACTCATCATGGACGCGATACATAAAGCGGTGAAAGTGTACTCGCATTTTTTTTGTGGTCGGTAAGGCCTCGTAAAACGTATCCATAAGATAAGTTTTACCGCGCCCTACACCACCCCAAAAATAGAGGCCTTTGGGTGGCTTTGGCGATTCGGCCTTTTTTCCAAGCAACTTTTGAAATCGAGTCAACTGAGGAGTTGGAGTATTCATGTAATCTTGGAATTGATGAAAGAGTTCATCTAAAGATTTAACGGCTTGCTCTTGTGCTGGATCTCTTTGAAATCCATGTTCTTTTATATCTTGTTCGTATTTTTTAACGGGATTCATGACGACATTTCCACAATGAAATCGATATCAGACAGCGAAGAAAAATGGGCCTAAGCAATTAGAGAATAAATGTCATGCGGCGAATAAAGCAGCACCAAACTGCTAAGTAGCGCACACGCATTTCTCTTTATACTGCGGCTTTCTCATAGTACCATGGAGCCGTATCACGTGTAACTAAGCAGTAACAAACATGTTAAAAAACAATAATAAGGAGCTGTTATGCCTTGGATGTATGCCGTTGCCGGTTTACTAGTCGGAGTTATTCTAGGAGTCGCTATTTCCCGTCTCATGACGCCTGAATACAAAAAACAAAAGAACGTACAGAAAGAATTAGATAGCGCAAAGTTTGCCCTTGAGCAACAGCGACAAGAGCTTGCTGACCACTTTGCGAAGTCAGCAGAAATGCTGGATACCTTAGGTAAGGACTACACAAAACTGTATCAACACATGGAAAAAACGAGCTCAGAACTCATCCCCAACCTACCTGAGCAAGATAATCCATTTGTGAAAACAGCGGCTGCCCACTCAGATAAACCACAAGAAAAAGCGTCCGTGAAAGAAGCAACACTTGAGGAGCAACCAAAAGATTACGCTAATGGCGCAACCGGTTTATTTAAAGAGCAGAAGAAAGAAATCATTGATGCTCCGGATGTCGTCACAGCAAAAGCGTCGTAAACATTTAACACTTCTGTGAACTTTACAAAGGTTTTTGAGTCATAACTTTCACTCAGGTCATTTGAAACCTCTCATATATATAACAAATATGAGAGGGGCAAGACCTTAACTAGAGAGGAGTTTATGATGAAAAAACCTTTGCTTGCTTTATCGGTACTGACTTTAAGCTTAAGTTCAATCATCACGCCAATTCAAGCGACAGCCGCACTGCCACTGAGTGTGGGTAATGAGCAATTACCTAGCCTAGCTCCTATGCTTGAACACGTTACCCCCGCTGTGGTTAGTATTGCCGTAGAAGGCAAACAGGTACAACGTCAGCAAATCCCTGAACAATTCCAATTCTTTTTTGGCCCAGAGCAAACACGAGAGCGCCCATTCCGAGGTTTAGGTTCTGGTGTCATCATCGACGCCAAGAAAGGTCATATCGTAACTAATTACCATGTCATTAATGGTGCTGACGATATCAAAGTAAAACTTCATGATGGTCGAGAATACGATGCTGAACTCATCGGTGGCGACCAAATGTCTGATATCGCACTGCTCAAATTAGAAAAAGCCAAAAATTTAACCCAAATAAAACTCGCAGACTCAGACCAATTACGAGTTGGTGACTTTAGTGTGGCTATCGGCAACCCATTTGGACTCGGTCAAACAGTGACATCCGGTATCGTTTCGGCATTGGGTCGTAGCGGCCTAAACCTAGAAAATTTTGAAAACTTCATTCAAACCGATGCAGCCATAAATAGTGGCAACTCTGGCGGTGCGTTAGTAAACCTTAACGGCGAGTTAATTGGTATTAACACCGCGATCCTTGGCCCTAACGGAGGTAATGTCGGTATCGGCTTTGCAATCCCATCCAATATGATGAAAAACCTGACAGAACAAATTCTCGATTTCGGCGAAGTTAAACGTGGCATGCTGGGTGTTCAAGGTGGAGAAGTGACCTCTGAATTAGCAGAAGCGCTCGGTTATGAATCAAGTAAAGGTGCTTTTGTCAGCCAAATTGTACCGGACAGCGCAGCAGACAAAGCTGGCCTGAAAGCGGGTGATGTTATTACCTCTATTAATGGCAAAAGTATTGATACCTTTAGTGAGCTCAGAGCAAAAGTGGCCACTTTGGGAGCAGGGAAACAAATTGAGCTTGGTGTCGTTCGTGACGGAAAAGACAAAACCTTTGATGTCACACTAGGTGAATCAACCAATAGTAAGACACAAGCGGAAAAACTCCATGAAGGATTAGCCGGAGCTGAGTTAACCAACACAACTGAAAGTGATGTTGCAACAGGCGTCAAAGTATCGAGTGTCGCTCAAGGCTCACCAGCTGAAGCTTACCAGCTTCTCCAAGATGACATCATCATCGGAGTAAACCGCCAAGCAGTTAAAAACCTGGCACAGTTTAGAGATATCTTAGAGAAACAACCTGGTGTTTTGGCATTGAATATTCAACGAGGTGATAGAACTATCTACCTTGTCATTCGTTAACAATTTGTCAGTATAACCAGAGGGAGACTGAATAAGTTTGCTTGAAACTTACTCAGTCTCCCTTTTCTTTAGATGAATCAAAATGCTATGCTTCACTAGTAATCAAGTCATCCATCCTCGGAGGCTTCACACCTTACTTGTTGAAGAGGGAAACATGCTGTCCTTTCTATTTCGTTCTATTTCCCTTGGACTTGTTTCAGCGGCGCTTATTCTTCTCGCATTTCCGAGCTTAAGATCAGGCATTGTTTCAGACGTCACTATCCCTAAAGTGGATAATATCGCCTCTCTTCAGATTTCATTTAACCAAGCGGTACGCCGAGCGGCACCTGCTGTGGTAAATATTTATAGCCGTAAATACGCAGAAAGCGATCGCAACAAGCTGCTGACTCAAGGCTTGGGGTCCGGAGTCATTGTCAGCGAAAAAGGCTACATCATTACCAACTTCCACGTTGTTGCTCAAGCTGACCAAATCGTCGTGGCACTTCAAGACGGACGAGTAGCCGCAGCGCAGCTTGTCGGTTCAGACAAGCGCACCGATATCGCGATACTCAGAGTCAGCGGTGACAACTTACCTGTGATTCCACTGAACCAAGATTACAAAGCAAACGTAGGTGACGTAGTATTGGCTATCGGTAACCCATACAATCTAGGCCAAACGACGACCTTTGGTATTATTTCGGCAACCGGTCGCTCTTCAATCAGTGCCGATGGTCACCAAGCCTTTATCCAGACAGACGCGGCAATCAATGAAGGTAACTCTGGTGGTGCACTCGTCAACTCACAAGGCGAACTGGTCGGCATTAATACGGCTTCTTTCCAACAAGCAACCGATATGGAAACCTACGGTATTTCGTTTGCTATCCCCTACCCACTTGCTAATAAAATCATGGAGAAGATCATCGCAGATGGTCGTGTGATTCGTGGATATATTGGTATTGACGGGCAAGATATCAATTCAGTAACGTCGCGCTTGCTTGGAAACAAGAACATTGGCGGCATTGTCGTACTGGGTATTGATCCTAACGGCCCTGCTGCAGATGCAGGCTTTGAAGCACAAGACATCATTGTCAGCATCAACAACACCCAAATTAACGGTCGACAAAGCGTGATGGACATCGTGACTGATTTGCGACCAGGCACTGTCATTGATGTTGGCATATTGCGCCAAGGAGAGAGTAAAACTCTTGAGGTTACTATTGCTGAAGATACTCGCCTGTAATTATATATTTATCTATAGTCCCATATAACGCGGTGACTTGAACTCAAACTGTAAAATGCAAATACAAAAAACCCAGCTCTCAGGCTGGGTTTTCTTTTATCCGATCATGGCATCAAACTAACATAGTCGCCTATGATTCACTTGGCTCATCGATATCAATGCGAGTAACTCGCTGCAACCCTCTAGGCAGTAAACCACCACGACGACCACGTTCACCACGGAAGTTTTCAAGATCCGCAGGTTTCAAGCCAAGCTTGCGTTTACCCGCGTAGATAGTCAGCGTTGCATTCTCAGGGATAGCCATTAGATGCGAGACAAACTCTTCACGCTCTTTTGCTTTCGCAGAAGGGATATTAATGATCTTGTTACCCTTACCTTTGCTCAATTGAGGTAGGTCTTTAATCGGGAACAACAACATACGACCTTGATTAGTAATCGCCAGAATCTGGTTAGTGTCCAAGTCAGCAATCGGGCTTGGTAACATCACTTCAGAAGCTTGCGGCAAGTTAACTAACGCTTTACCGCTCTTATTCTTAGACAATAAATCACTGCCCTTACAAACAAAGCCATAACCCGCATCAGAACCGACTAACCATAACTGTTCATTCTCTCCCATCACTACTTGGCGAATAGACGTACCAGGGCTGACGTTCAAGCGACCTGTAATTGGCTCACCTTGGCTTCGCGCCGATGGCAGTGAGTGAGATTCAAGGGAGTAGCTTCGGCCATCACTGCCGAGGAACACCGCTTGTTGGTTACTCTTACCCTTAGTGCTTGCTAAGAATTTATCACCTGATTTGTAGTTCAAGCCTTCAGCGTCAACTTCATGCCCTTTAGCATGACGAATCCAACCTTTCTCAGAAAGCACAACCGTAATTGGTTCGCTTGGAACTAAGTCACGTTCTGTTAGCGCTTTTGCTTCAGCACGTTCAATCAACGGTGAGCGGCGATCATCGCCATATTTATCTGCATCTGCTTGGATTTCTTTTTTGATCAGCGTATTCAAGCGACGCTCTGAACCTAGTAGTTTTTCAAGCTTTTCACGTTCAGCTTCAAGCTCTTCTTGCTCAGCTCGAATTTTAAATTCTTCTAACTTAGCTAAGTTACGAAGTTTAATATCGAGAATCGCATTGGCTTGAATTTCAGAAATGTTGAAACGGTTCATCAAAACAGGACATGGTTCATCTTCTGTTCTAATGATTTCAATCACTTCATCAATATTTAGATAAGCGGCAAGTAAGCCTTCTAAGATGTGCAAACGTGCCAGTACTTTATCTAAACGGTATTGCAAACGACGGCGAACGGTCGAACGACGAAACTCAATCCACTCTTTCAGGATTTGAACCAGACCTTTAACTTGAGGACGGTTATCTAAACCAATCATGTTCAAGTTAACGCGGAAGTTTTTCTCAAGATCCGTCGAAGCAAACAGGTGACTCATCAGTTGGTCACAGTCGATACGGTTTGAACGAGGAACTACGACGATACGTGTTGGATTCTCGTGATCTGATTCATCACGCAGATCGTCCACCATAGGGAGCTTCTTAGCTCGCATCTGGTTCGCAATTTGCTCAAGTAACTTCGCACCTGACACTTGATGAGGTAAAGACGTGATAACAATATCAGAGCCTTCCTTGTGCCATACCGCGCGCATCTTGATGCTGCCACGGCCTGTACGGTAGATCTTTTCGATGTCCGACTTCGGCGAAATAATTTCAGCTTCTGTCGGGTAATCTGGGCCTTGAATGAAACCCATCACATCTGGAAGTTCAGCTTTAGGCGTATCAATCAAATGAATCGCTGCATTCGCGACTTCACGCACGTTGTGTGGCGGAATATCGGTCGCCATACCTACCGCGATACCGGTAATACCGTTCAGCAAGATGTGAGGCAGGCGAGCTGGCAACATTTGAGGCTCTTTCATCGTGCCATCAAAGTTTGGCTGCCAATCAACGGTACCCTGACCTAATTCACCAAGTAACACTTCAGCAAATTTCGACAGCTTTGCTTCGGTATAACGCATCGCAGCGAATGATTTCGGGTCATCCGGAGCACCCCAGTTACCTTGACCATCAACCAACGGGTAACGGTAAGAGAATGGTTGCGCCATCAGTACCATCGCTTCGTAACAAGCAGAATCACCGTGTGGGTGATACTTACCTAACACGTCACCAACCGTACGAGCTGATTTTTTATATTTCGATGCAGCTGATAAGCCGAGTTCCGACATCGCGTAGATAATACGACGTTGAACGGGCTTCAAACCGTCACCAATATAAGGCAATGCACGATCCATGATCACGTACATTGAATAATTTAAGTAGGCGTCTTCGGTGAACTTGCGCATCGGCAATTGTTCAACACCATCATATGTAATTTCGTTAGACATCCATTATACCTCGGCCATATCACCGTTAGTCTGTAGCCATGCACGGCGATCATCTGCACGTTTCTTACCAAGCAGCATGTCCATCATCTCGTTGGTCGCGTCGTTGTCATCAATAGTCAGCTGAACAAGGCGACGAGTATTTGGATCCATAGTGGTTTCACGCAACTGAAGCGGGTTCATTTCACCCAGGCCTTTGAATCGTTGCACGTTAATCTTGGCTTTCTTCTGAGATAGTCGCTCAAGTACCCCATCTTTCTCTGAATCATCGAGTGCATAGAACACTTCTTTACCGCAATCGATTCGGTACAGAGGAGGCATTGCCACATAGATATGGCCCGCTTCAACCAATGCATGGAAATGGCGAGTAAACAATGCACACAATAGTGTCGCGATATGAAGACCATCCGAGTCCGCATCGGCAAGGATACAGATTTTACCGTAACGCAAACCCGATAAATCATCATTGTCAGGGTCTATACCCAGAGCAACCGAGATATCGTGAACTTCTTGTGAAGCTAACACTTGGTCAGCCGAAACTTCCCATGTATTGAGGATTTTACCGCGCAGTGGCATTACCGCTTGAAATTCACGGTCACGAGCCTGCTTAGCAGAACCGCCCGCAGAGTCCCCTTCCACGAAGAAGATTTCGGTACGGCTTAAATCTTGAACTGAACAGTCGGTTAATTTACCCGGCAGTGCTGGACCAGAAGCAATTTTCTTACGTACGACTTTTTTACTCGCACGCATACGACGGTGCGCGTTAGCAATGCACGCTTCTGCAAGTAATTCTGCGAGCTGAGGCTTTTCATTCAACCAAAGACTAAACGCATCTTTCACTACACCAGAAACAAACGCAGCAGTTTGGCGAGAAGATAAGCGCTCTTTAGTTTGACCCGCGAATTGAGGGTCTTGCATCTTCACAGAGAGTACGTATGAACAACGATCGAAGATGTCATCACCCGTTAGCTTAACGCCACGTGGTAGTAGATTACGGAATTCACAGAACTCACGCATTGCATCAAGCAAACCTTGGCGCAGGCCATTTACGTGAGTACCGCCTTGCTTAGTTGGTACTAAGTTCACGTAACTCTCGGTGATCATATCACCGCCTTCTGGTTGCCAGATAATCGCCCAGTTCGCCATTTCTGTTTCAGCAACGAATTCGCCAACGTAAGGTTCTTCAGGCAATAAGGTGTAACCCTTCACACCTTCAGCAAGGTAGTCCTTTAGGCCGTCTTCGTAATACCACTTATGTTCTTCACCGCCAACTTTATCGACAAAGGTAATTTCTAAACCCGGGCAAAGTACAGCTTTCGCGCGCAGGTTATTGATAAGACGTAAAACTGAAAACTTAGAGCTATCGAAGTATTTTGGATCGGGCCAGAAATGCACCGTAGTACCGGTATTACGGTGACCACAAGTACCCGTCACTGTCAGATCAGTCACTGCATGACCGCCCTCAAGGGCTATCTCATGAACTTGACCATCACGACGAACTGTTACTTCAACACGTTTTGAAAGTGCGTTTACGACCGAGATACCTACACCGTGTAAGCCACCTGAAAACTTGTAGTTATTGTTTGAGAATTTACCGCCAGAGTGGAGCTTAGTTAAAATCAGCTCAACACCTGAGATCCCTTTTTCAGGGTGGATATCAACCGGCATACCACGGCCGTCATCAGTAACTTCTAACGATTGATCAGCATGAAGCACGACTTTAATTTTCTTAGCGTGTCCCGCTAGTGCTTCATCGACCGAGTTATCAATGACTTCTTGGGCAAGGTGGTTAGGTCTTTCAGTCTCGGTGTACATTCCCGGGCGGTGTCGCACGGGATCGAGACCTTCAAGTACCTCGAGGTCTTTTGCATTATATTGTTCAGTCATAATACGGAGTTTACTCAAAAAGTTTGCGTCAGTTCGCGGGCTCTAGTTTCACTAAAGCAGAATTAATACTATGAACCGTCATAGTAGAGCGAATGAGCGAAGTATTGGGGAATATAGTCTGGAAGCTGAGTAATGATGTCAAGCTAGTTCAAAAACTAAGACATCAAACTATGATATTTCACCATTGATAGATGAAATAACAGGCAAACAAGAGAAAATCACTCGGTTGGTGAAACAGATTAAAGATTTAGAAAGGTGATGATTTGTTGTGGGTAGCGCTCAAAATCCACAAAGCTATGATCACCGCCCTCTTCTACTGTTTGTGTTGCACCTTGGTACTTATCTACCGCTTGTCGGTAATCCAGAACTTCGTCTTCCGTTTGCTGAAGTAACCAGAAGTCACTCGGCTTAGCGAGAGCCGGTACATCTAATGCCTTCAGTTCATCGATATGTTTTGTTTCCAGCACATATCGCTCATCTGTATATGGGTTTACTTGTTCACCGAGATAGTCGGCAAGAAGTTCATACGGCTTCACTGCAGGATTTACAACCACCGTTTTAAAACCATAGTGACTATTCAACCACGTAGAAAGATAGCCACCCAATGAACTACCGACTAACGCTATCTGGTATTGCTCTTTATATTGCTCCACCAGCTGCTGCAAATGAAGTGCAGCTTGCTGAGGAAAACTCGGCAGTTGAGGCGTAATCACCTTAATATCTGCTCGATGCTCAGCGCAATAGTCTGCCATCACCATCGCTTTGTGGGAGCGTGATGAACTGTTAAAACCGTGAATGTAGAGAAGCAGTGATGGCTTAGCGGTTTGCTGATTAAAATCCGTCATTAGTATCCTCCTGCAGTAAAATCAGGTAGGAATTGCCCATGAGGTAAACGGCGAACTTCTGTAGTAACCGTACCATCTTGATGCAATTCAATCTCTCGCCAGCCTGGAGATAATGTATCAACAGCAAAGTCGTTCGAGTTTGGTTTGAATTGAACACAAGTCGATGGGGTTGCCATGACTTGTACACCATGATGATCTCGGTTCATGTCTTGATGAACGTGACCACACAGTACCGCTTTGACATTGGTGTGTTGTTGAACCACATCCCAAAATTGATCAGCGTCTTTTAGGTTGTGTTGATCTAGCCACGCACTACCAACCAATAATGGGTGATGGTGCAGCAAAACCAAGGTGTTACGCTCTGGGAACTCCGTCAACTTTTTTTCGAGCAGGTCAAGTTGTTGATCACTGAGACGTCCGTGTGGAACACCTACAACTTGAGAGTCGAGCATCACCATTTGCCAGTTATCGCCTAGCAAGACATGCTCAACACATTGTATTTGTGGTGATGGTAAAACACTGCCCATATTAGGCTTGAAATCATGATTACCTGGCAGCCAATAACATGGCCTTTCCAAAGGTTGAATGCCTGATTCAAATTTTTGGTACGACTCAGCACTGTGATCTTGAGAGATATCACCCGTCGCCAAGATCGCTTCATAGTCGAAGCCTTGGTTAACAATGCCATCGACTACAGCACGAAAGCTATCTTGTGTATTGATGCTTAATAAGCTGCCGTTGCTCGGCGCAAATAAATGCGTGTCCGTTAGCTGCACGAGCTTAATACTGCTCTCATCAAATTTTGAAGTGTGTGATAATTCCAAAATAACAAATCCAGATACGTTACTGTTTAAACTTTAAAAGTGTTCTTACAATGGGCTCAATTAAAAAGGCATTGGCGAACGGCTGATACCCGTTTTTAAACAAAACGTTAACCATTCTCCAAGAAATTTGTTCAACTGAAATTTCTCATCCTTTTGCATAAGCTTAGCGTTGGGGTAGTCATATTTCGCTTTAACACGCGAAAAATCCCCGCTGGCGCACACTTCTGCAACTCGAGCGTCGTGATATAGCCTGACAGACATTTTTGGCAAAGGAAACACTGGTGTCTCGTCACTCTGACATATATCTATTAATGTGGTGTATTTTGTGACCTCATTCACTGTCAATTGATACACCATATTAACGGCTTGGTAACAGCGAACGTCACCAACCTCATGCCCAACCGGTAACAGAGCGTTAAGTTTGGCATAGTTAGTCTCGTAAACTCGCATCAATTCAGCAAGATCAACATGATACGGCTTTTTGACCGCTATATTTGGCATGACGTTAACCGTTCCACTTTGACTGTAATTCTTGGTAGTTCAATTGTAGCCACTGCAGCGCAATGATCGTGGCTCCATTTTCAAACACACCTTCTTTTACTAACTGATAAGCCGTATCGCGAGTCATCACTTGCACACGAATATCCTCACCTTCGTAATCCAATCCGTGTACACCTTTTGCTGTCGTGGCATCAATACAGCCAACAAAGACGTCGAGCTTTTCTGAACAACCGCCAGACGAAGGGTAATACGAAGTGATAGGCAATACAGATCCGACTTCAACTCCCGCCTCTTCCATTGCTTCACGACGGGCAACATCTTGTGGTGATTCATCCGTATCAATAATCCCTGCAACAATTTCGTATTGCCATGGGTTTTCATGCTCTAAAGCCCCAACACGGATCTGTTCAACGATCACCACTTCATCACGAATAGGATCATAAGGTAACAAAGCGGCAGCATGACCACGCTCAAACATTTCGCGCTCTATTGGTTGGCTCCAGCCCCCCTCAAACAACTTATGTCTAAATGTGTATTTAACCATTTTGAAAAAGCCACGAAACAGAGTCTCTTTTGAGACTATTTCCACATCTTCAGGAGTAAACTCATGTCGTTGATTGTCATACTGTTGCATTTGGTACCTCACTAAGTGATCTTTATAGTTTACTCATTGTCCGAGTTAACTACCAAGGATAAGGTTCAACTTTTTATATAAAATTTATAATTAAAGTTAAGTTTTAAAAAATAAATATTGCACAAGTGGACAGTTAAATGTAAAAAAGTGCAAAGTTTCGAGTAAATTACCACCAAACTGGGTTAAACTCTTTTGAAGAAAATTCCATTAAAGGCAGGAATAGGAAAATGAAAAAACTGCTTCCACTATTTATCAGTGCAGCAATCGGCAGCCTGAGTTCGTCAGCTTTTGCTGATACGCTAGCTGAAGTTTACGACCAAGCAAAACAGAACGATCCACAACTTCTTCGTTCAGCAGCGCAGCGCGATGCCGCTTTTGAAGCAGTAACGTCAAGCCGTAGCTCTTTATTACCGCAAATCAATTTGACTGCGGGATACAACCTTACTCGTGGTGAGACAGATTTAGATTCATCACCGACGCGAGATAATGATCAAAATGCTCTGACAGCCGGCATTAGCTTTTCTCAAGAACTGTACCAACGCTCTTCTTGGATCACGCTAGATACTGCTGAGAAAACTGCTCGTCAATCTGATTCATCGTACGCAGCAGAGCAACAAGCTTTGATCCTTCGTGTTGCAACGGCATACTTCGAAGTACTTCGAGCTCAGGATAACCTAGAGTTTGTTCGTGCAGAAAAAGCCGCGGTTGCTCGTCAACTAGAGCAAACTAAGCAACGTTTTGAAGTAGGTCTTTCAGCAATCACCGATGTACATGATGCGCAAGCTCAGTACGATGGCGTATTGGCTGACGAAGTTTTAGCAGAGAACACTCTGATTAATAACTACGAAGGTCTACGTGAGATTACAGGTCAGGAACACTCTAACCTAAGCATCCTAGATACTGATCGTTTCTCAGCAAGCAAATCTTCTGAATCTGCAGCAGCACTTGTTGAACAAGCAGAACAAAAGAACCTGAGCCTTCTAGCTTCACGTATCTCGCAAGATATAGCTAAAGACAATATTTCCCTACAGAGTTCAGGTCACCTACCATCGCTAACTCTTGATGGCGGATATGACTACACTGATATTGGTTCAAGTGATACTTCTGACGGTACAACAAACAACTTCAATGTTGGCGTTAACTTAAATGTACCTCTATACACCGGTGGTAGCACAACTTCTTTGACTAAACAGGCTGAATACAACTACGTTGCAGCAAGTGAAGATCTAGAAGCCACTTACCGTAGTGTTGTAAAAGACGTACGTGCATTCAACAACAACATCACAGCTTCGATCGGTGCTCTACGCGCTTACGAACAGTCTGTTGTTTCTGCTCAGTCTGCTCTAGAAGCAACAGAAGCAGGTTTTGATGTCGGTACTCGTACTATCGTTGACGTACTAGACTCAACTCGTCGTCTATACGATGCGAACAAAAACCTTTCAGATGCTCGTTACAACTACATCCTAAGTGTACTTCAACTTCGTCAAGCGGTTGGTACACTAAGCGAACAAGACATTGTTGATGTAAACGCAGGTCTAAAAGTAGCAAGTAAGTAATTTTAAATCCTAGTTGAAGGCTCTAACCTGAGTCTTTAAAAAGCGACCAAATTACAGATAAAAAAATGCCGCTCATTGAGCGGCATTTTTATTGTCTATTGAAAGCTAGATTTACTACCTAACCAAAGACTTAAGGCTAGCAAACCAGAAGGCTAAGAACTAACCTCGACCGCCTTTAATCGCTTTAATGATTTCAGTGGTAGAACAACCGTCTTCAAAGTTAAGTACTTTCACTTCACCACCCGCTGCAATCACTTCCTCACCACCAGCAATCTCTTCAGGTTTGTAATCACCACCTTTCACCAAAATACTTGGCAATACCTCAGAGATCAAACGTTGAGGAGTATCTTCAGAGAAAGGAACAACCCAATCAACCGCACCTAAGCCAGCCAATACCGCCATACGACGATCGGTTGGGTTCACAGGGCGACCTGGGCCTTTCAAGCGTTTCACTGATTCATCAGTATTCACTGCGACGATCAAACGATCGCCTAATTCAGCAGCGTGGTTCATATAAGAAACATGTCCGGCATGTAGAATATCAAAGCAGCCATTGGTCATAACCACTTTCTCGCCTTTCGCACGAGCACGCTTCACCGCTTCAACCAGTGCAGCTTCAGAAATCACACCGTAATCTGTGTCTTGGCTACCATGAATAGCTTCCGCTAACTCGATAGTAGAAAGTGTCGATGTACCCAGCTTACCGACGACCACGCCAGCAGCAGCATTTGCTAATGCGCACGCTTCATCAAGTGGTTTTCCCGCCGCAACAGAAGCAGCCAATACAGAAATAACCGTATCACCAGCACCTGTTACGTCATACACCTCTTTCGCTTGAGTCGGCAAGTGGAATGGTTCCAAACCTTTGCGAAGCAAAGTCATACCGTGTTCGCTACGAGTAACAAGTAATGCTTCAAAGTCGAACTCTTCAATTAACGCGAGTCCTTTTTCGATCATTTCTTCTTCAGATTTTACTTTGCCCGCAACCAGTTCGAACTCAGCCATATTAGGCGTAAGCAAAGTCGCACCACGGTAACGTTCAAAGTCTGCGCCTTTCGGGTCAATGAATACCGGAACCTTTGCCGCACGTGCTTTTTGAATAAAACTTTGCACATGCTCCAAGGCACCTTTTGCGTAATCAGATAGGATCACCGAACGTACATTAGGAAGCGCTTGCTCCATGCGAGACAAAACAAGCTCGGGATCCGTGTTCTCAAATTTGTCTTCAAAATCAAGGCGGATTAGCTGTTGTCCTCGGCTCATCACTCGCAATTTAGTAATAGTTGGATAGTCTTCTAACTCAACGAAATCACATTTAACTTTTAGTGCACCTAGGGTGTTTTTTAACACCTCAGCAGGCTCATCTTTTCCAGTCAAACCAACGATATGAGCATGCCCACCAAGAGAGGCAATATTCATTGCTACGTTGGCAGCACCACCAGGACGCTCTTCGTTATTTTCTACTTTCACAACGGGTACAGGTGCTTCTGGTGAAATACGGCCAGTTGGGCCATACCAGTAACGGTCAAGCATTACGTCACCGACAACAAGAACGCCTGATTGGCTGTAGTCAGGTAGAATTGGTTTCATTATGGATCTCCAAAAATCGAATCTGGCTAGAGTCTAGCACACTGATTACAGTGGCTAAACTATAGATAAATGAGTAAAAGCCTATCAAGATAGACACATCAGTCACTACGTTATGACTTGGTTAAGCTTCCATCCATTGCTTCCATGCTTGAACAACATGTTCTCTTTCCATCTCAAACTTCTCAATCGCCACATCCGCATCAAGGTTGAGTAGATTACGATGATGGATTTCATCTCTTAACGTCGTATAGACATTGGTTAATGCCATGCCTTGCTGCTCGTCCATAATCCCCTGTGACAACAAGCTTTCAAAGATTCGTACATTGTCACACCAACGGGTGAGCTTAGGTTTTTCGTTGCTGTATCTCAGCACTAAATATTGCGCCAAGAACTCAATATCAGTAATACCGCCCGCATCTTGTTTCAGCATGAACCGATCGGCTTTTTTACCGCCTAAATGACCGCGCATTTTTTCACGCATATCCACAACGGACTTTTTGAGTGTTGCCTCATCACGAGCCAAGCACAGAACCTCATGGCGAGTTTTGTTGAATGCCGAAGCCAATAAGTCATCGCCGTAAATCATGCGAGCACGAGTTAGAGCTTGGTGCTCCCAAGTCCACGCATCATTGTGCTGATACTCGTCAAAGGCATCCGTTGGACTAACCAATAGACCAGAGGCACCTGAAGGGCGCAGACGAGTATCGACCTCATACAAAATACCGGAAGCGGTTCTAGTTGAGAAAATATGAATAATTCGCTGTGCCAATCTTAGATAAAACTGGCGTCCATCAATCTCTTTCTTACCATCAGTATAGATGTGTACCGGACAGTCGTGCATGAAGACAATATCAAGGTCTGAGTTATACCCCAGCTCCCAGCCGCCAACTTTGCCATAACCGACAACCGCAAAACCACGACCTTCACGATCTTTTACATGAGTCGGTTCACCAAACTTGGCCGATACTTGTAACCAAGCTTGGTTAATACCCGCCTCAACAATCGCTTCGGCTAAATAGGTCAGGTGATCACTGACCTTCATGACAGGCAGAGCACCTGCAATATCCGCGGCTGCAATCCTCAAGATACAAGTCTGCTTAAACTGACGCAGACCTTCCATCTGTTGCTCCATATCATCTTCAGGAATACGAGCTAGGTAATCTCGCAGCTCAGTCTTGTAAGACTCTAAAGGTACGGGATTATAAAGTTGCTGAGGGTCAATAAGTTCATCTAATAGAATAGGATAACGGCCAAGCTGCTCCGAAATCATCGGGCTCGCAGTACATAAACGAACTAACTGAGTTAACGCGGCTGGGTGTTCATCCAATAGCTCAAGGTAAGTGGTGCGCGTGACTATTTTATGGAGAAGGTGCAACACTCGAGATAAACCAAACTCTGCATCCTTGGCGGTGTACAACGCTTGGAACACTTTAGGCATCAAGCGATTTAAAACCTCCCGTCCACGTGGGCCAAGGGTTTTCTTCGCTAAATCCGCTTTAAATTGGATAATGGTTTTCGCCGCTTCCGGAGGGCTAACTGCGGCAATATCATGCTCTAACACTTGCTCAATCACATCGGGCTTATGGGCCATGTCCCACAACTCACTAAAGTGACTCGGGATAGGGTTAGTATCGTCTTCGTCAACTCCAATCAGATCTTCAAACACGGTATGCACATTGGCCATGTGAGTACGAGTTGCATTGATTAAGCCGTCCCAATCTGAAAGTTGCATTGCTACAGCGAGTTGCAGTTGTTCACGTTCACCGTCTGGTAAGGTTTGAGTTTGCTTATCGGCCATCGCTTGCAATAGGTTTTCAAGGCGACGTAAAAACAGGTAGGCCTCACGTAAATGACCGACTTCTTTGGTCTCTAATAAATTGAGAGACTCAATAGCACTTAACGTTTCTAGTAACCCTCGACCACGCAGGCTAGGCTCGCGCCCGCCACGAATCAATTGAAAAACTTGCGCAATAAATTCAACTTCACGAATACCACCAGAACCAAGCTTGATGTTATTGGAGAGGCCACGACGGCGAACTTCACTGCTGATCATCGACTTCATTCGACGCAGAGATTGAATGGCACTGAAATCGATATAACGACGAAACACAAACGGGCGCAACATCTGGCGAAGCTCTTGATATTCAGGGTACATTTCACTACCCATCACTCGCGCCTTAACCATCGCGTAGCGTTCCCAATCTCGGCCTTGTTCTTGATAATAATCTTCTAGCGCAGCGTAACTCATGACCAGTGGACCACTCTCACCGAAGGGGCGCAGGCGCATGTCTACTCGGTAGCAGAATCCGTCAAAGGTTTGCTGATCAAGCGCCTTAATAATACGTTGCCCTAAACGCGTGAAAAACTGTGCGTTCGCAATGCTGCGTCTTGCACCTTGAGTTTCACCATTCTCAGGGTAGGTAAAAATCAAATCGATATCGGAAGAGAAATTAAGCTCGCCACCACCCAACTTACCCATACCAATAATCAACATAGGTTGTGCTTCACCTTGGTCATTACAAGGTGTGCCCCACTCTTTACAGCAAATGTTATATTGCCATTGGTAGGTCTCGAAGATCATCGCCTCGGCAAGCATTGATAGATGGCTTAAGCTCTGCTCTAACGCCCAAGAACCCATAAAATCACGCCAAGCAATATAGGTCATTTCACGATTGCGGAATTGGCGTAATACACGTTGGCCACTCATTTCATCCGCGCAACCAGAAAGCAATTCAGCCAATCGCTCACGATACCCTTCTGCACGCTCTTCGCATGCCAACATATCAGGCAAAGTACTGGATAGAATCGCATCGCGCTGTAAGCAATCCCCAACAAAACAGCTCAAGCCTAATACACGCTTGAGATCATCAATCAATGGCTCTGACCAAGTATTGATGGCTTCATTTTGATGTTCTAACAATTGCTCAAAAGCAGACTGAGAATGTGTGATGAGTTGAGAAGGCAATGGCATGTTTCTTCCTTGTGTAAGCTGCGCGCCGAACAATCGGTTCTGTACTTTAATAAATCGTTTTAACAGGCTAATTTTGACAACTAGCTTTGATAGTGAATTTTAAAAACTAAAGATAAGTTATACCAAAGTTACGCCAATAAAAAACGCCCACATCAGTAATGTGGGCGTTTTATCGGTTAACTTATCGAGTTGAGCCTTTGCTTATAGAAATAAGCCTCTATCTATCTACTCTCTATCTATCTGTAGAAACAAACCTCTGGGAATAAGCCCTTCAACATAAAAACCAGAAGCTAAAGATTAAACCTTAAACTGCTTAATCTTACCGTCCAGCTCTTGCGCATTAGTTTCCATAAGTTGAGACGTTTCAAGCAGCTCACTGACTACCACAACGGACGCTTCAACAAGCTCACGAACATTGGTCAGGTTGACACTCATCTCTTCAGCAACACTGCTTTGTTGACCTGCGGCTGTCGCGATCTGGAAGTTCATATCATTAATCTGGTTTACTTGGCTCACAATACCATCAAGCTCAGATCCAGCATTGGTAACAAGATCAACGCCTTCAGCGGCTTCTACAACGCTTTTTTCCATCAACTCGACAGCTGAATTTGCACTGCTTTGTAGCTGACTGATCATGTCTTGAATTTCTACCGTTGCTTGTTGAGTACGCTGCGCAAGGTTACGGACCTCATCGGCAACGACTGCAAAACCGCGACCAGCTTCACCTGCACGCGCGGCTTCAATTGCTGCGTTCAGTGCCAATAAGTTAGTTTGTTCTGAGATACCTTGGATAGTGCCAACAACACTACCAATCGAATCAACACGCTCTTCAACTTGGTTTACCGCCGCTGCAGAGGCTGCGATATCTGAAGACAGTTCGCTCATCTTAGAAACAGAGCCTTGTACGAACTTCTGACCCGTAAGAGCTTGCCCTGAAGCTTGCTCAGTTAGTGAAGAGGCGCTTTGCGCGTGCTCAGCTACGGTTTGCACTGTAGAAGTCATCTCACTCATTGCTGTCGCAAGTTGATCGATCTCATTGAATTCTTCTTGAGCCGAATCTTTAGTTTCAGACATGCTGATGGTCATCACTTCGGTCAAAGCGAATAACTCGTCTGAAGAGGACACCTGAGTTTTGATCATGTCGTTCAATTGGACACGCGTTTTTTCTAGTTCACGAGCCACATCGCCGTATTCATCTTTACAATCCATTTGAATAGGCACCGATAAGTTTTTATCGGCCATGGTTTTAATCGCATCGTTAAGATATTGAGTTTGACGCAACATCACACGAGCTGCTGCCAATAAGAGAACCACAAACACAACGATCATTAAGGCTGTTTGCCAGGCCACTTGAACTAGGTAAGTCTCGTAATGCTGCTGTGCAACTTGCGCATTATTGGTTACAGCAAGCAATGAATCGTAAAACGTACTTGCGTCCCATAACTGTTTCGAAATGATCAAAATAGTGCTGAATATCATCAGCATGACCATTTTTGGAACGAGACGAACGTCAGAGATTATCCTTTCCCACGGCTTGAATGACAGTTTAGTCATTGTCAGTTCTCCATTAATTCTTATATATTGATGACTTCTATATCCGCGAGGTGGCTATGTCAGTCAAAGTTCGCGATTTATTTTGAGCCTCGTATGAATGTTAAATAGTACCAAAGACACAACCAAGCCGATGAGCTTATTATCACTGATTCTCTCTTTCTTAGCGTTATTTGTGATCTCAGGCTTATTGTTTGTACCGATTGATAAAGAATCAAAACAAGTCCTTATCGGCCTCGATTTTGTAATCTGTAGTGTTTTTCTTTTTCAGCTCACGATTGATCTATTCAGATCACAAAACAAGAAAGAATATCTGAAAGTACACTGGATCGATTTCTTAGCAAGCATCCCAATGATCGAACCTCTTCGTTTCGCTCGCATTTTTCAGATCTTGCGTGTGATTCTCGTTTTGCGTTCAGGTAAACGTGTTTTCAGAGAACTCTTTCGTAATAGAAAAGAGACCACGCTCGCATCGATTATTCTGCTACTGGTCATTCTCCTGACCATAGGCGCCGGAACGATCCTTTTGTTGGAACATAAGGATCCCAATGCCAACATTACCACTGGCCAAGATGCCTTATGGTGGGCTTTCGTTACCATCAGTACGGTGGGATACGGTGATCATTATCCAGTGACCAGTTCAGGAAAATTAGTGGCGTCTCTGGTGATTGTTTGCGGTGTGGGTGTATTTGGTATGATTTCAGGTTTGATTACTTCGTTGATCACCTCACCAACTCATCATGAGAGTCAACGAGCTGAAAATAAAGAACGTAAACTGGATAAGATTTTAGAGCAGCAACAACTGATACTTGAACGGATAGAGGCGCTTGAGAAACAAACAAAAAAATAGGGCCGAAGCCCTACTTTATCATTCATATTGGTCTTAAATTTAGTCTTGCCAGTATGGCTCAACTTCCACGCTGATTTGGCGTGTCTGTTCCATCGCATGCAGAATCGATACTTCTTGGCGAGCTAGCCAACGTTCCAGTTGAACCTTCTCTCCACCTTCCAACTTATCAGTAAGTGGTGCAAGCGTTCTAAGAGCCAGTAAGTCATCAATACCTTGCACTAGATCGGCCCACGGCAAACGGAAACTATTACGTTCATCGTCATCGTATAAACTCGCAAAACCAACACCAGTATAAAGGTTGCGCATTAGGCGATACTGTTGGTCAATATACGCTTGGCTCGTCATCACTCGCTCTGGCGGGAAAGCTTCCATCAACTCTGCCCATGTGCGATCGAGCTGCTGTACAGAGAACCATTCAATGCCGTGCGCCATTTGTTCACGGGCTTTATCATCTAAAAACGGCTGCCAGCCACGAGATAAGATCCAGCGGCTTAAATCCAACAGCAGACCGGTGTAGCGGGCAGAGCTCAGTAAGGTAAGTAAATCTTCACGATCAGGAAGCTGTTCTTCCATCTCTTTAAGTTCAGCAACTAAGAACTTACGCGCATCCAGTTTGCGAAGCACATGACCTTTATCTTCAAGTAAATCCTCAAAATGGTCATAGCTCTTAAGCCAATCGAGCTCTTGCTCAAGCCATTTCAGCTCTTGTCGCAGGATAGCACTCGCACGGCGAGGCACAATGCCGCCATAAATAGTAAAGGTTTGACGAATAAAACTCAGTGAATGACTGATCTCATGCAACGCCTCAATCGATTGACGTTCAGTGAAAATCTGTTCGTGATAATGCCAATGAGCGAGAGCGTGCTCTAAAGATTGAATGAAACACGATTCAACAGTATCACTTTTGCTTGTATCAACTAAGGTCAAAGGAGTGACCTCATCTCCTTGATAACCTTGGGCAAGACGATAACCCTTGGCCGCTTTACTGAGGTTTCCTAGACGCATACCACCCTGTTCGCAGAATTGACGAGACAGAGTAAATAGAGCATCCGTTTGGCCCGATTTAAGTTCTAACTCAACTTCACAAATAGGGTCTTGTAGTTCACCTGACTCGACAAAGCCTTGGTCAAACGCAACCTCGACTTGACTGCCATCAGGCATACCAATCAACCACTGTTCGCGAATGAAGTTAGTCGAAAACAGAGGCGTAAGCTCAGCTTGCAGCGTTTCAATATCTTTACCCTCAGGCCAAATCTCCTCTGGGTGTAAAGATAACTTAGGTTCATTGCTGTCATGTTCAGCATTGTATTCAGGCCTTTGATGCAGGCCCGCGACCACACGACCAGCGGTCTTTACGGTTTGTACAAATACGTCATCAAAGCGTCGAATGCGCAAGCCTGTATCGTGCTTGCGTAGCCAGTTGTCAGGGGTGTCAAAGTAGATGTTACCTAGCTCACGACAACTGTGCTGAAGTACTTTAGTTTCAGCAATTTTATTGCGTAAAGTCTCTGAAAAATCAGGAGAAACAAAAAACTTCAGTTCTATCTCGGTTTCCATAGTTATACCTTTCTGTGAAGATAGGGACAGGATATTGCCAATTTGAAAACTCAGCAAGTCAGAAATATCGCCCTTATGATGATCTAAAACAGTTTTAATGAGACATTGATTAGGTTAACATGCGCGACTTTGTAGCCATCGCTTAACATTTCACCATGAATATGGTGTATGTTGTTTTAAGGTTATTATTTATTAGGTTGGATGACCATGCCAGTAAATACAATTATGGGGTTATTTGCAAAGTCCCCAATTAAACCTTTGCAGCGTCACGTAGTATGCGTGAACGAATGTTGTTCTCACCTAGTTAATTTCTTTGAAGTTTCTTCAAAAGGTGACTGGGAGAAAGCATCTGAAATTCGAGCTCAAATTTCTCACCTTGAGAAAGAAGCTGACGTACTAAAACGTGAAATTCGCCTTAAACTTCCTCGTGGTTTGTTTATGCCAGTTGATCGCACCGATATGTTGGAGCTATTAACGCAACAAGACAAACTCGCAAACCTAGCGAAAGACATTGCTGGCCGTGTATATGGTCGTCAACTCGTCATTCCAGCTCCAATGCAACAGAACTTCATCGCTTACGTTAAACGTTGTCTAGATGCAGCGAACCAAGCACAAAACGTAATCAATGAACTAGACGAATTACTTGAGACAGGCTTTAAAGGCCGTGAAGTAACACTCGTTGCTGAAATGATTCATCAATTAGATGTAATTGAAGATGACACGGACGCGATGCAGATCGAATTACGCCAACAATTAATGGCGATTGAAGACGATATGAATCCAGTTGACATCATGTTCTTATACAAAATTCTTGAATGGGTTGGTGGTATTGCAGATCAAGCACAGCGTGTAGGCGCTCGTCTTGAAGTAATGCTTTCTCGATCTTAAATCATACGCTAACTATATAACGAAGAGCATTTTTTAACCAAACCACTTATGCGCTGAGTATTTCTCTCGCTGAGCGGTTTTTTGCGTCTAAATTTGTTCCGCTTGTTATCAAAAAACTAGGTATTACGATGGATATCCTTGCTAACTACGGCACTGTCCTGATTATTGTTGCAGCAGCTTTCGGTTTCTTGATGGCTATTGGTATTGGTGCAAATGACGTTGCGAATGCAATGGGCACTTCAGTAGGCTCTAAAGCTCTAACCGTAAAACAAGCGATCATTATCGCAATGATCTTTGAATTCGCAGGTGCTTACCTTGCGGGCGGCGAAGTAACTGACACGATCCGTAAAGGTGTTATCGAAACGTCTCTATTCGCTCATCAACCTGACGTACTTGTGTACGGCATGATGTCTGCGCTACTGGCTGCTGGTACATGGTTGCTTCTAGCATCATACATGGGCTGGCCAGTATCAACGACTCACTCGATCATCGGTGCAATCATCGGTTTCGCGTGTGTGTCTGTAGGTACAGAAGCAGTAGACTGGAACAGCGTTCAAGGTATTGTGGGTAGTTGGATTGTCACACCGTTGATTTCCGGCATCTTCGCCTATCTCATTTTCGTAAGTGCCCAACGACTGATATTTGATACAGAAAATCCGTTGTTTAACGCTAAGCGTTTTGTGCCTGTGTACATGTTCATTACTACAATGGTCATTGCACTTGTAACGATCAAGAAAGGCCTTAAGCACGTTGGCCTTCACCTAAGCGGCACTGAAGCATGGCTATGGGCAGCAGGTGTTTCTGCTGTAGTCATGGTTGGCGGTTACTTATACATTCAAAAGAAATTTGCTAATCGCGAAGAAGACCATGGCTTTGCCGGTGTAGAAGGTATCTTCAGCGTTCTAATGGTTATTACCGCTTGTGCGATGGCATTCGCTCACGGTTCTAACGATGTAGCAAACGCGATTGGTCCATTGTCTGCTGTAGTATCAACCGTTGAGAATATGGGTGAACTTACAGCGAAAAGCAGTATTGCGTGGTGGATTCTTCCATTAGGTGGTATTGGTATCGTTGTTGGTCTTGCTACCATGGGCCATAAAGTAATGGCGACAGTGGGTACTGGTATTACAGAACTAACACCTAGCCGTGGTTTTGCAGCTCAACTTGCAACAGCATGTACCGTTGTTCTTGCATCTGGTACTGGTCTTCCAATCTCAACAACGCAAACATTGGTTGGTGCGGTATTAGGTGTAGGTTTTGCTCGTGGTATCGCAGCTCTAAACCTAGGTGTTGTGCGTAACATCGTTGCTTCTTGGATTGTAACGCTACCTGCTGGTGCACTACTTGCAGTTGTGTTCTTCTACGCAATTCAGGCTATGTTTACAATGTAATAGCCCTGACGTTAGTAAATATTAGCGTCAGAAAACGGTGAGCTTCGGTAATGATATGTAAATACCATGTCATTATTGACTCAAACGCACAGAAAGGGAGGCTTTGCCTCCCTTCTTTGTTGCACCGCATAAAGAAACTAAATATTATTTGCTAATTGAGGCTGACTCATCTGCCTAACCAATTTGAATCGTTAAGGGATTTACTGTGAAAAAACTGATTAGCTTAGTTTTGTTCGCAATGCTTGCGGCTCCAGCTGCCTTTGCACAAGACCGTTATATTGCTGACAAACTATTTACTTATATGCACTCTGGCCCAAACAACACATTCCGTATCATCGGTAGTGTTGATGCTGGTGAAAAGATTACCTATCTAAAAACCAACAAGAGCACTGGTTATACCGAAGTACAAGATAGCCGTGGTCGTAAAGGTTGGGTTGAAAGCAAGTTCGTAAGCACACAAGAGAGCATGGCACTACGCATGCCTAAACTAGAGAAAGAGCTAACTGAAGTAAAAGGCAAGCTAGCAAATGCTCGTCAAAGTGCTGACAGTGAAAAAGCTGGCCTAGCGAGCTCTCTAGATTCTCGTAACAAGCAAATTGCAGAGCTTGAACAGAACTACAGCGAGATTAGCCAACAGCTAACCAGCTCTCAAACAGAGAACCGTGAGCTACGTGCTAAGCTAGACACACAAAAAGATGACTTACTACTGAAGTACTTCATGTACGGTGGTGGTGTTGCTGGTATTGGTCTACTACTTGGCCTTATCCTGCCACACATTATGCCTCGTCGCAGAAAGTCACCAAACGGCTGGGCGTAAGCGACTCGTTTTGCTTACTTTACGTATTTTGCGTGAATCAAAGTAAATTCAGTATCGAATATCAAAAAGGAGCACCTCGGTGCTCCTTTTTATTTGTCTTGGTTCCGCGTTCAAATCTCCACTCTGTACGACTGGAAAAACGAATCCCTATTACACTAGCCTTTCCACTCGTACAGAGCTGGGATTTCTATCTTCTGCTGATTGAACTCAATGATCACCGATTGTGGTTTAATCTCAAGCAACTGAATGTCCTGCCCTATCCAGTCTCCTTGAGCAATTTCTTGACCATTCACTTTAACCCAACGTTTCATCTCACTACTAGAGTACATATGAGTTTGTAGGTCTAACTTGGGTAATACCCCAGACAAGCTATTAATATGAGTTTCTAACTCGATGACTTGTGAATTCTCTCGCCCGGCAGGCCTAGAATCCATCGGCTCAGGCGTGTTTTGCTGCTCATCCATCATGGATTCAAGCTTCAATGCCAGATCCGGTGGTAACTCACTGAGATCTAGCCCTTGCAGTAAATCACTGTCCGATTGCAAATCACTACTCTCATCACTCGCAGTTGATTGAACTGATGACTGCGCAGTGGATAGGTCAGCGTTGGTTGTCGTTTGTGCGCGCTTATCTGCATTTGCCAACATCACATTTGAACCACCAGCACTATTACCGCTATCTAGGTCAATCTTCGCATACACAGCTTGGCGCGGTAGTGCTTTTAACGTCTGACTTGCCGGAGCAGCACGAACAGCAAACAACGCCTCGTTTTGAACTCCCTCTGACGTTGCCTCCATAGCTTGTGTGTCAGCGTCAGTTATTTGAGGTTTAACGTCAGGTTGAGGTACTTGCTCTGTCTGCATGACATCAACGGATTGATTTGCTGATGGTGACTGTTGTTGGTTATGAGATTGGTAAACTAAAACGCCTCCCACTAGCAGGGAAGGAACCAACACAAGGAGTAACCCCATAGCGAGCGATGAACCTTTCTTTCTATTGATCGCCATTGCAGAATTCGGTACGTAATGACTTTGATAACCTCTAAGCTCAGATTGTTTGAGCTCGTGCATAATGCGAGACATCAGCTTGCACCTCCATCTAATGACATCAGCTTAGGTGAGTCGAGTTGAGCTAATCGTTGTAGCCTTGCTAATGTACGTTTGCCAGCAATGCCATCGACCGACATTCCCTGCCAAATCTGGAAGGCTTCAACTTTCATTTTCAACTCGTTATCAAACACATCACTGCCAGATACAACTTCATCCAAAACTTCGGAAAGTAACAGATCAAGCATGGCAATTGCCTCGCCTTGGTAGCCTACTTTGAGTGTCTCTCTTAGTGGTTGTTTCCAAATCGCGACATAATCGCCGTCCCATATTTGTTCTAAAGAGCGCTTAGGCATCACCAACAGCTTTTCGTTGACGAGCAGCTCCACCGAGTCCCCAGATACACCATAAAGAACCACAAACACTGACTCTTGTTCTATATCTAAATTAAGAACGACAGACACACCAAGCTCTAACAACGACTCTAGGTTGGATTGGTGTTGCTCGCACACGAACACACTTTGTGGCTCACTTAAACACAAGCCATCACGCAAAGAAGACTGATATCCCCAAAGCGTATAGAGATTCTTAATCGCCAGAGAACGGTTGGTCCCTTGCATTAAGTGCTGCTGAATGTGTTGCGGTAATGCAAATTTTGAAGGTTCAGGCTCAGCGACTAGCTTGGATGAATCTGCCACTAAAGAACGCTGAAGCTGTGCAGACACTTCAGTTTGTGCTTTGCTTGAAGACTCCTTTTCTGGCCAAGAATCTATATAAGATGGAGCGAAATTGAAGGTCGCGAAAGCTAAACCAATACTTAATGTAGCGACACTTGCGTATTGGATTAATTTTGGTGTCACATGGGCGCTGCGAGGTTTTTCAACATGATACACATCAGCTTGAAAAGCCATGATTTGTTGGCAAGCTTGGCTTACTGTCTCGTTAGAAGGCGCTTGATCACCATTGTGAAAAGAGAGCTGAAGCGATTTATCACACACCAAGTTAATCAGCCTTGGAATACCATGGGTATATTGGGCGATTAACTTAACCGAGCGATTTGAAAACAACATTTGCTCGCCACCCGCCATTTCCAGGCGAAACGCGATGTACTTGCCAGTTTCTTCAGTATTGAGTGGCAACAAGTGATAACGACCCGTAATACGCTGTGCAAGCTGACGCAACTGAGTCGTTTGTAAGTGTTGCTGCAATTCAGGCTGGCCAACCAACAAGACTTTTAATAGTTTGCGACTGTCGGTTTCCAAGTTGGTCAGTAGGCGTAACTGCTCCAACACATCAGCAGCAAGGTGTTGGGCTTCATCGATCACCAATAAGGTTTGAATGCCTTGAGCATGACTATCCAACAAGAAGTGATGAATAACCTGACTCAACTGTTTTAACGATGCCTGTTCAGGGTACTCGACCTCAAACTCATCGCAGATAGCTTCAAGTAAATCCGTATTGGAAAATGTAGGGTTAAGTATAAGGCCAGCTTGGGTATGGCTATCGAGAGAAGACAACATTGCCTTGGCGACCGTTGTTTTCCCTGTACCGACCTCTCCTGTAAGCATTGCAAAGCCCCCACCCTCGCCTAAACCGGCTTGTAGGTTCTGCATCGCTTCTTGGTGACGCTGACTCAAAAACAAATAGCGAGAATTTGGTACAATCGAAAATGGCATCTCAACGAAGCCAAAATATTCCTTATACATGTGCTGCCCTATAATTACGATTAATGGAAAGTACCATTGCTTGCAGTAAAGTCCAGCAGTGATAAAACATTTCGAGGTGATACGTTGCAAATATTCGATAGCCTACCAAAAGAGAATGGGCTACAACGCTATCTCGTTGGCGGTGCGGTACGCGACAAACTGCTCAACATTGAAAGCTATGATAAAGATTGGGTCGTGGTCGGAAGTACCCCGCAAGAAATGGAGAGCCTTGGCTTTACCGCTGTCGGGAAGGACTTCCCTGTCTTCTTACATCCAAAAACCAAAGAAGAGCATGCACTGGCTCGTACCGAGAGAAAGTCAGGCTCAGGTTACACAGGCTTCGAATGTTACTTTGCTCCAGACGTGAGTTTAGAAGAAGACTTGATGCGCCGAGATCTAACGATCAACGCCATCGCTCAAGATGACAAAGGCCAACTCTGCGATCCTTACCATGGACAGAAAGATCTGTCTGATCGAATTTTAAGACACGTCTCAGATGCTTTTGTTGAAGATCCTCTGCGTGTGCTGCGTGTGGCTCGCTTTGCTGCGAAGCTTCATCACCTTAACTTCACGGTTGCACCAGAAACTATGGTCATGATGAGCGAAATCGTTCAATCCGGTGAACTGGCACATCTCACTGCCGAACGAGTTTGGCAAGAGTGGCATAAATCACTCAGCACTCCGCACCCTGAAGTATTCCTTTCGATACTTAAAGAGTGTGGTGCATTGGCTGTTGTGCTGCCTGAAATTGACGCTCTATTTGGCGTGCCTCAACCTGAAAAATGGCACCCAGAAATCGACACGGGCATCCACACTCTGATGGTTGCTCAGCAAGCTGCGCTATTAAGCTCATCATTACCCGTGCGTTTTGCCGCTCAAGTACATGATTTAGGCAAAGGCGTCACACCAGAGAAAGAATGGCCAAGCCACAAAATGCATTGTCACACTGGTTTAAAGATCATTAAAAGGCTTTGCCAAAGAGTACGAGTGCCCAATGAGTTTAGAGATTTAGCACTGCTGGTATGCGAGCAACACTCTAATATCCATCGCGCAGGCGAACTCAAGCCCACTACTTTCCTAAAGGTTCTGAATAAGTTTGATGTTTGGCGTAAACCAGATCGACTCAACGACATACTGCTTTGCTGCCAAGCTGATCACGCTGGCCGTAAAGGGTTAGAAGCTCAGCCTTACCCTCAAAAAGCACGTTTTGAAGTCGCTTACCAAGCAGCGCTTCAAGTAGAAGTCAAAGCGATAATTGCTGATGGTTTTCAAGGCAAAGATATTCGAGAAGAACAAGAAAAGCGTAGAGCTGCCGCAATTGAAAACGCCCTATCAGAACTCGCTGATAATTAATCGCAATAGCGCTGATTCTCCGGTATTAAAAAACCCGCTACTAGGCGGGTTTTTCCGTTTCAATCTGTAGGACGAAATATTTGTTTTCGTAGATCGTAAACTTAAATCGAGTGCTACTGCATCATCAAGAAAGCAAACAGACCAAAACCTAGAATCAGGCGGTAGATAACAAACGGTGTCATGCCCATACGTGAGATAAGCTTCAAGAAGAAGTGAATACAGATGTAAGCACTGATGAAAGACACTGCAACACCAGTCAGTAAAGTGCCGACATGAATTGGGTCACCGCTTGTCACAAGCTTAAGACCCAAGTAACCACCAGCCAACGTGATGATTGGGATAGACATCAGGAATGAGAATCGAGCGGCAGCTTCACGTGTAAAGCCAAGATAAAGCGCTGCGGTAATGGTTGCGCCAGAACGAGACGTACCTGGGATAATTGCCATTGCCTGAGCAAGACCAATAAACAACGCTTTTTTCCAACCCGCTTGGTATTCATCATCACGTAGACTTGAGTTCTTATCTACCCACCATAACAACAAACCAAACACGATAGTGGTCGTGGCAATCACCCACGCACTGCGTAAGTAAAGCTCGACAATATCTTTCATCAGCAAGCCAAAAATACACGCTGGAATCGTCGCGAGAATGATCATCCACGCTAACTTAGCTTCTTTACTACGATCGCCTTTAAATACCGAACCAAAGAACGCGCTCAAAAGAGAGACCACTTCTTTGCGGAAATAAATAACCACAGCAGCCAGAGTACCGACATGGACTGCGACATCAAAAGCCAAACCTTGATCTTCCCAACCTAAAACAGCAGAAGGAAGAATTAGGTGTGCAGAGCTGGAAATAGGTAGAAATTCAGTAAAGCCTTGTACCAACGCCAACAAAAACGCTTCAAAATAACTCATTACTTACCTTAAAAATTATAGTTTTATATCTACGACAGAGAGCGAGTCTAATTGCTGCATCTTCTGCCATATTTCACCGACGGTTCGTCCGTCTTGCGGGATCACTCTCGCAGGACAGAGATCATAAAGTGGTTGTGTTACAAAAGGATATTTATAGATATCACTGCGTGGTAATTCTGGATCGCTCACAGAAATCACCTCTCCAAACAACACAATATCAAGATCGAGCTTTCGGTCTTCAAGTTTATGCGCATCTTGAGAACGACCCCATTTAAACTCAATTTTACGCAGTTGCTGTGAAAATTCAGTCAATGAAAGTGATGTGTCGAGTTCTATCACAAAGTTATAAAACGGGTGGCTTTTAAACCCTACAGGCTCACAGTGATAGATTTTAGAGCATTTAAGGTTAGTCCCTAACGATTGAAGCTCTGTCCATGCCACCCTTGCATGCTTGTCGCGGTCTATGTTCGTACCAACACCAACATAGGCTATTGTCATGCTTGACCTCGTTCGATGATCACACCCACAGCTTTCGCTTGTGGCACTGCGCCAGGTTTAGCCAAACGGATCTTAATCCAAGGTACTGAGAATTGAGTCATGATCAATTCAGCGACTTCTTCTGCTACACGTTCAACCAATAGGAAGCGACCATTAGCAATATGGTCTAATACCGCAGTGCTCACTGTCGAATAATCCAAAGCATCGACTACATCGTCACTTTTTCCCGCGGGGCGGTTGTCATGAGCCATTTCAATATCAAGCACAAGCTTTTGTTTAATCTCTTGTTCCCAATCGTAAACACCGATCGTTGTAATTACTTCTAGCTGTTCAATGAAAACTTTATCCAATGCCATGACTTGTCCTTTTAGAGGTCGGATACCCATATTGGGGAAAAAAACGTATTATTCGTGTAATTCCGGATATGATATCAATTACTCTTGGATTGAGCATTATTTTCCCATCGTTAGGCTTATAACCGTTTAAGGAAAAACATGACCCCTTTGGCACTTATCATGATCATTGCAGCCTATTTACTAGGTTCAATTTCGAGTGCGGTCTTGATATGCCGAGTCTTAAGACTTCCTGATCCAAGAACGGTAGGCTCCAACAATCCAGGGGCAACGAATGTACTTCGCTTGGGCGGCAAAGGTGCCGCTGCAGCCGTTCTACTTTGTGACATGCTTAAAGGCACCATTCCAGTCTGGCTTGGCTACTACCTCAATATCGACTCGATCATTTTAGGCGTAGTCGCCATTGCAGCGTGCCTTGGTCATATGTACCCAATATTCTTCCACTTCAAAGGCGGAAAAGGCGTTGCCACCGCACTCGGAGCCATTGCCCCAATTGGATTCGATTTAACAGGCATGATCATGGCGACATGGTTAGTCGTGGCGTTTTTGTTTCGTTATTCTTCTTTAGCGGCTCTGGTTACTGTATTACTTGCGCCGTTCTACGCTTGGTTAGTCAAACCCCAATACACACTGCCTGTAGCCATGTTGTGTTGCTTAATTGTGCTGCGTCACCACCAGAATATCCGTCGCCTACTCGATGGCAGCGAACCAAAACTCGGGCAAAAAAAATCGGCTTAAACTGTCGTGTCTAAGCCGAATCATTTTTAAACCGAGATAAATTCAAACCGACACAAGTCTAAGCCGATCAGCAATATTCAGTCTTTAAGAGCTTACAGCAGATGTTTATCTAAAAACGTCTTCAGCATTGTGTTCACAAACTCTGGTTGCTCTAGCGAACTAATATGACCCGCCCCAGGAATCACCACCAATTCACTTCCGGTAATGCAATCATGCATTAGGTATGACTCCAATGCCGGACGCGGCTTATCCTCTTGCCCTACGGCAATCAAAACAGGCAATGCAAAGTTCTCTACCGCTTCAATCATATCTCGGCGACCAAACACCATTCGACCAATTCGTGCGACTTCTTCTGCGTTCTCACCCTCAAGTGACGATAGCTGCTTAGTAAAGCCTTCCACTAAAGCTGGCGTGTTTGTCTGAGCATCATTAGCAAAAAACAATGGAACAACCGCTTCTACAATCGGTTGAGGCACCATCTTTGTTTGGGTGATGGTGTCTAACATGCTGAAGTATTTAGTGTGAGCCACTTCTGGTTCCAGACCAACAAAAGTATCCATAAGTACCAATGACTTGATTCGTGCAGGAGCTAACTCCGCCAACTCAGTACCCCACATACCACCAACCGATAAGCCAACCACAGAGAATTCTTCGATCTCTAAATGGTCAAGCAGAGCCAAAACGTGCTGAGCGTAATCTTTCAAGTTACGCATCGATGCTGGTGCAGCTTGAGACTCACCATGAGACCAAAGCTCTGGAACAACACAGCGATACTGAGTTTTTAATGCATCGATCTGCGGCTTCCACATTGCACTATCCCAAAGGTAGCTGTGGCCTAACACAACAACAGGGCCTTGACCTTCATCTAGGTATGCCATCGACTGATTGTCTACTGTAAACTTGTTCATTTTCTTCCCTAATCTCTATCAGCAATTATTTATCGACACATAGTCGGTAAGCTAGGATATAAAAACGGCCGCACTCAGCGACCGTTTATCGAAATACTATGATTTATTTTGCGCTTAGCTTTTGTTGACCGACTGTTTCTCGTTGAACGATTGCTACTAGTTAAGCAATTGGCTCTAGTTGGTCAATTGGCCAACGCGGCGTGGCATGAACCGACAAATCGGCTGTTTCACCATTTTTCAGGCGTTGCATACCCGCATAAGCAATCATGGCACCGTTATCTGTGCAGAATTCAGTGCGTGGGTAGTACACCTCACCACCGATTTTCTTAGCCAGCGCTTCAAGTTCAATACGCAGTTGTTTGTTGGCGCTTACACCACCCGCAATCACTATACGTTTCATACCTGTTTCCACCAAGGCACGCTTACACTTGATTACCAAGGTTGCACAAACAGCTTCTTGAAACGCGTAAGCGATATCAGCACGCGTTTGCTCATCATCATCATTCGCACGAATCGTGTTTGCTGCAAACGTTTTTAGACCTGAAAAGCTCATATCTAGCCCTGGGCGATCGGTCATTGGACGTGGAAACTTGAAGCGACCTTGTGTGCCTTTTTCTGCTAGTCGAGACAACAGTGGGCCACCTGGGTAATCTAAACCCATCAGCTTCGCGGTTTTATCAAACGCTTCACCCGCCGCATCATCAATCGATTCACCAAGAATTCGGTATTCACCAATGCCTTTCACTTCTACCATCATGGTGTGACCGCCAGAAACCAGCAGAGCAACAAATGGGAATGGCGGTGGATTATCTTCTAACATTGGAGCAAGTAGGTGACCTTCCATATGATGAACAGGCACCGCAGGCACGCCCCAAGCGTAAGCAATACTGCGACCAATGGTTGCCCCCACAAGCAGTGCTCCAACCAAACCAGGGCCAGCAGTGTAAGCCACACCATCAATATCTTTCGAGGTCAGGTTAGCTTCTGCTAGCGCAGCTTTAATCAGTGGAATTGTCTTTTTTACATGGTCACGAGATGCTAGCTCAGGTACCACGCCACCGTAATCGGCGTGCAGCTTTACTTGGCTGTATAATTGATGAGAAAGCAGCCCTTGCTCATCATCATAAATCGCGATTCCTGTTTCATCACAAGAGGTTTCAATACCAATAATGCGCATAATTTTCTCGGCACGCTTTCGTCTAAAATGGGAAATTAGCGCAATATTACCCTGCCTAAGCTCTTCAAACAAATATTGTACAGACTATAATCGACAAAGTGCTTTACAAAGCCACTGTGATCGGATTAAAATTCCGCACCATTTTTGATCAAGCTGGTTAATGGCCAAACGCGAATAGAGAGTTAGCTCGATGGGTAACTTCTCTGATTTGGTACTGAGTAACCAGCGATAATGAATAACCCCTGAGGTGAAAGGCATATGCCAATAGTTAAAGTACGTGAAAACGAACCGTTCGACGTTGCACTACGTCGTTTCAAGCGCTCTTGTGAAAAAGCAGGTATCCTTTCTGAAGTGCGTCGTCGTGAGCATTACGAAAAGCCAACTACAGTTCGCAAACGCGCTAAAGCAGCAGCTCAAAAGCGTCACGCTAAAAAGCTAGCTCGCGAAAACGCACGTCGCGTTCGTCTGTACTAATAACTTAATCCATAAGGACTGAGTTATGGCTCTTATTGAACAACTCAAAGAAGAGCAAAAATTAGCGATGAAAGCCAAGGACAAACCGCGCCTTGGCACTATCCGCTTAGCTCTTTCAGCAATTAAGCAACGTGAAGTTGACGAACGGATCACTCTGAACGACGACGACATTATTGCTATATTAGTTAAAATGGTTAAGCAACGTCGCGATTCTGTTGCTCAATATGAATCGGCAAATCGTCAAGATCTTGCTGATGTGGAAAAAGCAGAAATTACTGTACTTGAAGGCTTTATGCCTCAACCGTTGACTGAAGAAGAAGTTATTGCACTACTTGATAGCGCAATCGCTGAAGCTCAACCTTCGGGCATGCAAGACATGGGTAAAGTAATGGCTATCTTGAAACCACAAATTCAAGGGCGTGCAGATATGGGTAAAGTTAGTGGTTTAGTTCGTTCTAAACTCGCTTAATCCCAAATCAAATTGCAACAAGCCGTGCAATCCTTCGGAACGCACGGCTTGTTTGTATCTGTAACCTATTCAAACTATTATTACCCACACTCTCAGTTAGTGCATTTTTCTAAGGTTTTATGGCAGGACACATCCCGCGTAGTTTCATCGATGATCTCCTAGCACGTCTCGACATTGTCGATATCGTCGACGCACGCGTGAAACTTAAGAAAAAAGGCAAAAACTATGGTGCTTGTTGCCCATTTCACAACGAAAAGACTCCTTCTTTCAGCGTAAGCCAAGAAAAACAGTTTTATCACTGCTTTGGTTGTGGCGTACATGGCAATGCCATCGACTTCATGATGGAGTTCGAACGCCTCGACTTTGTAGAAGCGATTGAAGAGCTTGCTTCATTTCTAGGGTTAGATGTCCCAAGAGAGCAGCGCAGCGGTGAAATATCAACAACACCAAGAGCCAACAGCGAACAAAAACGTAACCTCTATGACTTGATGGGCGGCATTAGCAATTTTTACCACTCACAACTCAAGATATCAACCAACAAACCAGCGATTGAATACCTAAAAAATCGTGGTCTCTCTGGCGAAATTGTCCAGAAGTTTGGTATTGGTTACGTTGCCGACGAATGGGATCTCGTTCGTAAAAACTTTGGGCAACAAAAAGAAGCCCAAGACATGCTTCTTACTGGCGGCATGTTAATCGAGAACGATAAAGGCAACCGATACGATCGATTCCGTGGACGTGTGATGTTCCCGATTCGAGACCGTCGTGGTCGAGTTATCGGGTTTGGTGGTCGTGTATTGGAAGACGGTACACCAAAATATCTGAACTCACCTGAAACGCCTATTTTCCATAAAGGCAAAGAGCTTTACGGCCTTTATGAAGTAATGCAAGCATACCGTGAACCGCCTCAGATACTTGTTGTGGAAGGTTACATGGATGTCGTCGCACTCGCGCAATATGGTGTGGATTACTCGGTAGCATCACTGGGCACCTCAACAACCGGTGACCACGTTCAGATGTTGTTCCGCCAGACCAAGACTGTGGTTTGTTGTTACGATGGTGATAGAGCAGGTAAAGAGGCCGCGTGGCGCGCACTAGAAAATGCGCTTGAATACCTAAAAACCGGTAACACACTCAAGTTTCTGTTCTTGCCAGACGGTGAAGACCCAGACAGCTATATTAGAGAACACGGTCAGGCTGCTTTCGAACAGCTCGTTCACAATGCGACGCCGCTTTCGACCTATTTGTTCGATAACCTGATTGAAATACACAAGCTGAATTTAGGAACAACAGAAGGAAAATCGGCACTGCGTGCACACGCGAGCGCCTTGATTAATAAAATTCCTGACAGTTACTTCCAAGAACTGCTCGAAAAATTGCTCGATGAGCGAACCGGATTTGATAACCAATTGAGGCGTGCTCGCGTTCACACAAAGAACCCGACACCTCAACCGCATAAAGAGCTCAAGCGCACTCCAATGCGTGAAGTTATCGCTTTGCTTATCCAAAATCCGAGCTATGCTGATATGGTACCGGATTTATCAAGTGTCAATGGCTTACAGTTGCCTGGACTAAGTTTATTCGTCGAAGTACTTGATAAATGCCATTCGCACCCCCATATCAACACCGGCCAGCTATTAGAGCATTGGCGACATAATAAACATGAGGCACTTCTGTCTCGTCTCGCGAGCTGGGAAATCCCTCTCGACGAAGACAACCAAGAAGACATATTTTTAGATTCATTGGACAATATCCTTGCCCAGTGCGTTGAAAAACAAATTGAAAACCTGCAGGCCAAAGCAAGAAGTGTCGGTTTATCAGCCGAAGAAAAAAGGGAGCTACTAGCTTTAATGCTAGATCTAAAAGCGTAACCCTGTTTGATTAGTCAGCATTTAATAAATTTGTTAACATAATTGGTTTGCATTTGAGAATGCAACGTCCTTCACCAGACCTGAAGTTGGATATCATCTATGGATCAAAATCCGCAGTCACAGCTTAAATTACTTGTTATTAAAGGCAAGGAACAAGGCTATCTGACCTACGCCGAAGTAAACGACCACCTACCTGCAGAAATCGTGGATTCTGAACAGGTAGAAGACATCATTCAAATGATCAACGACATGGGTATCAAGGTAGTAGAAACTGCACCTGATGCTGATGATCTAGCACTTAATGATGACGATGCAAATATAGATGAAGATGCAGCTGAAGCTGCTGCTGCTGCGCTTTCAAGCGTAGAAAGCGAGATTGGCCGCACTACTGACCCAGTACGTATGTACATGCGTGAAATGGGTACAGTTGAGCTACTAACTCGTGAAGGCGAGATCGACATTGCGAAGCGTATTGAAGATGGTATCAACACTGTTCAACTATCAGTTGCTGAGTACCCTGGCACAATTCCATACATCTTGGAACAGTTCGACCGCGTACTGGCTGAAGAGATTCGCTTAACAGACCTAATCAATGGTTTCGTTGATCCAGACGACGATGGCACAGCTGCGCCAACGGCGACACACATCGGTTCGGAACTTGCTAAAACTGATTTGGAAGACGAAGACAAAGAAGAAGCTGAAGAAGAAGAAGAGGACGAAGAGGAAGAAGATACAGGTATCGATCCTGAGCTTGCTCTTGAGAAGTTCACAGCACTTCGCACCAGCTACCAAAATCGTCAGTTAGCGATCAATGAATACGGCCACGAAAGTCCGAAAGCAACACTTGCAACAACAATGATGCAAGATGTATTCAAAGAATTCCGTTTAACGCCAAAACAGTTTGACTACCTAGTAAACGAACTTCGTACTTCAATGGATCGTGTACGTACTCAAGAACGCTTAATCATGCGTCAAACAGTTGAGTACGGCAAGATGCCGAAGAAATCGTTCATCGCTCTATTTACGGGTAATGAATCTAGCGAAGCATGGTTGGATGAAGTTCTTGCTTCAGACAAACCATACGCAGAAAAGATCAAACGTAACGAGCACGATATTCGTCGTTCAATCCAAAAATTGGATATCATCGAACGCGAAACGTCTCTTACTGTTCAAAGCATTAAAGATATCAGCCGTCGTATGTCTATCGGTGAAGCGAAAGCTCGTCGTGCGAAGAAAGAGATGGTTGAAGCGAACTTACGTCTAGTAATCTCGATTGCTAAAAAGTACACAAACCGCGGTTTACAATTCCTGGATCTAATCCAAGAAGGTAATATCGGTTTGATGAAAGCTGTAGATAAGTTTGAATACCGTCGTGGTTACAAATTCTCGACTTACGCTACGTGGTGGATCCGTCAAGCAATCACTCGTTCGATTGCCGACCAAGCTCGTACTATCCGTATCCCGGTTCACATGATCGAAACGATCAACAAACTAAACCGTATCTCTCGTCAAATGCTACAAGAGATGGGTCGTGAGCCGCTACCGGAAGAATTGGCTGAGCGCATGCAAATGCCTGAAGACAAGATCCGTAAAGTACTGAAAATCGCTAAAGAGCCTATCTCAATGGAGACACCAATCGGTGACGACGAAGATTCGCACCTAGGTGATTTCATCGAGGATACGACTCTAGAGCTTCCTTTAGACTCTGCAACGGCAACAAGCCTGCGCGGTGCAACTAAAGATGTTCTTGCAGGCCTAACGCCTCGTGAAGCGAAAGTACTGCGTATGCGTTTCGGTATCGACATGAACACTGACCATACTCTAGAAGAGGTTGGTAAGCAGTTCGACGTTACTCGTGAGCGTATCCGTCAGATCGAAGCAAAAGCACTACGTAAACTTCGTCACCCAAGCCGTTCAGAAACTCTGCGCAGCTTCCTAGACGAGTAATCACACGCTTTAATGTGATTAGCTTTTAAGCTTAAAATAGAAAAGGTGAGCGTTGGCTCACCTTTTTTGTGCCTGTATGATTTAAGTGGCTAAGATGTAAGCGGAATTGCCCCCTATAGTGTCTAGACACCATTGAATGCTTCCCCTATAATCTATGCCCTACGGCCCCTTAGCTCAGTGGTTAGAGCGCACGACTCATAATCGTTCGGTCCCCAGTTCAAATCTGGGAGGGGCCACCAAATTAGAAAAGCCAGAACAGTTTACGCTGCTCTGGCTTTTTGCTTTTCTAGCCTTTGGTTATTTCACTTAGTAACAACGTCTGCCCCTCATCCTTCCTATGGCTAAATCACCGTTTTGATATCAGCCACAACCTCCCTCTAAAACCAGTAAACCAGTAAACCAGTAAACCACCTTACCCAACTTTTCAAACTCACAAGACAATTCTTTAATAGCCAGTCTAATAAGAGCAATCGTCTCTATGTGACTAAACATACTTTTCTTTTATAAAAAAATCGGCAATATGAGGTAACACTAATCATTCAATAGTTCAGGGAAGACTCATGAAAGACGAAACGCTCTCGATTCACTTCGGCTACGACACTGATCCAACAACCAAATCAGTTGCGACTCCTATTTACCAAACCGTTGCTTACGAATTCGATGACGCACAACACGGCGCCGACCTGTTTAACCTTGCGGTACCAGGTAATATCTACACTCGTATAATGAACCCAACCAATGATGTACTAGAAAAGCGCATGGCAGCCTTAGAAGGTGGTATTGCAGGCTTAGTGGTGAGTGCAGGCAGCGCGGCGATCAACTACGCGATTCAAACATTAGCTCAAATCGGCGACAACATCGTTTCTACCCCTCAGCTTTACGGCGGTACTTACACTTTGTTTGCTCACATGTTGCCAAACCAAGGGATAGAAGTTCGCTTTGCCAAAGACGACAAACCTGAAAGCTTGGCTGCGTTAATCGATGAAAAAACCAAGGCGGTTTACTGTGAGAGTATCGGTAATCCAGCAGGTAATATAATTGACTTAGAACGTGTTGCTGAACTTGCTCACGCACAAGGTGTACCAGTGATTGTTGATAACACGGTGGCGACGCCTGTGTTGTGTAAACCTATCGATTTTGGTGCTGATATTGTGGTTCACTCGCTAACCAAATACGTTGGTGGTCACGGTACTACACTCGGCGGCGTGATTGTCGATTCAGGGAAATTTCCTTGGGCAGAACACAAAGATCGTTTCCCAGTGTTTAATCAACCTGAGCCTTCATATCATGGTGTGGTTTATACCGAAGCTTTTGGTGATGCTGCATTTATTGGTCGCGCTCGAACCGTTCCATTGCGTAATACAGGCGCAGCACTGTCGCCAATGAATGCTTTCATGTTGATGCAAGGTTTAGAGACATTGTCGTTACGTATGGAGCGACACACCGAGAACGCATTGAAAGTGGCTGAGTACCTTAAGCAACACGAGAACGTCAGTTGGGTGAGCTATGCTGGTTTACCTACGTCTGAGTTCTATCCATTGGCTGAGAAATACATGCAAGGTAAGCCATCTGCTATTTTGTCTTTTGGCTTAAAAGATGGTTATGAAGCCGGTGTGCGCTTCTACGATGCACTGCAAATATTCAAGCGTTTGGTAAACATTGGCGACGCAAAATCTCTCGCTTGTCACCCGGCTTCCACGACACACCGTCAATTAAGCGAAGCAGAACAAAAGCAAGCAGGCGTATCACCAGAAATGATTCGTCTGTCGGTCGGTATTGAACACATTGAAGATATCTTGGCTGACCTAGAGCAAGCACTTAATGCTTAATGCTTAATGCCGTTAAAGCTAGATCTAACGCTATTCGTTAGCTAACAGACACAAAAAAGCCCATCACTGGATGGGCTTCTTATTATCTAATTTTCTTAGACAAGCTAACGATTATTCAACCGTAACCGCTTTCGCTAGGTTACGAGGTTGGTCAACATCGGTACCTTTGATTAGTGCTACGTGGTAAGACAACAGCTGCATCGGTACTGTGTAGTAGATAGGTGCTGTTACTTCACTTACGTGAGGCATCTTGATGATCTTCATGTTCTCATCGCTTTCAAAGCCGGCATCTTCATCTGCGAATACGTAAAGTAGACCGCCACGAGCACGTACTTCTTCAACGTTTGATTTTAGCTTCTCTAGTAAGTCGTTGCTTGGTGCAATAACGACTACTGGCATATCTGCATCAATAAGCGCTAGAGGACCGTGCTTAAGCTCACCAGCCGCGTATGCTTCTGCATGGATGTAAGAGATCTCTTTCAGTTTAAGAGACGCTTCCATCGCGATTGGGTAGAACTCACCACGACCTAAGAACAATGTGTGGTGCTTATCTGCAAAATCAGGTGCTAGCGCTTCGATCTCTTTATCAAACGCTAATGCTTTCTCGATATCAGCAGGCAGTTGATGCAGTGCTTGAACGATCTCTGCTTCTTTCTCTTCATTGATGCGACCTTGTAGACGACCAATTGACGTTACCATCATCAGCATCGCTGCTAGTTGGGTAGTGAAGGCTTTAGTTGAAGCTACGCCGATTTCAGTTCCTGCGCGAGTCATAAAGGCAAAATCAGATTCACGAACTAGCGAAGAACCTGCAACGTTACAGATAGTCATTGCTGACATGTAACCCTTCTCTTTTGCAAGACGAAGTGCAGCAAGCGTATCAGCCGTTTCACCAGACTGAGACAGAGTCACCAATAGGCTGTTCGGGCGAACAACGAAGTCACGGTAACGGAATTCAGAAGCAATCTCTACGTCACAGCTTACGCCTGCTAGAGACTCAAACCAGTAACGAGCTGCCATACCTGAGTTGTAAGATGTACCACATGCGATGATCTGCACGTGCTCTACCTTGCTTAGGATCTCTTCAGCCTTAACACCAATTGCGTTAGTGATAACAGCCGTTTCAGAAATACGACCTTCCATTGTATTGATTAACGCAGATGGCTGCTCAAAGATCTCTTTTTGCATGAAGTGACGGTATTGACCTTTGTCACCTGCATCGTGCTCTGCGTTTGACTCTACGACTTCACGCTCAACACGTTCGCCCGCGACATCAAATACAGTTACATCACGACGAGTAACCTCAGCAACATCGCCTTCTTCAAGATACATGAAACGACGAGTTACGCTTAGTAGCGCTAATTGATCCGATGCTAGGAAGTTCTCACCCACACCGAAACCGATAACAATCGGGCTACCAGAACGAGCAACAACGATACGGCTAGGATCTTTGCGATCAACGGCAACGGTACCGTAAGCACCGTCCAGTTGTTTCGCAGTCTTTTGCAGCGCTTCAACCAATGAGTTAGAAGTACGAAGTTCCCATTCAACTAGGTGAGCGATAACTTCAGTATCCGTTTGTGAAGTAAACACATAACCACGTTCTTGAAGAAGAGCACGCAGTGTTTCGTGGTTTTCGATAATGCCATTGTGTACAACGGCAATATCGCCCGACATGTGTGGGTGCGCGTTTGCTTCAGAAGGCTCACCGTGTGTCGCCCAACGTGTATGAGCGATACCAGTACCGCCAATAACATGTTGCTGATCGACGGCGTCTGCTAGCTCTTGCACTTTACCAAGGCGGCGTACACGAGTTAGGTTGGATTCGGTATCAACCACAGCGACACCCGCTGAATCATAGCCTCGGTATTCTAGGCGGCGAAGGCCTTCTACTAAAATTTCAGCTACATCACGTTGTGCTACTGCACCAACAATTCCACACATAGTTTTACTCCATCAATTTCGTTTATTCCTACTGGCAGCAAGCAAAGGCCATATCTTCAACAGATCAATTATAGGAAGTTAAATGCATAATATTTTAAATTAGTTTTAAGCTGGATCAGTTAAGATCACTCGAACGTCATGTGATTCAATACTTGCTTGGGATTCTTTGCCCAAATCTGTATCTGTTATCAAAATATCGATGTGTTCCCACGCTAACTCCAAATTAGGGATTTTGCGTCCCACTTTTTCAGACTCAACCATCACGATCACCTCTCGTGACACTTCAGCCATAACTTTGCTCAGGCCAATCAGTTCATTGAACGTGGTCGTGCCTCTATCAAGGTCGATACCATCAGCACCGATGAACAATTGGTCAAAATCGTAAGCACGAAGCACCGACTCCGCGACTTTGCCTTGGAAAGAATCAGAATGCGTATCCCAAGTTCCACCCGTCATTAATAACGTCGGTTCACTTTCAAGCTCGTTAAGTGCATTAGCAACGTGCAGTGAGTTGGTCATAACAACCAATCCACGTTTGCTGTTGAGCTGCTGAATTAGCGCGCCTGTTGTGCTACCGCTGTCGATCACAATGCGGTTATGGTCGCGAATCAAATCTGCAGCGGCTTTTGCTAATGAAATCTTTCGAGTCGAAACCTGTTGACCCAGTTCTTCGTTCACAACCTCTTTCGGTAATGAAATCGCACCACCATAACGGCGTAAAAGCTGACCGTTTTTCTCTAAAGACGCTAAGTCCTTTCTAATAGTGACCTCTGAGGTTTCGAACTTAGCGGATAATTCATCAACACTAACCTCCCCTTTTTCATTCACTAGGTTAGAAATTGCATGTCTTCTGAGCTGGGTGTTTCGTTTCGACATTTAAAAAAGGCCAATAAGTTTCGATGTGAAACATATTATAGTTACAGCGAAACTATTTAGTCCATTTATTTTGATCCAAAAAATTAATAAATAGCGATGAAACCTTGTCCTAAGACAATTGTTAAGCAGTGATATTGAACTCATTAGGTGGTAGAATCCGCACCCGAAAAGAAAAAAAATTACAAAACTGACTGTTATTTTTTTGCAACTTACCCCCTATATCATGGTGTAAGTCACAGAAAACCGATATTGAATCAAAACATTTTAGTCATAAAATGACTAAAATTGATGAAAGACTTACAACTCTGAAGGACATATTGGAAGTCCCGCGCTTTTACTCAACAGGCACAAAATGTTGATGTAGCGGACCAATCTTCAGAACTTAAATAAATTTCAAATTGTAACAATACTTACCGGAGAGTACCTTCCATGAAAAAGACCAAAATCGTATGTACGATTGGCCCTAAAACTGAATCTGTAGAGAAGCTAACTGAACTAGTAGATGCTGGCATGAACGTTATGCGTCTTAACTTCTCTCACGGTGATTTCGCAGAACACGGCACTCGTATCGCGAACTTCCGTAAAGTAATGGAAAACAATGGTGAGCAACTTGCTATCCTTCTAGATACTAAAGGTCCAGAAATCCGTACTATCAAGCTTGAAGATGGTAACGACGTAGATCTAGTAGCTGGTCAAGAGTTCACTTTCACAACTGACGCAACAGTTGTTGGTAACAAAGACGTAGTAGCAGTAACTTACCTAGGCTTCGCTAAAGACCTATCAGCAGGTAACACTATTCTTGTTGATGACGGCCTAATCGAAATGGAAGTTATCGCAACAACAGAAACTGAAGTTAAGTGTAAAGTTCTTAACAACGGTGCTCTAGGCGAAAATAAAGGTGTTAACCTTCCTGGCGTTTCTGTTCAACTTCCAGCTCTTTCTGAGAAAGACAAAGCTGACCTTAAGTTTGGTTGTGAGCAAGGCGTAGATTTCGTTGCTGCTTCTTTCATCCGTAAAGAAGACGATGTTAAAGAAATCCGTGAGCTTCTAAACGCTAACGGTGGCGAAAACATCCACATCATTTCTAAGATCGAAAACCAAGAAGGTGTCGATAACTTCGATTCAATCCTTGAAGCTTCTGACGGCATCATGGTTGCTCGTGGTGACCTAGGTGTTGAAATCCCAGCTGAAGAAGTAATCTTCGCTCAGAAAATGATGATCGAGAAGTGTAACCGTGCACGTAAGATGGTTATCACAGCAACTCAAATGCTTGACTCTATGATCAGCAACCCACGTCCAACTCGCGCAGAAGCGGGTGACGTTGCGAACGCAATCATGGATGGTACTGATGCTGTAATGCTTTCTGGTGAAACTGCTAAAGGCAAATACCCAGTTGAAGCTGTTACTATCATGGCTCAAATCGCGAACCGTACTGATTCAGCTCTTAAAGCTGAGCTAGGTTCTCGTCTAGACAGCCCACGTCTACGCATCACTGAAGCTGTATGTAAAGGCGCTGTAGACACAGCAGAGAAGCTAGCTGCTCCTCTAATCGTTGTTGCAACTGAAGGCGGTAAGTCTGCACGTTCAGTACGTAAGTACTTCCCAACTGCAAACATCCTTGCTCTAACAACTAACGAAAAGACAGCTGCACAGCTAGTTCTTACTAAAGGTGTTAAGCCTGTCCTTGTTGACTCTATCGAGAACACAGACACGTTCTACATCAACGGTAAAGAAATCGCTCTACAATCTGGCCTAGGTAACAAAGGCGACATCGTAGTTATGGTTTCTGGTGCTCTAGTAGCTTCTGGTACTACAAACACAGCATCTGTTCACGTTCTATAAGAATGAACTGATTCGCATAAAATATAAAAGAGGGCTTCGGCCCTCTTTTTTTATGAAACAAATCTTGCCTAACTTTTCAGTACGCTGTATTATCAATCAAGATAGAACTACGTACTGTTAATATCCATGGACTCTTTCTAAGAGACGGATTAGCAGACTAGAAATCAAATATACATGAGGTTTGTAATGTCTAGTCCTACTCTCACAGACAAAGTATCAAAAATGATTCGCCAAGATATTCTTAATGGTGAATTAACCCCAGGCCAAAAACTCGTTGTTGCAGATCTTAAAAATAGATACAACGTAGGCGCGTCTCCAATTCGTGAAGCCTTGGTGCAGTTGTCTTGGAGTAAATACGTTAAGCTAGAGCCACAAAAAGGTTGCTGGGTATCTCCAGTCTCAAAGAAAGAGCTCAATGACTTATACGAAAGCCTTCGAGTTGTCTCTTCTGTTTTGCTTAAGAAAGCGATTTCTGCCGGTGATGAAAGCTGGGAATTAGAAGTACTAACGTCTTACCATAAACTTTCTCGAATACAGCATCTGTCAGAAGAATTTGACTGTATTGAGTGGGAAGAGCGTCACCAGAGATTTCATGCAGCATTGCTTGAAGGTGCAGATTCAGAGAACATGTTTAAGTTCTTTGACGATCTGATTAACCAAGTAAAGCGCTACCGCTTTTTAGCAATGTCGGCTGAAACTGTCGCTGATGATCTGTTCAATATTGATGAACACGAAATGATCATGAAACTGGTACTCGCTAAAAATGCAGAACAAGCCGCTGAGTTGCTTGATCAGCACTTACTAGGTTCAATGAAACGAATTGAAGAGATTATCGAAGCCGCATAAAGCGAAGATAAGTTCTAACCATATAAAAACGGAGCCCGATGGCTCCGTTTTTTATTTCCAGTATTACGACTGAACTACCACCCAAAAAACTCTTTGTGATGAGTATTGAGCAATACAACCATAGGTAAAAAATACAACGCACTGAGTTGAAAGCCAAGAATGGCTAATGCCCCTATGGTTAACCTCACTAAAAAATCGACAAACATACTACGCCTCTTTTAACCAGACAGTATGATCCCCAAACTCTTGCTCCAGCTAACGTAATTCCGCTATTGCCTTTCAAACTATTGATAAGAAAGGATAACTAGCTGAATTACGTTAACGGTGTCGTCCTTTTACATCTGGTAAATACTTTTATTTACTGCACCGCTCAGAACGGTCCAATTTGAAGCAAGGTAGTTTACTTACCATTCAGTTTAGCTCAAATTTCCACCATCATTAGACTTTAGTCTAACTGTAAGAATTTCGTGACACAGATCGCTCAAAAGTGAGATTCATAGAAATAGCACCGACCAGAGTGCTGGTTATGACGAGTTAAAGTGGGAATTAAAGCGTGGAACTCATGTGGTGTTTCAGGGCTGTATTAAAGCGTTAGACAGAACTAGAGCAGGCGATTATCTATTTTTTTGGTCTACTGAACCAATAAGATAGCTACGCTACATCGGCATGGCTCGGGCACATAGAAACGGTATTACGCCCAGATGATTTAGATTCGTAAAGCCCTACATCAGCACATTTATACGAACGTGTACTGTTGCTCGTCAAATCAGTAAAGCCGACACTGACCGTGACTTTCGTACCAACAGACAACTCTATCTCTATTCGCAAGCGATCCAGTACGCGTTTCGCTTCAGGCAATGAAGTATGTGGCATCAGTAATGCGAACTCCTCGCCGCCGACTCTAGCAACAAAGTCAGTACTGCGAAGGCTGTCTTGCAAGAGCCTAGCAACACTCGCGATAACACGGTCGCCTTCATCGTGGCCAAGCTCATCATTGATACGTTTAAAATTATCGATATCGACCAAGGCTAGGCAAGTGGTCGCTTCATTTGGGTAACGCTCTACCAAACGAGAATAGTACGCGAGTTGCTCTTCGAATTTTCGTCGGTTCCAAAGGTTACTCAAAGAATCCCTTTCACTTAAAACACGCAAACGGACTTCAAGCTCTTTCCTTACCGAAATATCGACCAAGGAAGTAATATAATAGCTGACCTTTCCAGAATTATTTTTAACCGCCTGTACTCTCATGATAACGGTGAAAGGAATACGCAGTTTATTCTTACACTGTACTTCACCTTCCCATACTTCTTCCTGTTCTAAATGACTCCAGATAACTGAGCTAGAGAGCACTTGATCGGTATTTTCAAGCAACAGCTGCAATGCATTTTTCCCGAGAACTTGGGTTTTGCAGTACCCGGTCATGTTCTCAAACTCGTTATTGATCATCATAGTACGATGCTGCTTATCGGAGATCATCACGGCAGACATACCACTCAATGCGGCGCGCGCCAACTTACTTTCTAAGCTCCGACGTCGATAATGGGTCACTAAATATGCAAACGGAAACGCAAAAACAAGTACCGTCAGTAATACGAAAACTTCTTCTTGGGAGAGATCATTTAGACTCTGTTCAGCCCTATCCATCAACTGCTTCTGATTGAGTTGAATCAGCAAGTGAGCTTTTTGATTATTCGCGAGCATAACGGTGTTAAACGCAAACAAGTTACCATCTTCAAAAACGTGTCCAACCTGATCGTTGTTAATCGCTTCCCACGTTTGTGGTGCGATGTGTTTCAGGTTATACCCTTTTCTTTCAGGGATAGAATCACCAAACAGCTTACTGCTGTTATTACTCGCAATGTAATAGCCGGATTCATTAATGATTTCCGCTCTTAGGTCATTATCAGGTGAAAAGCTAAGACGTGACGATAAGCCCCATACATCCAAATTGATAACAAGGTAACCAACGCGTTTTTCTGGTGTTTCAACAGGAGTAAATACACGGATTACAGGTACATAAGGGAAGGTTAGCTCACCATGCTCCGTTTCAAGTTCAATCCCCCAGCCACCAATTTGCTCGGCTTCAAGATTTTGTGCATGTTGAAAATAGCTAGAATCAGACTTGTCTTGTAGCTCTTGAGGGACCGCCACACTCCCGGTATCAGCCGAGTAATTAACGCGCACCAGCTCTTTGCCCGTAATGTCCAACAGATGAATCTTCGTGTACCACTTCTGGTTCACTAAGACAGACTGCCAAACTTCTTCGAGTAGATCTTTGGTTTGTTCCGACGGAGATTCAGCAAAATTGACAAGACTTTGACTGTGACTGAGCAACCCCATCACCGAGGCTAATTGAGTCTTAAGAAGATCATAGTCTCGCTTGGCATACACTAATTGATAGACAGCTTGTTTAGCCGAATAGTCAAAGCTCTGTTGTTTTACTTCTTTGTAGCGCTGTAAGTAATAAAGAGCAACGGCAGAACAGAGAGTGATTGAGATAATTAGTAATGTAATTATTGATTTTTTATTTCTCATTACTAGCTCAGAAGGAAAAAGAGAGCGGAGGATTATAGCACTCTATAAAATTAACAAAATAAAAGCCGCTTAAAAAAGCGGCTTAAAAACTATTTTTACAGACTTATCGTTTAGGCCTTCAACGCTCGTTCACCACGAGCAATACCAACAACACCACTTCGAGCCACTTCAAGAACTTCCGTCACTTCAGACAAAGCCTGAATGAAAGCATCAAGCTTCTCGCTAGTTCCAGCCATTTGAACCGTGTATTGAGAAGCTGTCACATCGACAATCTGGCCACGGAAGATATCCGCTGTGCGTTTCACTTCCGCGCGAGCAAAGCCGCTAGCGCGTACTTTTACCATCAAAAGTTCACGCTCGATATGCTCAAGCTCAGACACTTCTTGTACCTTAAGTACGTCGATTAACTTGTGTAGCTGTTTTTGGATCTGCTCAAGCTGCATTTCGCTCGAGTTAGTGGTGACATTCAGACGAGAAAGCGTTGGATCATCGGTTGGAGATACATTCAAAGACTCAATGTTGTAGCCACGCTGAGAAAACAAGCCAACCACTCGAGAAAGTGCACCTGGTTGGTTTTCCATTAATAGTGAAAGGATGTGTCTCATATTATGTTCTCTCCGTTTTGCTTAGCCACATGTTATCCATACCCTCGCCTTTAATCTGCATTGGGTATACGTGCTCGGTGTCATCCACACTGATATCGACAAATACCAAACGGTCTTTCATCGCTAGTGCTTTTTCCAAACCTGATTCCAGTTCATCCGGAGACGAAATACGCATGCCAACGTGGCCATAGGCCTCGGCAATCGCAGCAAAATCAGGAACAGAGTCCATATATGAATTAGAGTAACGACCTTGATAAACAATGTCTTGCCACTGTTTCACCATGCCTAAGAAACGGTTGTTAAGGTTAATAATCTTAACGGGAATATTGTATTGCAGCGCAGTCGACAGCTCTTGGATATTCATTTGAATACTGCCGTCACCAGTAACAATCACAACTTCTTCATCTGGTTTCGCAAACTTAACGCCCATACCAGCAGGTAAGCCAAAGCCCATAGTGCCTAGACCACCAGAGTTAATCCAACGGCGTGGCTTGTCAAACGGATAGTACAAAGCAGCAAACATTTGGTGTTGACCTACATCCGAAGCAACATAGGCATCGCCATTGGTTACTTTATGTAGGGTCTCAATTACTTGTTGAGGCTTAATACGACCAGACGTCTTGTCATACGCTAAGCAGTCACGTTCTTGCCATTGCTTAATCTCACTCCACCAGCTTTCCATCGCTTGCGAGTCGTTGGTTCCGCCTTGCTCAACAAGCAGGTTAACCATGCTCTCTAGAACTTTCTCTGCTGAGCCTACAATCGGTAGATCCACTTTTACGTTTTTAGAGATAGAAGATGGGTCGATATCAATGTGCATGATCTTCGCATCAGGGCAGTACTTATCTAAGTTATTGGTGGTGCGGTCATCGAAACGCACGCCAATACCAAAGATCAAGTCCGCATTGTGCATCGCCATATTGGCTTCATATAAACCATGCATGCCCAACATACCCAAAGAATTTTTATGGGTACCAGGGAAAGCCCCAAGTCCCATTAGGGTACTTACGACAGGTAAATTCAGTGCTTCTGCTAATTTTAACAGCGGCTTATCTGCCTCAGAAATAACCGCACCACCACCGACATAAAGTACCGGTTTCTTCGCTTCAAGAAGAGCTTTGAGTGCTTTCTTAATTTGACCTTTATGACCCGTAACCGTTGGGTTATACGAACGCATTTTGATCGTTTCTGGGTATTCATAAGGAAGCTTGATTTGTGGGTTTAAGATGTCTTTTGGCAGATCAATAACCACAGGACCAGGACGTCCTGTCGTTGAAATATAGAATGCTTTTTTAACGACTTCAGGGATATCTTCCGCTTTCTTAACGAGGAAGCTGTGTTTAACGATCGGACGGGATACACCCACGATGTCACACTCTTGGAAGGCGTCATTACCAATTAAGCTATTTGGTACGTTACCAGAAATAACAATCATTGGGATTGAGTCCATGTAGGCTGTGGCAATACCAGTAACGGTATTGGTCGCACCCGGACCAGAACACACAAGTACTACGCCCGGCTTACCGGTAGAACGAGTATAGCCATCTGCCATGTGGGTAGCGGCTTGTTCGTGTCGTACTAATACGTGTTTAATTTCAGCAGTTTTAGCATGCAGCGCATCATAGATATCAAGTACAGAACCACCTGGGTAACCAAAGATTTGTTCTACACCCTCTTCAATTAGAGACTGCACCACCATCTCAGCGCCAGATAACATTTCAGCGCCGGATGACATGGCTGTTTCAGGTTTTGTTGTCATATTGCTCTCCTCACCAGTTTCCAATCACATTTGGTGAACATGTTGGGCTGGTTTTACATAGTCTAGGGCTTATTCGTAGCCTAATTCGAAATACTTCCACTTTTTCGGCTATGGCTGTTTATCGTGATAACAACAAACAGTAATACGAAACAACTTTAACGCTTTATTATCATCTGGTCTAACACCTGTTATCCGACAATTACGTCAAAAAACCAACTATTAGCTGAAAGCATCAAATAAAACCCAAACCAAACACGATATTTAGGTTTAAAAACCAATTAACACCCAAAAAAAAGAGCTTAATATTCAAATGAATCACGATTTATCGATTAATTACGCCATTATTGGTGTGCGCTTTCGCACATTGTGCTGTGTCAGCAGGCATAAAAAATCCCCCTAAAAATGCAATCACATTCGTAGGGGGATTTTTGAACAACTGAAAATTTATCTAAGCAGAAAACTACTTATCTTTAGGCTTTTCATTGTACATTTCTTCGATTTCGTCTTGATACTTATCGTTGATAACTTTACGACGCAATTTCTGAGTCGGTGTCAGTTCACCATCATCCATAGAGAATGCTTTTGGCAACAGTTTGAATTTCTTCACTTGCTCAAACTTAGCCAACTCTTGCTGCAGGTCATTTACACGCTTCTCTAGCATTTCCACAACTTGGTGGTGCTTAACAAGTTCAACGCGGTCGTGATACTTAATATTAAGCTCTTTGGCATACTCTTCTAGCGAGTCATAACAAGGAACAATCAGAGCAGAAACGAATTTGCGCGTATCAGCAATAACGGCTATCTGTTCGATAAAGTGATCTTTACCAATCGCGCCTTCTACGACTTGTGGAGCAATGTATTTACCACCAGATGTCTTCATCAATTCTTTGATGCGATCGGTAATAAACAGATTACCATTTTCATCGAAACGCCCAGCATCACCCGTTTTTAGGAAGCCATGCTCATCAAATGTTTTTTCAGTTTCTTCAGGCATCTTGTAGTAGCCGCGCATTACCATGGGGCCGCGAACAAGGATTTCGTCCTTCGCACCAATTTTTACTTCTGCGCCCGGCATCGACATACCGATGGAATCAGGGTTAAAGCAACGGTCATCCCAGCACGATACAGTCGCCGTAGTTTCAGTCATGCCATAACCAAGTTTTACGTTGATACCAATAGCATGGAAAAAGCGACCAATGGTTTCATCAAGCTTCGCGCCACCACATGGCATGAAGTTAATGTTACCGCCTAACAGAGCTCTCAATTTAGATAGCACAAGTTTATCGGCTAAAGCATGACTCTTCTTTAGCATAAAAGATGGAGTACGACCTTCTTGATGACAAACAGAAAGCTTCGCTCCCATATTTACCGCCCAAGTAAACAACACTTTACGGATAAACGGTGCTTTAGATACCTTCTCGTGAATCGCTGAGAAAATCTTCTCGTAGAAACGTGGAACTGCACACATTACTGTCGGTTTCACATCGCTTAGAGCGTCGCGTACTTGCATCGTGTCTTGCAGGTAACAGTTGGTTGCACCTTTATAGAGGGCATAAAAAGTCCAAGCGCGCTCAAATACGTGTGACAAAGGTAAGAAACACAGTGATACGTCATCTTTAGTTAAGCTGAGACGTTCATCGTGACCTTTTAATTGATAGCCAATATTAGTGTAATCAAGCATCACACCTTTTGGTTGGCCTGTGGTACCAGAGGTATAGATAAGGGTCAGTAAGTCATCCATGTTGGCATCAGCTAAGCGAACGTCAAGTTCCGCTTGTTGAGCTTCAACACCACGAGCCATGAAGTCCTGCCATGAAACAGCAAAACTATGTTCTTGTGTGTCGATATCAGCAGACATTGCCACAACAACTTCAAGCTGTTCACACTCATCAAAGATGTTCACTGCCGCATCAAACTGAGCTTGTTCGCCAACGAATAAGATCTTCACATCCGCATTTTGGATAATGTAAGAAGACTGCGCAGCGGTATTGGTTGGATAAATCGGCACTGTCACAAGGCGAGCTTGCAAAGATGCGAAATCTGCCACGGTCCACTGAGGCATATTATTTGAATAGATACCGATCTTGTCTTGGATTCTCAATCCTTGAGCCAATAGAGCTAATGAAAGCGTATCGATTTGTTGTCCAAACTGCTCCCAGCTAATACCTTGCCATACATTGTCTACTTTGTGCTTCAAAGCTGTACGGTTGCCACCTTGGGCAATTTGGTCACGAAGTCTTTTTACGATATGAAAATCTAAATTGGCCATCTCTTTACCTTTGGCTTACACCTGTAAGCTTTTTTGAGCGCACAAGTGTACCTCTGATCATAGAAAAGGCAACTGACGAAGCTCAAAGTTATCAGTAATAGTACGTCTCACGCTAAATTTTATGTTCACCAGAATAGTAAGCATAAAAAAGCCCCAAGCCAGATTCCTAGCTTAGGGCTTATAAATCATAGGGATTAGTGTTTAGTTAAGTGCCACTACTTCGCCACAGATCATCATTAACTGATCTCGTAACCAAATGTGTCCCTTGTCCTTCTCACTTGATTCGTGCCAGCTTAGGAAACCAGAGATAGCCGCATTATCGAATGGGAAATCTAGAATTTGAAGCTGATCTTTGTTTGCTGCATGTTCTACCATCCAACGAGGTGCAATCGTCACAAGTTCAGATTGACCTACAACGTAAAGAACGTTGCTCAAGCTGGTACCTTCGTAGAAAGGCGTGCAATCTAGATCACGGTAAGCTTGCTCAGAGAAGCTGCGTTGACCATGGATGCGAGACAGTTTTGCGTGCTTTTCGTTAAGCAATTCAGCGGCTGAAACTTCACCATTGATACGAGGGTGAGAAGCAGATGCAACCACAACTAATTCGTCTTGGAAGATTTCAGTGCTTGAGAAACCTTGCTCATCAAAGCGAGCGTAATCAATCACGAAGTCGATTTCTTGGTAGCGCATACGCTCAGAAAGTTGACGATCGAATTCTGCATCCATGTGCAATTTAACGCTAGGTGCTTGGTCGTTGATTGTCGACATAATCTTAGGAGCAAAACGCATGTCACATGGGCTGCAAATTGCAAGTTTGAATAGGCGAGAAGACGACTCTGGAGAGAACACAGAACTTGGTAGTTCGTTGCGTACTAACTGTAGTGCTTGGCGGATTGGGCCAAACAACTGACGAGCACGTTGAGTCGGTTGAATACCACGACCTTGACGCATGAATAGCTCGTCGTTGAACATCACTTTTAGACGAGCAACAGCGTTACTTACAGCAGGCTGAGACATGCCCAGGTTATGAGCTGCACGTGTGATGTTTTGTTCTTGCATAACTGCATCAAATACAGTCAAAAGATTTAAGTCGACTCCACGAAGTGTGCTTTCCATTCTGTAGCTTGCAATTGCACTCATTGCGTCTTTTTTCTCTAACATTCAAGTTGCCTCTTGTCGGTTCGACAGGGTTAAATTGGTAATGGTATGGGAATAGATAACCACTAATTCTTATATTTATCAGACCGATGTTTTTCGGATTACCACTACTATTAACCAATACATCCCGAGCTACCAACAAGATTGATAAAGAATAATTTTATTTTACCTTAATGATTAATTAATACATTAAAATCATGCAATTACAGAGTTATAAAAAAACATAAAATGCAGCATTTATGAGTTTGATTTCGACTTATTTAGCTGTTCTATCGTTTGGTTACATTTGTTACAATTTATTGAACTCGTGAATTGTTTGACTGGTTGATTCAAAAACGCCACTTATAATTCAAGTCAGCGATGCATAACTAGGAAAATCGACCTTGTCCCAAAGCTGTTTTCTTAAGTCATCTTGATTCGACCAATTCCCTGCTAATACCCACTCAACGAGTGCACTTGCCACGTCAGGATAGGTCACTACCTCTGCCTCTTTTTCACTGAGCCAACTACGTAAAATAGCGGCATCTAAAAAGCTCATGGTTTGGGCTAACCCAAGGGCTTCAAGCGTCGCAACATTACTCTGTTGTTCAAACTGCCCTTCAAGCGGCTTAAGAAGCAACTTTTTCCCTAAAGTTAAGGCCTCCGATGGCAATTCAAAGCCACCATTGGCGACCACACCAGAGCACTGATTCAGGTCGAATTGGAAGCCGGCATGACTGAGCGGTTTGAACTCAATATTTTCGACTCGACTGTACTCAATAACGTTAGGGTGATAACAGACAAAATGATGAGAAATGAACTTCATCAACAGCTCCGAGATCGCCTCAAGATCTTCAAACGGCAAGTAGACCAAAGTGAAGTTTTGTGATGCTTTAGTTTGCTCATGGTTAGAAAGCGTGTGAACAATCGGTGGCAATATAGGTTGCTCAAAGTGATACCAATGGAGGCCAATAGAGTGCTCGGTTGGCGCAAAATGTTGAATCACTGAATGTTCAATCCAGTTTCCCCCTTCTTTAGGCACGTCATAGCGAAAAGCATTTTGATGACTTATACCAATACAAGGTACACCTTGCTTCTTAGCCGCCCAAGCGGTCACTGGTTCAAAGTCATTAAGGACGAGATCATAAGGCGTAAGATCGATCTGGTTAATTTCACGCATAAATCGCCAGATATTATTCTTGATGAATGTTTTGCCGTACTTAACCTGCCCTTGCTCACTGAAAAAAGTTAAGCCATTGCGAGTTTGATAGTGTCCAAACTCTTCCATTGAGAAGTACTTGCTCTCTTCTCGTCCTGAGAATAGGAAGTCGACATCGATATTTTGTTGGCGAAAAGCCACCGCCATTGCTCTCGCGCGAGCGATATGACCATTTCCTGTGCCTTGGACGCCATATAAGATTTTCATGCATATTCCTTTAAATTTGCAGCTTAAGATCGGCATTGATTGCCAACAAAATAATTACAAAATGAAGTTGATAGCCAGGCTAGTACAAGCAATACCTAAGGCTGCGCCAATTAAGACATCTGTTAAAAAGTGCACACCGAGTAAGATCCGAGAACCCGCAATGGCTGTAGCCCAAACCAAACTAAAGGGGTACAAGCTTGGATAAAAATGTCCGATTAAGGTCGCCATAACAAAAGCAGCAGCGGAATGCCCAGATGGCAGGCTGTATTTGTCAGATGGAACGATATGAGAGTAAAGCAGTGAAGAGAATTCAGCCGGCCTGCGGCGTTTGAGGGTATTTTTAGCTAACCAGTAAATCGGTAGCTCAATAGCAAAAGCCGTTAAACCAACCAACAGAAAATCTCGGCCAGCATTGCTATCCACTAACAACGCCACCAGAGCAATCAAAACGTAAAGGTGTCCATCTCCAGTATGAGACACCGCTTTACTCAGCGTTGCATGTTGGCCGTTATAACGATTCTTTAAACAAAAAACAGAAAATGCCACATCCCAGCGGACAATAGGTTCGATAGTACGCATACGATCTCCTTAACAATCCTTATTCAGTTAAGGCTCAAGGTATGCCCCTGAAATGACAGTTAAGTGACGTTTTGAATGAACTAAAATGAAATTTGTTATGGACGCTGCGCTGCCACGATCCAATACCAGCAAACCAAGCGTATGAACCAAGCATGCGAACCAAGAAAGCGTTCCCTGCGAGTTAACCCAAATAGTCAGCGACACAATCAATAAAAACAAAGCGACACATGGTCGCTTTGTTTTTGTTAGGTCTTCGCTATTTTTACAAAGGTATAAATGCCACTTCTATAGTTCGAGGGGTTCGTGCTTTTTCACTAAACCAAAGTCAGCCAAGATCGCATAAGCGGCAGGGATCATGAACAGCACCAGCAAGGTGGAAGCAAAAATTCCGAACACAATGGAGATCACCAGTGGTTGGATAACCTGAGCCTGTAGGCTGGTTTCTGTTAACAGTGGTAGTAGCCCTGCAGCTGTCGTCATTGAAGTCAAAAATACGGCTCGGAAACGCTCGCGACTGGCTTTCACCACCGAGTCATGCACGCTATCCCCTTCATCGACATGATGACGAATGTATTGCACCAGCAAGATGGAATCATTGACCACGATCCCGGCAAGCGACACAAAACCCATCATGCTCGGCATGCTCAAGGCGTGCCCCAATAGCCAATGACCAACCACTACACCAATAAAGGCGAGTGGAATCGCTAGCATCACGACCACAGGTTCGAGGTAACTTCTGAATTGATAACTAAGAATCGCAAACACACCGAATAAGCCAAGTAAAAAGCCTTTACCCATAGAAGCACCGGTCTTAGCCGCATCTTTAGCTTCCCCTTCGAAATCAAAACGTAAACCTGGGTACTTTTGAATTAACTTGGCGGCTTCATCTTTTTGGAACTGGGCCAAAATCGCCGAAGAGCTGGCTTTCTTGTTATCAACATCACCAAAGATACTGATCGTTCGAAGTCCATCAATACGCTGGATACGCACATAGTTACGTTGAAAATCTAACGTCGCTAAAGTCGCTAAGGGGATCTGACTGCCATCAGCAGTAATAATTGGGAAGTTTGCGAGTTGCTGTAAGTCACCTGCTTGTTCTTTATCGAGGCGAACCTCAATCGAGATATTCTCAACGCCGATTTGAATCTCATCGGCTGTCTGACCGAAGAATGCAGCACGCAACTGAGAAGCAATCATCTGCCCGTTCACGTTGTAAGTTTCCGCTCCTGGGCGCAGCTTAACTAAGATCTCTTCTTTACCCATGCGCATGTCATCTAGAACACCATGCACTCCATCAAACTGATTGAGATATTCCTGAATATCCAAAGAAGCCGATTTCAACGCTGCAAGATCATCATGTTTGGCGCGGATCTCGATAGCACGACCGCCCGGCCCCATAGTGGGTTGTTTGAAAACTAGCGAGATAGGATCAGCCAAATCACCTATGTCTGCGCGCCATGCATCAATGAAATCATCAATCACCGTGTTTCGACTTTCAGCGCCACGCAAATCTAAACGCACAGTCGCGAGGTGCGGCCCGGATTCACTGGCGTCAGCATTAGCATTAAATTGGCTAGTGATGTGTTCCACCAGCTCATTACCCTCTTCGACATCTTCACTCCACTGCACGTTCAAACGCTCAGCAGAAGCCACGATTTTATCGACGACTCTCTCGGTTTGAGACAGTGATGCGCCCGGTGGAAGAATGATACGCGCCTCAGCGATATCACCGTCCAATTCAGGGAAAGGTTGAAACTTAACAGCACCGCCCGCAATCAAGGCAATAGAAAGTAACAACAGCGTCATCACTCCGCCCATAAAGGCGTAGCGGAACGTCACGACTTTCTCAACCATGTTCGTCAACGTGGTGTTACGAAAGTTCTCAAACTTCTCTAATAACACCACCTTGAAACGCAACGCTGGCTTATCATTTTTTTCTTTGTGTAATGAATGAGATAAGTGATTGGGTAGGATAAGAAACGCTTCAATTAAACTTAGCGACAACACCAAGATAAGTACCTGAGGCACCGCTTTAAGCACTGCCCCCATCTCCCCATCAAGAAACAACAAGCTGCCGAAAATACAGACCGTGGTTAAGAATGAAGACAACACCCCGGGGAGTACTTTCTTAACGCCGTTGTACACGGCATCATCAACACTCTGCCCCCTGTCTAAATGTGAGGCTATCGATTCGGCAATCACGATGGCATCATCCATCATAATACCTATCGCCATTAGTAAGCCTACAAGCGACATAATGTTGATCGATAAGCCAAGGTTGGCCATTAAAAATAAGCCACCAAGGAAGGCAACGGGTAAACCTGCAGCGACCCAAAATGAGTAACGTAAACTAAAGAACAACCACATGGTGGCAAAAACCAACACAATACCTTGCCAACCATTACGCACCATCATGGTTAGACGATCCCAAAGCACAGAAGAGAGATCGTTGGTCATTTGTAGCGTCACACCATCAGGGGCAATCGCACTCTGATCTTCAACAAATCGTGTCACGTTTTCTTTAATTCGAAGCGCATCGTCTTCTTTGTTTTTGCTGATCTTCAACAAAGCAGAAGGCTTGACATCGAACAGGACTTTCTGTTCATCAAGTTCAAAACGATCGGTGATCTTCGCGATATCTCTTAAACGGATCACAGAACCATTTGGTGCCGATCCAACAACAATACTCTCAAGCTCAACAGGCGTGACCCGTCTCTCGTCAAAACGAATCAGGAAATTTTTATCTGGTGTTTCAATGTTACCACTCGGCAATTTTACATTCTGACGACCAATTTGATCGGCAATATCACCAACACTCAAACCCAACTGACGAATGGCTTGGGTATCCAACTCAACACGATATTGATGATCGGAAAAACCGCTCACCTCAACCAAAGAAACATCATAATCGAGCTTCATGGTGCGTTTAAGATCTTCAGCGTATGCCTTGAGTTCCGGCCATGAGGTTTCTGCTGTGATGGCAATATCGACAACGGGTTCGTTCCAATCCAACTCTTGAACAACAGGAGATTCAATCTCGGATGGGAAATCGTTGATCGAGTTAATTTGAGTTTGAACATCCACCAGCATTCGGCCAATATCTGCTTTTTCATTTAACTTGAGAATGAGCCTAGCACTACCTTCAACGGCTTCACATTGAGTTTCTTCAATGTTAGCTAGGCCATCGACGGCATCTTCCATTCGCACACAAAGGCTCTCTTCCACTTCTTGCGGAGAAGCGCCCGGGTAAACAATCGCCGCCATAATATACAGAGGATCATAAGCCGGGAAGGTTTCACGTTTAATGGTTGATAATGAGCTTAAACCCATTATCAACAGCCCAAGCATCAACAAGTTTGCTGCTGTTGGGTGCCTAGAGAAGAACTTGATCATGACGCACTCTCCTCGACACCGGGTACAAGCTCAACCTTTTGAGAATTTGACTCTTTAAGTAACATACCTTCAATTGCTGGCAGCAAATCATTAAGAATCAGTTTATCGCCCGTTTGAAGATCCCCGTTCACAACCACTTGGTTGTCTCTACGATAAAGCACTTCAACATTAACCATTTGCAGACGGGAGTTATCGTCCATTAGATAAATTTTATCACCATGCAGCGCTCGTTCAGGCAACACCCAGCTTAGATTTGCTACACCTTCAATTTCAGCTTTAACAAACATGCCATTGACCAAAGGTGTCGCACTGTCTGGTTGCAGTTGTGAGTAGTCTTGAGCGATCTCAAGAATGATCCCTGCCGTCGCTTGGTTTTCATCAACGGTTTCACTGATTCTCGCTACCTTTGCAGGCCAGCTCAGATTCAGACTGCCACTGTTCAGTTGAACACTCGCTTTGATTGGCGCTTGATCAGGCGTTGGAATTCCAGCAGCGTCACGGGGAAATTGAGTAAAACTTGAGGCTAAAGTTTGCATATCGTGAATAGAAAGTTGCGCCTCAACTTCCATAATATTAATCCCATGAGCAACAAACATTTCTTGCTGAAGATTAACTACTTGGTTTTGTTCGATATCGACTTGAGCAATTCGCATGGCTCTAGGTAACGTGATGGTCGTCTTATCCAAAGAGCGTTGTGCCTCTTTCACCTTAGACACGTTCACTTTAATCACGGCCTCCGCGACGCGTTTTTCATCAGGAATCAGGGTAATTTGGTTAGCAATATCTAACACCAACTTCTGTTGAGACAATGCGCTTTGTTGCTGCAGATCGACATCCGATTGAGAAGTTAACCCTTTCTTACGTAGATCTTGTTTACGTTGTAGCTCTTTATTGCTGATCACTAAGCGATTCTTTTCGATCTTTAGAGTCTGATTCAGGTTGTCTTCTTCTTGATTCAATTTCGCTAGCGAGGTTTGGCTTGATTTAAGATCAGCTTCCGCTTGTATCAGCTTCAGTTCGTAATCCAATGGATCAATCTTTAATACCTCGGTTCCCGCAGGGATCACTTGCCCTTTTTCCAGGTCAGGATGTCGATAAACAATTTGCCCCGTCACCTCAGATATGGCTTTCCATTCGACTTTTGGCACAACTTTGCCGAAACCAACCGCCAAAGGCGCAATCAATTGCTGCTCTAGACTTACGGTTTCCACTAAACGAGCTCGGTCACCCGCAGGTTTAGTTGGAAGATCAGGTTTTAAATTAATCGCCGCCACAAGTCCGATGATTCCAATCGCTAGTGCTGGAAAAAAGAGGAGTTTTTTGCTTATTTTCATTATCTTGGTTCCTGCAAGGGTGAAGTGCTCGCTACATTGATAAAGCCTTCGGTCATCAGTTGAATGTTGTGTTCGATTAAACGATTAAGAAATTCTTCATTTAACTCAATGCCATGAATGGCTAACAAAGGGGGTGGGGCAATAAAAGGAAAGACCATCAAGCTTATATACGAAACGCGACACAGTTTCGGATCCATGTTTTGTTTCAAAATGCCCTGCTCAACAAGCTTTTCAAAGATGACATCTTGCGCCGGTTTGGCCACGTCTAAGAAAACCTTTTCTAGTAACTCTCTTTGCACTTCTGAAGGAGGCATATTCATCACCTGGGCTATCAAGCGAGGAAACTTTGGTACCTTGACCATCTCTTTGTAGTAAGTCCGCATTAAATCAAGAAAGTTCTCATGACTGCTCTCTTCAACTAACTTTTGCATTTGTAGCTGCATTGGACGAAGCGTTTCCCGCAGCATCGCTTCAAACAATCCTGCTTTATTACCGAAGTAATAACGGATCATGGCAATGTTCACTCCAGCACGTTCTGCAATTAGGCGTGTCGATACTTTATCGTAGGATTTAACAACGAACAGATCACGAGCGTGTTCGATGAGTAGCTGCCGTACATCAAGGTTCTGCTGGGGTCGCCCGGCCTTACGTGCTGTCATTGCTTTGACCATCTCTATAATTAATCGTTTGATTAATTATAGAGATAAACAAGCACAACTGCAGAAGATTAATTACTCACTATTTAATCAAGTGATTAATTAATGTCGCCACACATTCGATTTTGCTGGTGAATCGTTCCAACAAAAAGATTTACTACAAAGTTTTAACCTAGACATAAGCCAATCGATAAACTAACCCGCCAACAAAAAACCAACAAACAAACGATTACACCAAGAAATAAACACCTAACAGCATAAACCAAACAAAAACACTGGCAATGTACACTGTTATTGGGTTTTCTTGTTTGACGCTTAGAATAAATTACGGTAAATATGGTGTTAACAGTTTATTTACGGATATTTGTGTAATGATTTTTTCTTCTTCTCGACTGCTGAAACTTCTCCTTATCGTGAACCAATCGCGCGGGTAAGTTGTGGGTCAAGAACTACACAAATATTAAAACCCGCGCTGAGCGGGTTTTTTTGTAACTGGCACTTTTAAAAGAACATCATTCTTAATAATAATTTGGATAGCAATCGATTCATTATCGATATAAGGAAGCACCCATGAACGATCAAGTAATAATTTTTGATACGACCTTACGTGACGGCGAGCAAGCACTTGCAGCAAGCCTGACAGTAAAAGAGAAGTTACAGATCGCTTATGCTCTTGAGAGACTGGGTGTGGATGTTATTGAAGCTGGCTTCCCTATCTCTTCTCCAGGTGATTTTGAATCGGTTCAAACGATTGCAAAACACATCAAAGGCAGCCGAATTTGTGCACTTTCTCGTGCAGTTGCTAAAGATATCGACGCCGCAGCAGAAGCACTAAAAGTAGCGGACCAATTCCGTATTCACACCTTCATTTCAACATCGACGGTACACGTACAAGATAAGCTACGTCGCAGCTACGACGATGTCGTTGAAATGGCGGTGAAAGCTGTTAAGCATGCACGTAACTACACCGACGATGTTGAGTTCTCTTGTGAAGATGCAGGTCGTACACCCATCGACAACTTATGCCGAATGGTTGAAGCCGCGATTAACGCAGGCGCTAAAACCATCAATATTCCAGACACGGTAGGCTACACCGTTCCAAACGAGTTTGGTGGCATTATCCAAATGCTATTCAATCGCGTACCAAACATTGATAACGCTATCATCTCTGTTCACTGTCACGATGATTTAGGTATGTCGGTTGCGAACTCAATTGCTGCTGTGCAAGCGGGCGCTCGTCAAATTGAAGGCACAATCAATGGTATTGGTGAACGTGCTGGTAACTGTTCTCTAGAAGAAATCGCAATGATCATCAAAACTCGCCAAGAGTTGTTAGGTGTTCATACTGGTTTAGATCATAAAGAGATTCACCGCACCAGTAAGTTGGTTAGCCAGCTTTGCCACATGCCAATTCAAGACAATAAAGCTATCGTCGGTGCGAATGCATTTAGCCACTCTTCAGGTATCCACCAAGACGGCATGCTTAAGAACAAAAACACTTACGAGATCATGACACCTGAGTCGATTGGTTTGAAAAACAAAGCATTGAACCTAACCAGCCGTAGTGGCCGTGCGGCAGTTAAGAGCCACATGGACGCAATGGGTTATAAAGATAATGAGTACAACCTAGATTCATTGTACGAAGACTTCTTGAAGCTTGCTGACCGTAAAGGACAAGTCTTCGATTACGACCTAGAAGCATTAATGCACTTCGCGAATCTACGTGACGAAGATGACTTCTATAAACTTAACTACCTAAGCGTACAATCTGGTAGTGTTATGTCTACCACTAGCATCAAGCTGCAATGTGGTGATGAAGAGAAATGCGAAGCGGCTGTCGGCAACGGTCCTGTTGATGCTTTATACCAATGTATTTACCGCTTAACAGGCTACGAAATCGCGTTGGATAAATTCGACCTTACTGCGAAAGGTGAAGGCGAAGATGGCTTAGGTCAAGCGGACATCATTGCTAACTATAAAGGCCGTAAGTACCACGGTACGGGCGTTTCAACGGATATCGTTGAAGCTTCTGGTCAAGCGTTGCTACACGTTATCAATAGCATTCAACGCGCAGACACTATTGCTGAAATGAAGCAGCAAAAATTCGCGACAGTTTAAGACCCCAATAACAGAGCCCTAGAGCCGATGTTGTTGGCTTTAGGGACAAAATTTAAAACGAGCCAAACCGCTCAGTAACAAGAATTAAAGGATTAACATGACAGATAAATCATACAAAATTGCCGTACTACCTGGTGATGGCATTGGCCCAGAAGTAATGCAACAAGCACATAAAGTGTTAGACGCGATCGAAAAGAAGCACGCGATTAGCTTTTCTCGCGAAGAGTATGATGTTGGTGGCATTGCAATTGATAATCACGGCTGTCCACTTCCAGAAGCAACCGTTGCAGGCTGTGAAGAATCTGACGCGGTACTTTTTGGTTCTGTCGGCGGTCCTAAATGGGAACACCTTCCACCAAACGACCAACCAGAGCGTGGTGCCCTACTTCCTCTGCGTAAGCATTTCCAACTGTTCTGTAACCTACGTCCAGCGCAAATCCACAAGGGTTTAGAGTCTTTCTCTCCTTTACGTGCTGATATATCAGGCAACGGTTTCGACATCGTTGTTGTTCGTGAGCTAACGGGCGGTATCTACTTCGGTCAACCAAAAGGCCGTGAAGGCGAAGGCGCAACTGAAAAAGCGTTTGATACTGAGGTTTATCACCGTTACGAAATCGAACGTATTGCAAAGATTGCGTTTGAATCTGCACGTCTACGTAACAAAAACGTTTACTCAATCGATAAAGCGAACGTTCTACAAAGCTCTATTCTATGGCGTGAAGTGGTTGAAGAAGTAGCGAAAGACTACCCAGATGTGAAATTGAGCCACATGTACATCGACAACGCGACCATGCAGCTAATCAAAGACCCATCTCAGTTTGACGTGATGCTTTGTTCGAACATCTTCGGTGACATCATCTCTGATGAGTGTGCAATGATCACCGGCTCTATGGGCATGCTTCCTTCTGCAAGCTTGAACGAAAGCAACTTCGGCCTATACGAACCAGCGGGCGGCAGTGCTCCAGATATCGCAGGTAAGAACATCGCTAACCCAGTAGCACAGATTCTTTCTGCAGCTTTGATGCTTCGCTACAGCCTAGGTGAAGAAGATGCTGCACAGGATATCGAAATAGCCGTATCTAAAGCGCTTTCAGCTGGCGAACTAACGGCCGATCTAGCAGGTAAAAACCAAGCGCTAACCACCTCTGAAATGGGTGATAAGATCGCAGAGTACATCTTAGCTTCATAAGCTAACGCTCAAAGATAGAAGCAAGTACATAAAAATAATATCAAGCCAAGTCAGGTTAAATTGCATGACTTGGTTCGAAACAAACACTGGGACTGATGCTCCCAAGGAAGAAAAGCTATGTCGACAAACCAGCAAGCAAAAACCTTATACGAAAAAGTTTATGACGCTCACGTTGCGGTTGCAGCTAAGGGTGAAACTCCAATTCTTTATATCGATCGTCACTTAGTCCACGAAGTAACGTCGCCACAAGCCTTTGATGGTCTGCGTGAAAAAGGCCGTAAAGTTCGCCAAGTTAGCAAAACTTTTGCGACGATGGATCATAACGTATCGACTCAAACCAAAGACATTAACGCTTCTGGCGAGATGGCTCGTATCCAAATGGAAACGCTATCGAAAAACTGTGAAGAGTTTGGTGTCACGCTTTACGACTTAAACCACAAATACCAAGGTATTGTGCACGTAATGGGCCCTGAGTTAGGTATTACTCTGCCGGGCATGACCATCGTTTGTGGTGACTCACACACGGCAACTCACGGTGCATTTGGTTCATTAGCATTTGGTATCGGCACTTCTGAAGTTGAGCACGTTCTAGCAACTCAAACGCTAAAACAAGCTCGCGCTAAAACCATGAAGATCGAAGTAAAAGGTAAAGTAGCAGAAGGCATTACAGCAAAAGATATCGTACTCGCGATCATCGGCAAGACAACGGCAGCTGGTGGTACTGGTTATGTAGTTGAGTTCTGTGGTGAGGCGATTACCGATCTTACGATGGAAGGTCGTATGACGGTATGTAACATGGCAATCGAGCTGGGCGCGAAAGCGGGCCTAATCGCTCCAGATGCAACGACATACGAGTACATCAAAGGTCGTAAGTTTTCTCCTGAAGGTCAAGATTTAGAAGCGGCGATTGAATACTGGAGCACACTAAAAACCGATGCTGAGGCAGGATTCGATGCGGTTGTAACGCTAGAAGCCGCTGACATCAAACCACAAGTCACTTGGGGAACAAACCCAGGTCAGGTTATCTCAGTAGACACACCAATCCCTGCACCAGAAAGCTTCGCAGACCCTGTTGAAAAGGCATCTGCTGAAAAAGCCCTTGCTTACATGGGCCTTGAAGCGGGTAAATCTCTATCTGATTACAACGTCGATAAAGTCTTTGTGGGTTCTTGTACTAACTCTCGTATCGAAGACATGCGTGCAGCTGCAGCCGTAGCAAAAGGCCGCCAAGTAGCAAAACATGTTCAAGCATTGATCGTTCCAGGATCTGAGCAAGTAAAAGCACAAGCTGAAGCTGAAGGCTTAGATAAGATCTTCATCGAAGCAGGCTTTGAATGGCGCCTACCGGGTTGCTCTATGTGTCTTGCAATGAACAACGACCGCTTAGGTCCACAAGAGCGCTGTGCTTCTACATCAAACCGTAACTTTGAAGGTCGCCAAGGCCGTGATGGTCGTACGCACCTAGTTAGTCCAGCAATGGCAGCTGCAGCGGCTATCGCTGGTCACTTTGTCGATATTCGTGAACTTTAATTAGAGGATTTAACATGTCAGGTTTTCAACAACACACCGGATTAGTCGTTCCTCTAGATACGGCCAACATCGATACTGATGCGATCATTCCAAAGCAGTTCCTACAGAAAGTGAATCGTATTGGCTTTGGTAAGCACTTGTTCCATGATTGGCGCTTCCTAGATGATGCAGGCCAGCAGCCAAACCCTGAGTTTGTAATGAACGCACCCCGCTATAAAGGTGCTTCTATCCTACTCGCTCGCGAAAACTTCGGTTGTGGTTCATCTCGTGAGCACGCTCCGTGGGCGCTTGCCGATTACGGTATTCAAGTGATGATCGCACCAAGCTTCGCAGACATCTTCTACGGCAACTCAATCAACAACCAGATGGTTCCAGTTCGATTGACTGAACAAGAAGTCGATGAGCTCTTCCAGTTCGTTGAAGCAAACGAAGGCGCAGAAATTACAGTTGATCTTGAAGCACTAAAAGTCGCTGCCAATGGAAAAGAATACTCGTTTGAAATTGATGAGTTCCGTCGTCACTGCTTGCTGAATGGCCTAGATAACATCGGCCTAACACTTCAACACGCAGATAAGATTTCAGAATTTGAAGCTAAGATTCCTAGCTTCCTGAAATAAAACGATCTTGAAATAGCACAGTCTTGAAATAGAGCAAGCGGTTTCAAAAACACCTAAAAGGTTGGCCTAGTGCCAACCTTTTTTATTAGATTCAATTTTGGTTGGACTAAACTTTCTTGTTTAACTTAAATGGTTTATTTAATTCACTTGTTTATTTAACGAAAGGGTCATGAAAGAAAATAGTGAGCCGTAGGGTCTTAGTAGTCAGTCATCAGGAGAATGCCATGAAACAACTACTCTTTATTATCAGTCTACTTTTCTCAACCTTAGCTTGGTCTGCGCCTAAATCCGAACTTTGGCCATACTGGAACCAAAGTAATGAAGCGAACTCAACACAGGTGTCTCATCAAGATTGGCAGCAATTCCTCGATAGCTACTTAGTAAAACAAGAGCAGCACACCCTAGTGAGATATAAAGCGGTGAGCTCTTCAGACAAGACAAAGTTAAACCAGTACATAAACCGACTTGAGCAGATCAACCCACTCGACTATTCAAGAGCGGAGCAGTATGCCTACTGGGTTAATCTATATAACGCCGTGACTGTCGATTTGATTCTTGATGCATACCCTATCAAATCAATTACTAAGCTCGGCGGACTGTTTAGTTTTGGGCCATGGGGAGACGATGTGGTTGAAGTCAATGGAAAGTCAATGTCACTGAATGATATCGAACATCGAATTTTAAGACCGATTTGGCAAGACCCACGTACGCATTACGCAGTGAATTGTGCGAGTCTGGGTTGTCCTAATCTGCAACCTCAGGCCTTTACGTCTGATAATACAGAGACATTGCTAGAACTCGCTGCTGCTGAGTATATCAATAGCGATAAGGGCGTGTTGATTGAAAACAACAAGCTTCAACTATCATCGATTTACGAATGGTTTGCTGTAGATTTTGGCAACCAACAACAACTTATTCAACACTTAGATCAATACAGAACAAAGCAGGTAACAAACACTGAACAAATCAGTTATGACTATGATTGGTCGCTTAACCAAGCAAACTAGTTTTAACGTTAAAGCTCATGAATGAAGCTAAACAAAAAAGAAGCTAAAGGTTTTTATTAACCTCTAGCCTCTTTTTTATCTATTGAACCGTACTTCTACAATTAAAAGCTTGAGCCTGGTTGCTGCAAGAACTCAACTTCTTCAGGAGTCGAAGCTCGTCCTAACACCTCATTACGGTGTGGATAGCGACCAAAACGCTCAATGATGACCTTATGCTTAAACTCAAAATCCAGGTTATTTTCTAGACCCGTCTGAGAAAAAAGCATCACAGCCTGCTCATGCATCATCAAAGATTCACTGTGCATGTAAGGCATGTAGAGAAAGCTTTTTTGCTGCTGGTTAAGTTGATGGTCAAAACCACCACCAACCGCTTCTTGAGCTAAAGCCAACGACATAGGGTCAGCCGAAAACGCTGCCAGACTATTTCTAGCAATATTTCTAGAGAATTGGTCAAGTACGATGATCTCAGCCAAGCGTCCTTCTGCTGTCTGGCGCCATTCAAACAACTCACCTTGAATGGCTATTTGGTGCAGTTCAGAGAAGCGAGTTTTAATCAAAGCGTCAATCTCTTCACCGCCAGTAAACCAGTCTTTGGGCGTTAGTTCATCGAACCAAAACTCTAGAACATCCTTATAAGTTAACGTCATATAATTCCCTTTAGGTAGAGTAGTTCACAAAGCGAACCACTCAAATACAATTCAGATAGTAATGATTATTTGAAGCCTTTAACCTTTTTGATTAGGTCATAAGCATTTTGAATCTCTTGAGATTTTTCTTTCGCAACGTTCATCATCTCAGGCGGTAAACCTTTCGCCATCAACTTGTCAGGGTGGTGTTCATTCATCAGTTTCCGGTAAGCTTTCTTCACTTCTTTACCATCCGCACTTTCACTTACCCCAAGTACCTTGAAAGCATCTGCCAGTTGGTTTTGCTGTGAAGCTTGTTGCCACCCCGATGACTGCCCGTGACCTTGATGGCCACCAAAACTTCCACCTTGTTGTTGAAAACGGAATGCTGCTTCTTGCATCTGCAAACGTCGTTCTAGTTGTTCTGCAGAAAATCCAAGCCCTTGCGCTATCTTATGAAGAACCTGACGCTCACTTGGGTGCAAGCTTCCATCAGCAAATGCGGCAGAGACTTGTAGCTCCAAAAAGAACTGCAGAAGATCAAAACGGCCGCCCGATGAGATCTTCACACGCTCAAGCACATCACCTAACGGGAAGTCACTTTCTTTGCCATCGCGAAAAGCTTCTTGCGCAGCTTTGCGTTGTTCACCATGCAGGTTCATACGCTCCATCATTGTAGAAGCCAGTTGAATCTCTTCTGGTGTCACTTGCCCCTTCGCTTTAGCAACGTGTCCCATAACCGCAAAAGCCGCTTTAAAAAACTCATTCTGTCTTTCTGCTTGGCTTGGTCCTCGACCAAAACCAGAGCTATTGAATCCCGATTGGTTCAATCGGCGAGCTTTATCGAATTGGTGTCCTAAAAATAGGCCAAAAACTAAACCAAGTGGCCCTCCAAATAAAAAGCCAAAAAAAGCGCCCAAAATTTTGCCAAATATTTGCATTATGTGTTCTCTATCTATGAATTTTGTCTGAGTAATGCTGTCTGATGATGCTGAATGCTAATATTTCCTTTATCATAAGGAAAATGCTTTATTTATTGGATTGATACTAGATCAACCCTTCATCTAGTGAAACAGGATAGTTCAACTTCATGCAATGTTTTTCCCGCACTTTGTTAGCCGCGTCGATAACTACAGCGTTATACGTGTCAACAACTCAAGCTGAAACAATCACCGATAATAGTGTGCAGGAAATGCCCTCTATAGATCAATGCTTGATCGAACCCGCTGCAGAAAACGAGACACAGCTACCCGCTCATGTTGAGTCTGATCGCTTAGAAGCTATCAATGGTGATAAGGCAATATATTCAGGTGATGTAAGAGTTACGCAAGGAAATAAAACCATTCTTGCCGACAATGTAACTCTGCATCAACAAGAAAATATCGTTGTAGCTGAAGGCAACGTAAACTTTAGTGATGGTCAAATCAAGTCTATATCAGACAAGGCGACCAATAACCTCACTACTGATGAAATGACGCTAGAAAATACCGATTACGAATTTCTTTGCGAACCAGGTAGAGGTAATGCGGTATATATTGCGAAAACAGGCAAGGCGGTTTATGAGATTGAAGATGGCTCGATTACCTCTTGTCCTATTGGTGACAACGCTTGGCGTCTAAGAGCATCAAGTATCAGTGTTGACCAAGACGAAGAGCAAGCCACCTTTTATAATCCACGTTTTGAAATTCAAAGTGTCCCAGTTTTTTACTTACCTTACTTAACCGTACCAGTCGGTGACACACGTAAAACCGGTTTCTTATATCCAACCGTTTCATACGGTTCAAGCGATGGTTTTGAAGCTGAAATCCCCGTCTATTGGAACTTGGCGCCAGACTACGATTTAGAAACCACTTTCAAGTACATGCAAGAACGAGGCACTCAACTAAACAGTAAATTCAGATATTTGAGCGATTTCGGTTCAGGTAGTATCGAGTCTGAATATTTACCAGACGATCAAAAATACACAGATGAAGGCGATCGTTGGGGTTTCCAACTAGAACATTCAGGAATATTTCAACAATCTTGGTTGTTCGAAATTGATTACTCTAAAGTCAGTGATATTGACTACTTTACGGATATGAGCTCAGGAATCGGTAACCGTGAAGATGGACAACTACTTCAAGAAGGTAAAGCAACGTACCGTTCTCAAAACTGGGATGCTTCTGTACTTGTAAGGGATTTCCAAGTCCTCACCGATACAACAAATAATTTGCCTTATCGTTTAATGCCGCAGCTTGAGTACAACTACTATGCTCCGGAGGTCATGGATTACCTAGATTTTGACCTCATTAGTCATGTGTCGTTGTTCGATACTGATGCCTCGGGCAAACCATCTGCAACTCGTGTCCACGTTGAACCTGGTATAACTATCCCGGTAGGCAATACTTGGGGTACATGGACAACAGAAGCTCGGTTGCTTGGTACATATTACCAGCAAGATCTAGATGGCGTTGATACAACAAGTGACGAATACAAAGATTTAGAAGAATCAGTAAGCCGAGTTATCCCTGAATTTAGAAGCCATGCAGGTATCGTTCTGGAGCGGGATACCACGATTGTGGGTAACTACACACAAACGTTAGAGCCACAGGTGCAGTACCTTTACGTACCCGAAGAGGATCAAAGTGAAATTGGTCTTTACGATACAACACTACTACAGACCGACTACTATGGCTTATTCAGAAGTCGTAAATACAGTGGTGTGGACCGCATCGCAGCGGCAAACCAAGTCAGTTACGGTGCATCATCGCGCTTCTTTGATGATGAATATAAAGAACGACTTAATATATCCTTTGGCCAAATTTTCTATTTTGATAAAGACACAAAACAAACTCTGAGCAGCGAAGACTCCAGTGAAAAAACTAATTATTCGTCTTGGGCTATTGAAATGGACTTCAACTATGACGATTACCTGTTTTATCACGGCGGCGTGCAATACGATATTGATACCACTGCGATGCAGCTTGCAAACAGTACGTTAGAATACCGTTTTACTGGTGGTTACATACAAACCAACTATCGCTATGTTACGGAAGAATACATTGAAGATAATGTAGGCGAAAGTATAAATGTTGGATCAATAACTAGAGATGGCATCTCGCAAGCCGGTTTGCTTGGTGCTTACCAGATTTCGCGGAAGTGGAATGCCAGTGCTCAATATTTCTATGATTTAACCACACAAGAGAATCTAGAGTGGTTGGCTCGCTTGAACTATAAATCGGATTGTTGGTATATCGGATTTACGTATAGTAACCAGTTGACAAATAATATTAGTGATCCAAATACTACGCCTGAATATGAAAATAACTTTGGTGTGAATTTCGGTATTGTCGGCTTTGGTACTAACCTAGGCTCTGATTCAGGCGCTGTTGGTGAGAGCAGTTCAGACAACTCTCTAAGCTATGGTCGCCCATTCTTCTTAAACAACTAATTTTCTTTACTGATAAAACATCCGTAAATATAAAGGATTACACATGACATTGTGGAAACACACATTAATCGCTATCGCAGCAGCTTGCACTGTATCAACGAGCTATGCAGCACCGGTTGAGCTCGACAGCGTAAAAGTTATCGTTAACGAAGGCGTGATCTTACAAAGTGACATTGATGCTTCAATGAAAACGTTGCGCGCAAATGCTAAGAAAAGCGGCCAAACGCTGCCATCGCAAGACGTACTCAATGAGCAAGTACTCGAAAAACTGATCATTGATACGATTCAAACTCAAGAAGCAGAACGTATTGGTGTTCGTATTGATGATGCTCGACTTGATCAAGCGATTGAAGGCATTGCAAAAGATAACAACCAAACCGTGGAGCAACTTACAGCATCCGTTGCTGAAGAAGGCCTTAGCTACAATGCCTTTCGTGAACAAGTAAGAAAAGAGATTGCAGCCAGTGAAGCTCGTAACGCATTAGTCCGTCGTCGTATCAACATTCTTCCTGCAGAAGTGGACAACCTAGCGGATATCCTAGCGCAAGAAACCAATGCTACTGTTCAATACAAAATTGGCCACATTCAACTTCGATTTAATGATGACCAAACCAAAGAAGAGTTAGAAGCACAAGCGAACGATTTAGTAGAAGAACTAAACGGCGGCAAAAATTTCAGCACCATGGCTTACACTTACTCGAAAGGTCCAAAAGCACTGCAAGGTGGTGATTGGGGTTGGATGCGTAAAGAAGAGATGCCAACCATTTTTGCAGACCAAATCAAAATGCAAAATAAAGGCAGCATCATAGGTCCTTTCCGAAGCGGTGTTGGCTTCCACATTCTTAAAATTGAAGATGTAAAAGGCTTAGAAACTGTTGCCGTTACCGAAGTTAATGCCCGTCATATCTTGATTAAACCTACCGTAATCCTGAGTGATGACGGTGCAAAAGAGCAACTTGAAGAAATCACTCGTCGCGTTAATGCTGGCGAAGCCACCTTTGGCGAGCTTGCTCAACAATACAGCCAAGATCCTGGTTCTGCTGTGCGAGATGGTGAACTAGGTTACCAAACCCCTGATTTATATGTACCTGAGTTCAAGCACCAAGTAGAGACTCTACCTCAAGGCAAAATCAGCGCACCCTTTAAAACCGTTCATGGTTGGCACATTGTTGAAGTACTCGACCGTAGAGAAGTTGACCGAACGGATTCAGCTTTAAAGAACAAAGCTTACCAAATTCTATTTAACCGTAAGTTCAACGAAGAAGCAGGCGCTTGGCTACAAGAAGTCAGAGCGAGTGCCTTTGTTGAAATGGTTGAGGACGACCAAGATGACAACTAAACGCCTGGTCATTACCGCAGGTGAACCCGCAGGGATAGGTCCAGATTTAACTTTGGCTTTATCTCAAGAAAGCTGGCCTCATCAACTCGTAGTGTGTGCAGATAAAACTCTACTTGCACAGCGAGCGGAAATACTAGGGATTGAAGTTGAGCTGTTAGATTACGATGCAGCCGCTCCCAAGCAACCTCAGCGCTCAGGCACACTGGTAGTGAAACACGTTCCACTAGCTGAAACTGCCATCGCAGGCCAACTCAACGAGGCTAATGGTCATTACGTATTAAATACCTTAGAAACCGCAGCAATTGGCTGTATGAATAATGAATTTGATGCTATTGTCACCGGCCCTGTTCATAAGGGTGTAATTAACCGTGCTGGCGTTGCTTTTAGTGGCCATACCGAGTTCTTTGCAGAGAAGTCCAACACACCGCTAGTCGTGATGATGTTGGCAACTGAAGGGCTGCGTGTTGCATTAGTAACAACACATATCCCACTAGCATATGTATCTCAAGCAGTGACCGAAGACAGATTAGAGCAAATTATTGCGATTCTGAATAAAGATTTGGTCGATAAATTTGCGATTGAGAAACCAACTATCTACGTGTGCGGTTTAAATCCGCATGCTGGTGAAGATGGTTGTTTGGGCCGTGAAGAGATAGAAACTATCACCCCTACGCTAGAAAAAATTCGTAAACAAGATGGCATCAATTTAGTTGGCCCATTGCCAGCAGATACCATCTTTAATGAAAAATATTTGCAAGATGCAGATGCTGTTTTAGGTATGTATCACGACCAAGTACTCCCAGTATTGAAATACAAAGGGTTTGGTCGCTCAGTGAACATCACACTTGGCTTACCGTTCATTCGTACATCAGTCGATCACGGTACTGCCTTAGACTTGGCAGGTACAGGCCAAGCCGATACAGGGAGCTTTAGAACAGCGCTCACGCACGCCATTGAATTAGTAGAGAAAAAACAATGAGAAATGATGTCCACTTAGGGCACAAAGCGCGTAAACGTTTTGGTCAAAACTTCCTTAACGATCCATACATTATTGATGGCATCGTATCGAGTATTAACCCACTTCCAGGTCAAAACCTAGTCGAAATCGGCCCTGGTCTTGGTGCGATCACTGAGCCAGTTGGCAAGCTTGTCGACAAATTCACTGTGATTGAACTGGATAGAGATCTTGCTGAACGTCTGCGTAATCACCCGGATCTAGCTGAAAAGTTAACGATCTATGAAGGTGATGCAATGAAGTTCGATTTCGAACAACTTGTTAAACCGAACAACAAGCTACGTATCTTCGGTAACTTGCCATACAACATCTCTACACCATTGATGTTTCACCTTTTTGAGTTTCATAAAGACGTGCAAGACATGCACTTTATGCTTCAAAAAGAAGTCGTTAATCGATTGGCAGCGGGCCCTGGCACTAAAGCTTACGGTCGTCTTACTGTAATGGCTCAATACTACTGTAAAGTAACGCCTGTACTAGAAGTACCACCAACAGCCTTCGTTCCGCCACCGAAAGTTGATTCTGCCGTCGTACGCCTTCAGCCTTATGAAGTGCTGCCTTATCCGGCAAAAGATCTTAAGTGCTTGGATCGCGTATGTCGCGAAGGCTTTAACCAGCGCCGTAAAACGGTACGTAACTGCTACAAGAGTTTGATCAGTAAAGAAGTGCTTGAAGAGCTAGGCGTTAACCCTGGCATGCGCCCTGAGAACCTGACACTCGAACAATTTGTCGACATGGCAAACTGGTTATACGACAGTCAAAACGCTGACAAATAGATAGAAAGGCTCCTACACTTCGGTGAGGAGCCTATTTTTTATGTAATATTTTGGGGTGATCTATTGCCCTTAGCATACCAACAATAAAAGGTGCGAATATGGATATATCTACGCCTTGTATCAAATGCCAAGTTCACTCTAAATACATAGAGGAACAATCTGAGCCAACGAAGAACCGTTACGTCTTCGCTTACATCATTACTATCAGAAATCTTAGCAAAACAACGGTTCAACTAATGTCTCGCCGTTGGTTGATTACCGACTCTAACGGAAAGCAACTCACCATTGAAGGTGATGGTGTGGTTGGACAGCAACCTGTTATCGAGGCCAACGACGAATACACTTACACAAGTGGTACTGTCATCGAAACTCCTGTTGGAGTTATGCAAGGTCATTATGTTATGACTGATCATAAAGGTATCAATTTCATAACCGAAGTTGACCCATTTAGGTTAGCAATACCCAATATCCTTAACTAGTTATCCTCAGCATCTACAGGAACTCACTGTGTCGAATTATATTGTCGGAGACATTCAAGGATGCTTCGACGAATTTCAGTTACTGCTTGAAAAAGTCAACTTTGACAAACAACAAGATACCTTATGGGTGGCTGGTGATTTGGTCGCTAGAGGCCCTAAATCGCTAGAAACATTGCGTTTTATACGTAGCCTTGGTAGTGCCGCAAAGGTGGTATTAGGCAACCATGACTTACACCTGCTTGCTGTCTCATTAGGTCTGTTTCCAGCGAAACCTAAAGATAAGACTCAACCAATTCTGGATGCTGAAGATCGTGACCAATTGCTGGAATGGTTAAGACATCAACCTTTGTTGCAGGAACATCCGGAATTTGTGATGTCTCATGCTGGTATTTCACCGCTGTGGGATTTAGAGCGAGCAAGGATTGAAAATCGAGAGATAGCTGCCTTATTAAAATCCGATAAGTGGCAATGGCTGATCGAAAACATGTACAGCAACATGCCTGATTTATGGAATCAAAATTTAGAAGGGATTGAGCGCTATCGCTATGCGATCAACAGCCTGACTAGAATGCGATTCTGTTTTACTAATGGTCGATTCGATATGGCCTGTAAACTTCCACCAAACGAAATTACCACTGAGCCTTTGGTGCCTTGGTTTGACCTTAAACAACGTATAAAACTGGATAAGACGGTTTTATTTGGACACTGGGCTGCGCTAGAAGGCTACTCAGGAAAAGATGTGATTGGTTTAGATACAGGATGCGTTTGGGGGGGACAGTTAACGGCACTTCGCTGGGAAGACAAACAGTTCTTCACTCAAGAAGCTCTAACTATAGTTTAATATAGGGCTTGCTTTATATTTCAAGAAAGCAAGCCATACTATAAATTATCGCTCTAATATAACAAAGTGCATATCAAATCGGTTCTTAGTGTCATGAGTGTAATATTCATCGTACTCACAAGTCCAACCTTCACTTCCCCAGCTAGGAAAGCGAGTGTCACCTTCAATTTCAGCTTCAATAAATGTTAGATATAGTTTATTTGCTATAGGAAGGTAAGATTCATATATAGAACCACCACCTATAACCATTACCTCTTCAACGTCTCCAACAGCTTTTAGAGCTTCCTCTGTAGATGTAACTGTTGTTACCCCGTCGATGGATAACTCAGGATCACGACTGATAACTATATTCTGTCTTCCAGGAAGAGGGCGACCTATAGAATCATAAGTTCTGCGCCCCATAATTACTGGTTTTCCTAGAGTGTGCTTTTTAAACCAAGCAAAATCAGCAGGTAAGTGCCATGGCATGGCATTCTCTTTACCAATAATTCTGTCACCAGCTTCAGGTAAATAAAAACCATTTTCCTTGTCAATTTTCCCACCATGAGCCATAGCTGCAATTAAGCTAATTTTCACAACTCTATACCTCTGTAATTTCTGAGACACAGATTATACCGATTTCCCTCATAGGGTAAATCATTATGCGATTATACTATCGGTCTTCTTCTATAAAAGAGCAGCCCTGGTACCGCTAAGCCAACTGCAAGCCCTGCGATAATGAACATCGATTTCAAAAAGTTTTCCATCAACAAGGCCAATAGTTCTGGGTTGTATCCTGCCCGGTTAATTTCAACCATGGCAATCATCGCCTTAAAGGCAAACACACCAGGCACCATCGGAATCAATGCTGCGACGGTAAACACTTTAGGGTGTGCCAAGAGCTTATGTGACCAATGGACTCCAATCATCCCCACAATAGTAGCCGCGAAAAACGTCGCCCATTCAATAGGAATACAAAAGTGCATCATCAAATAACGGCTACCGTGACCAATGGAACCTCCCAACGCACAGTAAATTAGAGCTCGCTGGGGAACGTTAAACACCAGAGCAAAACCGACAGCAGGAATCGCGGCAAAAAACATATCGTTGAGTAACCCAACAAAAAGTTCAAAAATACTCATTAGTTTGCCCATCCCCAAACATCTGACAAGCTCATCGCTGCGACAATACCCAAGCTAGTCGCTAGAGTTAATAGACTGGCCATAGTAAAGCGCGCCAATCCCATATTAATGTGGCCTTTAAGCATATCCGCAACGGAGTTAATCAGAGGAAATCCGGGCACGAGCATCAATACTGAAGAAGCCATCACGATGGTGGGTTGACCTCCTATATTGTAAAGCACAGCTTGGGCAGAGATAGTCGTGGTAACGAAAGCCGTAATGGCAAAATTCAATAACGGATTGAAGTGACGATGACCGATCTCTTGTCTAACAATCATACCGCAAGCCGAAGCTATAAACGTCATCATAAAGACATGCCAATCTCCGCCAGCAAGACGGCTAAAAGAAGCACACGATAACCCTATCATTACGACAACTAACCAACGGTTGTAGCGTTCAGGACTAATGTTTTGAATCTTTCTATAAGCCATTCCATAATCAAGAATTCCCTTCTCCATCATGATGCAGACTCGCTGAATATCAGTGATCACTTGCATGTTGATACCACGATCAGCACAGCTTCGAGTCGTCGTAATACAGTGATCATCCATTACCGTTGTCACAACAAGCGCATTGGCAGACAGTGCAACTTCTACTTCATCGACTCCACAAGAGATACCGATACGACGCATGATATCGCCGACTAGTGTGCTCTCTGCGCCATGTGCCAATAACATTTGTCCTGATTGAGCGACGAGTCTTGAGATCGCTCTTTGTTTTGATGCCATGATTTCCTTCCCATAGGCGTTAATTATATAAGGATAAATTTTGCATAAAAAACAACGTGACGTCATGATTTAGATACAAAAAAACCGCAATTTTCATTGCGGTTTAACAAAACTATCAGCGTATCTTAGAAAAAGCGACCAAAGTGTTTATAAGAAACAACGAGGATTAGTCACGAACATAGATAACATGGCCGTCATCTTCTTCGTCATCCCAGTCATCCCAGTCGTCGTCATCTTCAGTAACGACATTCTTACCGGCCATCGCATCTTTATGGTAGTCATCCCACATAAAGTTAACTTTTTCTTCTTCTTCAATAGCTTCAACTTCACGAGGTAGGTTCTCCATGAACTCACCCAGTTTAAAGCAAAGATCTTTGGTGCCTATTTTGTTCACAGCAGAGATCTTGAAGTACTCGCCTTCCCAACCTAAAGCTTCGACGATTTCTTGAATCTTTTCGTCAGCTTCTTCTTCAGGCATTAGGTCAACTTTGTTGAACACTAACCAACGAGGTTTCTGTGCAACTTTCTCACTGTACTGCTCAAGCTCATCGATGATCGTCAATGCATTCTGAATAGGATCAGAACCATCAATTGGTAAAATATCGATCATGTGCAGAAGAACACGACAACGCTCAAGGTGCTTCAAGAAGCGAATACCAAGGCCAGCACCATCAGCTGCGCCTTCGATTAGACCTGGAATATCAGCAACTACGAAGCTCTTTTCAGGAACCACACTCACTACACCCAAGCTTGGGATCAACGTAGTAAATGGGTAATCAGCCACTTTTGGTTTCGCAGCAGATACTGAGCGAATAAAGGTAGATTTACCTGCATTTGGCAAGCCAAGCATACCAACATCAGCTAATAGAAGAAGCTCTAAACGTAGTTCACGAACTTCGCCTTTAGTACCCATTGTCTTTTGACGAGGAGCACGGTTAACAGACGACTTAAAACGCGTGTTACCAAGACCGTGCCAACCACCTTTACCAACCATGACTTTCTTGCCATGTTCAGCAACTTCAGCAACGACTTCATTAGTGTGGATATCAACGGCGCGAGTACCTACAGGTACTTTCATTGTCATATCTTTACCACGTTTACCCGTACAGTTACCACCGCGGCCATTTTCGCCACGCTCTGCATTGTAAAAACGCTGGAAACGGTAATCGATCAGTGTGTTTAAGTTCTCATCCGCTTGAATGTAAACATCACCACCATCACCGCCATCACCACCGTCAGGACCACCTTTAGCGATGAATTTTTCGCGCCAAAAGCTTACTGTACCATTACCGCCATCACCGGCTTCTATTTTTACTGATGCTTCATCAACGAATTTCATTTTTTAACTCCGCACTTACGTTGCGTTATCACTCATCAAGGAATGATATAAATTCTAGCAGATCCGTGTTTAGATCGATCACCTAAGATCTAGATCGATCTGCAACCAAGGAACAAATAAGGAGAGGTTCTTTGCTTTCTGTTTCTTAAAAAACAAACGGCTTCTTAAAACTAAACGGTTTCTCAAAAACCACACAGCTTCTCAAAACCAAAGCCAGAGCGTCTACTTTTTTATTCTCGCTATAAATAAAAAACCCTGCCGAATCGGCAGGGCTTTTGAATTCAGCTTGAAAGCTATGTAAATATAATCTAGTAAAAGATTAAATTACTCAGCTTCGATGCTTACAAACTTACGGTTTTTAGGACCTTTTACTGCAAATTTCACTTTACCTTCAGTAAGAGCGAAAAGAGTATGGTCTTTACCGATGCCAACGTTTGTGCCAGCGTGGAATTTAGTACCACGTTGACGAACGATGATGTTACCTGCAAGAACAGATTCACCACCAAAACGCTTAACACCAAGACGTTTGCTTTCTGAATCGCGGCCGTTATTAGTAGAACCGCCAGCTTTTTTATGTGCCATTGTTAAACTCTCCTAATACTTAAGCGTTAATGCCAGTGATTTTCACTTCTGTGAACCACTGACGGTGACCAGCTTGCTTACGCGAGTGCTTACGACGACGGAACTTAACGATTTTAACTTTATCGCCACGACCGTGTTGTACTACTTCTGCAGTAACTTTGCCACCTTCAACAAGAGGTGCACCAACAGCGATTTCTTCGCCGTTAGCAACAAGAAGAACTTTATCAAATTCTACAGTTGCACCAGTTTCAACGTCTAATTTCTCTAAACGAAGTGTTTGACCTTCGCTTACTCGGTGTTGTTTGCCACCAGATTGGAAAACAGCGTACATATTTTACTCCGCTTTTTCCGCACAGCCTATGGTTGTTAATTGTACAACTCGGGTGTGCGCTAAACTAATCAATAGGGCGCAGATTCTACGGGAATCATGCCGCTATGACAAGCCATATTTTTAAAATATTGGCGAAAACATGTTCGCCAAAGAAAAGTGCGGCAATCATGCCTTTAAGTGATGTATTAATCAACGTTTTTTAGTGTATTATTCAACAATTAAATACAACGTATAAGCCTTACAGGGTCTAACTTCAGCCGGATGAACAATGGATTTTAAAGCTATCCAAACGCTTACTGCCAATGATATGGCAAAAGTGAATGAAACAATTCAAGCCCAACTTAATTCTGACGTAAGTTTAATCAACCAGCTTGGTTTTTATATCGTTAGCGGTGGAGGCAAACGCCTACGCCCTTTGCTTGCTCTTTTATCTGCTCGTGCTCTTGGTTATCAAGGTGAAGCTCATATCACCTCTGCTGCCTTTATTGAGTTTATTCACACAGCAACTTTACTTCATGATGATGTCGTCGACGAATCGGACATGAGACGTGGTAAAGCGACTGCCAATGCCGCTTTTGGTAATGCCGCTAGCGTTTTGGTCGGGGACTTTATTTACACTCGCTCATTCCAGATGATGACGACGCTAGGATCTTTAAGGATCCTTGAGTTAATGAGTGAAACCGTAAACGTGATTGCCGAAGGTGAAGTTCAACAATTAATGAACTGTAATAACCCGGACACGACAGAAGAAAGCTATATGCAGGTCATCTATTCTAAAACCGCTCGCTTATTTGAAGCTGCGACACAAATCGGCGCTATTCTTACAGAGTCGTCACCAGAAATAGAAACGGCAATGCAGAACTATGGTAAATACCTAGGCACCGCATTCCAGTTGATTGATGATGTGATGGATTACACTGCTGATGGTAAAGAGATGGGTAAGAACGTAGGTGACGATCTTGCTGAGGGCAAACCAACATTGCCTTTACTTTATGCCATGCGCAATGGTACGCCAGAGCAAGCAAGCATGATTCGTGAAGCAATTGAAAAAGCCAACGGCATGGATAAGCTCAAAGATATTCTTGTGGCGATGGAAGAGACAGGCTCTTTAGAATACACAACGAATAAAGCTTATGAAGAAGCAGACAAGGCTATTTCTGAGCTTTCTGTACTTCCTGACTCAGAATATAAGCAGGCATTAACCACGCTCGCTCATCTTGCTGTTAAACGTAGTAAATAATTCAAAGGCACCTACCTTAGAAAAACTACACAGTATAAATAGATAAAAAGAGCCTTGAGGCTCTTTTTTTGGTTTTAACTGCACTGAAGCTAAATTCAGTATCGGCTTGATTCTAACGATAATGGCTGCTCAGCTTCAACCTCTTCAAGCTCAGCCATTGGCACTGCGTACTGATCATGACCATTGTAGGTCTCTACCAAGGCATATTGCTCTTGTTCATCAATGACCAATATTTTTCCTAAACGCCCCAAATACTCGACATTCATACCCTTTTGAACACTAGACATGACCTTCCCCTTTACTTTAATTATAGAAGGAACTACGAATGACTTGAGTCCAAGGATCAAAAAAGCCGACCATAATGATCGGCTTCGTCAATTAGATTAAATGGTGTGACGCTTATTTAGCGAACTCAACACCGATTTCAATATCGCCGTTCAACGTTTCAAGCATGCTGTCTAATGCGTTGCGTTCGAAATCACTCAGCTCACCATAGCTAAGGATCGCTTCTGCGCCCTCTTTGCCTAGTTTAACTGGTTGAGCGAAGAATGGTGCGTGCTCGCCTTCACCTTCAACGTATGCACACTCAATAACATTCTCTTCGCCTTGAAGTGCTTTCACTAGAGCAAGACCGAAGCGACAAGCCGCTTGACCCATAGATAGAGTTGCACTGCCGCCACCCGCTTTCGCTTCTACTACTTCAGTACCTGCATTTTGGATACGAGTCGTTAGCGCTGCGATTTCTTCGTCAGTGAACTCAACACCTTCAACTTGAGAAAGAAGAGGAAGAATCGTTACACCAGAGTGGCCGCCGATAACAGGAACACGGATGTCACCTGGATCTTTATCTTTCAGTTCAGCAACGAACGTTTCAGAACGAATCACATCAAGAGTCGTAATACCAAATAAACGACGCTTGTCGTAAACGCCCGCTTTCTTAAGTACTTCAGCAGCGATTGGTACTGTTGTGTTTACTGGGTTAGTGATAATACCAACACAAGCAGTAGGACAAGTAACTGCGACTTTCTCTGCAAGAGACTTAACAATGCCAGCGTTCACATTGAAAAGATCCGCACGATCCATACCAGGCTTACGAGCAACACCCGCAGAAATAAGCACAACATCCGCACCTTCTAGTGCTGGCGTTGGATCTTCGCCCGCGTAACCTTTGATCGAAACAGGCGTTGGGATATGGCTAAGATCGGCAGCGACACCCGGTGTTACCGGTGCAATGTCGTAAAGTGCAAGATCTGAACCAGCAGGTAGGCGGTTCTTTAGTAGTAGGGCTAGGGCTTGACCGATGCCACCAGCGGCACCAATAACAGCTACTTTCATTGTTATTCTCCTTGAGAGCTTTCTCTTATAGATTCTTTGTAGGGTAGTTCTTGAGCTAATTAAGGCTAAAAAGCTAAATTATGATTAAAAAACTATATTAATCACAAAGTGATTACAATCAATTAACGCTAGCTTTGCGACTTCGCGCAAGTCAATAAAACCGTGCTACACAGCAAGTTCGCATTATGGCGATAATCGACTGAAATAACAAAACAAGTCATCGTAAATGGCATATTATTCTATTAAAAATTTACAGTGATATGACTAACAAATTATTGTGATGTTTTGGCTAAAATTGAATATGTATGCGAGAATATGCAAATATCTTTATTAATAAATAAGAATGACATATGCGCAATACAGAAAAACAAGACAACTTAGTTCGCGCTTTTAAATCTCTATTAAAAGAAGAACGTTTTGGTTCACAAGGTGAAATTGTTGACGCCCTCAAAAATGAAGGTTTTGAAAGCATCAACCAATCTAAAGTTTCGCGTATGTTAACCAAGTTTGGTGCTGTTCGAACTCGCAATGCAAAAATGGAGATGGTTTACTGCCTTCCAGCTGAGCTTGGCGTTCCAACCGTTTCGAGTTCTCTAAGAGAATTAGTACTAGATATTGACCACAACAATGCGTTAGTTGTGATACACACAGGCCCCGGTGCAGCACAACTTATTGCTCGTCTATTAGACTCATTAGGTAAGTCGGAAGGCATACTGGGTGTAGTCGCAGGCGATGATACGATCTTCATTACCCCAACCTTGACAGTAACCACTAAGCAATTGTTCGATTCAGTCTGCGAACTGTTTGAATACGCAGGGTAATTACTCACAGTTTCATAACTATCAAGCATACTAATGGATCACGAATATCTATTCGCTTCGTGATCCAAATCACATCCTAGAATATCTACCTCCCCGCCCTATTATCCACACTAAACCATTGATTTTAAAAAAATCAGTAGCAAATTAAACACGATATCTAAGCCTCATTTGTTAGATTTATTAGCTATATCTTTTAACATTCGAGTAATTTTCTGCCAATTTTTGATATTATTCAGACACTTTTTCATCACATGGATTGAAAAAGATGCCGTTTCCAAATAGGAAACTCCAGAAGCAACTACACTTGTTTCAGGGTTAATAATGAATAAAGGAAGGGAAATTCATGGCATTTACCAAACTTATTAAAGTTGGTGCTATTGCAGCTGCTGTAATGGGCGCTGGCGCAGTTAACGCTCAAGAGTTCATCACAATTGGTACTGGTTCAGTTACAGGTGTTTACTACCCAACGGGTGGTGCAATTTGTAAGCTAGTGAACAAGGGCCGCAAAGACCACAACATTCGTTGTTCTGTAGAGTCTACTGGTGGTTCAATCTACAACGTTAACACCATCCGTGCTGGTGAACTAGATTTCGGTGTTGTTCAATCAGACTGGCAATACCACGGCTACAACGGTACAAGTAAGTTCAAAGATCAGGGCGAATACAAAAAACTTCGCGCTATGTTCTCTCTACATACAGAACCGTTCAACATCATCGCTCGTACCGATGCAGGCATCAACAATGTGTCTGACCTAGCTGGTAAGCGTGTAAACATTGGGAATCCAGGTTCTGGTGACCGTGCAACGATGGGTGTTGTAATGGACTCGATGGGTTGGACGAACGACAGCTTCAAGCTTGCTTCTGAACTGAAAGGTTCAGAGCGCTCACAAGCACTTTGTGACAACAAGATTGATGCATTCATCTACATGGTTGGTCACCCGAACGGATCAATCAAAGAAGCAACAACTTCTTGTGATGCAAAATTGGTTTCAGCAACCGGTCCACAGATCGACAAAATCGTAGCTGAAAACCCATACTACGCATACAGCACAGTTCCGGCTGGCATGTACCGTGGTACAGATGCTGACGTAAACAGCTTCGGTGTTGCAGCAACAATGGTAACAACGTCTGACGTTTCTGATGAAGTAGCATACAACGTTGCTAAAGCAGTATTTGAAAACTTCGCTACATTCAAACGCCTGCACCCAGCATTTGCTAACCTGAAGAAAGAAGACATGGTTAAAGCGGGTATCTCAATCCCACTTCACCCTGGCGCAGTAAAATACTACAAAGAAGTAGGCCTTCTAAAGTAATTCTACTTTAAGCCTGCTCTACCAATAAGGAGGCATGTCCTCCTTATTGGCTTTTCACGTTTTATAAAAATAATCTAAGTGGAAAGAAACAAACCTTTAAGTTTCTCCAATTTGGCGAACTTACCTTCGTATCAAGCCTAAGACAAAGACGAACAAAACGCATTTTCCTGTCAATTCACTACACTAGATAGGAAATAAATAACGTCTCGTTGTTCGTAAGAAAGGCAGACCATCAATAATAAGGATAAAGTACATGACGCAGACAACATCACCGTCTCCAGATGTGCAAGAAATGGTGGCACAATCAGACACTGGCGCGCGTAGCCCTCGCGGTTTCCAAGGTCGTATTTTATGGTTTGTGCCTCTATGTTGGTCACTGTTCCAACTTTGGTATGCATCTCCGCTACCGTTCATTTTTAACTTCGCGATTTTAAACGACACTGAAGCTCGAGCAATTCACCTTACTTTTGCTATTTTCCTAGCTTTTACCGCTTATCCAGCCATGAAGAATTCGCCACGGGATCGTATCCCTGCGATAGATTGGGTATTAGCGTTGGCAGGTAGTTTTGCCGCTTCTTATATCTATATTTTCTATACTGAACTCGCTGAGCGTTCTGGCGCTCCAACAACATTTGATATTGTTGCGGCGGTAATCGGTATGGTTCTACTGCTTGAAGCAACGCGACGCGCTTTAGGTCCACCTCTTATGGTTGTGGCGGCAGTATTCTTACTTTACACCTTTGGCGGTCCACACATGCCAGACGTTATCGCCCATAAAGGTGCGAGCCTGAACAAGGCAATGTCGCATCTGTGGTTAACAACAGAAGGTGTATTCGGTGTTGCTCTTGGCGTATCAACGTCATTCGTATTCTTGTTTGTATTGTTTGGTGCAATGCTAGAGCGTGCTGGCGCAGGTGCTTACTTCATCAAAGTCGCATTCTCCTTGCTTGGCCACATGAAAGGCGGCCCTGCAAAAGCGGCGGTTGTTGCTTCTGGTCTATCTGGCCTAGTGTCTGGTTCATCTATCGCTAACGTAGTAACCACAGGTACTTTCACGATCCCTCTAATGAAAAGAGTCGGATTCTCAGGTGAAAAAGCCGGTGCTGTAGAAGTTGCCGCGTCAACGAATGGTCAATTGACCCCACCAATCATGGGTGCTGCTGCATTCTTAATGGTGGAATATGTAGGCATCTCGTACGTAGAAGTGATTAAAGCGGCGCTATTGCCTGCTCTTATCTCTTACATCGCCTTGATTTACATTGTTCACTTAGAAGCATGTAAAGCAGGTATGACTGGCTTACCTCGTCGTCACACACCCACTATCGTACAAAGCTTACTTTCATTCACAGGCACCATTCTTGGGCTATGCGTGATCAGTGCTGCGGTTTACTACGGTGTCGGTTGGACGAAAGATGTCTTTGGCGATGCAGCAACCCCAATGGTTACTGTTGCTCTATTGATCGCTTATGTTGCCTTGGTTCGAGTTTCAGCAAAATATGCCGCTGAAGGTGGTATGGACATCGATGCCGAGCTAACAGAAGTTCCCGATCCAGGTCCAACGATTAAATCTGGCCTGCACTTCTTACTGCCTATTGTGGTTCTTGTTTGGTGTCTGACTGTAGAGCGCTTCTCTCCAGGTCTATCTGCGTTTTGGGCAACTGTATTCATGATCTTCATTTTGATCACACAGCGTCCTTTGATGACTCTGATGAACAAATCGGACGATCTTGCAGAGCAGACTAAAGCGGGCTTTGTTGACTTACTAGAGAGCTTGGTTTCAGGCGCACGTAACATGATCGGTATCGGCGTAGCGACAGCGGCTGCAGGTACGGTTGTCGGCGTGGTGACTCTGACGGGTATCGGCTTGGTAATGACTGACTTCGTTGAGTTTATCTCAGGCGGTAGCATCATTCTTATGTTGCTATTCACTGCGGTAATCAGCTTGATCTTAGGTATGGGCTTACCAACAACGGCGAACTACATTGTTGTATCAACGTTGATGGCTCCGGTAATTGTAACCCTAGGTGCAGCACACGGCCTGATCATTCCATTGATTGCGGTTCACTTGTTTGTGTTCTACTTCGGTATCTTAGCTGATGATACACCACCAGTAGGTTTGGCAGCCTTTGCGGCCGCCGCGATTGCGAAATCAGATCCAATTCGAACGGGTATTCAAGGTTTTACCTATGATATCCGGACCGCGATATTGCCATTCATGTTCATTTTCAATACCCAACTATTGTTGATGGGCATTGATTCTTGGTGGCATCTATTCCTAACTATTTTCTCTTCTGTGACTGCGGTACTTATCTTTGCCGCTGCAACGCAAGGTTGGTGGTTTACCAAGAACAAATGGTGGGAAACGATCCTATTATTAGTTCTAACTTTCTCTTTCTTCCGCCCAGGCTTCTGGTGGGACATGATTTATCCAGAGAAAGTTCTTTCACCTGGAGTTGAGATTGCTCAAATCACAGAAAACTTATCTGTGGGACAATCACTTGAATTGAGAGTAGGTGGCGAAAACTTAGAAGGTAACTATTCTGAGAAGACGGTTCGCCTTCCGTTTGAAGATTCTGCGACAACAAGTGAAGACCGCATTGCTTCAATGGGCTTAATGCTGACACAAGCTGACGACAAAATGATTGTTGATATGGTTGAGTTTGGTAGCCCAGCAGAAGCCGCTGGCATTGACTTTGATTGGGAAATTAAATCAGTTATCCAAGACGCAGAAAGACCGATGAAAGAGTGGGTATTCTTACCTGCCCTACTGATTTTGATTGGTTTAGCAATGAACCAAAGAAGGCGTGCTCGTAAGGATGAGATTAGCGCGTAATGGATAGAGCCAAGTAACGCTCTACTCTATTTGGCTTTTTTACTACATGGAAAAGATAATTACAGCGCTTAGTGTGTACTAAGCGCAGCTCAAAAAGAGACGAATACATGTATAGACAAATCCTTGTTCCCGTTGATCTAAACGACAAAGGCTTTTCTGATAAAGCAGTTGAGCTAGCGGTATGGCACGCAAAACACAGTAATGCGCAAATCCACATTCTGAACGTTCTTCCAGGCATTCATATGTCAATGGTTGCGTCTTACTTCCCGAAAGACGCCGCGAACCAAATGAAGCTTGATGTTAAAAATCAGCTGAAAGAGTTTGCAGACAAACACATCGATGATGAAGTCGTGTATAAGGTTCACGTTGCCGAAGGCAAAACCTACACAACGATTCTAGATTACGCAGAAAAACTTGGTGCCGACCTTATCGTCATGCCTAGTCATAAACGTTCGAAGATCGATAAAGTGGTACTGGGTTCAGTGGCAAGCAAAGTCGTACAGAACTCACCAATCAATGTATTGGTCGTTAAGCCTCAAGGCTAACCCACCCAATAAACGTTAAGATAAATACCTAAAAAGGTTGGCCTAAAGCCAACCTTTTTTATTTCTGCGACGACTTAAGTAACACCCGCTAAGTCGTTCATATCATGAACCTACTCACTAACTCTCTAACTCACTAACTCACTAACTCACTAACTCACTAGATTCTGCGACTTACCCGCGACAAATGCCTCGATGTTGTCCATTAAAATATCCGACAACTTTTGAATTGCACTATCACTGCCCCATGCGACGTGAGGTGTTAGTAACAAGTTTGGTAAATGACTATTAGCCAACAATGGATTCGAGTTGTCTGCGGGTTCTTGTGTGAACACATCCATACCCGCGCCCGCAATCTCGTGATTTTTTAAAGCGTCAACCAAGGCTTGTTCATTCACTAATCCTCCACGACCCGCATTAATCAAAACCGCAGTTGGTTTCATCAATGTTAGCTCTCGCACTGAAATCAGATCTAGGGTCGCTTCGGTCAATGGACAATGTAAGCTGATTGCATCTGCTTGTTGTAACACCGTATCAAAAGGTAGATATCCCTCTCGACAAGAATCGGCCCCTTTACGCTCTGCAAAGATGACGTTCATACCAATCGCTTTAGCCAATATCGCCGTTGCTTGTCCTAAGCCACCACTACCGATTAAGCCTAATGTACTGCCTGCAACATCTTGAATCGGATGAGTAAAGAAACAGAACTGTTTATCCTTTTGCCACTCGCCAGATTCAATATCCTGATGGTAACCAACAAGGTTTCGCTTTAATGCAAACAGCATCGCGATAACATGTTCAGGCACCGATTGAGTCGCATAGCCTTGCACATTGGTAACGGCGATATTCTTGCTATTACAGTAACCAACATCGACATTGTTCACACCCGTCGCAGAAACGGCTATTAACTTAAGTTGTTGTGCTTGAGACAAATTCGATTTGTTAAGTACGACCTTGTTGGTAATAACCACGTCAGCGCCTTCAACTCGCTCAGGCACTTGCTCTGGTGCCGTGAAGTCATACTCAACCCATTGATGTTCAAAGCTGAGAGGTTTTAAATGAATTTGAGATGGGATGGTGGCTCTATCGAGGAAGACCACTTTCAACTTCGGCATTGTACGTCCTTGAATTTATGTCAATTGAATCATTCTAAGCTTTTAGCTTACTGTAGTCTGGAAGCTCGGGCGCAATTTCAAAGTGCTGTTCAATTTGTGGTGATGCTTGAGGGTAAAAATCACATGGAACAAAGGCTGTGAAGAGTTCGTCATTCGCTGGATGATAAAAGCTCAGTTCACAAGCGTGCAAAGCTAACCTGTCGCTATATTTAAACGCGTCTGGCTTTGCATAAAACTCATCACCCACGATTGGAAAGCCGAGCTCCATACAATGCACACGCAATTGATGTGAACGACCCGTGATAGGAAGCAGCTTCAACAGTGTGGTTTGAGGCTCTTGTTGTTCGACGACATAACGAGTCTGAGATGATTTGCCATCTTCAAAACACACTTTTTGTCTTGGTCGATTTGGCCAATCACAAATAAGCGGAAGGTCTATCAAACCTTCTTTTTCTTCTACTGAACCCCATACTCGGGCGTAATAGAGTTTGTGTGTCAGCCGGTATTGAAACTGCTTTTTTAAATGACGCTCAGCTTGTTTGTGCTTGACCAATAACATCAAGCCAGATGTCGACATATCCAGTCGATGTACAACCTGAACCTCCGGAAACCCTTCGACAAGCCGACTCCACATACTATCGTAATGCTCTGGTAACCTACCCGGCACAGAAAGCAGACCCGAAGGCTTGTTCACAACTAGAATATCGTCATCTTGATAAATAATATCAATCCAAGGTTCACGCGGTGGTACGTATTGTTCTAATGCCATTCCAGCCTCTAGTTACGGTTGAATAATAATTTACGGTTAACTTGTTTATAAAAAAATACAATTTCCATCATTTTTGTACATAAAAGTTGACGACCTTACAAAACATGGTATTGATAAGGTAACGGAAAATAAGAAGTCAGCATCAAAGGAAAAATGATGGAAAGTACGGTTAAAACAACCACAAAAGAAGCACAAACCTCTGCCCCCCTATCAACTTTAATTAAGTCTCTTGGCCCAGGTATTATGATGGCTGCTGCAGCTGTAGGAGGATCGCACTTAGTTGCATCCACTAAAGCTGGTGCCATTTATGGTTGGCAACTTGCCGCTCTTATTATCCTTGTTAACGTGTTTAAGTACCCGTTCTTTAAAGCGGGCATCCAATATACATTGGGCACGGGTCAAAGCTTAGTTGAAGGTTACTCTAACTTAGGTCGCCCTTACCTTGTGATCTTTTCTATTTTGAGTGCGATTTCCGCGGTTGTGAATACGGCAGCCTTACTGTTATTCAGCGCAAGCTTACTCAGCTACTTTATCCCTTTCGATTTAGCCACCAGCACACTTTGCATGATTGTTTTAGCAACGTGTTTGGTCATTCTATTTGCGGGTCACTATCGAGCTCTTGATACGCTATCTAAAGCGATCATGGCGATCCTGACCATCACTACTCTAGCTGCTGTGGCTATCGCTATTGGCTCTCCAGTCGAACCTGACGCTGCATTTGTTCCACCGTCGCCTTGGTCATTGGCTGCTATTGGCTTTATCGTGGTAACCATGGGTTGGATGCCTGCGCCTATCGAGATATCAAGCATCACCTCAATGTGGTTAAAAAGCCAAAAAGAGAAACAAGAAGTGACCGCTCAATCAGCATTGTTTGATTTCAACGTAGGCTACATTGGTACAGCATTACTGGCGCTGGTATTTGTCGCGTTAGGCGCCCTAGTACTTCACGGCTCAGGTGTTGAACTGTCTCGCTCAGGTGTTGGCTTCACTCATCAATTAGTCGGCATCTACGCCTCGACAATTGGCGAATGGTCTCGTCCATTAATCGCACTTATCGCCTTCTTCTGTATTTTTGGCAGTACCATTACCGTTATCGATGGCTATTCACGTGTGCTTGCAGAATCACAGCGCCTGTTATTGAAAAAAGAATCGAGCCCAAGAATGCTGCAAGGCTGGATCATCATTGTTTCTATCGCGGCATTGGCAATTGTGATGTTCTTCAGCGCAGCACTGATGCCAATGCTCGATTTTGCGATGGTACTTGCGTTTGTAACTACGCCATTCTTCGCCCTACTTAACTTCATCTTGGTAAACAAAGCTAAGCTTCCGGAAGTGCTTGCGATTGGTCCAAAACTAAAATGGTTATCGATAGCTGGTCTTACTTACTTGTTTGGTTTCTTAGCTCTATTCGTTTGGTGGAAATGGTTGATGTAATCAGCTCTCCAAATTATTAGCTAAACTGTTAACCGAACTCTTAACCAAACTACAGATACAAATAAGGCCTTCGCAATGAAGGCCTTATTTCGTTAAAGCGTTAAGCTAGCGATATACCAGTTCTTGGCTTAGTTATGAGAAACCACAATCAAACGTAGTGAATCTAACTGAAACTGAGCTTTGCTGATGTAACCCGTCAGTTCATTGATTTGAGCTTCGATAACCTCTAGCTCTTCATCACGAATATTAGGGTTCACGGCTTTAAGCGCTTGTAGACGCTCTAATTCACCGTTCAGATTAGTCTGCATATCTCTTTGAGCTTGTTCACGCACTTCTTCCACTTTAGGAACCACGTGCGCCTCACCCGCTTCGATAAGCTTATGAATCTCACCTTGTACCGAATTCACGAGCTTGCTCGCTAAATGACGGTTTACAGGACTTAGTTGACGGTTAAAGCTGTCAAACTCAACCTGAGCTGATAAGTCGTTACCACGACCATCCATCATCAAGCGAATTGGTGTCTTAGGTAAGAACTGACTGATACCGCTGCGCTTTGGTGCTTGCGCATCCACAAGGTAAACCAACTCAAGCAGGATAGTTCCCACGGGTAGAGCTTTGTTCTTAAGCAGAGATACCGCAGAAGCACCGACACCTTCACTCAATAGCAGATCAATACCGCCCTGAATCATTGGGTGTTCCCAGCTAATAAAATTCATGTCTTCACGAGAAAGTGCAGTTTCACGATCAAACGTGATGGTTGCACCTTCATAAGGTAAGCCTGGGTAGCTTGGAACCATCATGTGCTCAGAAGGTGTTACGACTAGAGCATTCTCACCTTTGTCGTCTTGGTTCAAACCAATGGTATCGAACAGACTCAGAGCAAAAGACACTAGGTTAGTATCACCGTCAGTAGACGCGATCTTTTCTGCAATCTCATGCGCTTTTTCGCCACCATTTGAATGCATCTCGAGTAGGCGATCTCGGCCCTTTTCTAGATCTGATTTCAGGCTTTGGTTTAGCTTGGCAGACTCTTCAATTACTTCATCAAGTTGCTCGGTATTACCAGAAGCTAGCATTTCGATTAGAACATCAGAATACTTATCGTAAACTGTGCGACCTGTTGGACAAGTCTCTGCAAATGCGTTCAGACCTTCATCGAACCAACGCGCTAGAATCGCTTGCGATGTGCCTTTTAGGTAAGGAACATGAATGTCGATATCACGAAGCTGACCGATACGGTCCAAACGACCAATACGTTGCTCAAGCAAATCTGGGTTGAACGGTAAGTCGAACATCACTAACTGGTTTGCAAACTGGAAGTTACGACCTTCAGAACCGATCTCGCTACAGATAAGAACCTGAGCACCGCCCTCTTCTTGAGCAAAGTAAGCCGCCGCTTTATCACGCTCTAAAATAGACATGCCTTCGTGGAATACCGTTGCACGCACACCTTCACGCTCACGCAGTGCTTGCTCTAATTGAAGAGCCGTACTCGCACGCGAAGCGATCACTAGGATCTTTTCGCTACGCTTGTCTTGGATCTTTTCAATCAACCAGTTCACTCGTGAATCGAACTGCCACCAGCTTGAATCTTCACCTTCAAACTCTTGGAAAATCTCTTCTGGATAAAGCATCTTCATCGCACGAGCTTCAGGGGCCATTTTGCCACCGATCATGCCTGATACACGCATAGATGTTGTGTACTGCGTTGGAATGTCCATCGGCAGTAGGTTTACATTACGCTTAGGGAAGCCTTTGATTGCTGCACGCGTGTTTCTAAATAGAACACGACCAGTACCATGGCGGTCCATCAGGTTATCAATTAGCTCTTGGCGCGCTAACGCTTGTTCTTCTTCGCTGCTATCACCTTCGATGATACGGAACAAAGGCTCAACATCTTGCTCAGAAAGAAGCTCTGTAATCTGATTTTTGGCGCTATTTTCAAGCTTCACGCCTGAGAACAATGCAGTGACTGCATCAGCAACGGGCGCGTATTGATCTTCTTCTTCAACGAATGCTTCGTAATCATAGAAACGGTCAGGATCAAGCAGACGCAGACGCGCAAAGTGACTCTCACGACCCAGCTGTTCCGGTGTTGCGGTTAACAGTAGTACACCAGAGGTATTTTCAGCCAAACCTTCAACCACTTGGTATTCGCGACTTGGTTTGTCTTGGCTCCACTCAAGGTGGTGCGCTTCATCGACAACCAACAGATCCCACTCACCTTCAAGTGCTTGTTCGTAGCGCTTGCGGCTCTTACGTAGGAAATCCAAAGAACACAGAACGTATTGTTGTGTATCGAATGGGTTATCCGATTCGGCAAAGGCTTCAATACAGCGCTCTTCATCGAAGATCGAGAAGTGCAGGTTGAAACGACGCATCATCTCAACTAACCATTGGTGTTGAAGAGTTTCAGGCACCACAATCAGAATGCGATCAGCGCGACCAGATAAGACTTGTTGGTGGATGATCATACCCGCTTCGATTGTTTTACCTAAGCCAACTTCATCAGCAAGTAAAACACGTGGAGCATGACGGCGACCGACTTCATGAGCAATGTACAACTGATGAGGGATCAAGCCAGCACGCATACCACACAAGCCACGCATTGGGCTTTTGTGTTGTTGGTATTGGTTGCTTAACGCGCGGTAACGTAGGACAAAGTTATCCATACGATCGATTTGCCCCGCGTACAGTTTGTCTTGCGGTTTGTTAAAGCGGATTTGATTGCTTAAGAATATTTCACGCAGAGTCACCTCTGTTTCTTGGGTATCTTCGCGAGTACCTAAGTAAGTCAGCAGCCCTTTATCTTCGATAATTTCTTCGACAGATAAAGACCAACCTTCTTGGCATTCGATGACATCGCCTATATTAAACGTTACTCGGGTTACGGGAGCATCAGTACGTGCGTACACACGATTTTCTTCTGACGCTGCAAACATTACTGTCACTGTTCGAGCATCCATTGCTACAACGGTACCTAAACCTAAATCGCTCTCCGTATCGCTTATCCAGCGTTGCCCCAAAGCAAATGTCATGAATCGACTACCTCAATCTTATAGTTGGAATTTGGTCATTTGAACTGCAATCTTAAACAAGAACGTTTTCGCTCCTGAATTAAAAATATAGCCAAAGATGCCTAGTTTGCAGCCACTTTTTAAGTGCGCTCTCGATAATAAATATCTTGAGGAAATGGTGCAGAAAAAGGTCGCTAATCTTACTCGATGCTGTGATTTAGGTCACGCCTAAAGGACATGATTTCATACTTTTTTTCTGTTTTCGCTAATGCAATCAAACTGTCAAAAAATCATGGTTAATCTACAGGTAGCAGATTGCTGCTCTCAAATGAATACTCGATATCCACCCACAACGATATGTCGATATTCCTTTAGATGAAGTTTAGGTGAGTAGTTGACTATAACCTTAGTGAGATACTAACCTTTATATGAGCTTTATCTACGTTCAATGGATGCAAAGCAGCCGCATGTCGGCAAGGAGATGCTATGAGCGAGACCAACCGGAAGCTATTTGTTTTAGATACTAATATCCTACTTCACGAACCCTTCGCTATATTTTCTTTCCAAGAGCACGATGTCGTTATTCCGATGACAGTGCTAGAAGAACTCGACAGAATCAAAGACAGTAAAAGAGACGTTGCTCGAGATGCAAGAATTGCGATTCGAACGCTCGAAGACTTATTCAGGGAAGCCACACCAGACCAAATATCGGAAGGCATTCCTTTTTCTCAAGACATTAACGCATCTGGCAGTATTTCAATACTCGCTGACTACGAACTTCAAGAAAGCGTCAAAGCCTTTGCCGACGACAAGGCCGGCGATAACCGAATCCTCAACGCTGTTTTATACCTTCAGAACAAACGTGCGCCGCGCGAAGTGGTTCTCATCACCAAAGACATCAACATGCGCTTACGAGCAAAAGGCGCTGGCGTTCGCTTTGTTGAAGATTATCAAACAGACCAACTGATTGATGATATCCAATACCTGACTAAAGGCTTTCAACAACTTGAAGGGGCATTTTGGGATGGCATCGATAATGTCGAGAGTAAGGCTTTAGGGGGAAAAACGTTACACACCCTAGCAAGAGGGCCTTTCGAACCGACCTTTCTCAACCAATATGTGATTGACGAGGAGAGTGACTTTGCCGCTCGTGTCGAAGAGATTGAAACCGAAACCATCACTTTAAGAGATCTCAGTCGCGAACGGTTAATGAACCGCAGAGCGTGGGACATTACACCGAAAAACATCTACCAAGGTATGGCGATCGATGCCCTACTCGATCCTGATATTGACCTTGTAATACTAACGGGGGCTGCCGGGAGTGGTAAGACACTGTTAGCCATGGCTGCCGCGCTTGAACAAACCATTGAGCGTAAACATTTCGATAAGATCATCGTAACCCGAAACACGCCCGATATCGGTGAGTCGATTGGGTTCCTTCCCGGCACCGAGGAAGAAAAAATGCTGCCTTGGTTAGCGGCAGTGACCGATACACTGGAAGCTCTGCACAAGAACGATCACTGCACCGAAGGGTCAATGAAGTACATCTGTGACAAAGCCAATATCCAGTTCAAATCGATTAACTTCATGCGAGGCCGCTCAATTCAAAATGCCTTTGTCCTTTTGGATGAGTGTCAGAACCTCACCGCTTCACAAATCAAAACCATCATCACCCGTTGTGGTGAAGGCACCAAGATCGTCTGTTCAGGAAACCTAGCTCAGATAGATTCATCCTACTTAACCCCTGTAACTTCAGGCTTAACCTACATGGTCGAGCGTTTTAAAGACTTCGAAGGCAGTGCTAATATTCACCTCAATGGTGTGGTACGAAGCCGACTGGCCGAGTTTGCTGAAGAAAATATGTAACTGTTCGGTTTAGTAAATAGCGATCCAGCAACAAAAAGCCCAGAAACAAAAAAGCGCCTCACATTGGAGGCGCTTCTAGCTTCTATTTTCTAAGAAACTGAAACTCTAATCAAACGCGGGGTTAGCCTGAATTACTCAGTACCACCTACTATAAGAGAGTCTAGCTTCAATGTTGGTTGACCAACACCGACTGGAACGCTTTGGCCGGCTTTACCACACACACCAACACCACGGTCTAGGCTAAGGTCGTTGCCTACCATAGACACTTGCTGCATCGCTTCTATACCAGAACCAATGAGCGTTGCACCCTTCACTGGGTGAGTGATTTTGCCGTTTTCAATCATGTACGCTTCAGAAGCTGAGAACACGAACTTACCAGAAGTAATATCAACCTGACCGCCACCGAAGTTTGGCGCGTAGATGCCTCTTTCAACCGTTGAGATAATCTCTTCAGGAGTATGTTCACCCGGCAGCATGTAAGTGTTTGTCATACGCGGCATAGGAAGGTGCGCGTAAGACTCACGACGACCGTTACCCGTAGGCGCTACACCCATTAGACGAGCATTAAGCTTGTCTTGCATGTAACCTTTTAGGATGCCGTTTTCGATTAAGGTATTGTACTGACCGTTTACACCTTCATCATCAACGTTTAATGAACCACGAAGATCTGTCAATGTACCATCATCAACGATCGTACATAGGCTTGATGTTACTTGCTCGCCGATCTTACCTGAGAATACTGAAGATTCTTTACGGTTGAAGTCACCCTCTAAACCGTGACCTACCGCCTCATGCAGTAAAACGCCTGGCCAGCCAGAACCTAATACGACTGGCATCGCACCAGCAGGAGCGGCTACTGCTTCAAGGTTAACTAACGCTTGGCGAATCGCTTCATCTGCAAATTGGTAAGCAACCTGAGAGCCATTAGCATCGCTTAGGAAGAAGTCGTAACCAAAACGACCGCCACCGCCAGCACTGCCACGCTCACGACGATCGCCTTTTTGTGCCAGTACGCTGATAGACAAACGAACAAGCGGACGAATATCACCCGCGAAAGTGCCGTCAGTAGCAGCAACAAGCATCTGCTCATGCACACCGCTTAAACTCACTGATACTTCAGTGACCATAGGCTCTTTGGTACGAATGTAAGCATCAAGCGCTTTTAGTAATTCTGTTTTTTGTTGTTTTTCCCAGCTTGCTAGCGGGTTAACCGCGTCATAGTAAGCTTGGTTCGAATTGCGTTTGAAAGCGTGAACCTTGCCGTTTTGACCTTGCTTCGCGATACCACGAGCAGCAATCGCACTTTGCTTCAGACCCTCTAATTGGATTTGATCAGAGTACGCAAAACCGGTTTTTTCGCCAGATACCGCTCGAACACCAACACCGCAGTCGATGTTGAAAGAACCGTCTTTAATGATGCTATCTTCTAGCACCAAAGATTCATGCCAGCTTGACTGGAAATAGATATCAGCATAATCAATTTGGCGGGTAGCAATGCTCGCCAATGTATCTGCGATATTTTGCTCCGTAAGCCCTGTCGGGTTCAGTAGTGCTTCTTCAATTTGATTAATGCTCATAAATGGCTCTTGTTTGTAATTAAAATTGATTGGTGAATCGAGAATGTTGCGCTATTGGCATATTTTGCCTGATTGATTCGCAACTGGATGTGTCTATCTCAACCACCATACTTTTAGGATCTTGGTCTAGCTGTGCGACCACTCGTCCCCATGGATCAACCACCATTGAGTGTCCCCATGTTTCTCTTTGGCAAGGATGTTTGCCACCTTGCCCTACCGCGACAATCCACGATTGTGTTTCGATCGCACGGCACCTTAATAAGGCTTCCCAATGCGCTTGACCAGTCACTGCTGTAAACGCCGCTGGAACGATAATGATCTGCGCACCCTGCTTACGTAACTCTGAATACAAGTGTGGAAAGCGCACATCATAACAAATACTCAAACCTAAGCGACCAAAAGGCGTTTCTGTCGTCACAACTCGGTCACCCGGAGTGAAAATATCGGACTCTCGATAACACTTATGCGCATCGGCTACATCAACATCAAACATATGTAGCTTGTCGTAATGAGCCACTAAGCTGCCAAAATCATCAATCACCAATGTTGTAGTAGTCACGCCTTCAGCCGTACTTATCGGCATGCTACCGACAATAATCCAGATTCGATGAAGCGTAGCCAACTCAGACAGTTTCTTCTGCAATGGGCCATCATTTAAGGGCTCTGCATACTGGTGATAATCGGCTTTGCTACCAAAAACTAACGCGTTTTCAGGGCAAACCACCCACTTAGCCCCTAACGCTTTGCACTTTGCTACTTCTTGAACAAGGTAGTCAAAGTTCAATTCAGGGCTGGGGCCAGATGTCATTTGAATCAACCCAACACAATCCATGTGTATCGCTCCTTCATTCATTATGATTCAGAAATCAGCATTTACCGTATATTAATCAGCGAGTACTTTAACTAATTCGTCTATTAATCGGCTCGCTTAGCAACGGTTACTGAGCGAGTTTCCTAAGCTTTTCTGGTAACTGGAACTCACCGGAACTGCGTGAAAGTTCACTTACCGTTGGTGAATCCAGAGGTCCTTTCACCGAGTAATTAACTTGGGTAAAGACCTCAACCACTGGCGAAATAACGGTAGTTACCGCCAATACGTACAGTGCGGTTTGCGGAGTCACAGCAAATGCCGTTAATACCGGAATACCGGATGTAATATCTGGGGTAAAGTTCACTTCAGCATCAACCTGACGCGTATTCAGGTTAGCGATACCTTTGATTTGCATCTCGCCTGCGACGGCATCCATGTTTAAGTCATTCGTCAGAAATATGCCATTTTGAATTTTACCCGTACCTGTGATGCTGTTGAACGCCATGCCTTTATCAAACACATCAGAGAAATCGAGCTGCATCTTACGAATGATTGAATCTAGGCTAAACAAACCAAGCAATCGAGCAGCACCACTTACGTCTGAAATAATGCCTTTGCCGAATTTGGTTTCAACGTTTCCGTCAAGGGTATCCATTTTAATACCCCAAGGAGATCCATCCCACTGCAGTTGACCTTCAAGCGCGAAAGGCGCTTTTTGAATCCCTGAAGTAATACCAAAACGTTCCATTAATTCACTGTTGTTCTCGCCTTCAACATCAACGGCGAGCGATGAATGACTCTTATCGCCTTTCAATTCCCACCAGCCACTCACATCCGCTTTGTTTCCGCCGCTTCGAACCTGAATCTTCTTCCACTCAATACGATCGTCTTGCCTAGCCAGTTCAACATCGACCTTACCGACCTTATAGCCTTGCAACCAAAAATCGTTAAGGGTTAATTTTAGATTTGGCATCGCATCATGGATCTTTCTATCCAATTCAGAGATCAATGGGGCTTCTTGCTCTTTTCGTTGAAGCAATTGTTCTTGGTTTTTCTTGTCACTCCACTCAGGAACAAACAAATGTAGGCGATCCAGCGAAACCGTTAAATCGTATGGAGGCAGATAATTAATATCCCCTTCGATCTCTTGGCTAGACACTTCCATCTGCCACGCCTGTTTGTTCTTACGAGCGCTAAAATCGACATCATTCCAAGGAATACCGCCTAAGATCAGTTCCTTACTTTCGAACGTAATGCGACTTGGTGCAGGAATGGTTGGCGTGTTCATTTGACTGAGCACAGCATCTGAAGGCTTCACCGGTTCCATCACTACCGATAACCAATCATCGGCATTGAACTTGTCAGTGCGAATTAACGCATGATGGCCAACAACAGGACTAATTTTATAACCACCCCGACCAAGCACTAAGTTAGTCGCCGTTAACTTGGGAACATCGCCTGTAATATCAATTTCAGCCTGATATTTGGTGCTAGGGAGCTGTAAACGTGCGGTAATCGCTTCTTGGTTACCCGACGCTTGTAGCCTTGCTGAGCCACTTTCTAATGATTTTTTCGCCAATGGGTATGGGTAATCACTGGCCAAATACTTAAGATCTGACTGCAAATCCAGTTGGTAACTAAAACCGATATCGTTGAGCTGAATATCAATCTGACTTTGCCACTGAGCATGACCCGATAAACGGCTTAACCATTGCTCGCCAATATAAGGCTCTAGAGGTTTAACGTCCCAATCGCCTAAAACATCGATATCAACTGCGTATCCTGGGCCATCATTGAGGCCTTTAAAATCAACAGAGATGCCCTGTTTCAGTAAATCAGCAGCTAAGCCATTCGCCGTGATGACATCATTATCAAACTCGATACGTCCTGTCGTGTTTTCAAGCACCATTGGCGGAGCTTCAATTTCAACATGATTCCCACTCAGATCGGCATAACCCCACGCTCTTGGCTCTTTTTCGGAATCAAAAGGAATATTGAGTTGGAATTCAGATGACACATCGCCACTCACTTGCAGAGCCGTTAAGGCTGCACCGACGGAATCGACTAATGGAGAAGCGGTCATGTAATCGCGTACTGCATTGCCCGACGCGGTGGCCTTCGCTTCAATTTCAATATGACCGCCTTCCCCTAAATAGGGAATACGACCAGTAATACGATCGGCGGTTACATCCATCAATTGAGCCGAACGAGAATCTAGATGCATCGCATCATTTTCAAATAACAGATCAAGTTGAAGATCGGTAATCAGTGGCCAACCGGTATCAAAACTAAATTTAGCGTTCTCTAACCCAACCCAAACTTGGAAAATACCATCGTGATTGGTGTAGGGGTATTGGGCTAACTCACCATGCCAAAGTAACTTAACGGTGTCGGCTTTACCGGCTTGAATCGCAGTAGAAAGGTAATCAGTTAAATCTTGGCCAAGCGCTAATGTCGGTAAGTAACGCCATGTTTCGCCCACATTGTAAGCGTCCGCTTCACCGTAAAAAGACAGGTATGGGCTTGCATCATTCGGGAAGTCCAAGCGAAATGCGCCCAAAACTTGTAAATCTGGCGTTGCAGCCGTAATTTTATCCGACCAAAGCCTCCAACCGTTTTCATCTTGCTGCCAAACAATATCAACCTGACCTTGTTTGATATTTAGAGGGGCTTGGAATACATCGCCATAAGGAAACACATCATCAATAACATGCAAGCTGGCTTTCGCTTCTGATGCAGAACCAAACACACTCCCTGAAACTTGGCTAAAACCCGGGACTAATTCCCATTGCTCGATAGCCATATCAGAAAAACTCGCAGAATAACGTAAGCTTTCAATACCTGAATCCATTGATACACGAATATCAGAAACCAAACCACCGGGAGCCAACGAGTTAATCATTTGGGAGGACTGTTCAGAATCCGGCAACAACTTAATCAACGGCGTTAGTGTTGCAACATCAAGCTCAGAAACATTGAGTTGCCACGGACCTTTGTTCCACTTAAATGCGACATCAAGTTCAGGCCAAGGCGTGTCATCGGTTCTCAAATTAAGTGAGTGACCATTTACTTGCCAACCATCTTCCAATGGAGAAAGCTTAAACACACCAGATTCAATCATCAAATCGTGGCGGCCATCCTCGTTCCAAGTCAGTTCAGAAGGTAATACCTCAACATAAGCATTAACTGGCTTACTGTTTTTCAACGTTAACCAGCTATTAAGGCTGACCGTACCGGTTTCAACACCTGACTCCGCCTGCATGTAGCGGGTTAACCAAGGCTTCACCGAGATATTATCCGCGCTCACATAGAACTCGCCCGTCATATCGGTCAACGATCCACCATCAACAAAGTTAGCACTCACTGACAAGGAATTTAGGTTGGCGTCTTTAATACTCACCACACCTTCCGCAAGGTGATGTTTACCTGAGTTTTGCCATTTTAAAGTTTCAATGTCGAGTTGGCGGTCTTCGTCAGAAATAGTCCGATATGCAAGGGTTGAATTTTTAGCGGTAACATCCACTAACGTTTTCAACAACAAGTTATCCAGCTCTTGCATAATTCGCTTTGAAGAGTTCGATTCTTTAGGTTTATCTTTGCCGTTTTGCCCAGCAAACAAATCAATAGAGCGGATATCAAGGTACATTTGATTCATGACCAGATCGGCCACAACCGGACGCATCTGAACAAGCGATTGAATCAAGTCAAACTCGACTTCAACACGCTCAACAGAGAAGGTCACATCTTCAGCATTTGGAAGGCTGGCTTTAACGCCTTGTAGGGCAATAGAGGGGTGAGTGTTGCGCCAAAAACCACCCACGTCTTGAATTGAAAATTCAAAACCGGAATGTTGATTTACCCAAACTTCAATTTCAGATTGATACTTGTTTAAATTGGGTAAGGCTACACGCAGTGTAGTAACGGCAATGGCTAGCGTTACTAAGAGAGTAACCACTAACCATAAACATGCACGAAGAATCAGAGTAACGCTTGAGCTCACAAAATATCCATTACATCATAACAACATCAAACTGCTCTTGTATGTACAGAGGCTCAGCCTGGATTTTAACTTGTTTACCAATAAACACTTCAAGCTCAGCGAGCGCGTGAGATTCATCGCCCTCTAACGCTTCAGCAACAGCGGCTGCCGCATACACAACAAACTTGTCAGCGTCATACGCACGATTCACACGTGTGATTTCTCGAAGTATTTCATAACAAACTGTTTCGACTGTCTTCACACTGCCACGACCTTCACAGGCAGGGCAACTAGAACACAGAATATGCTCAATACTTTCACGAGTACGTTTACGAGTCATCTCAACTAAGCCAAGCTGTGTGAAGCCATTGATATTGGTTTTCACACGATCTTTGTCTAGCGCAGCTTCTAAAGAAGTTAGTACTCGCTTACGGTGCTCTTCTGACAACATATCAATAAAATCGATAATGATAATGCCACCTAAGTTACGTAGACGCAGCTGACGAGCAATGGCTTGTGTCGCTTCTACGTTAGTATTGAAAATCGTTTCTTCTAGATTACGGCGACCAACAAATGCGCCGGTGTTAATGTCGACAGTGGTCATCGCTTCCGTTTGGTCGATAATCAGATATCCACCAGATTTTAATTCGACTTTACGGTCCAAAGAGCGTTGAACTTCATTCTCGGTATCGTACATATCAAAGATAGGCTTGTCGCCTTCATACAACTCAAGCTTTTCAGTAAGCTCTGGCACGTACTCAGAAGTAAATTCTTTTAGGTTTTCATACTCTAAACGCGAATCGACCTGAATTCGGCTCAACTCAGTACCCACAAAGTCACGCAAGATACGCTGGCTTAGGCAAAGTTCGCCGTATAGACGAGTACGAGCTTTGTGTTTACCACGACGCTCTAGCACTTTTAGCCATAATCGTTTCAAGAATGCGGCATCTTGTGCCAATTCATTCGAGTCAGCCCCTTCTGCGGCCGTACGGATAATGAAGCCACCGTGTTCATCACAGTAACGAGATACCACTTTTTTAAGACGGTTACGTTCTGACTCACTATCAATTCGCTGAGAAACACCGACATGGCTTGCGCCTGGCATAAAGACCAAATAACGAGATGGCAGAGTGATATCAGTGGTTAAGCGGGCACCTTTAGTACCAAGAGGGTCTTTGACAACTTGAACCACAATGTCTTGACCTTGACGGACAAGCTCCGAAATATCACGGACTTGAAACTGTTTTTTTTCATTTTCAGCAACACATTCAGTGTGCGGAACAATATCAGAGGCGTGTAAAAAAGCTGCTTTCTCAAGGCCTATATCCACAAAAGCTGCCTGCATTCCAGGAAGAACACGGCTTACACGTCCTTTATAGATATTTCCCACGATACCGCGTCGAGCATCTCGTTCGACGTGGATCTCTTGAAGAGCCCCCCCTTCAATCATGGCCACACGAGTTTCACTCGGGGTCACGTTCAGCAACAATTCAGCACTCATGCTGCACCTCAGATTAGTAATTATAAGAATTCTTGCAGTAGCTGGTCCGTTTCAAATAAAGGTAAGCCGACAACGGCGTAATAACTACCTTCGATTCGGGTAACAAAGCGTCCACCCAAACCTTGGATCCCATAGCTACCGGCTTTATCGCATGGCTCCCCTGTTTGCCAGTATTGTTCTATTTCTTTTTCACTGAGGGGTTTAAACCATACGTCGGTAATAACGATTTCTGTTTTTTGTTTTTCAGCCGAAACCACAGAAACGGCCGTCATCACTTGATGGCGTTCGTTGGCTAACTGAGTAAGCATACGCTTAGAGTCAGAAAAGTCGGCTGGTTTCTCGAGCACTTGCCCTTGGCTGACGACAACTGTGTCAGAACCAAGAACCACTATTTCAGAATCAAGAGAAATAGCATCAGAGCCAAGATCTACATTATCAGAACTAGGAACGACATGCTGCTTTTCATCGGTATTCGTTGTTAATAAAGAGAGCGCCGCTAAGGCTTTATCTAAAGATAGTCGCTTAACGTACCCTTCGGCGGTTTCTTGTGCGTGCTTACATTCTTCAACATCGGTTACCAGGATAGAAAACTCGTAGCCCAGTTGAGAAAGAAGCTCTTTGCGGCGTGGGGAACCCGATGCCAAAACTAAATGTTTCTTTTTCATCGTCACGCTACCTCACATGCCAATGGCGACGCACGCGCCTCATTAATAAAAACATCCAAGGCCAAAGTATACAGTTTATCAATGCGCTCCATAACGATAACGGATTGAACACGACATCTTGGATCAAATATTCACCAAAGAAGATCAACACTTCAAACAGCACAGTCAACGCAGCAATAATCATGGCTTGTTGCCATAGCGCCATGTTGCGTATTACCAGGAAGTTCATCGCAATAATGTACATCACTATTGCCATCATCATCCCGCGAATACCCAATGTTGAACCGATCAAAAGATCCCACAACAAGCCTAGAATCAAAGCGCTACCCACGTTAACACGGTGAGGTAGAGCCAAAACCCAGTAACAGGTCACCAATAGCAACCAAGAGGGTCTGAATAGATCCAAACTACCGGGCCACGGGATCGTCTGCAGAATAAGCGCGATCAAAAATGAGCAACCAATTACTACCTTGCTTCTTAAAACGCTATTGGCCATCTTCGCCCTCTAACAATGCTTGTTCTATGCTGGATTGATCCGCTTGCATCTGTTTGTTTTCATCCGGCCATACAAGCAGTAAATACCTGAGCTTATCAAACTCAACCACAGGCTCTGCTTTGATAACCGCAAACTCACGTTTCGGGTCATAATCAACGGCAGTAACGTAGGCGACTGGATAACCTTCTGGATATACTCCACCGAGTCCAGATGTCACCAATAGATCTTCTTCTTGTATATCGGTACTGGTTGGAATGTGCTCTAGCTGGATCTCATCAATCATGCCATTACCCGAAGCGATCACTCGAATATCGTTACGAATAACCTGAACAGGAATCGCATTGTTTGCGTCAGTCAGTAACAGGACACGACTATTGTGAGCTGCAACAAAAGTCACTTGACCTACAATACCTTTCTCGTTGATCACCGGTTGACCTTCATATACCCCATCAATCTGACCTTTATCGATCACAACCTGATGGCGATATGGTGAAGTATCTACTGCCATAACCTCTGTGACGACTTTCTTTTCGTCACGGATAAACGGAGATCCTAATAACTTACGAAGGCGTTTGTTTTCTTCTTGATATTGCTCAAGCAGAATCAGTTCGCTCTTCAGACGCAAAACTTCTCGTTTAATATTATGGTTGGATTCGATCAGGCCTTTACGAGTACTAAAACGTTCGTAGACACCATCGAACATAGTGCGAGGTAAGTTGGCAGCATATTGAATAGGTGCAACCATGCTGTTTAATAGATAGCGGACATTTGAGAAAGTATCTAAACGACTATCAGCCAGCATAAGGCTGGCTGATAACGTTACAGCAAAAAACAGGCGCAATTGTAGAGAGGGACCTCTACCAAAAATTGGCTTCATTCTATATTTGGTCCTAGAGCTACATTTGGTCCTATAGACAAGGTCCTAGGCTCTTTACATAAAACTCGGTAATAAAAGAGCCTAACACTAGATATTATTCTTCGCTGAACAGATCGCCGCCATGCATGTCGATCATCTCTAGGGCTTTACCGCCACCCAGAGCAACACACGTTAATGGCTCTTCTGCAACAACAACAGGAATTCCTGTTTCTTCTGTTAGCAGACGATCAAGGTCTTTAAGCAGTGCACCACCACCTGTCAGTACCATACCGTTTTCTGAGATATCAGAAGCCAGTTCTGGCGGACATTGTTCAAGTGCAACCATCACTGCAGATACGATGCCTGATAGTGGCTCTTGAAGCGCTTCAAGGATTTCGTTTGAGTTTAGGCTAAAGCTACGAGGTACACCTTCAGCAAGGTTACGACCACGTACTTCGATCTCTTCCACTTCATCGCCAGGGTAAGCTGAACCGATTTCGTGTTTGATCTTTTCTGCTGTTGCTTCACCAATCAGGCTGCCGTAGTTACGACGCACATAATTAATAATAGCTTCATCAAAACGGTCACCGCCGATACGTACAGAAGACGAGTAAACCACACCGTTCAGTGAGATAACCGCAACTTCAGTAGTACCACCGCCAATATCAACAACCATTGAACCTGTTGGTTCAGATACACGTAGGCCTGCACCAATCGCAGCAGCCATTGGCTCATCGATAAGGTAAACCTCACGCGCACCAGCACCTAGCGCTGATTCACGGATAGCACGACGCTCTACCTGAGTAGAACCACAAGGAACACAAACCAAAACACGAGGACTTGGTTTAAGCACACTGTTGTCATGCACTTGTTTAATAAAGTGCTGAAGCATTTTTTCTGTTACGTAAAAGTCAGCAATTACGCCGTCTTTCATTGGACGAATCGCTGAAATATTACCAGGCGTACGTCCAAGCATTTGCTTCGCAGCATGACCAACAGCAGCGACACTCTTTCCAGAGCCCACACGATCTTGGCGAATTGCTACAACAGAAGGCTCATCAAGAACAATGCCTTGGCCTTTTACATAAATAAGGGTATTGGCTGTACCTAAATCAATCGATAGGTCGTTTGAAAACATGCCACGAAGTTTTTTAAACATATTCTTCGCTCATCCTGCAAGAATTAGAAGACAAAAATTGCACTAAATGTACCAATGCCTTGCTGTCACGGCAAGGCATTGAGGTATAAACATGGACTGAAACCCGCAATTTCTTACAGATTCCTAACTTAAGGGGCAAAAATTATATTTTTACTGACCTGTTAAACCACTTTCACCTCGGTAGATCACTCGATCGTTACCGCGGTAGATACCGAATGTGACGACGGTGGAGGGATCTTCATCGCCTAACTGTCTCCAGTTGTAGCGCAGCCATGGCTGATCTTGATCGCTGCCTGAGCATGCAACAGGATTCTCACCAGTTTGAGCCAATGGTGTCGATGCATCCATTCTTAACCACAATCGTACCTGCTCACGTGGTGCATCTGCACCAGAAGGCGTATTTTGGTTCGCTGTGACGTCTTCCTCTCCATCATCCACATTTCCACTACCATTAAGTGAAGCCAATGTAGTTTTCACCTCATTACTGGTCCAAATAACTTGCTTACAAAAATTTGAGCCATTGAATGTGCTGCGATCGTCATCTTCGTTAACAACAAACTCATTGCCATCCCAAAACTCAGCACGGAGTGGAATCGTTAGAGTAGTACTGGAATTGCCACCAATATCATCGAGCGCTATTCGACCGTAGCGAGCAGGAGGTTGAACTGGGAATGCTGCCGAACTGGTAACAGGATCAGAATCCGTGAATGACACAGGATCTGTTCCTTCAATCGTTAAACCAAAGTTTGTAGCAGTAGAGTTAGCATCTGACGTATTAAACGGAGCATCTCTGCGGCTAACATCATCTGAGTCCGTAACTCGCTTAAGAACCGCCGCACTATCATTCAATAACCAATATTTACGGCTTGTCGCCCAAGAACCAGGAATTGTATCTAATAAAAACTCATTATCTACACTAGTGTCATCCAAAACCCTAAAATTAGCTTGTAGGCTTGGGGCAAAGAATTGATAGTTGTTAAGCGCGTTACCAGTACTATTTTCACCCGATGCCATTGGATACACTTGATGGACAGTTGAGTCATAAGGCTGACCTAAATAAGCAATGTCGTTTTGATTAGCGACATTCCATTCAGGGCTCTTTTGTAGGAAGTATTTCGGATAGAAACGGCCAATTGATTTACTTGCAGAGAAGCCACCAAGAATCTTGCCATAAAAGCTGCTCGAGTCTTCAGTCACTTCAAAATTAAAACTACCCACTTCTGAGTAGTTTAAGTTTTTAAATTTATAGCCATTATCAACGAGTGATATATCAGAGCTAGATTGAGTAAGTTGATTGCTTGGTTCTAAACTGCCAAGTACTGCGCCAGTATTGTTTGGCGTATCTAGCGTGTGGGTCGCACTTACACCCGCGGTGGAAATCAAATAGTTTTGCGTCACTAAGCTATTGTTGCACAGCTGACTAGAGTCATTCGTGAACTTAATTGGTTTGGCAAACACGTTAAATGTTTCACCAGCCGCCACAAAAGCACTTCCTTTGTTACTAGTTCCGTCAGAGTTACTATCCGTACAGACCGCGAATTGCCAAGGGCGAGAATTAATTAAGAAACTTCCAGAGAGTTTATCAACGCCACTTTCAGGGCAACCTGATATTTCACTACAGTCAAAACTACTGTCAATCAGCGTTACTTTAAACTGGCCTGCCTCTTGAATCGAAAGAGTGTCGGTTGTTTCACCGTTATCACTCACCTCAAAATCAGGCGTGTAATCTAGTAAGCTTATCGCATAATCACCGCTCACTGGTTGGACGATATCTAAACTCACAGTAGGCGTGCCCACATAATCTTGTGACAACGACGAATCTTGCGTATTACAAGAAGACACTTTAGCCGTCACTGAGTAATCCATGCCAGCCACAACAAACTGCTCATCTACATCGAACTTATAAGGTACAAAGTTAATCTTTGATGCTGTAGTTTCAGTTTCACCATTCCAATTTCCGCTTACACCGTAGCTTTCCAATTTCGAAGACGATAAATACAACGTCTTTTGTCCATTTATAAAGTTGCTTTGATAGTCCCCAGTGGATGTAGAACAACTGCTTCCATTCTCATCTTCACACCACTTCCCAGTAGAGTTTGGTGTATGTGATGCAGTGAAACTATCTTGAACGGTATTAATCACATTGCCATCATCATCTACGATCTTGAATTCAACCTCAGCGACCTCACAAGTTAGAACGTGCGAGTATTTTGGGGTTACGACAAGAGAGCCTGTTGGGAGCGGAGGAAGCGGACAACTATAGTCAGGTTTATGGATGGTTACATTTGAATTAAACTTAGTAGTTCGAGCAGTTACGGCACCTTCTATTGATGATTGATTTAATTCAAGATAATCCGCAAGAATAAACCCCTTAAACATAGAATTGTTTCCCTCAAAGATTACCTTAGCATCTGGGGCATAGATTATTGGATACGCATCTTCCGAAGATATTTCAACACGATTTGAAAAACGAATTTCATCAATGACATTAAGTTGGCTTCCCGATTCAAAAATGAACTGAGTCGAGCCTGAACTATATTTGAACGTTCCAAATGTCACCCTAGCAAGTCTAGGAACAACCAATTCAACATCATTCCCGTTTGATATATCTAGGTTTGAAATATAAATCCCATCCTTAAGCTTCACTCGAACGACGTTATAATCAGAACCCCACTTGTTGAGTGTCAAGCTAGCAAGGTTTTTCTCTATAGTAACGTCAACGTTTCGTCCGCTTTCTTGATATGAACATAGAGATGAACCTGGTCCGCATGAAAGCGCTATGTTGTCATTACCAGCATTCAAGATTAGTGAGTCGCTAGGTGTTTGTGTTGGGATAGACACCACATTGGCACCGTCGACTTTACGTAAACTATTCAATGAATCATTGTTACCAACATCACAACCATATTGCCCTTCACAAACAGGGTTATTATATATTTTATCTAAAGTGTCATAGTTCGCATGATCAAAACCAAGCATTAAATATTGCTGCATAGCATGACGCAAGCTAGGTGATTCATCATAGAATGGGTAATCGTCAGATTTATTGTTCAGATACCTAGATATATAATCATCTGACCAACCTAAAAAACGAACCGAATTATTGGTTACGGTTAGCTCACTATTCACCCCTGTCCAACTTTGGATTGGCTCAGGGAACAGGTTACATACGTTGACTGGTATCTCAACCTCAGGAATTTCAAACGCAAAATACCCAACAGATTCATAAGCGCCATGCTTACGAGTGCTAAGAGAAGTAGCATCTTCATCAAATGCAAACGTAAATTGGGATTCCCCACCATTAACGTACTGTTTGCAGTATCGCAACCACCCACCATCGCCACCATTTCGGGTTTGCTTATTAGCAATAACACCGAACTTATTAAAGCTTTGATGTAGCGATATCTCATTATTTAAACACGACCACCCAATAGATTTCTCTGGCTCTATTTCAGTTTTTTGATTGTATGTACCTGGCGCTTGATAAAACTCAATTTTCGATGATTGAGACTCGTCTTGGCCTGAAAACGTAGGGGCAGCTAAATAAGCAATTGTCTTAGGTGAAGATGTTGGCCCTTGCCTCCCGCGCTCTAAGGCAAGCTTAAATTTTTGGTTAGTTAAACCAGATATAGCTGTTGTAGCCCAATCTCGATCCTTGCCCTGAACCTGAGCCATTATCACAGGGTTGGTAATATTTCCAATTTGGTATGAAACGGTTTCCCAATCGGAGCTACCACACGCATTACCCTTACATTGCGCTTTGGAGGTTATGATATTTCCAGCTTCACCGTAGACTTTCGCACCATTTTGATCATAAAAAGTCAGCCTTCCCGGTTCAGTAACAAAATAATAAATAGGTGACATTCGATCTGTTGAACTATAACTCTCAGCCGATTCACTTTCTATTGTTGCGCCTTTCTTTGAGTCCCAAATAGTTGCAACACTGGCCTTTGTTGGTACGCTATTGGCGATGTCATCAGGGTTGATGGTCGACATTAAGAAAACGATCGGATTCTCATATTGATTCTGGAATAACAAGTTACAACCATGAGTACAATCCATCCCTTCAACAGAGCCAAATTCATAAGATACGTCTTCTAACTCAGGACTCGGGTCGGGTTCTTCTTCTCCATCGGCGCACTCAACGACAACAGTATCTCCCGAAACTTGTAAAGTACCATTCCCCCCATTAATCCAAATTAGAGATGACTGTTTTTGTATATACCCCGCACCGGTATCAAGCTTGTAAATTAAGCGCCCATACTTACCATCATTAGATATAGGTTTGTAAACTAGCAGGACTCTTTCTCCTGGGCTCACACTCTCATCAGTTATCTTGGCAGCGCTACTAGTTACACTCGACCATAAGACAACATCTGGTTTATTTGACTCAAGTATCACTGTAACTGTCTTTGGGTTTGGCACAGTAAAAGCAATAGAAAAGCCATCCTGTCTTTTTAAGTCGCTACATTGTTCAGGTGAGAAATCATCAGCTATCGCAACAAAAGAAGTTCCACATAAGGCAACCATGGTTGCACATAGCTTCAAAAAGTTAACATCACAATGAGCATAATTTTTAAGTGTTCTGAAAAGACCAACCAAGAATTTCATAATTACTCCCTCACCCAAACTTCTTGAATACGCTGTACTTGGTTGATACCCGAACCACAAATGGCCGTTGATTCTATTTTGAAAAAGCCAACACCATCTAACACACCGATCTGACTACAAGTTAGTTGGTCTACAGTACAGATAGTCGACATGCCGCTGCTCACTTGATTTGAATTTAAGTTGCTACAGACAGTGCTAACACTTGTTGAAACCGCAGGTGATACCGTCAAAGGATAAACTTGAGTGAGTGCCCACTCATTCGCGGAGTGTGCCAGCAGCCAAGCCTGTGTTCCAAGCTGCTTACGCGTCAATGTATCGTGATTTGACCACTGGACTTGCACTAAAGAAGTCGCTAGGAAGCCCATTACCACAATAACAAATACTGCAACGACCAAAACACTGCCTTGTTGAGATGATTTTCTATGGCGCATTGAGTACCTGCACATCTTGTTGGTAAACGCTTACTTCACTATTTTGCTCAAGCACGAGATCGATATGAATCACACCACCGCGCTGTAAGCTTGGCTCTTCATAACGAAAATTACTGTCAGCATAATTGATGCTATCCGCAACGGTGATTCCATTACGTTGAATTAGGCCTTTGTTCTGAACGCTATCATTCACTAAACAGTAACTCACCGAAGCACTCTCATCGTAAATATAATGGCGTTGAGCAATAGACTGGCTGCTAAGGCTAACAGAGTTAGCGGTAAACACATTACTCGTGGAAACTAAACCTGAGACTGGAATCCGTTTAGTCGAACCAGCTCCATATTCAGAATAAGTGCTGGGATTAATAATGAGGTAATCGCCGGCATCTAACGTGGGCGAGTCTTGCCCGATAATAAAATCAAGCTCATCCGTCGATTCGTCAAGGTGATAAAAGCCTGAGTATTTAATTGCGTAAAAGGTGAGACATTTTTGAGCAAAAGCCGAAGCAGGCATAATGCTCGAATCAAAACTGTTAGGAACCGCGTGGCTTATCTCTCGCGACATTTTCTCTACAACGAATTGCCCTTTTATTTGTACCTTTTGTCGGTCGATAGTTTCGACATAACCTTTCATGCCATACTCAACAAAACCGGCAATTGCAAGACCGATGACGGCAACTACAACAATGGTTACGATCATTTCTATCAGAGTAAAACCACGTTGTTTCATTAGTAGTTCCCCTTATAGGCAATCACGCTGTAGCGGTTATTACCACCAAAGATTTGTACTTCAACGCGCTTCATCGTACCAATAGTATTATCGTTAGTTCCGTCCATGTTTTGATCATAAACCACCGAAATCTCAACACGAAAATTGGCATAACTGCCTTCAATATTTTCGTCTAGGATATTGGCTAGTGGGTATTTAGTTGATGAAACGCAAGCTGACTCAGTAGTATCTGTGTACCAACAACCGATATAGTCATCGACATCATTGAAAGCTGCGGGGGTTGCCTCTGCCCCATCCACTCCGAGTTCATTGGGAGCAGAACAAGCGGTCGCACCTGCATCCCCACAGCGCACCAGACCACCATCAAAGTCACTATGTTCGTCAAAGCCACGAGCTAAAATTTGATTCATCAAACTCTGACCTAAGGCTACGGAACGGTTTTGATATTGTGGGTCGGCCGAACTTGCCACTTGAGGTGCTAAAAAACTGGTAATCGTGACCATCGCAATACTCAGTACGATAATCACAATAATGCTCTCTATGAGAGTAAAACCACGGGAACGAATCATAGACACGCCCCTTCACGCACATAACCTTGAGAATTGATACAGACCTGGGCGCTATTACTTGAAGTGGTTGAGTTAATCGTAATGTTAACTCCAGCGCTCACCGAAGGGTTACCCAATAAGTCAAAATCGATAATGGTGTTGGTTGGAGAAAATGAGATATCGGATCCACGAACATAATCACTACGCGCATCGGCTTGTGATTTTTGAGCACTATTAGACAAGTTTAAACTGCAAGCAGTTACTGAACCTAGACAATCACTATTAACAGCAAGACGAAAGCTGCCATTAGCAGCGGAAACGTTTGATTGCATTCGGTTCACTTGAATTTGGCGAATAACGGAAATGGCCTGCTCTTGAGCAGTAAAAGTAGAAAAGCTAGAAGTGCCAACGAAGCGACTCGCAGCGAAAGTTGAAACAATACCAAGGATAATAATAACGATGATCAGCTCTACCAGAGTAAAGCCGCTGGATTTGGGGCTGTTATCCATAATGAGCCTCTAACTGCCTAGCGAATACTGATTATACAAGATAACGAAGCTTACGATCTTATGTATATGAATAGTTTTGATATTTGTGTAGCAGATGGAAAAAAGGCCAGCACAGGTGCTGGCCTAATAAAACACTGATATACAATTTGCTTTAGTTAGAAGAACAAATTGTATTTGTTCCCGTAGACACTACGTTTGCAGTAGCTGCCGTATTCGCATTAGTTGCTTGAGTGTATACAACACAGTTAGTCGTGTAGTTTGGAATACCAAAAGTTACTTGCGCTGGGTTTGAATTATCTACAGTTCCAATAAACTCAAAATCATCACCGATGCCTTGAACAATATTTGTAATGTCATTCTGAGTTGCGTTCGGGTAGCCAAAAGTAGTGTTGATTGTTGCACCACTAGCGCTCAGAGCACCAGAAGTGCTCTCAAAACCTTCAATTGCAGACTTACCATAAATAATACTTGCAGAGCCTTGAATTGCACCAGCTAAACCTTCAAGCGTTGCGTCTTTCGCATCATCTTGCAGGTTTAGGAAACGTGGTGCCGCAGTTACAGCAAGAATACCCAGAATAACAATTACAACCACTAGTTCAATTAGGGTGAAACCGCCTTGTCTTTTCATAGTTAAGCTCTCTCTATGTTTAATTTTACGCAGACTTACTGCAAAGTTACGGTCACACGACCAGTTTTAATTTCGTAAACAAATTGGTGCTCGGTATTACCTTCTAACTGAATGTAAGTACACGTTGCATCACCTGAATTTGCTTGCGCTGAATATTTGTAATTTGAATCGCTATCAACATCTGAAACCGCACCAACTTTAGGTGGGTTCTGCAGTAAGTTTTCCATCAATTCAGAACAGGTTTGGTCTGAAATATCTTGTGGCGCTACGCCAGAGTTGTTATTCAGAGTCCATGGGTAGCCGTCTCGAAAGTCGGTTTCCACATTGTTGCTGTTCTTTGATCTTGTTAACCAAAAATCAACACCATCGTAGTTTACAGTATTGTATGTTTCAACACCAATCTTCTCAGATGGTCTTGCTTCAGCTTCCCATTGTGCTCTCGCCGACAAAACTGCGGTTGCAAAACCACCAGCAACACCTTCAATGCTTGATTTTTTGGCTTCATCTGTCACGTCTAAGAAGCGAGGTAAAGCAGCTACCGCCAATAAACCAACGACGACAATAACGATGACCAATTCGACTAGGGAGAAACCCTTTTGATTTTTAAGCATTTTCTACCTACTCATCTAATTGTTAACGCGCATTATACATTTGCACACGTATAAAACCATAAAAACAGTGTCAATATTTTCACAAAGCCAAAATATTGGCTCTCACACTAAATCTTTCTTTTTTGAGTAATATATCTATCTGATACTTATCACTATAATGATAAAGGCAGTGAAATTGTATGTTATCACTTTTATCTTCAATACTGGGAGAACTTAGCCCTAAAATGCTCTGTTGAGGAAACAATTGTTCCAGCCAATAATCGCAATCACGATCCGCCCCTTGAATCGGCTTTACCCAACCTGTTCGGCTATAAACTCTCGATTGTTCTGAATCTTTTTTTAGCTGATTTCCCTTCAAAATATACTGTTGTTTGTACAGGTTTGCTTGCTCTAAAATCCGCTTACTCGCGACGATCAATGCCGTATTAGTCGCTTCTTCTTCGACGGTTTCCCATGCAGAAAGCAACCCTACAATTAGAAAAAGAATAACCACACTCCAAATAACAAAACGTGAGCGTTGTAGGTTATTTAGCATTCCCTAGCCTTTGATTGCATCTAGCATTCCCCACATTGGTAGGAATATACCCAAAGCCAGAATCAGTACCATGCCAGCAACAACCACTAATAAAATCGGCTCAATCCTAGCGGTTAAGGTTTTCAAATCGTAGTCAACTTCTCGATCATAAAAATCTGACACCTCGAGCAATAGCTCATCAATACGACCTGTCTCTTCACCTACCGAGATCATTTGTATCACTAAGGGTGTGAAAATTTCGCTGTTTATTGCGGTAGAAGATACGGTACTACCGGCTTCTATAGCTGCTTTCATAGCCTGAACTCGTAGTTCTAAAAAGCGGTTATCTAACGCCTCAGCCGATAGAGATAATGACTGATTCAATGGCACACCCGCTTTCAACATCAATGCGAAAGTACGAGAAAAACGCGACAACAAAGCTCGATTAACTACACCACCAATTACTGGTATTTTTAGACGCATCCTATCCCATCGTTCTAGCCCTTTATCGGTTTTAACCCATGCTTTAAAAGCAAAGATAAGACCAAAGATCACCGCAAGCATTAAGCCCCAATAATTCACAAAGAACTCAGACATACCAATTAAGATACGAGTGGGTAGCGGAAGATCCACACCAAAGCGCGAGAACATGCTCGAGAACTGTGGGATAACCTTAATGTTGAGAATGAACATCGCGATCAAGATAAAGCTGATCACGAAGGTTGGATAACGCATCGCCGTTTTGATTCGCTTACGAGTTTCAACCTCTTGTTCATAGTATCCCGCTAATTGCAGCAGCGCCTGATCTAAACGACCGGTATTTTCACCCACACTGATCATCGAAACAAATAGCAGACTAAACACATTTGGATGCATTTGCATCGATGCCGCTAATCCACGACCATTCGTTAATTCAGCGACCACTTCTTCGAGGGCGGCTTTTAACTGCTTATTTTCACAGTTTTGGGTCAGGCCTTTCATCGACCGTAATAATGGAACACCCGCTTTAGTGAGGCTGTATAACTGTCGGCAAAACAGAACCAATACTTCCAAAGGAACATTCGGCGAAAACAAGCTAGATACGTCCATATCCAATACTGAACCGCCACTTTTCCCCAGCTTGATAGAGGTTGGAATGATCCCCTTATTCATCAGGCTTTCAGCAGCAAGATCTTCGTTATTCGCATCTAATTGACCACTGACTTGGCTACCATCAGAACTACGACCTACATAACGATATGTTGGCATATCTCTTTACCCCTACAGATAAATTGGGTCGGTTGCTCCGGAAGCATCGCCTTCACCAAGGTGCATTATCTCATCGAGACTCACCACACCTTGTAAAGCCAGTTCCATCGCAGAAGCCAATAGCGGTTTGTAATTTTCAGACTGCCTTGCTGTTTGAGCAAAACCAACCGCATCATTAGCTCTAAGCGCATCCATCATGTTTTGCTCTAGTTCTAGCATTTCAAATACACCAATACGCCCGCGGTAACCCGTTAAGTTACAGTTCTGACAACCACGTCCCTTCATGAATGGGACGCCTACTTGATTAGGGAAGCGAACACTTAGCCACTGTTTGCGAGGTTCATCCAGCTCATCGTCAACCTTACAATCGGCGCACACTTTACGAACCAATCGTTGTGCGACAACCGCTCTAACAGCGCTTGCCACTAGATAACCGGGTGCACCCATATCCATCATGCGCAGCGCACTGTCTACCGCGTCGTTAGTATGTAATGTACTCAATACTAAGTGTCCGGTAAGTGCCGCTCGCAAGCCAATCTCGACGGTTTCTTGGTCACGCATCTCACCAATAAGGATAATATCGGGATCCTGACGCAAGAAAGTTCTCAAGATAGTTGAGAAGTCGAGATTGATCTTAGGGTTTACTTGAACCTGATTAACACGAGGAAGACGATATTCCACCGGATCTTCTGCGGTAATGATCTTTTTACCCGGTTCGTTTAATTCACTTAACGCGCCATAAAGGGTGGTTGTTTTACCTGAACCCGTCGGGCCAGTTACCAAGATCATCCCATGTGGGCGTCGTAACTGTTGACGAAGTCTAATCAGAAGATCACTCGGAATGCCTGATGCTTCTAATTTACGAAGACCTGCTGATTGGTTAAGTAAACGCATAACTACAGATTCGCCATGCTGCACAGGCATGGTCGACATACGAATATCGACAGATTGGCCTTTCGCGCGAATATTGAAGCGGCCGTCTTGAGGAAGACGTTTCTCTGAGATATCAAGATTGGCCATCAGCTTCAAACGCAGTACAAGTGCGGAAGCAATATTCACTTCATTCAACAGTGTTTCATGCAGCACGCCATCAATACGCTGACGAAGACGCAAGACGTTTGAATCGGGCTCAATATGGATATCAGAAGCACCAACTTGGATTGCATCTTCAAACAATGAGTTTATGAGTTTAACGACGGTAACTTCGTCACTGTCTTCATCTGCTATATCAAAATCAAAGGCATCATTAACTTGATGCTCTGCATGTAGCTGCTCAGCGAAAGAGGCGATTTCTTTAGTTCGGCGGTAATAGCGATCAAAGCCATCGACTAATTGTCGTTCTTGAGCAACCACAAATTCTAAAGCGTAATCACCTAGCTGACCCAGTAACGATTCTTGCGCAAATAGATCGGCGGGATCACTCATCGCGACACGTAACGTATCGCCTTGACGTCCAATAACCAATGCACGAAGTCGACGAGCATGTACCTCAGGTAAAAGCTGCACCGCTTCAACATCGACAACGGCTCGGCTCAAATCAATAAGAGGAATAGCAAGCTGTTGGGATAAAAAGCTCAGCATTTGCTGCTCTGATAAGAAGCCAAGTTCAATCAGCGCATCACCTAGCTTACGACCGGTACTTTTCTGAGCGGCCAGAGCCTGTTCTACTTGAGCCTCGGTAATAATGCCTTCTTCTACAAGCAAATCACCCAATCGCTTTCTTAATCTAATTTGCATCGTCGCTCTCCTCTAAGGCATCGAGTATTTTTAACCGGTCACGCACAAAGTTTTGCGATTGAGATGAGATTCCAACTCTGGTCAAAGCGCCTTGGTATGATTCTTTTGCTGCAGTAAAATCAAGCTGTCGTTCTTGTTGAATCGCCAAGCCCAGCCACCAGCGTGCATTATCTGAATCGACTTCAACTAACTTTCGATAACTCTCTAATGCTATCTCTTCTTGTTGCGATTTTTGACTCAAAGCCGCACGCATTGCTAAATAGTCTTTGGTTGGATTTGGCGGTAAGTGTACTAATGGACTCAAAGCGGCTTCTGCTTGATTTGCTTTGACGAGCAGTTTTGATAAACCTAGGCGCAGCTTTTCACTATTGGTATTAAGTTTGATACCTGATTGATAAAGCTCATAGGCTTTACGAGTATCACCCTTACCAAAATAGAGAATTGCGAGTTTCTGACGGACGTCCTCGTTTCTTGAGGAGTAACGCAGGGCCTCGGTATAACCTTTTAAAGCACCGTTAAGATCATTTGCATCTAACGCTTTCTGAGCTCGCCCTTGTGCATTCTCCGATAATTGCTCTGGCGTTAGCTCTACTTGCTCAATCAGCATTTCGCTATTTTCTGAGCCTTTCAACTCATCAGAACTAGATGTCGGACTGCTTTTCGCTACATTAGCCACATACATCGGCTTTGGAATGTCAGCATTACTCGTTTTAGCCGAGCTTAACTGTTTAGGCGTAACGTGGGGTTTTGTTGCTTTAGAAGTACTAGACGTTGTCGTTGGCTTAGCTTGAGCACTATTTGCCGCCACTGTGTTTTCTGCTGAGCGGGGCGTTAAATCTAACGTCACTAATTTCTTGGTTGGCGATGAGAGAGTTTGAGTAACAACATCCGCCATTTCTCCCGAACTCTCTACGACAGAAACCTGAATTTGTGAATCTCGAGTTGAGATTGAATGTTCAACGGCAGGACCTTGTGATATCGCCCATCCGCCCATTGCCAAGCTCAGAGTAAAACCTGCCACTAACCAAACCAATGGAGAGCGCGTTTTGATTTTAGGCACTACGGCGGCTTCAATCGAGGTTGCTGATTTTTTCTTTGCCAATTCAGACAAGGCGTTATTAATGACGCTCATAGTTAATTCCAACCCCACAGTATTGGCGTTTTAAATTTAGGCTTACACACATCGTATGTTTCATGCATGGCTGAAAATAGGTGCTGGTTGTCGATACTTTTCTTATCTTCACTGAACGAGAGCAAAAGAGCCTTATGGCATAGTTGATTTATCAATCTTGGAATACCTAACGATGAGCGACAAATCGCTTTTTTTTGATTCAAGCTGAACAACTCAGGATTACCACCAGATTTAGCGATCCGATTATCAATATACGCCACCGTTTCATCGAGAGTGAGTGGCCTCAGTGTTGAACTAAAAGTAATTCTTTGGCGAAACTGCCTAAGATGATAAGCCTCTAGCCTGACATCCAGTTCAGGTTGTCCGAGTAACACTATCTGAAGTAATTTTTTATCTTCAGTTTCAAGATTACCGAACAACCTTAATGTTTCTAACGCTTCATCCGATAGAGCTTGAGCCTCATCAAGAATCGCTACCACTCTTAAACCTGAATTGTGCAATTCAATGAGCTTATGCTGAATGTTATCAACCAAGGTTGCTTCATTCTCAATAGTCAAACCTAACTCTTTAGCGACGGCTTGACGCAGGTCTGCACCAGACAACACAGGGTTTGGCAGGTAGATTAACGCCGTACAATCCTTTAAGTGATTAACCAGCATCCGACAAACCATGGTTTTCCCCGTACCGACTTCGCCAGTAACTTTGATTACGCCCTCTCCCATCTCTAACGCCGAGATCACCGTTTGAATCGCTTCGAAATGAGGCGCTAAACCATAAAAGAAATCGGTATTCGGCGTTAAGGTAAATGGCAGCTGTTCAAAACCAAAGTGAGCTTGATACATAAGATGACCTAGCTTAGTTAGATGCTGCCAATCTACATTGAGAAAGTGAGCGATTACTCTTCATCAGGGAACCACTGCTGCAATAGATCTCGAGAACGCTCTAACTCAGTTTGCCATGTGTTCACGCCGACGATTGTCGGTTTAAGCAAGATCACAAGCTCAGTTTTTTGAGTCAATTGATTGGTGTTGCGGAACAGGTGACCTAACCCTGGGATATCACCAAGGAATGGAACTTTAGAAGTGATATCACTGGTATTTGATTTCATTAATCCACCAATCACAACCACGTCGCCATCTTTTGCACGAATCACTGAGTCAGATTCACGAATAGAGCTTTTCGCCAAAGGAAGTTGCACCAAGCCTGTTGTTGAACCTAGGTTGAGCTCCTTCACTTCTTCCTCTACCTCAATAACGGCAGGATGAACATGTAAGAATACACTGCCTTTATCATCTATCTGAGGGGTCACATCCAAAGAGATACCAGAGAAGAATGGAGTTAGCTCGACTTCAGGAGCCACATTTGCGTTATCACCACTGCCGACCGAACTTGATAGATCTGTTACGTAATACTCATCAGTACCCACTTTGATAACGGCTTTCTGGTTATTTGCAGCCGTTACTCGCGGGCTCGATAGAACATTAAGGTCACCTTGAGTATCCATAAAGCTCAAAACCGCTTCAAAGCTGCCATCTGAAATCGTTACGTTGGTTTGTCCGCCTAACAAAGAGCTGATTGCATCTAATGGAGGTAATGTTCCACCTGGTCGGTCAATAACAACCCCACCGCTGCCAATAGATTTAGATAAATTAGACCAACTAATCCCCTGCTGATAGCCATCACTTAAGGTGACTTCCATGATTTTTGCTTCCAAAATAACTTGGCGCTGCAAACGTTTCTGAGAAATGCCTAAGAACTCTCGCACCTCACGGATTTCATCAGGGTAAGCTCGCACCGTAATCACACTGGCTTGCGGAGTTACCACAACACTTTGTCCTTCACCAGAACCAATGAGGTGAGCAACAGCCGCTTCAAGTTGTGGCCAAAAATCGCTTTCAGAGGTCGTTTCAATCTCAGTACCACCGTTCGAGGTCGAATTCGATGAATTAGAGGAGTTAGATGAATTCGACGAGCTAGAGTTAGAACTTGAAGAACTTGATGAGTTCGAGTCTGAGTTAGAGATCGTGCCTGTGGTAATCGTCGTTAATGAACGACCAGAACGCTTAACTTGTAAGTAATCGACAGGAATCGTTACCGTTCGAAGGCCGGCAGGATAGACCTGAATCACTTTGCCGCGCTTTTCAATATCGTAGCCATACATATCTTGAGCAACCGCAAGTACTTCGTCTAACGTCACATCGGTTAGATTTAAAGTAAGTTTTCCGGCAACGTTGGGGTGGATAGCTGCGCTATATTCGGTGCCTTTAACTAGGCTAGCAAAGAAGGTTCTTGCTTCAACACCATTAGCTTGAATACGAAAACGCTTAACCGTTTCCATATTCGGAGACATCGAGTCAGAGTCAAGTTGTGGCATGAGGTCGTCTTGAACCGACGTAGGAAGCTCATGAAGCGCTCTACTATTCGCTTCATTAATTGATTCGTTCAAAGATTCTTTTATCTCAACAGGATCTCTATGTCCCATCGAACAGCCGACTAAAGATGACACTAGAATTGCTACTACAAGTTTACGCATGTCTTCACTCTAACCTTAATTATTCTTAACATCTAAAGAGAACATCTCTAATTTCCACTGCTTAGAGCTTCTCTGCAGAGTGACGTATTCTGGATCTATATTCTTAACTCGGTACCCTCTGATCGTTTCTCCTTGGCCGAGAATCTGACCATTCATAATGGCATAGCAAGGTGTATCGCCTTTGCACACAATGCTTTCTAGAGAAGGTAAGCGGTATCGAGTTGGCGCCTTTTTAGCTGACGTTGTTTTTTGTTGTGGCGTCAACCAGCCTAATGGCGCCGTTGGGTCTTGCTCAGCCCAAACCACTGAGCTACTAAAAAGTAAGGCAAACAATAGAGTTCTAACCACCGATAAACTCCTGTCTAGTACCTAATGTGTAAACTTCGAACACCAATCGAGCTTTTGGATACTCTTCAACTGAGTATTTAAATGTTCGCCAGTAATAACTAACAGGAAGTGATTCAAGCGCTTGAAGATAAGCGGAAATATCAAAGTAGCTGCCCGTCAATTCCATTCTCACCGGGTGAAGAAAGTAACCTGAATATTCACTGGTCTCTTGATTGTTCGAAATAGCTTCTGGTTTTAACGACTCTAGCGATTCGAGCTTAAGTCCATTTCCGGCATTGAGAACGCTCTCCAATAGCTGAGACATTTGAGAAGGCGAGATCAATCCATCCACAATCTCTGATAACTGAAGTGAAAGGTCTTGGCTTTCTATTAGTAGTTTTTTGTACTCAAGATTAATTTCTTTGTCTGGGTCTTTATTGAGCTTAGCTTGCAGAACAAGCAACTCTCCCTGATGTCTTTGATTTGATTGAGTCAGGCTCATCGCCTTAGCATTTTTTGCCTGTAAATTAAGATAAGCAGGCTCAACCAACAAGGTGAACAACAACATGGATAGCCCAACAAAACCGCATACGAAAAGTAGCCATTTCTCTCTCTGACTTAAGGCAAGAAACTTATCGTTAAGCTGGTTCCACTGTTGCATTATTTACTCTCCCTGCGAGTACTTAACTCAAATGTCACCACATCTTGGTCATTGCGACCAATTTTTAATTTTTCAAAGGCACGCCCGACTAAATTAAGCTCACTTTTAAACTGACCGATCCAATTAGGAACGACATTTGCGTTACGAGCAAAACCACTAAGATCTAGAATATCGTGAGTCATGTAAATGTGCGAAAGCGAGATATCATTTCGACCTAATTTAGCTAAGGAATTCATGACGCCAGAATACCCGACTTGTTGTGATTCGTCGTATTGTCCAACCGCCTTTAAAGCTTCTTTTTTTGCTTGTGTCTCACGTTTGAGACGCGCAACTGCAGCCACTTTCTCTGGAGACGGTTTATGCTGAGTTAACTTACTATTCAATTGGTTAACTTGCTTGTTAAGCTGGTTCGAGTCATGTTGCAAAGCTGTGAGTTCTTTATCCAAGTTCGACGTTTGATATTGCATTACAAAGTAGCCACCAAGTAGCAATATACAAACAAGCCCCCAACTCGCGGCCACATTTGTGAGGGTGAAATATTCTTTTTTAGGCTTCAGGTGTTCAGGATAAAGATTGACGTTAAAAACAGTTTTTTCAGCCGCAAGCTTAACCAACAAACTTTCTGAATTTTCGCGCTCTCCCTCAACTAATAGAGAAACCGTTGAACTCAATGTGTTGTTTAACGCGTTTTGTAATTCAGCCTCGTCTTCTTCATCACAGCAGATTTTTAACTGATGAAGTTGAGTGCCTTTAATTTGTGAAGAAAGGTAATCAATCGAGCGTTGGAGCTCTAAGGCAAGACCATCTAACTGCAGAGCACTTGATGCAACTCCCGTTAAGGGAGGGACAACACTGCGGATCGTTCTTTGGAAGCAAACCGTATTTTCAACAAATGCGCCAAGCTTAAAGTGCGAGTTAATACTCCGCTGCAACAAGATAAAATTAGAAAGTTCACCTGCGCTATAGCCCCAAATTTCGTCTTCAGGGGCGACACCACTTAACTCAACCTGCGTTGAGTTAGCAATATTCACAAGCTTATCTAACAGCTTTTTCGGTAAAACATACACTTGTAGCTTATTAGACGTAGGCAGTGCTACAGCACTCGCCGTAATCTCGGTCACTCTTTCAGAAACAAGGTCTTTCAGTAAAAAAGGCAGGGCCACCGACCATTCGCTCTCGGGAATATCCGGTTTATCAATTTGGAAAGTTTGGTAGTAGTTAGCACAAACAATTAATTGCAGGCTATTGCTAGTAAACGCCTCACTATTAAGCGATTTCTTCAGCGCGCTTTCCCAGTCCCCGTTAACGACAGGAATACTGGTTACTTGCAGTTCAGGTTCTGTTGATGACATATAAACGGCATCGTTGCCTAACATGACAACTTGAGAGCTGCCTTGATTATTCGTTGGCTTTATCTTGTCTAAAATCGCTTTAAAATTCATTTTTAACTACTACTCTTACGCCATCGATTTCTTCGTCCAACTTTTACAGCAGATTCAGTTTTCACTGTATTTTCACCTTGGTTAGGCAAAGGGATGATCTGTTGTTCTTCGTCGAAATATCTCCCTTGATAGCCGTTAATACCTAACTCTATCAAGGTATTCTTTTCTTGCTTTGTCTCGACTCCCACCGCAATAACTTGAGTTGGGGAGTCACCACATGCCCCAATTAAACTACGGACAAACAGTTGGTTCTCATGCCTTTGATCTATTTTCTTTATTAGGCTTCGATGAAGCTTAATAAAGTTAACCTTTAAATCTTTTATATAGTGAGTACTAACAATGGTTCGCCCTGCTTGGCCAACAATGACTTTACACCCTAACCCCTTCAACATCTTTGCCACCGGTCTCATATAATCGAGATGAGCAATAAGATGTCCTTCTGGAAACTCAAAAGCTAATTGGGAGCGATGCTGAGCGGAGAGCTGTAACAACTCACTTCTAAACCACTTAAAATGCTGTTTATTAGCAAACGGCGTAACGTTCAAGTTCACCGAATAGTTGGTAAGGGTTGTTGATTCTTTTAGCGACTTCAGCAACACCTTCAGAACCGATTGATCCATTTGAGCTTGATAACCAACTTGCTCTACTGCGGGCATAAATCGAGACGATTTCAATAAACCTTTATCAGGATCCTGAATTCTAGTGAATATTTCTCTATGTAATTCATTAGCTTGACCAGATTCCGGCATAAGATAACACCGCTGAGCAAAGATTACTAAATTTTCAGGGAGCAGAGCTTTATCAAGTAGTGTTCTCCAACGAACACTGCCTCTATCCAACTCATTTGTATTCTGCTTAGGGTAACGGCTCCAGTTATTAATGCGCTCCAACTGGGCGCTTTTTAATGCCGTTTCAGTTTCATCCATAATCTGACTATGGCGTTCGCCTTCGGTATACATTGTCACACCAATATGACACCAATTGTCAGGTTCCAAAGGCTCCGGTGGCGTTAGTTTATCTAACTGTCTTAAACATTGAGCCGCCAACGTTGCAATATCCTTTGATCCTTGGTGAGGAATAAACACCGCAAAGTCTGCTTCGTAATAGCGAGAGAAAATAACATCAGGATAGCGCTGAACAATATTCGACAATACTTCTCCGACTTCAATAATAAAGCCGTCAGTGATTTGTTTATCATTGGCATCACGAACTGGTTCCCATTCGTCAATGCGAATCAACAATACGCCACCTCTAGCACCACTTTCATGCAGGGCCGATTCAAGCTTGTTATCAAATAAGACTCGATTGGCTGTGCCAGTAAGCTTATCTAAGAAGGTATGGGTGCGGATAAAGGTATCAAAGCGGCTTCGCTCCTGACGAGCATCTTGTAACTCCTCAATCAGTACATCAAGGGCTTCACTCGCAGTATATGGCCACTCTCGCTCATCTCCTTTTGCATGAGCTTCAACTTGCCCAGCGAGAAGCATTCTTCCTCGCTCCTCCAACATTTCGGATCCCATTAGCTGCTCTTTCAGCCATCGGACACCACGTACCAGACAGAAAATAATCAAAGCAACCGCTAAAGTAATCGACCACATCGCTTCCATTGAGTAGTTATAACCAATGTAAGGAGGAAGAGCTTTAAACTCGATTCGATAGCCTTCATTTCGCTCTAAAACAAAACTTCTTTCATAGAGGCGATTAGGGTCAATTTGCGGGGAAGTATCTTTGAAGCGATAAACGATGCCCGTCTTGTTCGAGAGTTTCATCTCAACAATATTGCTCGCCTGCAACATCTTAGGCATCCAACGCTGCATCGAATACGCAGCGTCTGGATCTTCCATCTCTTTATCTACAACGTCGACAATACCAACCAAATAATGGTCTAAATATTCCTGCCCAATACGCTTAAAAGACAGTGTGCCACCGATAAAAAGAATGAACATCGCACTGATAACAATCACGGTGACAAACGCCACTAAGCGAGTGCTCAATTTTAGTGTGGGGGTATATCTCATGAATAACGAAATCCTTTTCAACTCACATTATACCGTATTGCTACTTATACTATAAATTGACGTTGTAAATAAAGCGTTAAGAATTCTAGGTAACAAAAAGCCGCGATGAACGCGGCTTTTTCCAATTTAATACTGTCTTTATAATATATTAAAAACAGGGCTTAAAATGGGATGTCATCATCAAAATCCATTGGCGGCTCATTATATTGAGGTTGAGCCTGCTGAGGAGCTTGTTGAGGTGCTTTCGGCTGCTGTTGAGCAGGAGCACTGTATTGCTGTTGCTGTTGTTGTGGTTGTTGCTGCTGCTGCTGTGGTTGTTGTGGCTGACCCCAACTACCTTGCTGTTGGTTACCCATACCACCTTGAGCAGGAGCACCACCTTGAGCACGGCCACCAAGCATTTGCATTACACCATTGAAGCCTTGAACAACCACTTCAGTTGTGTAGCGATCTTGACCGCTTTGATCTTGCCATTTACGTGTCTGAAGTTGACCTTCAATGTAAACTTGAGAACCTTTACGTAGGTATTCACCAGCAACTTCCGCCAGCTTGCCAAACAGAGCAACACGGTGCCATTCTGTTTTTTCACGCTGTTCGCCAGTTGCTTTGTCACGCCATGACTCTGACGTTGCAATGGTAATGTTCGCTACTGCGCCGCCATTGGGCATGTAACGAATTTCAGGGTCATTACCTAGGTTACCCACTAATATAACTTTGTTAACTCCACGGCTAGCCATGATTTGCTCCGTCTAAATTCATAGTCTCAGAAAATTTTAGCGCACAAGAATAGCATGCTTTTCTACAGTGATAAATCGCATTCCTATTCTCGCTCTAATACAAAGAATAAAAACGTAACAAATCATGATATTCAGAGCGATGTTGCTTTTTTCTCCACTTACAAACCACTCATTTACTTTGGGAATTGATATTCAACGCAAGTCACCATTAAGGCGCTAGAGAAGCCGAAGCATGCATGACAACGTGAAATCTAACCCAAATTGAACAAGGAGTTTCAATGAGAAAATCTCGATACGCTCGCACTTTACACTTTCTGTGCATCGACCCAAGCGACACCTATCTGCATGTAAAAGAGATAGAAAAGCACTTATTTATTCCACTCTACAAGATGACAGCGGACGACTTGATGCTTTTCGATAGAAAACAGAGCAACCGTATCTTGCTCATCGATTACAAAGAGGTACCAAAGTTAGTCATGGTGTTCCCTAATTTACCCGTCATGTGGAAAAATCATGAGATCATATTGTTCAACGTCCCCCAGCAACTTACTACATCAGAGCTACTTACCTATGGTGTCTTAAAAGGGTTGTTTTATGATTCTGAACAAAAAGTTAAAATAGCAAAAGGGCTTAAAGAGGTCATTAATGGTGACAACTGGTTACCCAGAAAGGTAACGAACCAACTTCTTTTTTATTACCGCAATATGGTCAACACCAACACGACACCCACCAATGTCGATTTAACCATTAGGGAGATCCAGGTGATTCGTTGCCTTCAATCTGGCTCATCAAACACTCAAATAGCCGATGATTTGTTTATTAGCGAATTCACCGTCAAATCTCACCTTTATCAGATATTCCGTAAGTTAGCGGTTAAAAATAGAGTCCAAGCCATCGCCTGGGCTAATCAGAACTTACTTGCATAATTGATCAGCCTCTTAAACTGATGATAATTTTGAGGGAAACTCTAGTAAACCATACGTATTGTTGCTGAATTTTCGACATAACTTATGCTAGAGTTGCCCTCAGAAATATCAGCCATTCAGGTTGAATAATAATTATTATAGATAAAGGGTCTTATCATGATCAAAAAGTGCCTTTTCCCGGCAGCTGGCTACGGTACACGCTTCTTACCTGCGACTAAGTCAATGCCTAAAGAAATGATGCCTGTTGTAAACAAGCCTTTAATTGAATACGGCGTTGAAGAAGCTATCGAAGCCGGTATGGACGGCATGTGCATTGTTACCGGTCGTGGTAAGCATTCTCTGATGGATCACTTCGATAAAAACTACGAACTCGAACATCAGATCAGCGGTACAAATAAAGAAGACCTGCTGATCAATATCCGTGAGACGATTGAAGCAGCAAACTTCACTTACATTCGTCAACGTGAAATGAAAGGCCTTGGCCACGCTATCTTAACGGGTCGCGAACTTGTGGGTGATGAACCATTCGCAGTTGTGCTTGCCGATGACCTTTGTGTAAATGAGCAGCAGGGCGTTCTGGCTCAAATGGTTGCGCTGTACAAACAATTCCGTTGTTCAATTGTTGCAGTACAAGAAGTGCCAGAAAACGAAACACACAAATACGGTGTTATCTCTGGTGAAATGATTAAAGATGATCTTTTCCGTGTTGACGACATGGTTGAGAAGCCAGAGCCAGGCACTGCACCAAGTAATCTCGCGATCATTGGCCGTTACATTCTGACTCCAGACATCTTTGAACTTATCGAGCAGACAGAGCCAGGTAAAGGCGGCGAGATCCAGATTACTGATGCATTGTTAAAACAAGCAAAATCAGGCTGTGTATTAGCCTACAAATTTAAAGGCCAACGTTTTGACTGCGGTAGTGTAGAAGGCTATATCGAGGCAACAAACTACTGCTTTGAAAACCTATACAAAAAAGACCAGCAACAAATCGAGCTAGGTAAGCACTCAACAACAAAAGAAGCTTAATCACTGGTTTTGGCTTATTAACTAATAACAATTAACGGTTAGTTAGCTGCGTAATAAATTATTCAAAGGGTGACTCAAAAGAGTCACCCTTTTTTGTTTACTGTTTTTTTATCCAGTAAAACTTTGCACAAATCTCACTCTATGTAATACTTTATCCACTTAAAATTACATGGTCTGTTGAGATGGATAAAATAGAAATCAGAGGCGCTCGTACGCATAACCTCAAAGACATTAACCTAACCATACCTCGTGACAAACTCACTGTTATCACGGGATTATCCGGGTCAGGAAAATCGTCACTTGCGTTTGATACTCTCTACGCAGAAGGGCAGCGTCGCTATGTCGAGTCTTTGTCTGCTTATGCTCGCCAATTTCTATCTCTTATGGAAAAGCCTGATGTCGACCACATCGAAGGTTTATCTCCCGCTATCTCAATAGAACAGAAATCGACCTCTCACAACCCTCGTTCAACCGTGGGGACCATTACGGAAGTCTATGATTACTTAAGGTTGCTCTATGCGCGAGTAGGTGAACCACGCTGTCCAGATCACAATACCCCTCTGGCTGCGCAAACCATCAGCCAAATGGTCGATAAAGTGTTGGAACTCCCTGAAGGTTCAAAGATGATGCTAATGGCGCCTATCGTCAAAGAGCGTAAAGGTGAGCATGTCAAAACACTTGAAAATTTAGCCGCTCAAGGTTTTATCCGCGCTCGAATTGACGGAGAAACTTGTGACCTATCCGATCCACCAACACTTGAGTTACATAAGAAGCACACCATCGAGGTGGTCGTTGATCGATTTAAGGTTCGCCCTGATCTTCAACAACGCCTGGCTGAATCGTTTGAAACCACATTAGAACTCTCTGGCGGCATTGCTGTTGTCGGTTGGATGGACGACACCGAACAAGAAGAGATCGTATTTTCTGCAAACTTCGCTTGTCCCAAATGTGGCTACAGCATGCAGGAACTTGAGCCTCGTCTGTTTTCATTCAACAACCCAGCAGGTGCATGTGGTACTTGTGATGGACTTGGTGTTCAACAATATTTCGACCCAAGTCGAGTGATTTTGGATGAGAACCTAAGCATTGCAGAAGGTGCTATAAAAGGCTGGGATCAAAAGAATTACTACTATTTTCAGATGCTGACGTCGCTATCGGATCATTATGGTTTTGATCTTTATGCACCATTTAATTCTTTGCCAAAGAAAACTCAAGAGATCATTCTGAAAGGATCTGGCCGCACAGAGGTCGAATTCAAATATATCAATGATCGTGGTGATATCCGAGTCAAGCGTCACCCATTTGAAGGTATTCTCAACACGTTAGAACGTCGTTACCATGACACTGAATCGAGCGCTGTACGTGAAGATTTAGCTAAATACATTTCGACGAAATCTTGCTCTAGCTGTAACGGCACGCGTTTGAGATTAGAAGCGAGAAACGTCTTTATTGGTGACACGACACTCCCTGAAATTGTTGAACTCAGCATTGCCGACGCACTGCAATTTTTCCAAGAATTAAAATTGGACGGTCAGCGTGGACAAATCGCAGACAAGGTGATGAAAGAGATCAATGACCGCCTGCACTTCTTAGTGAACGTTGGTTTGAATTACCTTAATCTATCACGCAGTGCAGAAACGTTATCTGGCGGTGAAGCACAACGTATCCGCTTAGCAAGCCAAATAGGAGCTGGCTTAGTTGGCGTTATGTACGTACTCGATGAGCCGTCGATTGGCCTCCACCAGCGTGATAATGAACGTCTATTGAAAACTCTGGTTCACTTAAGAGATTTAGGTAATACCGTTCTTGTCGTTGAACATGATGAAGATGCAATCCGTTGTGCTGACCATGTTATCGATATTGGTCCAGGAGCGGGAGTTCACGGTGGCCATGTGGTCGCAGAAGGGACAATGCAAGATATTCTCGATAACCCAGAATCATTGACTGGGCAGTACCTGAGCGGCGCCAAAGAAATTTCCATACCCAAAGAAAGAACACCTATCGACAAAAAAAAGGTCGTAGAGATCATTGGAGCAACGGGTAACAACCTAAAAAATATCACCGCAACCATTCCTGTCGGCTTATTTAGTTGCATTACCGGCGTATCAGGTTCAGGTAAATCAACACTGATCAACGATACCTTCTTTAAAGTCGCCCATACCCAACTCAATGGTGCAACCACAGCGGTAGCCGCGCCACATAAGAAGATTAAAGGGTTAGAACATTTTGATAAGGTAATCGACATCGATCAGAGCCCTATCGGTCGAACGCCAAGATCAAACCCTGCCACTTATACTGGGATCTTCACTCCAATCCGTGAGTTATTTGCGGGTACACAAGAGTCGCGATCTCGTGGCTATAAACCGGGACGATTCAGTTTCAACGTTCGTGGCGGACGCTGTGAAGCGTGTCAGGGTGATGGCGTAATCAAGGTAGAAATGCACTTCTTACCAGATGTGTATGTACCGTGTGATGTGTGTAAAGGTAAACGCTATAACCGTGAAACCTTAGAAGTTCGCTACAAAGGAAAAACCATTGATGAAGTGCTAGAAATGACTGTAGAAGATGCTCGCGAGTACTTCAATCCAGTTCCGGTCATTGCGCGTAAACTGCAAACTTTAATGGATGTGGGCCTTTCTTATATTCGACTAGGGCAAGCGGCGACAACCTTATCTGGCGGAGAAGCACAACGAGTCAAACTTGCGCGTGAACTTTCTAAACGAGATACAGGAAAAACCCTATACATTCTTGATGAGCCAACAACTGGGCTACACTTCCATGATATTCAGCAGCTATTAACGGTATTACACAGGTTACGTGATCACGGAAATACCGTTGTCGTGATTGAACATAACCTAGATGTTGTCAAAACTGCAGACTGGGTCCTAGATTTAGGACCTGAAGGTGGTCAAGGTGGTGGTGAAATTGTTGCAGAAGGTACACCTGAAGATGTGGCACTCGTCGAAGGCTCACACACCGCTCGCTTCCTTAAGCCTATGTTAAATTTGAAGTAGGTGTAAAATAGCGCCCTGCGAGCAGACAGAAAAATGTTAAAGTAACGGAGCTTGTTTCAAAAGGAACAAGCTCCGTTTTTATAAGGTTAGGGATTTATGGCAACAATACATACTAGCGGTACCCAGCTAGAAAATCAGAGAGCCCAACTACCGCTGAATAAGGCATTTCTAGCCTCTTTAGCTGTTGTATTCTTATTAGCCATGCATTTTTTCATGCCTAACCCTGGCGGCTCTGGCCTTGCTTTATCTTTTAATCCGACCACTTGGTTAGCTCTTAGTTTTACATTGGCAATTGGCTTCTACCAACTCGCAACCAACCGAGTACTCAAGTATTCCAAATTAACCGTTGGCTTGCTGATTAGCTGCATCATACTCACACTGCCTATTCTATACAGTAATGCCTCACCTCAAGGAGTGTCAGGCCGCTTACTTGGATTATGGGCGGGCTTTGCCTTATTCGTAGTCCTTCAACAATTCAAATTCAGCAATAAACACAAGCAACGCATGTTGTGGTTCATTGTGCTTGCTGTGGTTATACAAGCACTCTTTGGTTACGTGCAATATTTCTTACTGGAACCCGGCAATCTATTTGGTTACAACACTGCGGCTAATCGACCTTATGGAATATTCCAACAACCGAATGTAATGGCTAGCTTTTTAGCTACTGGTTTTGTGCTTTCAGCGTATCTTTTGGCGAGGCAACCTGCGAAATATAACCATAAGATTAGCGAATCGATTTTACTTTATTTAACCCCAACCTTAACCGTGCCGCTATTAATTATTATTGCATCACGAACTGGCTGGTTGGCCGCCGTAATAGGGTTAATATGTATTCTGCCTTACCTATACAAATTCTCGACTAAGAAGCGATTTTACGGATGGTGCGCATCAGTGCTAGTCGGTATCGCCATCGCTTTTTCGGTGATCAGTCTCAGTGCAACAGATAGTTTCGCGAGTAAGAAGGCAAACCTAGAAAGCCCAAGAGCTTATACCTTCCCACAAGCGTTGGACATGATGATAGAAAAGCCATTTACAGGTTATGGCTACGGGAAATTCGAATCCGAGTACACGCTATACACGGCTCGCCAGCATCAACTCAACTCAAATTATCATCCCGGCCTTCCTTCAATGGATCACCCGCACAATGAATTCCTGTTTTGGGGAGTTGAAGGCGGAATAGTACCAATTATCGGGATCTTAATTGCTGCGTTTTTAGTCATGTCACGTATAGCAAGCTCAACGAACGGAACACGTCTAGCACTGCTCGCGCTATTTATCCCCATACTCTTGCACTCTCAGCTCGAGTATCCTTTTTATCATTCTGCGATTCACTGGATAACATTCATCGTATTGATTTACTGGGTTGATCAACGTTCTTCTCGGCACTATCAACAGCCGTTTAGTATCGTGAGTAAAACCCTGTTTAGAGTATCTAGCTTGGTGGTTCCGATCTTGGTGAGTTTCTATATGTTGAGCGCGCTGCATACCAATTATGTGCTAACTCAATTTGAACTGTCTAAGCCTAAGAACCCGGATATTCTTAAGCAGGTGACAAACCCGGTGGTTTGGAAAGATCGCTATGATTGGGATGTGTACAGCACGTATCTAAATATTGGCCTCTACAAAGCTGATCCTAGCCTGATCCAACCTTATGTTGATTGGTCTCTGGAAATAATAAAGAGCAAACCAAGGCCTGCTTTCTACAGCAATCTTATTCTTGCTTATCAAGGGTTGGGCGATCACAGCAAGGCAGAACAAATTCGTAGCGAAGCGAGCTTTTTGTTCCCAAATAGAGACTTTTCCAAGGTTCAATATAAGAAAATATCAGAAGCTGAAAACAACATTTCTTCTGCTAAATGATGCCAAGGAATCTAGAGTGAATTCACCATATTGACGTTTAGTCTAGACACAAAAAAGCGCACGATCTCTCGTGCGCTTTTCTTTTGAAATTCAGTTTATTACCGCTATTTTAAAACGTCTTGCAACGCTTTTAAGCACAATGCGACATTCTCTTTTCGAGCACCATAACCCATTAAACCAATACGCCAAGCCTTCCCAGCTAAAGAGCCAAGGCCTGCACCGATTTCAAGATTATACTCTTCTAACAGCTGTGTTCTTATTTTGGCTTCGTCAATCCCTTCAGGGAAGTAAAGCGCATTCAATTGAGGCAAGCGGCTCTCTTCATCAACGACAAACTTTAACCCCAAAGCTTCTACGCCAGCTTTAAGATCTTGGTGCATCGCGTAATGACGTGACCAAGCGTTGTCTAACCCTTCATTTTTCAGTAAAACCAACGACTCATGCAAAGCATACAGGCTGTTCACGGGTGCCGTGTGGTGGTAGCTACGCTTACCTTCTCCACTCCAGTAACCGAGTACCAAGCTCTGATCTAGGAACCAGCTTTGTACTGGCGTTTGACGCGCCTTCATCTTCTCAACCGCACGTTGAGAGAAAGTCACAGGAGACAGACCAGGAACGCAAGATAGACATTTTTGACTGCCAGAATAAACCGCATCAAGCTGCCATTCATCAACCAAGAGTGGTACACCACCTAATGATGTCACCGCATCAACAATCGACAATGCATCAAACTGACGAGCTACTGCGGAAATAGCTTTAGCATCCGATAACGCTCCAGTCGACGTTTCTGCATGCACAAATGCGACAGCTACAGCATCAGGGTTTTCTGCCAATGCTTTTTCGACCTTTTCAACGGAAACTGGCTTGCCCCACTCGTCATCAACAAGGATCGCTTCGCCACCACAACGCACAACATTCTCTCGCATACGTTCACCGAAAACACCGTTGCGACAAACAATCACCTTCTCGCCAGGCTCAATCAAGTTAACAAAACACGTTTCCATACCCGCACTGCCTGGAGCAGAAACAGCAATCGTAAATTCATTCTCTGTTTGGAATGCGTACTTAAGAAGTTGTTTCAGCTCATCCATCATCGCGATAAATAACGGGTCGAGGTGACCAATGGTTGGACGGCTTAAGGCCTGTAAAACTTGAGGAGAAATGTCTGAAGGCCCCGGCCCCATTAACGTTCGGTGTGGCGGATAAAAGCTCTCGATAGCAGTAGTGAGTGTTAAATTAGACATGTACATCCCTTACGTTAATGGTGTGAACATTCCACCCTAAAGCAAATCGATCACCTCAGCAATTAGCTAAAAGTATTGAGGTCACACCAGTGTCACATAATTGTTAAAATTATTTTTTAAATATCTCCAGTTACGGATTGACATTGTTACCACAAAAACGTTCAATGAAACGGCTATCTAGCAGAAGAGGAGCACTGCCCAGGCAGATGTTTTGTGGAACCGCATTTCCAATACAAAACATTTATGGGGAGCAGTGCCGAGATAATAAAAGGATGTAGGACCTTTATTATCGGTTGAGCGGGCTGAATCCCTTCAACTGTCACCATTTCTATATGGTGAAGAGCTTCTGAGGTTACTATTCTAATAATTCCTCTCTTTTTGCTCTAAATACTCTCTTCGAAAAAACATCGGACGTTGGATTACCCAATCGTAATTTTATTTTAGGAAGTCGTGGGAGATATATCGTGAGTGCATCTAATGTAGCTGGTTCTTTTAATGTCGCTAAGTTTGGCGGAACAAGTGTTGCCAACTTTGAAGCAATGAGCCGTTGTGCTGCCATTATTGAAAACAACTCAAATACGAAACTGGTGGTAAGCAGTGCCTGCTCAGGCGTCACCAACTTGCTTGTTGAGCTCGCCAATGGTGTGCAAGACAAAACTCGTCGTCAGGAATTATTGACGCAATTGACTGACATTCATAACGCGATTCTTGATCAGCTAGCTGACCCAATTAGCATTGAAAAAGATGTGCACTGTATTCTCGATGACATTGCGAGCGCTGCAGAAGCGGCATCATTCCAAGCCAGTACCAAACTCACCGATCACCTAGTGGCATGTGGCGAACTGATGTCGACACATATCCTCGCTCAAATCATTCGTGAACGTGGAACACCCGCTGTCCGTTTTGATATCAGAGAAGTGATGCGCACCAATGATGACTTCGGCAAAGCAGAACCACAGTTAAAAGATATTGCAGCCTTAGCACAAGAGAAATTGATTCCACTATGCCAACAGCAAGTTGTCGTTACCCAAGGCTTTATCGGCGCCGATAGCGAAGGTAACACCACAACTTTGGGTCGTGGTGGTAGTGATTATTCTGCCGCACTGATTGCAGAATCTGTACAAGCGATTGGTTTAGAGATCTGGACCGATGTTCCGGGCATCTACACCACGGATCCACGGATCGCATCGAAAGCATCCCCTATCCCAGAGATTAGCTTCAGCGAAGCATCAGAAATGGCAAACTTTGGCGCGAAGATCTTGCACCCATCGACTCTAGTCCCGGCACTACGCCACCAAATTCCGGTATTTGTCGGCTCATCAAAAGCACCAGAGCTCGGTGGCACATGGATTCGTCAACAAGTTGAAAGCTCCCCTCTGTTCAGAGCGCTTGCCCTACGCTGCAATCAAACCATGGTTACGCTACGCAGCGCTAACATGTTCCATGCTTATGGCTTCCTCGCAAAAGTGTTCGAGATCCTGGCTAAGCATAAGATCTCTGTCGATCTTATCACTACCTCAGAGATCAGTGTCTCACTCACTCTCGATCAAACAGATACATCAGGTGGTGCTCCTCAGTTACCAGAAGCCGCTCGAATTGAGCTTGAAGAGCTGTGTTCTGTGGATATTGAACACGACCTATGCCTTGTTGCTCTTATTGGCAACAACATGAGTGAAAGCAAAGGCTATGCGAAGCAAGTATTCGGCACGCTTGAAGACTTCAACTTACGTATGATTTGTTACGGAGCGAGCCCACACAACCTGTGCTTCTTGCTTGATGAATCAGTCTCCAAATTAGCGATTCAAAAGCTGCATCAAGAGCTGTTTGAGTAGAAAGTCCGTTTATCATCGACGGATAAATAACTAAATCACAGATACAAAAAGGGTTGCTCTTAAGCAACCCTTTCTCTTTTTTACTTTACGAATCAAAGCTCGTCATAGCCTAAAAGCTAGTTAATGTTTGGACCTAACCACTTCTCAGCTTCCAACATATCCCAACCTTTACGATCAGCATAGCTATCCACTTGATCCTGTTGAATCTGAGCAATCGCAAAGTATCGTGAATCAGGATGCGAGAAATACATACCAGACACAGAAGCACCTGGCCACATCGCATAGCTAGTTGTTAGTGACATGTCGATCGCTTTTTCAACATCCATCAACTCCCACAACGAACCTTTCTCAGTATGCTCAGGACAAGCTGGATAACCCGGAGCTGGACGAATACCTTGGTACTTCTCTCGAATCAAATCATCATTAGACAAATCCTCATCTGGCGAGTAACCCCAAATGTCCTTTCTCACTTCTTTATGCAGGTATTCAGCGAACGCTTCTGCCAATCGATCAGCCACAGCTTGAATCATAATCGCGTTGTAGTCATCACCATTGGCTTTGTATTCATCAGCAAGTTCTCTCTCACCAATACCACCCGTCACCGCAAAGCCACCAATCCAGTCCGCTTTACCGCTATCTTTCGGCGCAATGTAATCTGACAAACAGTAGTTAAAACCTTTTGGCTTTTCGGTTTGTTGACGAAGGTTGTGCAGAACCTTTAGTACCTCGGTACGAGATTCATCGGTATACACTTCAATATCATCACCAACACTGTTCGCTGGGAACATAGCGCACATACCACGAGCTTCAAGCAACTTCTCTCTTTGTACTAGATCCAATAAATCATTGGCGTCTTTAAATAAGCGCTTCGCCTCTTCGCCTACTTCTTCATGATCAAAAATTGCCGGGTACTTACCAACCAAAGACCACGTCATAAAGAATGGGGTCCAGTCGATGTACTTACGTAAAGTAGCGACATCAAAATCCTTGAAGATGTGCACTCCTGGCTTAGCGGGTGCTGGCGGAGTGTAAGCATTCCAATCAATGGCCACTCTGTTAGCACGAGCTCTCTCAAGCGAGACAGGCTTGGTGCGCGGCTTCTTGCGGTTGTGTTGATCACGAACACGGTCATAATCTAGAACCAACTTCTCAACGAATGCGGGCTTCAATTCATTAGATAACAATGAGGTACATACACCAACAGCACGTGAAGCGTTATTAACATAAACAACGGGCTCAGAATAGTTCTGTTCAATTTTAACCGCTGTATGTGCCTTAGACGTGGTTGCGCCACCAATCAACAAAGGCAACTTAAAGCCTTGTCTTTCCATCTCTTTCGCAACATGCACCATTTCATCGAGAGAGGGAGTAATCAGACCCGAGAGACCAATGATGTCGACGTTTTCTTCTTTGGCTACCTTGAGAATTTTTTCACATGAAACCATCACGCCTAGATCGATAATTTCGTAGTTATTACACTGTAAAACCACGCCAACGATATTCTTACCGATGTCGTGAACATCACCTTTCACTGTTGCTAACAGTATTTTCCCGTTAGTCGCACCGACGTCTTTAGTTGCATTGATAAATGGCTCAAGATGGGCGACACCTTGCTTCATTACACGGGCAGATTTCACCACTTGAGGAAGGAACATTTTACCTTCACCAAATAAGTCACCAACTACGTTCATGCCATCCATTAAAGGACCTTCAATCACTTCAATAGGGCGAGAAGCATTAACACGAGCCTCTTCTGTGTCTTCAACGATGAAATCAGTAATGCCTTTCACCAAAGAGTGCTCTAAGCGCTTTTCTACTGGCCAGGTGCGCCACTCTAACGCCGATTTATCTTCAACCTTTCCAACTGCACGCTCTAAGTATGCAGTCGCAATATCCAATAAGCGCTCCGTCGAGTCATCACGACGGTTAAGCACCACGTCTTCAACAGCTTCACGTAAGTCTTCAGGCACATTATCGTAGATCTCAAGTTGACCCGCATTAACGATGCCCATATCCATACCGTTTTTAAAACAGTGATACAGGAATACCGCGTGAATAGCCTCACGAACGTAGTTATTACCGCGGAAAGAGAATGAAACATTCGACACACCACCCGAGATCATCGCATGAGGAAGATCGCGTTTGATATCACTTACCGCTTCAATGAAGTCCACCGCGTAATTGTTATGATCATCAATACCCGTAGCCACTGCGAAAATGTTCGGGTCAAAAATAATATCTTCTGGCGGGAAACCTACTTCATCAACAAGAATGTTGTAGGCATTAGTACAAATCTCAACCTTACGTTCTCGAGTATCTGCCTGACCTAGTTCGTCGAACGCCATCACGATGACTGCTGCGCCATAACGACGAACCAGTTTCGCTTGTTCAACAAACTTCTCTTTCCCTTCCTTCAATGAGATAGAGTTAACGATGCCTTTACCCTGAATACATTTCAGACCCGCTTCGATAACTTCCCATTTTGAAGAGTCGACCATGACTGGCACTTTCGAGATCTCAGGCTCAGACGCACATAAATTAAGGAATTTAACCATGCACGCCTCAGCGTCTAGCATCCCTTCATCCATGTTGATATCGATGATCTGAGCGCCGTTCTCAACTTGCTCTCGAGCAACACTCAAGGCTTCATCGTAAAGCTCTTCTTTTATCAATCGCTTAAATCGAGCAGAACCGGTAACGTTAGTACGCTCACCTACGTTCACAAATAGAGATTCTTTGGCAATCGTTAATGGCTCCAAGCCAGATAAACGGCAAGACACAGGCAAATCAGGTAGTTGACGCGGAGTTACGCCTTCAACGACATCGGCCATTTGACGAATATGTTCTGGCGTCGTACCACAACAACCACCAATTAAGTTCAAGAAGCCACTTTCAGCCCACTCCTTAACATGTTCTGCCATCTCTTCCGGAGATAAGTCATATTCACCGAACGCGTTGGGTAAACCTGCATTAGGGTGAGCAGAAACATTGCATTCAGAGATACGAGACATCTCACTGACGTATTCGCGGAGTTCATCAGGACCTAACGCACAGTTCAGTCCAAATGAGATAGGTCTAACATGACGAAGGGCGTTATAGAATGCTTCTGTAGTCTGCCCTGAAAGCGTACGGCCTGATGCGTCAGTTATGGTGCCGGAGATCATTACTGGCAATTTAATACCAATTTCTTCAAAAACCGATTCAACAGCAAAAGCACATGCTTTCGCGTTTAGCGTATCAAAAATGGTCTCGATAAGAATAAGATCTGAACCACCCTTGATAAGAGCACGAGTCGATTCAGAGTAAGCTTCAACCAATTCATCAAAGCTAACGTTACGGTAACCCGGGTCATTGACATCAGGAGAGATAGAACAGGTTCGGTTAGTAGGGCCTAAAACACCGGCAACGAAACGAGGTTTATCCGGAGTCTTTGCTGTCCACTCATCAGCAGCTTCACGTGCCAGTTGAGCAGCCGTAAAGTTAATTTCTTCGCTAAGGCTTGCCATATCGTAGTCAGCCATAGCGATGGTTGTAGAGTTAAAGGTGTTGGTCTCGAGGATGTCGGCCCCAGCTTCCAAATATTCTGAATGGATATCTTTGATAAGCTTAGGCTGTGTAAGTACTAAAAGGTCATTGTTGCCTTTTAAGTCACTATGCCAATCAGCAAAGCGTTCACCGCGATAATCTTGCTCTTCCAATTTATAATCCTGAATCATGGTACCCATGCCACCATCGATCAGTAAAATTCGTTGCTTCAACAGAGCTTCAATCTTTTGCCTTACATTACTTCCCACAATACAACCTCATTCCTTTAATTATCTCTCCATCCTATCACACATTAAAAAGGAGTCTAGACGTCTAAAAAAGGAAATTGATTACCGACTCATAACAAAAAAATGTTTGCTATTTGAGCATGAGACAACGAAAATTAATATTCATACTTTGTTACATGTTGGGATCCCAATGTCGGTCTACTACACCTTATGCTTCTTGTCCGCTGCTGCCATGCTTATTGCTTTCGTGAATACCAAAATTGGTAAAATGCAGACAACCATCGCCATTACAGCTGGTTCAATGATGTTATCTCTATTGATTATCATTGCGGGACAAAACAATTGGTTTCAATTGGCTGACATCGCCTCAGAAACTGTTGCCAGTATCAACTTTGAAGATTTCCTCCTGAAAGGAATATTGGGATTCTTACTCTTTGCTGGTGGTCTTGGGATTAAGTTACCTAATCTAAAAGATCAGAAATGGGAAATAACAGTACTAGCTCTTGGCGCTACACTGTTTTCGACATTCTTTATTGGTTTTGTGCTCTATGGATTCTGTCAATTCATCGGCATTCAATTTGATTTGATTTATTGCTTACTCTTTGGCTCTCTAATCTCACCAACCGATCCCATTGCGGTGTTAGCTATAGTCAAAAAGCTCGACGCTCCCAGACGAATCTCAACTCAAATCGAGGGAGAATCTCTATTCAACGATGGTTTTGGCTTAGTTATCTTCGTTACCCTATTTACCATTGCGTTCGGTACAGAAGCACCGACTGTAGGTAGCGTGACCATGTTATTCGTCCAAGAGGCGATTGGCGGTATCGTCTATGGCTTGGTTCTAGGTTTAATATTCCATTACCTAATTAGCAACACCGATGACCACTCGATGGAGCTGCTATTGACTATCGGTATCCCAACTTCTGGTTATGCCTTTGCTGAAGTTCTACATGTATCAGGACCATTGGCGATGGTAGTTTCAGGAATCATGATTGGTAACTGGACGCGCTTTATTGGGTTCTCGAAAGAGAGTGAGGATCATCTAGACCACTTCTGGGAACTAATCGATGAATTCTTGAATGGTGTATTGTTCTTATTGATCGGTATGTCGATGCTGTTATTCAAATTCCACCAAGAAGACTGGATCTTAATGGCGTTCGCAGTGCCTCTAGTGCTAAGCGCACGCTACCTAAGTGTTTTCTTGTCTTATATCGGATTTAAACGCTTTAGAACTTACAACCCTTGGTCAATCAAGATCTTAACTTGGGGTGGCTTGCGTGGTGGCCTAGCTCTAGCCATGGCACTTTCAATCCCTTCAGGTATCTGGGTGATAGAAGGCAAGGCAATAGATGTTAAAGAGATTATCCTTGTCATGACATACGCTGTTGTTGTGTTCTCAATCTTAGTTCAAGGCTCAACAATTACTCCGATGATAGAGAAAGCGAAACAAGCTGAGAAAGAGCTAGATTAACATCTCAAAATATTAAACTAGGCTGCCTAATATAGGTGGCCTTTTTTATACCTGATGAAAGTCAGATTCATCAATATCCTCACTAAAGCTCTAGCTGAAAGGTATACGTGAAACATAGAGCCTATCTCGACATTTGATGCACTATTATTAGAGTAATCAAAAACCTTATGTAGATTGAACACTGGATTTGGTTAGCACCAAAGTGAAGGCAAAGGATGTTTAATCCTGATAAAGACGACATGTAAACAGCGATAGCGATCTTAGCCAGAAATTTTACTGGAATTGAAACCATGTAAAAAACCCTTTCTTCTACGTACTAGCGAGTCTCCCAATAGACCAATCTTCAGTTGTATAAGCATAACTCGCAAGGCTTCAGCATCCGATGATTGAAATAAAAATAATGAGACTCAACGTCTAGCAGTAATTGATTTTGTCGTTAGCGGAAACTTCGGAGCTTGGTGAGTGTTGAACAGGAAGCTCTAGTTTTCAACTAAGTACTTAAATGCGACAAGATTGTACTAAGTAGGTATTAAAGCGGTTCGACTAAATAGGTGTAACTAGAGGAACACTTAATATTTCTAGCGTTAGGCTAAAGGTGACAGGCATAAAAAAGGCTCTAGCATTTCTGCCGGGACGCGTAGTCTAGAGCCTTAAATATGGTAGGGCTGGACTGAGTCGGCACTCCGGAGATTCGAACTCCCAACACGCGCTATTTGGGTAAGTCGGGGAATCCGCTGCTCTGATAATGCCGTATATTAGATTCAGAAAGTAAAAAGGCCCTAGCATTTCTGCTAGAGCCTTGAATATGGCAGGGGTGGAGAGATTCGAACTCCCAACACGCGGATTTGGAATCCGCTGCTCTGCCAATTGGAGCTACACCCCTAAAACTTTATCTTGCTTCAGATTCGAAAAAACCTCGCACTAGGCGAGGTTATCGAATAAGTGGCGGAGTGGACGGGACTCGAACCCGCGACCCCCGGCGTGACAGGCCGGTATTCTAACCAACTGAACTACCACTCCGCAGTGGTCAACTCACTAAGTGAGCGTCCATATCCCCAGGTCGGTCAACCTAAAGATTTAATTTAAAGCCTGGCGATGTCCTACTCTCACATGGGGAAACCCCACACTACCATCGGCGCTATTGTGTTTCACTTCTGAGTTCGGCATGGAATCAGGTGGGTCCACAATGCTATGGTCGCCAAGCAAATTTTAAAATTCGGAAAGCTTATTTAAAAGTTATATCTCTTCAAACTCATTCAAGGTCTGTCTTTGAGTCCACAAAACCCCTTGGGTGTTGTATGGTTAAGCCTCACGGGCAATTAGTACAGGTTAGCTCAATGCCTCGCAGCACTTACACACCCTGCCTATCAACGTCGTAGTCTACGACAACCCTTTAGGACACTTATAGTGCCAGGGAAAACTCATCTCAAGGCTCGCTTCCCGCTTAGATGCTTTCAGCGGTTATCGATTCCGAACTTAGCTACCGGGCAATGCCATTGGCATGACAACCCGAACACCAGAGGTTCGTCCACTCCGGTCCTCTCGTACTAGGAGCAGCCCCTTTCAATTTTCCAACGCCCACGGCAGATAGGGACCGAACTGTCTCACGACGTTCTAAACCCAGCTCGCGTACCACTTTAAATGGCGAACAGCCATACCCTTGGGACCGACTTCAGCCCCAGGATGTGATGAGCCGACATCGAGGTGCCAAACACCGCCGTCGATATGAACTCTTGGGCGGTATCAGCCTGTTATCCCCGGAGTACCTTTTATCCGTTGAGCGATGGCCCTTCCATTCAGAACCACCGGATCACTATGACCTGCTTTCGCACCTGCTCGAATTGTCATTCTCGCAGTCAAGCGGGCTTATGCCATTGCACTAACCACACGATGTCCAACCGTGTTTAGCCCACCTTCGTGCTCCTCCGTTACTCTTTGGGAGGAGACCGCCCCAGTCAAACTACCCACCAGGCACTGTCCGTAATCCCGATTCAGGGACCAACGTTAGAACATCAAAACTACAAGGGTGGTATTTCAAGGACGACTCCATCACATCTAGCGACGCAATTTCATAGTCTCCCACCTATCCTACACATGTAGGTTCAATGTTCAGTGCCAAGCTGTAGTAAAGGTTCACGGGGTCTTTCCGTCTAGCCGCGGGTACACTGCATCTTCACAGCGATTTCAATTTCACTGAGTCTCGGGTGGAGACAGCGTGGCCATCATTACGCCATTCGTGCAGGTCGGAACTTACCCGACAAGGAATTTCGCTACCTTAGGACCGTTATAGTTACGGCCGCCGTTTACCGGGGCTTCGATCAAGAGCTTCGTCCGAAGACTAACCCCATCAATTAACCTTCCGGCACCGGGCAGGCGTCACACCGTATACGTCATCTTACGATTTTGCACAGTGCTGTGTTTTTAATAAACAGTTGCAGCCACCTGGTATCTGCGACTCTCGTCTGCTCCATCCGCAAGGGACTTCACTGATAAGAGCGTACCTTCTCCCGAAGTTACGGTACCATTTTGCCTAGTTCCTTCACCCGAGTTCTCTCAAGCGCCTTGGTATTCTCTACCCGACCACCTGTGTCGGTTTGGGGTACGATTCCTTACAATCTGAAGCTTAGAGGCTTTTCCTGGAAGCATGGCATCAATGACTTCACTACCGTAGTAGCTCGACATCGTATCTCAGCGTTAGTAGTGGTCCGGATTTACCTAAACCACCCGCCTACATACTTGAACCTGGACAACCGTCGCCAGGCCCACCTAGCCTTCTCCGTCCCCCCATCGCAATTGTAAGAAGTACGGGAATATTAACCCGTTTCCCATCGACTACGCCTTTCGGCCTCGCCTTAGGAGTCGACTTACCCTGCCCCGATTAACGTTGGACAGGAACCCTTGGTCTTCCGGCGAGGGAGTTTTTCACTCCCTTTATCGTTACTCATGTCAGCATTCGCACTTCTGATACCTCCAGCAGCCCTTACAGACCACCTTCAACGGCTTACAGAACGCTCCCCTACCCCACATACCCTAAGGTACGTAGCCGCAGCTTCGGTGTATAGCTTAGCCCCGTTACATCTTCCGCGCAGGCCGACTCGACCAGTGAGCTATTACGCTTTCTTTAAATGATGGCTGCTTCTAAGCCAACATCCTGGCTGTCTGAGCCTTCCCACATCGTTTCCCACTTAGCTATACTTTGGGACCTTAGCTGGCGGTCTGGGTTGTTTCCCTCTCCACGACGGACGTTAGCACCCGCCGTGTGTCTCCCGGATAGTACTTACTGGTATTCGGAGTTTGCAAAGGGTTGGTAAGTCGGGATGACCCCCTAGCCTTAACAGTGCTCTACCCCCAGTAGTATTCGTCCGAGGCGCTACCTAAATAGCTTTCGGGGAGAACCAGCTATCTCCAGGTTTGATTGGCCTTTCACCCCTAGCCACAAGTCATCCGCTAATTTTTCAACATTAGTCGGTTCGGTCCTCCAGTTGATGTTACTCAACCTTCAACCTGCCCATGGCTAGATCACCTGGTTTCGGGTCTAATCCTAGCAACTGTACGCCCAGTTAAGACTCGGTTTCCCTACGGCTCCCCTAAACGGTTAACCTTGCTACTAAAATTAAGTCGCTGACCCATTATACAAAAGGTACGCAGTCACACCACGAAGGTGCTCCTACTGCTTGTACGTACACGGTTTCAGGTTCTATTTCACTCCCCTCACAGGGGTTCTTTTCGCCTTTCCCTCACGGTACTGGTTCACTATCGGTCAGTCAGTAGTATTTAGCCTTGGAGGATGGTCCCCCCATATTCAGACAGGATATCACGTGTCCCGCCCTACTCGTTTTCACTGATTATGATGTGTCGGTTACGGGGCTATCACCCTTTACTGCGGCACTTTCCAGACTCTTCACCTGCATCATTAAAAGCTTAAGGGCTAATCCAATTTCGCTCGCCGCTACTTTCGGAATCTCGGTTGATTTCTCTTCCTCGGGGTACTTAGATGTTTCAGTTCCCCCGGTTTGCCTCCTGTTGCTATGTATTCACAACAGGATACGTGCTTATGCACGTGGGTTTCCCCATTCGGAAATCCCAGACTCAAAAGGTTATTACTACCTAATCTGGGCTTATCGCAAGTTATTACGTCCTTCATCGCCTCTGACTGCCAAGGCATCCACCGTGTACGCTTAGTCACTTAACCATACAACCCGAAAGGGTCTTAGTGTATGGCAACTAACCAAGGTTTTTGGTTGTCATCAAGAAGGGTTAATTCTCAATGACTGTTTGCCGGACTCAATTGTGAATCAATGTAAACATTGATTCGAATACAAGACACTTGAATGTGTTTGTTGTGTTTATCTAATGAAAGATAAACATTGAGAACTTTTAAATTTGATTTGAATTACTCGTAAGTAATCAAATCAGTCAGCTTTCCAAATTGTTAAAGAGCTTGATTCAAACTAATGAACCATTTCTAAATATTTTCAAATAAAAACACTTAAAGATGGTGGAGCTATGCGGGATCGAACCGCAGACCTCCTGCGTGCAAGGCAGGCGCTCTCCCAGCTGAGCTATAGCCCCATCTTTGTATCTAGTCGATATTGGTGGGTCTGAGTGGACTCGAACCACCGACCTCCCGCTTATCAGGCGAGCGCTCTAACCAGCTGAGCTACAGACCCAATATCGTCTCTTTTACTTTCTAAACCTAATCAATCTGTGTGGACACTCATCGTGACTATCTTCGTATAAGGAGGTGATCCAGCCCCAGGTTCCCCTAGGGCTACCTTGTTACGACTTCACCCCAGTCATGAACCACAAAGTGGTGAGCGTCCTCCCCGAAAGGTTAAACTACCCACTTCTTTTGCAGCCCACTCCCATGGTGTGACGGGCGGTGTGTACAAGGCCCGGGAACGTATTCACCGTGACATTCTGATTCACGATTACTAGCGATTCCGACTTCATGGAGTCGAGTTGCAGACTCCAATCCGGACTACGACGCACTTTTTGGGATTCGCTCACTATCGCTAGCTTGCTGCCCTCTGTATGCGCCATTGTAGCACGTGTGTAGCCCTACTCGTAAGGGCCATGATGACTTGACGTCGTCCCCACCTTCCTCCGGTTTATCACCGGCAGTCTCCCTGGAGTTCCCGACATTACTCGCTGGCAAACAAGGATAAGGGTTGCGCTCGTTGCGGGACTTAACCCAACATTTCACAACACGAGCTGACGACAGCCATGCAGCACCTGTCTCAGAGCTCCCGAAGGCACACCTGCGTCTCCGCTGGCTTCTCTGGATGTCAAGAGTAGGTAAGGTTCTTCGCGTTGCATCGAATTAAACCACATGCTCCACCGCTTGTGCGGGCCCCCGTCAATTCATTTGAGTTTTAATCTTGCGACCGTACTCCCCAGGCGGTCTACTTAACGCGTTAGCTCCGAAAGCCACGGCTCAAGGCCACAACCTCCAAGTAGACATCGTTTACGGCGTGGACTACCAGGGTATCTAATCCTGTTTGCTCCCCACGCTTTCGCATCTGAGTGTCAGTGTCTGTCCAGGGGGCCGCCTTCGCCACTGGTATTCCTTCAGATCTCTACGCATTTCACCGCTACACCTGAAATTCTACCCCCCTCTACAGCACTCTAGTTCACCAGTTTCAAATGCAGTTCCGAGGTTGAGCCCCGGGCTTTCACATCTGACTTAATGAACCACCTGCATGCGCTTTACGCCCAGTAATTCCGATTAACGCTCGCACCCTCCGTATTACCGCGGCTGCTGGCACGGAGTTAGCCGGTGCTTCTTCTGTTGCTAACGTCAAGATGCGCAGCTATTAACTACACACCCTTCCTCACAACTGAAAGTACTTTACAACCCGAAGGCCTTCTTCATACACGCGGCATGGCTGCATCAGGCTTTCGCCCATTGTGCAATATTCCCCACTGCTGCCTCCCGTAGGAGTCTGGACCGTGTCTCAGTTCCAGTGTGGCTGATCATCCTCTCAGACCAGCTAGGGATCGTCGCCTTGGTGAGCCATTACCTCACCAACTAGCTAATCCCACCTAGGCATATCTTGACGCGAGAGGTCCGAAGATCCCCCTCTTTGGCCCGTAGGCATTATGCGGTATTAGCCATCGTTTCCAATGGTTATCCCCCACATCAAGGCAATTTCCTAGGCATTACTCACCCGTCCGCCGCTCGACGCCCATTAACGCACCCGAAGGATTGTTAGTGTCGTTTCCGCTCGACTTGCATGTGTTAGGCCTGCCGCCAGCGTTCAATCTGAGCCATGATCAAACTCTTCAATTTAAGATTTTGTGACTCAACGAATACTGACTTCAAAACTAATATTCATTCGAAAATGAACATGTAATTCTAAAGCTATTACCATTCCAACAGAATGGTAATGAATTGACTGTGCCAAAATTAAGTGAACTTAATTTTGTATTGGTCACTCAGTTCATTGAAATCAAGTTTGTTACCGAAGTAACTGTTACTACCTAAGTAATAACGTTTTGATATTCATCAACGAGTGCCCACACAGATTGATAGGTTTAAATTGTTAAAGAGCGTGTTCTCTAAAAAGAGAACGCTTTCAGTGCCTTAGCACTTAAGCAGGACGCGTATAATACGCTTTCCACTTTGAAAGTCAACATAAAACACTAAGAAAACTTAGAACTCTATGGTGACTTGTCTATTAAATAGACAAAGTCGAAATTAAAGCCTGGCGATGTCCTACTCTCACATGGGGAAACCCCACACTACCATCGGCGCTATTGTGTTTCACTTCTGAGTTCGGCATGGAATCAGGTGGGTCCACAATGCTATGGTCGCCAAGCAAATTTTAAAATTCGGAAAGCTTATTTAAAAGTTATATCTCTTCAAACTCATTCAAGGTCTGTCTTTGAGTCCACAAAACCCCTTGGGTGTTGTATGGTTAAGCCTCACGGGCAATTAGTACAGGTTAGCTCAATGCCTCGCAGCACTTACACACCCTGCCTATCAACGTCGTAGTCTACGACAACCCTTTAGGACACTTATAGTGCCAGGGAAAACTCATCTCAAGGCTCGCTTCCCGCTTAGATGCTTTCAGCGGTTATCGATTCCGAACTTAGCTACCGGGCAATGCCATTGGCATGACAACCCGAACACCAGAGGTTCGTCCACTCCGGTCCTCTCGTACTAGGAGCAGCCCCTTTCAATTTTCCAACGCCCACGGCAGATAGGGACCGAACTGTCTCACGACGTTCTAAACCCAGCTCGCGTACCACTTTAAATGGCGAACAGCCATACCCTTGGGACCGACTTCAGCCCCAGGATGTGATGAGCCGACATCGAGGTGCCAAACACCGCCGTCGATATGAACTCTTGGGCGGTATCAGCCTGTTATCCCCGGAGTACCTTTTATCCGTTGAGCGATGGCCCTTCCATTCAGAACCACCGGATCACTATGACCTGCTTTCGCACCTGCTCGAATTGTCATTCTCGCAGTCAAGCGGGCTTATGCCATTGCACTAACCACACGATGTCCAACCGTGTTTAGCCCACCTTCGTGCTCCTCCGTTACTCTTTGGGAGGAGACCGCCCCAGTCAAACTACCCACCAGGCACTGTCCGTAATCCCGATTCAGGGACCAACGTTAGAACATCAAAACTACAAGGGTGGTATTTCAAGGACGACTCCATCACATCTAGCGACGCAATTTCATAGTCTCCCACCTATCCTACACATGTAGGTTCAATGTTCAGTGCCAAGCTGTAGTAAAGGTTCACGGGGTCTTTCCGTCTAGCCGCGGGTACACTGCATCTTCACAGCGATTTCAATTTCACTGAGTCTCGGGTGGAGACAGCGTGGCCATCATTACGCCATTCGTGCAGGTCGGAACTTACCCGACAAGGAATTTCGCTACCTTAGGACCGTTATAGTTACGGCCGCCGTTTACCGGGGCTTCGATCAAGAGCTTCGTCCGAAGACTAACCCCATCAATTAACCTTCCGGCACCGGGCAGGCGTCACACCGTATACGTCATCTTACGATTTTGCACAGTGCTGTGTTTTTAATAAACAGTTGCAGCCACCTGGTATCTGCGACTCTCGTCTGCTCCATCCGCAAGGGACTTCACTGATAAGAGCGTACCTTCTCCCGAAGTTACGGTACCATTTTGCCTAGTTCCTTCACCCGAGTTCTCTCAAGCGCCTTGGTATTCTCTACCCGACCACCTGTGTCGGTTTGGGGTACGATTCCTTACAATCTGAAGCTTAGAGGCTTTTCCTGGAAGCATGGCATCAATGACTTCACTACCGTAGTAGCTCGACATCGTATCTCAGCGTTAGTAGTGGTCCGGATTTACCTAAACCACCCGCCTACATACTTGAACCTGGACAACCGTCGCCAGGCCCACCTAGCCTTCTCCGTCCCCCCATCGCAATTGTAAGAAGTACGGGAATATTAACCCGTTTCCCATCGACTACGCCTTTCGGCCTCGCCTTAGGAGTCGACTTACCCTGCCCCGATTAACGTTGGACAGGAACCCTTGGTCTTCCGGCGAGGGAGTTTTTCACTCCCTTTATCGTTACTCATGTCAGCATTCGCACTTCTGATACCTCCAGCAGCCCTTACAGACCACCTTCAACGGCTTACAGAACGCTCCCCTACCCCACATACCCTAAGGTACGTAGCCGCAGCTTCGGTGTATAGCTTAGCCCCGTTACATCTTCCGCGCAGGCCGACTCGACCAGTGAGCTATTACGCTTTCTTTAAATGATGGCTGCTTCTAAGCCAACATCCTGGCTGTCTGAGCCTTCCCACATCGTTTCCCACTTAGCTATACTTTGGGACCTTAGCTGGCGGTCTGGGTTGTTTCCCTCTCCACGACGGACGTTAGCACCCGCCGTGTGTCTCCCGGATAGTACTTACTGGTATTCGGAGTTTGCAAAGGGTTGGTAAGTCGGGATGACCCCCTAGCCTTAACAGTGCTCTACCCCCAGTAGTATTCGTCCGAGGCGCTACCTAAATAGCTTTCGGGGAGAACCAGCTATCTCCAGGTTTGATTGGCCTTTCACCCCTAGCCACAAGTCATCCGCTAATTTTTCAACATTAGTCGGTTCGGTCCTCCAGTTGATGTTACTCAACCTTCAACCTGCCCATGGCTAGATCACCTGGTTTCGGGTCTAATCCTAGCAACTGTACGCCCAGTTAAGACTCGGTTTCCCTACGGCTCCCCTAAACGGTTAACCTTGCTACTAAAATTAAGTCGCTGACCCATTATACAAAAGGTACGCAGTCACACCACGAAGGTGCTCCTACTGCTTGTACGTACACGGTTTCAGGTTCTATTTCACTCCCCTCACAGGGGTTCTTTTCGCCTTTCCCTCACGGTACTGGTTCACTATCGGTCAGTCAGTAGTATTTAGCCTTGGAGGATGGTCCCCCCATATTCAGACAGGATATCACGTGTCCCGCCCTACTCGTTTTCACTGATTATGAGATGTCGACTACGGGGCTATCACCCTTTACTGCGGCACTTTCCAGAGCCTTCGTCTGTCTCATTAAAAGCTTAAGGGCTAATCCAATTTCGCTCGCCGCTACTTTCGGAATCTCGGTTGATTTCTCTTCCTCGGGGTACTTAGATGTTTCAGTTCCCCCGGTTTGCCTCCTGTTGCTATGTATTCACAACAGGATACGTGCTTGTGCACGTGGGTTTCCCCATTCGGAAATCCCAGACTCAAAAGGTTATTACTACCTAATCTGGGCTTATCGCAAGTTATTACGTCCTTCATCGCCTCTGACTGCCAAGGCATCCACCGTGTACGCTTAGTCACTTAACCATACAACCCGAAAGGGTCTTAGTGTATGGCAACTAACCAAGGTTTTTGGTTGTCATCAAGAAGGGTTAATTCCTGATAACTGTTTGCCGGACTCAATTGTGAATCAATGTAAACATTGATTCGAATACAAGACACTTGAATGTGTTTGTTGTGTTTATCTAATGAAAGATAAACATTGAGAACTTTTAAATTTGATTGAATTACTCGTAAGTAAATCAATCAGTCAGCTTTCCAAATTGTTAAAGAGCATGAATTTCTAAACACTAAGTGTTTGAAACCATTGTTAAAGACTCTCGAAAGAGAACTTTTAAAAATGGTATCCCGTAGGGGAGTCGAACCCCTGTTACCGCCGTGAAAGGGCGGTGTCCTAGGCCTCTAGACGAACGGGACACTGGATATTGAAGAACTTGGGAGTTCTTCGTCTCTTTACTTTTCTAAACCTAATCAATCTGTGTGGACACTCATCGTGACTATCTTCGTATAAGGAGGTGATCCAGCCCCAGGTTCCCCTAGGGCTACCTTGTTACGACTTCACCCCAGTCATGAACCACAAAGTGGTGAGCGTCCTCCCCGAAAGGTTAAACTACCCACTTCTTTTGCAGCCCACTCCCATGGTGTGACGGGCGGTGTGTACAAGGCCCGGGAACGTATTCACCGTGACATTCTGATTCACGATTACTAGCGATTCCGACTTCATGGAGTCGAGTTGCAGACTCCAATCCGGACTACGACGCACTTTTTGGGATTCGCTCACTATCGCTAGCTTGCTGCCCTCTGTATGCGCCATTGTAGCACGTGTGTAGCCCTACTCGTAAGGGCCATGATGACTTGACGTCGTCCCCACCTTCCTCCGGTTTATCACCGGCAGTCTCCCTGGAGTTCCCGACATTACTCGCTGGCAAACAAGGATAAGGGTTGCGCTCGTTGCGGGACTTAACCCAACATTTCACAACACGAGCTGACGACAGCCATGCAGCACCTGTCTCAGAGCTCCCGAAGGCACACCTGCGTCTCCGCTGGCTTCTCTGGATGTCAAGAGTAGGTAAGGTTCTTCGCGTTGCATCGAATTAAACCACATGCTCCACCGCTTGTGCGGGCCCCCGTCAATTCATTTGAGTTTTAATCTTGCGACCGTACTCCCCAGGCGGTCTACTTAACGCGTTAGCTCCGAAAGCCACGGCTCAAGGCCACAACCTCCAAGTAGACATCGTTTACGGCGTGGACTACCAGGGTATCTAATCCTGTTTGCTCCCCACGCTTTCGCATCTGAGTGTCAGTGTCTGTCCAGGGGGCCGCCTTCGCCACTGGTATTCCTTCAGATCTCTACGCATTTCACCGCTACACCTGAAATTCTACCCCCCTCTACAGCACTCTAGTTCACCAGTTTCAAATGCAGTTCCGAGGTTGAGCCCCGGGCTTTCACATCTGACTTAATGAACCACCTGCATGCGCTTTACGCCCAGTAATTCCGATTAACGCTCGCACCCTCCGTATTACCGCGGCTGCTGGCACGGAGTTAGCCGGTGCTTCTTCTGTTGCTAACGTCAAGATGCGCAGCTATTAACTACACACCCTTCCTCACAACTGAAAGTACTTTACAACCCGAAGGCCTTCTTCATACACGCGGCATGGCTGCATCAGGCTTTCGCCCATTGTGCAATATTCCCCACTGCTGCCTCCCGTAGGAGTCTGGACCGTGTCTCAGTTCCAGTGTGGCTGATCATCCTCTCAGACCAGCTAGGGATCGTCGCCTTGGTGAGCCATTACCTCACCAACTAGCTAATCCCACCTAGGCATATCTTGACGCGAGAGGCCCGAAGGTCCCCCTCTTTGGCCCGTAGGCATTATGCGGTATTAGCCATCGTTTCCAATGGTTATCCCCCACATCAAGGCAATTTCCTAGGCATTACTCACCCGTCCGCCGCTCGACGCCCATTAACGCACCCGAAGGATTGTTAGTGTCGTTTCCGCTCGACTTGCATGTGTTAGGCCTGCCGCCAGCGTTCAATCTGAGCCATGATCAAACTCTTCAATTTAAGATTTTGTGACTCAACGAATACTGACTTCAAAACTAATATTCATTCGAAAATGAACATGTAATTCTAAAGCTATTACCATTCCAACAGAATGGTAATGAATTGACTGTGCCAAAATTAAGTGAACTTAATTTTGTATTGGTCACTCAGTTCATTGAAATCAAGTTTGTTACCGAAGTAACTGTTACTACCTAAGTAATAACGTTTTGATATTCATCAACGAGTGCCCACACAGATTGATAGGTTTAAATTGTTAAAGAGCGTGTTCTCTAAAAAGAGAACGCTTTCAGTGCCTTAGCACTTAAGCAGGACGCGTATAATACGCTTTCCACTTTGAAAGTCAACATAAAACACTAAGAAAACTTAGAACTCTATGGTGACTTGTCTATTAAATAGACAAAGTCGAAATTAAAGCCTGGCGATGTCCTACTCTCACATGGGGAAACCCCACACTACCATCGGCGCTATTGTGTTTCACTTCTGAGTTCGGCATGGAATCAGGTGGGTCCACAATGCTATGGTCGCCAAGCAAATTTTAAAATTCGGAAAGCTTATTTAAAAGTTATATCTCTTCAAACTCATTCAAGGTCTGTCTTTGAGTCCACAAAACCCCTTGGGTGTTGTATGGTTAAGCCTCACGGGCAATTAGTACAGGTTAGCTCAATGCCTCGCAGCACTTACACACCCTGCCTATCAACGTCGTAGTCTACGACAACCCTTTAGGACACTTATAGTGCCAGGGAAAACTCATCTCAAGGCTCGCTTCCCGCTTAGATGCTTTCAGCGGTTATCGATTCCGAACTTAGCTACCGGGCAATGCCATTGGCATGACAACCCGAACACCAGAGGTTCGTCCACTCCGGTCCTCTCGTACTAGGAGCAGCCCCTTTCAATTTTCCAACGCCCACGGCAGATAGGGACCGAACTGTCTCACGACGTTCTAAACCCAGCTCGCGTACCACTTTAAATGGCGAACAGCCATACCCTTGGGACCGACTTCAGCCCCAGGATGTGATGAGCCGACATCGAGGTGCCAAACACCGCCGTCGATATGAACTCTTGGGCGGTATCAGCCTGTTATCCCCGGAGTACCTTTTATCCGTTGAGCGATGGCCCTTCCATTCAGAACCACCGGATCACTATGACCTGCTTTCGCACCTGCTCGAATTGTCATTCTCGCAGTCAAGCGGGCTTATGCCATTGCACTAACCACACGATGTCCAACCGTGTTTAGCCCACCTTCGTGCTCCTCCGTTACTCTTTGGGAGGAGACCGCCCCAGTCAAACTACCCACCAGGCACTGTCCGTAATCCCGATTCAGGGACCAACGTTAGAACATCAAAACTACAAGGGTGGTATTTCAAGGACGACTCCATCACATCTAGCGACGCAATTTCATAGTCTCCCACCTATCCTACACATGTAGGTTCAATGTTCAGTGCCAAGCTGTAGTAAAGGTTCACGGGGTCTTTCCGTCTAGCCGCGGGTACACTGCATCTTCACAGCGATTTCAATTTCACTGAGTCTCGGGTGGAGACAGCGTGGCCATCATTACGCCATTCGTGCAGGTCGGAACTTACCCGACAAGGAATTTCGCTACCTTAGGACCGTTATAGTTACGGCCGCCGTTTACCGGGGCTTCGATCAAGAGCTTCGTCCGAAGACTAACCCCATCAATTAACCTTCCGGCACCGGGCAGGCGTCACACCGTATACGTCATCTTACGATTTTGCACAGTGCTGTGTTTTTAATAAACAGTTGCAGCCACCTGGTATCTGCGACTCTCGTCTGCTCCATCCGCAAGGGACTTCACTGATAAGAGCGTACCTTCTCCCGAAGTTACGGTACCATTTTGCCTAGTTCCTTCACCCGAGTTCTCTCAAGCGCCTTGGTATTCTCTACCCGACCACCTGTGTCGGTTTGGGGTACGATTCCTTACAATCTGAAGCTTAGAGGCTTTTCCTGGAAGCATGGCATCAATGACTTCACTACCGTAGTAGCTCGACATCGTATCTCAGCGTTAGTAGTGGTCCGGATTTACCTAAACCACCCGCCTACATACTTGAACCTGGACAACCGTCGCCAGGCCCACCTAGCCTTCTCCGTCCCCCCATCGCAATTGTAAGAAGTACGGGAATATTAACCCGTTTCCCATCGACTACGCCTTTCGGCCTCGCCTTAGGAGTCGACTTACCCTGCCCCGATTAACGTTGGACAGGAACCCTTGGTCTTCCGGCGAGGGAGTTTTTCACTCCCTTTATCGTTACTCATGTCAGCATTCGCACTTCTGATACCTCCAGCAGCCCTTACAGACCACCTTCAACGGCTTACAGAACGCTCCCCTACCCCACATACCCTAAGGTACGTAGCCGCAGCTTCGGTGTATAGCTTAGCCCCGTTACATCTTCCGCGCAGGCCGACTCGACCAGTGAGCTATTACGCTTTCTTTAAATGATGGCTGCTTCTAAGCCAACATCCTGGCTGTCTGAGCCTTCCCACATCGTTTCCCACTTAGCTATACTTTGGGACCTTAGCTGGCGGTCTGGGTTGTTTCCCTCTCCACGACGGACGTTAGCACCCGCCGTGTGTCTCCCGGATAGTACTTACTGGTATTCGGAGTTTGCAAAGGGTTGGTAAGTCGGGATGACCCCCTAGCCTTAACAGTGCTCTACCCCCAGTAGTATTCGTCCGAGGCGCTACCTAAATAGCTTTCGGGGAGAACCAGCTATCTCCAGGTTTGATTGGCCTTTCACCCCTAGCCACAAGTCATCCGCTAATTTTTCAACATTAGTCGGTTCGGTCCTCCAGTTGATGTTACTCAACCTTCAACCTGCCCATGGCTAGATCACCTGGTTTCGGGTCTAATCCTAGCAACTGTACGCCCAGTTAAGACTCGGTTTCCCTACGGCTCCCCTAAACGGTTAACCTTGCTACTAAAATTAAGTCGCTGACCCATTATACAAAAGGTACGCAGTCACACCACGAAGGTGCTCCTACTGCTTGTACGTACACGGTTTCAGGTTCTATTTCACTCCCCTCACAGGGGTTCTTTTCGCCTTTCCCTCACGGTACTGGTTCACTATCGGTCAGTCAGTAGTATTTAGCCTTGGAGGATGGTCCCCCCATATTCAGACAGGATATCACGTGTCCCGCCCTACTCGTTTTCACTGATTATGATGTGTCGGTTACGGGGCTATCACCCTTTACTGCGAGACTTTCCAGACTCTTCACCTGCATCATTAAAAGCTTAAGGGCTAATCCAATTTCGCTCGCCGCTACTTTCGGAATCTCGGTTGATTTCTCTTCCTCGGGGTACTTAGATGTTTCAGTTCCCCCGGTTTGCCTCCTGTTGCTATGTATTCACAACAGGATACGTGCTTATGCACGTGGGTTTCCCCATTCGGAAATCCCAGACTCAAAAGGTTATTACTACCTAATCTGGGCTTATCGCAAGTTATTACGTCCTTCATCGCCTCTGACTGCCAAGGCATCCACCGTGTACGCTTAGTCACTTAACCATACAACCCGAAAGGGTCTTAGTGTATGGCAACTAACCAAGGTTTTTGGTTGTCATCAAGAAGGGTTAATTCCTGATAACTGTTTGCCGGACTCAATTGTGAATCAATGTAAACATTGATTCGAATACAAGACACTTGAATGTGTTTGTTGTGTTTATCTAATGAAAGATAAACATTGAGAACTTTTAAATTTGATTGAATTACTCGTAAGTAAATCAATCAGTCAGCTTTCCAAATTGTTAAAGAGCATAAAGCAAAAAGCTTTAATCAATAACTTACGTTATTAATTAAAGCTCTGGCTTTAACTAAATCTAAACCATCAATCTGTGTGGACACTCATCGTGACTATCTTCGTATAAGGAGGTGATCCAGCCCCAGGTTCCCCTAGGGCTACCTTGTTACGACTTCACCCCAGTCATGAACCACAAAGTGGTGAGCGTCCTCCCCGAAAGGTTAAACTACCCACTTCTTTTGCAGCCCACTCCCATGGTGTGACGGGCGGTGTGTACAAGGCCCGGGAACGTATTCACCGTGACATTCTGATTCACGATTACTAGCGATTCCGACTTCATGGAGTCGAGTTGCAGACTCCAATCCGGACTACGACGCACTTTTTGGGATTCGCTCACTATCGCTAGCTTGCTGCCCTCTGTATGCGCCATTGTAGCACGTGTGTAGCCCTACTCGTAAGGGCCATGATGACTTGACGTCGTCCCCACCTTCCTCCGGTTTATCACCGGCAGTCTCCCTGGAGTTCCCGACATTACTCGCTGGCAAACAAGGATAAGGGTTGCGCTCGTTGCGGGACTTAACCCAACATTTCACAACACGAGCTGACGACAGCCATGCAGCACCTGTCTCAGAGCTCCCGAAGGCACACCTGCGTCTCCGCTGGCTTCTCTGGATGTCAAGAGTAGGTAAGGTTCTTCGCGTTGCATCGAATTAAACCACATGCTCCACCGCTTGTGCGGGCCCCCGTCAATTCATTTGAGTTTTAATCTTGCGACCGTACTCCCCAGGCGGTCTACTTAACGCGTTAGCTCCGAAAGCCACGGCTCAAGGCCACAACCTCCAAGTAGACATCGTTTACGGCGTGGACTACCAGGGTATCTAATCCTGTTTGCTCCCCACGCTTTCGCATCTGAGTGTCAGTGTCTGTCCAGGGGGCCGCCTTCGCCACTGGTATTCCTTCAGATCTCTACGCATTTCACCGCTACACCTGAAATTCTACCCCCCTCTACAGCACTCTAGTTCACCAGTTTCAAATGCAGTTCCGAGGTTGAGCCCCGGGCTTTCACATCTGACTTAATGAACCACCTGCATGCGCTTTACGCCCAGTAATTCCGATTAACGCTCGCACCCTCCGTATTACCGCGGCTGCTGGCACGGAGTTAGCCGGTGCTTCTTCTGTTGCTAACGTCAAGATGCGCAGCTATTAACTACACACCCTTCCTCACAACTGAAAGTACTTTACAACCCGAAGGCCTTCTTCATACACGCGGCATGGCTGCATCAGGCTTTCGCCCATTGTGCAATATTCCCCACTGCTGCCTCCCGTAGGAGTCTGGACCGTGTCTCAGTTCCAGTGTGGCTGATCATCCTCTCAGACCAGCTAGGGATCGTCGCCTTGGTGAGCCATTACCTCACCAACTAGCTAATCCCACCTAGGCATATCTTGACGCGAGAGGTCCGAAGATCCCCCTCTTTGGCCCGTAGGCATTATGCGGTATTAGCCATCGTTTCCAATGGTTATCCCCCACATCAAGGCAATTTCCTAGGCATTACTCACCCGTCCGCCGCTCGACGCCCATTAACGCACCCGAAGGATTGTTAGTGTCGTTTCCGCTCGACTTGCATGTGTTAGGCCTGCCGCCAGCGTTCAATCTGAGCCATGATCAAACTCTTCAATTTAAGATTTTGTGACTCAACGAATACTGACTTCAAAACTAATATTCATTCGAAAATGAACATGTAATTCTAAAGCTATTACCATTCCAACAGAATGGTAATGAATTGACTGTGCCAAAATTAAGTAAACTTAACTTTGTATTGGTCACTCAGTTCATTGAAATCAAGTTTGTTACCGAAGTAACTGTTTTATCCAAAGGATAAAACGTTTTGATATTCATCAACGAGTGCCCACACAGATTGATAGGTTTAAATTGTTAAAGAGCTTCTCTTCGTTGTGACTTACATCACTTCGGAAGAGGCGGCCATTCTAGCGTTTTAATTCTCAGTGTCAAACACTTTTGAAAATTAATTTCTACTTCTAAAAAGTAGGAGCGAATAATCGCTTAAAGCTAGTTGCCTTACTAACATTCTTCGCTGAAGCCTTGTGGCGTCTACCGTGTCAGTGAGGCGGCATTATAGAGATGTTCCTCACATTGGCAAGTGTTTATTAAAGAAAAATGTAAAAATAACGGTTATATGACGAATAAACACTCAAAGCCTTATTTATGCAAGTTTAACTACAAAGTACATACAGAATAACCACAGACTTATCCACAATTGCTCTAATTTTCATCCTAGAAACTAAAAAAGCTGCCTTGAGGCAGCTTTTTTAATGGCAATGAGTCTAAATCCCAGAGCCATATTGCTCTCCATCGTCTTCATGGAGACCACATTCTCGTTTTAGACCATTAAAACGGGTTTCTTCTTCAGTCATACCCGGTTCCCATTTCTTAGTCGTATGAGTATCTCCAACAGAAAGGTATCCCTGTTCGCGAAGTGGGTGGTAGCTGAGGCCATGCTCTTCTAAGTAATAATGAACATCTTTATTTGTCCAATCAATTACTGGCAAGAACTTAAACACACCATTTTGGATAGATAAGATAGGCAAGTTTGCACGCGATTGAGATTGCTCTCTTCTCAACCCAGAAAACCAAGTGCCAGCCTCGAGTTCATCCAGCGCTCTTCTCATCGGTTCAACTTTATTAAGCTTGTTGTACTTCTCTATCCCTTCTATACCTTGCTCCCAAAGTTTGCCATATTGCGCTTCTTGCCAATTAGGGCTCTGCTGAGAACGAAAAACTTGAAGGTTTAGAGTCAACTTCTGACTTAACTCATCAATAAATTGATACGTTTCCGGGAATAGATACCCAGTGTCCGTAAGAATAACCGGAATATCTGGTTTTGCTTGAGTCACTAAGTGCAGCATCAACGCCGCTTGGATTCCGAAACTAGAAGACACAACATGTGTCCCTTCTAAATGTTCGAGTGCCCACTTAACTCTTTCTAATGCGGTTAGCTGCTCTAACTCAGCATTGATTTGTCCAAGACGAAGTATCTGCTCCGTCTTAGTCAATGCGAGTAGCTCTGCTAACTTCAGTTTTGAAGCGACAGAATTATGCATGCAGATCCCTCTTTGAAATGATCACCTCTTCGATGATGCCAGCTCGGATTGTAAAATCACCGAACCCTTCATTGTCTTTACGTTCAGTAGCCCAACGTCCCACCAGCGAATCAATATCTTCTAAGATCTGAGCTGAAGTGATGTTCTCTTTATACATCTTCGGGATACGCGTTCCGGCTTTGTTGCCACCTAAGTGCATGTTGTAACGCCCCGGAGCCTTACCGACTAACCCCAGTTCAGCCAACATTGCACGACCACAACCGTTTGGACAGCCCGTGATACGAAGGATGATGTTATCTTCTTCTGGTAATCCATGTTTCTTCAGAATGTCTTCAACATCCGTTACAAACTCAGGAAGAAAACGCTCAGCTTCTGCCATTGCTAAAGGACATGTTGGGAATGCCACACAAGCCATTGAGTTTTTACGCTGCTCGGAAACGGCATCATCCATCAGACCGTATTGACGTGCCAGCTTTTCAATTTTTGCCTTTTGGCTCTTAGGCACACCTGCAACAATTAGGTTTTGGTTCGCTGTCATGCGGAAGTCACCTTTGTGGATCTTCGCTATTTCAGCAACACCTGTTTTCAGCGCTTTCCCAGGGAAATCAAGTAAACGACCATTTTCGATGAATAACGCTAAGTGGTGCTTACCATCAATGCCTTCCGCCCAACCGATACGATCGCCACGGCCAGTAAACTCATAAGGACGGCTTTCAGAAAACTCAACGCCTGCACGTTTTTCTACTTCTGCTTTGAATACATCAATACCAACACGGTCTAGTGTGTATTTGGTTTTTGCGTTCTTACGGTTCGAACGATTACCCCAATCACGCTGAGTCGTTACCACCGCCGCAGCTACATCTAACGTCTTCTCTAATGGCACAAAACCAAAGTCGTCAGCCTTACGCGCATAAGTAGAAGTATCGCCGTGCGTCATTGCAAGACCACCGCCCACTAATACGTTAAAGCCCACCAGCTTTCCGTCTTTAGCAATCGCGATGAAGTTAAGATCGTTAGCATGAACATCTACGTCATTTTGCGGAGGAATTACAACCGTCGTCTTAAACTTACGTGGTAGGTAGTTGCTACCTAAGATAGGTTCTTCATCCGTTGTTGCTAGCTTTTCACCATCTAACCAGATTTCTGCATAAGCACGAGTCTTAGGTAATAGATGTTCACTGATCTTTTTCGCCCACTCGTAAGCTTCTTGATGGAGCTCGGACTCAACCGGGTTTGTCGTACACAAAACATTTCGGTTTACGTCACCCGCAGTCGCAATGGAATCAATACCAATACTGTTGAGTGTTTGGTGCATTAACTTAATGTTCGGCTTCAACACACCGTGAAACTGGAAAGTTTGACGAGTTGTGAGACGGATAGAACCATAAGAGGTGCTTTCATCTGCGAATTTATCAATCGCGAGCCACTGCTTCGGAGTAATAATGCCGCCAGGCATACGCGCACGCAGCATGACATTATGTAAAGGTTCTAGCTTTTGCTTGGTACGTTCATTACGGATGTCACGGTCATCTTGCTGATACATACCGTGGAAACGAATTAACTGAAAGTTATCGGCAGTAAAGCCACCCGTAATTCTATCTTGGAGATCTTGTTCAATCGTACCGCGAAGGTTTTTACTTTCACGCTTCAGACGTTCATTGTCAGCCAAAGGTCCCAGTACTTGACCTAGCACTTCTTGCTCTATTACTTGCTTGCTCATTAGTACACATCCCTTTGGTAACGTTTCGCTTTGCGTAAATCATTAATATATTGTTCAGCTTGCTCGCGGCTCTGATCGCCATGTTTTTCCGCAATTGTAACTAACGCTTCATGAACATCTTTCGCCATTCGAGTCGCATCGCCACATACATAGAGGTACGCGCCCTCTTGAAGCCATTGCCAAACCTGAGCTGCTTGTTCGATTAAGCGATCTTGAACATAAACCTTTTCTTTTTGGTCACGACTAAAGGCAACATCAAGCTTGGTCAGCGCACCAGATTTAAGGCACTTCTGCCATTCAACTTGATATAAGAAATCTTGAGTGAAAGTTCGGTCACCAAAGAAGAGCCAACTTTTGCCTTCAGCATCATTGTTTTCACGCTCTTGAACAAAACTGCGGAACGGTGCGATACCGGTACCCGGGCCGACCATGATGATTGGCGTATTGTCGTCTTGTGGGAGTTTGAAGTTATTGTTGTTCTCTACAAACACCTTCACTTCACCACCTTCTTCAAGACGTTGAGCTAAGAAGCTAGAAGCTCCGCCTAAACGGGATTCATCGCCCTTTTGGTATTCAACCAGACCAACCGTCAAGTGAACTTCTTCATCTACTTCTGCTTGGCTTGATGCAATAGAGTAGAGGCGTGGAGTTAACTTACGTAGTAGACCAATCAATTCATCAGCCGATAGCTTGGTCTTCTTCTCTGCTAGCACATCGACAATTTGAGTGTTACCCGCATATTCACGAAGCTTGTCTTTATCTTCCACCAGCTTGATCAACTTCTTGCTGCCCGATAGCTCAGCAAACTTAGACACAAGTTGAGGGTTTGAAGATGTAATCTCGAATTTACTAACGAGTGCGCTGTGGACAGATAAGTTGTCACCATCGACGTCAACACTTTCGATACCAGACAACCCAACCTTAGAAAGGATCTGATTTGCGAGTTCTGAACTGTTTTCAAACCATACACCTAGCGCATCACCAGGTTGGTAAGTGATACCTGACTCATCAAGATCAATCTCGATATGACGAACATCTTTGCCCGAGTCGCGACCCGTGATCTTTTGACTCGTCAGTAATGTCGCCGTGTATGGGTTTTGTTTGGTGTATTGCGAATGACCAGCGGCCACTTGACCAACAGGTAATTGAACCACATCGGCTTCAGTGCCTGTCGATAACGTCTCTTTTACTTGCTCTAATGCTTTAGCACGCCATTCCGTTGCTGATGCTTCGTAATCAACATCACAATCAAGACGGTCAACAAACGATTTAGCACCAAGCTTAGCTAAGAAGTTATCGAAGTCTTTCGCGGTTTGGCAGAAGAACTCGTAGCTTGAATCACCTAAACCAATCACACCGTATTGTAGGTTTGATAATTTTGGTGCTTTCTTCGATTGTAGGAATTCGTGCAACTCAATGGCGTTATCAGGAGCTTCACCTTCGCCATTAGTTGAAGCAACAAAAATGACGTGTGTCTCTTTGGCTAGGTTCTTACCTTTATAGTCACTTGCATCGAAAAGCTCAACAGCAATACCTAAGGCTTTCGCTTCTGCTGCAAGTGATTCAGCAACACCTTTAGCATTACCCGTTTGAGAAGCGAAGATAATACTTAACTTACCCGCAGGTTTAACCGCGACTGCAGCGGCAGCTTGAGCAATTGGCGCAGCTGCACCGACAGGCTGAGCTTGGCTCACACCCCAAAGGTAGCCGCTGACCCATGCCAGTTGTTGAGAAGATAATTCAGAAACAGTGTGTTGAAGATGACCCAGTTGTTGGTCATTAAGTGGAGCTGCCAGCCCAGGTAACTCATTAGTTCCAGACTGTGCATTATTATTTTGTGAAGACTCTTTCTTATTTAAAGACATGGTCACGACATCCCTAATCATTGCGTGACAATAGATTAACCACTCCCTTTAATAACTAGAAAGAATAGAAACGTATGTTTTATAACTTTTTGGAAGTAAAAAGCGATTGAACACTAAATTGATTATTGGTTTTCAATCCGGACTTGTTGAAAGCCAACCGCCATTGCCGACTTTGATGCTAAATCTAGATCAGCGTAATGGCACTCTTCACCATGAACATCGGTAAGCAGAACGAAGCCTCCTCCCATATGGCGAAACTCGACAACCCACGTCCCTTCTTGAATCGAGGGCTCAATAACCGCTTCAACTAACAGATTTTCTCGATACAAATTTCGTAATTCATTGAGTGTCATATTTCATCCCTTGCTTTGACCTCACAACATAGACCTTATAAGAATAGACGCTAATTAGATCTCTGTATTAAGGATGGTCGAAAGTGATGAATGTGCTAACTAATTCCAGAAAGATATATACCCAAGTAACCAATAGATATAAAAAAACGCCACTTAATAAAGTGGCGTTCTTAAAATTCGTTCTTAATGAGCTTGAATAGCCTAGAAGCGCACTTCTGCACCAGCGAACCAGCCATCGACCATGACAAACTCTTTACCTAACTCTGAAGAGAAGAACTCTTCAGACTCAAGGTCGATCACACGGTAGCCACCACGCAGTGCTATCTCGGTTTCCGCTACAGGGATTCGGTACTGAACACCAGCCATCAAGTCAGTACTTTTAATACCACTGCTATCACCAAACTCCATCGTACCGATGATATCGAATTGAGTATTAGGCACGTTGATCTCTGCGTTACCGTAGAAACTCCACGTAAACTCATCAAAGGTTGATGTTTTCGCACCGGTCGCTTTTGGTTCGATGTAATTCGAGTTTGAATACTGTGTAAACGTCACACCTGCATCGAAGTTCATCAACTTATGCTCTAACAATGTGTAGTAGAACGTGTAGTCGTACTTATCGAAAGCCAATGAATCGGCGTCAACAGAGGTATAACGGAAACTAGCGTTTGGTAGCATTGGGGCATTATGCTCAAATGCGAAATACAACGAAGGTGAGTTAGAGTCGTCATCTTGTCTAACTTCGTTTAGTTTTGTACTTCCCCACCACATATCGGCACCGACTTTAGCCGTGTAAGAAAACTCTTCTTCAGCAGACACTGCCGAACTTAAAGATAGCATTCCCACTAAAGCAATTAATGGCATTTTATTCATTTGAGATAGCTCCAATTCCATATCGTTGTGCTAATTGTATGCACATTCATAGATTATTGGGGAAAATTCTATCACACATCTTAAATACTAAAACGATAAACCGCTGACGAGTAAAGATTTAACGGCACCATGACCTTAATATCTTTTTTGGTTAGAACTGTGTACAAAGTTTTTGAAAAACCACACACCGATTGCAATCACGATCAACCAAGGTAACAACTTAAACACGACACCCATCATACCTAAAACCAGCATTACGACTAACGCGACTCCAGTGGCAGCCAATACCGTCATAAACGTAATACCAGTGACAAGTAGAGTTGCGACGAAAATAAGAACAAAGATTAATTCAAACATAATGGTCTCCCTAATGAGTTAATGACCTATCTTTCCTACTTTCTAACATTGCAGCTTCCATACCAAGTTAGTGAAACCAATAAAACCCTTACTTATCAGGCAAATAAAAAGCCACACATCTAAATGCGTGGCTTTTAAAGAAACTATCAATGGTAAATTTAGCCTCTAGTGGCGAATTTAGCCTTAGATTTTTAAGCTTAAGTTTTTAAGCTTAGGTTTTTTAGCTCGAACTTTTAACCTCGAGGGAGGTTATACGTTTAGCTCTTTAGGGATCTTAGCTAATGCTGTCTGCATCACTTCGATACCTGCACCTTTCTTATGTGCGTTTTCACTGATGTAGCGACGCCATTGTCTTGCGCCCGGCATACTTTGGAACAAACCAAGCATATGACGAGAGATGTGTCCTAAGCTTGCACCATTTGAAAGCTCACGCTCAATGTACGGGTACATTTCTTCAACCACTTGTGAGCGCTTCTTGATTGGCGTGTCTAAACCAAAGATCTGCTGATCGACTTCAGCCAAGATAAACGGGCTATGGTAAGCCTCACGACCGATCATCACACCATCAAGGTGTTGCAAGTGCTCTTTAGTTTGCTCCAGAGTAGTAACGCCACCATTCACGGCAATCACAAGATCAGAGAAGTCTTTCTTGATTTGGTATGCACGATCGTAATCTAGCGGTGGAATCTCTCGGTTCTCTTTCGGGCTAAGACCACTCAACCATGCTTTACGAGCATGAATAGTAAATTGCTCACAGCCGCCTTTTTCAGAAACCGTCGAAACAAACTTAGTTAAGAACTCATAAGAGTCTTGGTCGTCGATACCAATACGCGTTTTCACGGTAATTGGAATATCAGTGACTTCTTTCATCGCCGACACACAATCTGCCACCAGCTCAGGCTCAGCCATTAGGCAAGCACCAAAGCGGCCATTCTGAACTCGGTCTGAAGGGCAACCGACATTAAGGTTGATTTCATCATAGCCACGCTCACCAGCAAGCTTGGCACAAGCAGCCAGATCAACCGGGTTTGAACCGCCGAGTTGAAGCGCAAGAGGATGTTCTTGTTCGTTATATTCTAGAAAATCGCCCTTACCATGTAAGATCGCACCTGTTGTTATCATTTCCGTGTACAGAAGCGTCTGCTGAGAAAGCAAACGGTGAAAGTAACGACAGTGACGGTCAGTCCAATCGAGCATGGGTGCAACAGAAAGTCGGTTACTAGCGTATTTACTGGTTTTATTAGTGTTTGTCATGATTCAGTCTCAATTAATACTGTACAAACATACAGTGAATTACCTAGAATTAAACGGAATTACTTCCTGTAGTACCCCTCAAGTACCCCTTTAGGAGTTGGACAATGGCAAGTTATACCATCGAGACCAGAAAGCTAAAAAGCGGTGAACCAAGGTTCAAGGTAACAATCATCGTTAAAAAGAATTCGCGCATTATACACAGGGAAAGCAAAACTCTAAAAAAGAAAGCACTCGCTAAAGCTTTCGGTAAAAAAAGGGTAGCTGAACTAGAAGCTCAAGGGGTACTCAATCAGCCAAAAACAGTCCCCCTTTCGGTACTCCTCGATTTGTTCATGGCTGAGCGTGATCTCTGGGACAATACAGGCCGAACAAAACGCTACGTTATTAAAATGCTTAGGGATTGCGACATAGCCCAAGTTGAGAGTAATCAGCTAAGAACTAGCGACTTAATCGAGCACTGTAAAAATAGAAGAGGCGCAGGAGCCAAACCCGCAACGATTTATCATGATATTGCTTACCTACGTTCTGTCATGAAAAAGTCTAAACCTGTCTTCAACATCGACACCAATCACCAGATATTTGATGAAGCCGTACCTGTTCTAATTGATATGGGGTTAGTCGGCAAGAGTCAGAAACGAACACGTCGCCCTACTTCTGAAGAACTGAAACTCTTAAAGCTTGGATTAGAACAACGTGAGTCTTTTCGTCCAAACGGCACAACTCGAATCCCATTCACCGATATTCTTGAATTTAGCATTCTTACTTGTATGAGAATTGGTGAAATCTGCAAGCTGCGTTGGGAAGACCTCAACCAAGAACATAAAACGATACTCGTTAGAGATAGAAAAGACCCAAGAAAAAAAGAAGGGAATCACATGATTGTTCCGTTACTTGGTGAATCCTATGGGATCGCGCTAAAACAACCAGATAAATGTGAGCTTATTTTCCCGTACAACTCACGAAGTGTTAGCGCAGGCTTTCAGAGAGTTAGAAACGAATTAGGCATTGAGGACTTGAGATATCACGACTTGAGAAGAGAGGGGGCTAGTAGATTATTTGAAAAGGGCTACTCGATTGAAGAAGTAGCCCAAGTAACAGGACACCGAAATCTAAATATACTATGGCAAGTTTATACTCAGCTCTACCCATCACGGTTACACTCAAAATCGTAACAAAAGAACTAAATAACCAATTTAGTCTCCCATAAATAATTTCGATTTAAGAGCAACAACCGCTCTTTTTGCTTAATGGTTAGTGCAGGAACACCTAGGCTTCCTGCATGAATTGAGCTAAAAGCTCTATATCACTTGGGGCCATTGTCGCAGTGAAATGACTAAACTCACAAATGGTCGAAATAGCATGTTTACGGACATTAATATTACCGGCTCCATCAATCACATAACAAACTTTGTGCCCTTTTGCTGTTACTTTCTCGTATACAGACTGCGCTTCTCTAGCTTTTCTCTCAATAGTGCTATTGGTCGTAACTTGAAAACTAACTTCTATGCCAAATTCAAGACCCGCAGGAGATTTAACGACTAAATCAAAGTTAGTCTCCTTACTTCCCTCTTCTAGATGTCTTACTCCAGAAAGAGACCCTTCTAACTGAACAGTCCAATCAAAAGGCAGTAGATCCTTTAACTTTTTGGCGACAAATTTCTGTGAAGCGTGACCTAAGCTGTTAGCTTTTTCACCAGCTAACTGCTTACTAACTCTAATATAATTCTGCTTAACAAATGTCTCAATTTCTTCACTCTTACCAAGGAGAGAGCCAATATTACATCTATCCTGAGCATCTTGAGGTAGCATATTATCTGGATCTAATGCACCGAATAATAGAAGCATAATTACATCGTGCATCCTATCCGTTAAAAGCTCAAAGTTCATAACATTCTTTGCATCAACTTTAAGAGAGCTATTCGTTAAGCTACATTCATCCCCAATCTCTTTGAAGTCATAGTTGACCTCTTGTCCTTTAAATTGAAATACCATTCGATTTTTCGGAAAACTGTCAGACAGAGGCTTCAGTTTATTTAAGGCTTCACCTCCTAAATCTGACAAGACCATCAAATGCTTGAGAAAAATAGATGGCGTTAGATTTTCTGACTCTTTTAAAACGCTTTCCCATGAATTAAAAGATTTAGAAGCTATAGTCAACAGTGCGATAAATTCGTCTTGAGTTTCAAGAAGTATAGGCATGGCACTATGGGCATCTGCCTTTTGGAGCATATCTTTAGACCAATGCATGACTGCATTAGCCTTTAAATCTTCTACTGTACGTTTATGTTGGTTCATATTTCTAATTCGCATCAAAAAGCCAAAGATAGTAGAATGACCAGAAAATGGCCCCTACTGTATAGTGGCCATTTTATATCAGAGACTTAGAAAAAAACCATCCTCTTTAAGGGTTTATTAGAAGTAGGCATTGAATGATTAAATTCGTAGATCTTTTCGCTGGCACCGGCGGTATTCGCCTTGGGTTTGAACAAGCCTGCAACGAACTAAACATCAAGACTCAGTGTGTTTTCAGTTCAGAGATAGATAAAAAAGCAGCGTCCTCTTATGAGCTTAATTTCGGCGAGAACCCTCTATCCGATATAACAAAAATAAAAGAACTACCTGATTTCGATTTTTTGCTTGCTGGATTCCCATGCCAGGCATTCTCTTATGCAGGGAATCAAAACGGATTTTCTGACGAAACTCGAGGAACCCTTTTCTTTGACATACTCCGAATTCTAAAAGATAAAAAACCAAAGCACTTATTATTAGAAAATGTTCGCGGCCTAACGACTCACGATAAAGGAAATACATTCCGTGTTATCAAAGAATCACTTATCGAGCTTGGTTATAGCATTGATTTTGCACTCTTAAATTCAAGTGAGTTTGGATTACCTCAAAACCGAGTCAGGATTTATATAGTGGGAACGCTAGGCGAGGAAGCTAAATTATCACTTGAAGATAGTTTAGGTGCCATCGATACCAACAAGTTTATTAGTAAACAGGGCGCAGCCACAGTCTCAGACATTCTAGAAACTAACGTTGACAAAAAGTACCATTGTAGTGAGTCGTTCCAAGAGAAGCTTCAAACAGTTATTGGTAGTGATTTATCTAAGCTTAACGGCTACAGACTTAGCGATTACCGTGGTGGAAAAACACTTCACTCATGGAACCTTGGAATAAAAGGTGAATGTTCTGTAGACGAAGTTGAGTTTTTGAATTTACTCATAGCTAACAGGCGAAAGAAAATATTTGGTACACATCAAGATGGTAAGAGCTTAACTAAAGAGCAGATTCTAACCTTTTATTCACTTGGAAACTTTGATGATGTAAGCGAGTCTCTGATCGAAAAAGGTTACTTGAAAAATATCGAAGGCAAATACAAACCAGTATGCGGGAACATGTCCTTTGAGGTGTTTAAGTTCTTAGACCCTAAAAGTATATCTTTAACGTTGACAGCTTCAGACTCTAATCGATTAGGCATAATACAAAACAACATAGCTCGAAGACTAACTCCTCGAGAGTGCGCACGATTACAAGGCTATCCAGAAAGCTATAAATTGCTCGAAAATGATAATGCGGTGTACAAGCAGATGGGTAATGGTGTATCTGTACCTGTCATAAAGCATGTAATCAAAGACTTCTTTACCCAAAGCGTTCTAAGCGACAAAAAATGCTCATAAAACTAAAGCCCTCTTATTGAGGGCTTTTACTTTCAAGTCGAGTCAAACGCTCATCCATCTTTTCCATCATTAAGCGCAGCCACTTAACATCAGTTTTAAGTGTGATACCTACACCTACCCCACTAGATAGCGCACTGACAACGGCGATTATTAGTGTTTGATACTCCGCCATTACTTGAACTCATTGCGTAGGGTTTCCCATAGGCCAATTGCTAATGGAACTAAGGTACCCAAAAGCCCGCCATACTGAACGCCCGTTTCTGATACGCTCGCTGTGAGTAATTCAGGGTGTCCCGCAGCAAGAGCAATACCCGCCCCTATTAACGCAAGCCCTTTCTTAGTCGATAGCTGTTTAAAATCCACTTTCATTTTTAGCCCCTAGCTGTTGATGCGCTTCCAGATATAAGCGCTGATTAAAGCGGTCAGAATCCCAACCGCCAAACGTTGCATTGCTTCTTGCTTGGTCATACAAGCGCTACCCCTGCGGCTGCATCACTCACTGAGTAATATCGACCAACTTCCATGATGGACATGGCATGAACGAGACGAGTCATGAAGTGATCGTCATAAAGATTTAAAGCTGCACTTGGATTCACGCCCACTTTGCTAGCCACAAACTGAATGTAATTTTCGGTATCGTTGTTATCACTCTCTGGCGCCCAACGATGGATAATGCCCGAGAGCGTATTCAGTCCATAAAGGTTCTGATAGTTGCGGATGAGTTTGGTCGCAGCTCGAAAGCCGTACTTTGAATCAGAGAAAGTTTCAAAAGCCTTATCTTTCGATGGCGTGACCTTACCCGTCCAAGCATTGCCACTAATGCGAATGTTGAGCGGGTTGTTATTACGAACCCCGCGATTAAGTTGTGATTTCATAACTTTTTGCCCCTGATATAGAGAAAGGATTAAGGCAATAACAATAAGTGCGCGAATCATGTAGCCTCCTACGATTAGACTTACGACACGCCCAAACCAACCAAAGTCACATCACCACCATGCAGGAACACTCTCGACAAAATTTCTTTGTCCGTTCTTCCACTATCGGAGGTGTAAGCTGCATCGCCTCTGATCATCAGATGTAGAATGACTTTTTCTTTTCCTTTGATAAGTTCCTTATCAACCCATAAGACAGCCGTTTCATTTGCAGTGACTCGCTGCCCTAGCTCTGAAGGAGTGCCGTGAACCGTCGTACTTTTTAGGTCTAACTTTGTAACGTAACCATCGGGGGATTTGATGACGTTGCCTTGCTCATCAGCTAAAACAACAGCAAAGCCCAATTCCCCCTCAAAATTGGATAGGCGAAGCATGGTTGAAAGGTTGAAGAAAAACTTAACAAAGGGCTCATCACTTTCAGGAGCTAAAGAAATCAATGGCAAGATATCCATGTCTCCAAATTCAGAGAACTCAGATACACTGTATGTAAGCAAAAATCCGTCTAGGTCTTCGTTCCAACCTTCTCGGCCACTTCGATAAAAATCACCTTGAATAATCGGTATCGCTAATGGTGCATCAGAACTGGGTTCACCAAAGTTCATGTGCTCATACAGAAATTCGATTTTATTTCGACTGTTACCCGTAGGTAGTGGTGGTAATAGCATGTTAATACTCCAATATATGCGCTGTATCTGTATCAGGCTCTGTTCCTGACAAAGTGAATCCCGCAGTGGTTTCAAGCGTGACCGACTCACCCGCGACTAACTCAAAACCTTTGAGACTCAACACCCCTGTATTACTTGCAGGCGCTTTGATAATTATCCCTTTACGGTTGGCATTAGCGGGAACAGGCATTGGCAATTCACCAGAACGCCCAAGGAGTTCATTACTAACAGCTACGCTTACTATCTGATTGGGTTCAAGACGTACGCTCTGATTAGGTTCAAGACGTACTTCTGGCAACTCGCTGACTTTCATACTTTGACCAGGTACCAATTCGATTTGCGGCATAGTTTGAATTTCTAGCTTTTGTCCTTCAACTGGTGGGGTAAAATCCCCACGACCATGCTCCAGTGAAAGGCTACCCTCACCACTAAGTAAGATGCGCCCCATTGGTTTTCCATAACGAAGAACCGAGCCACTAGGCAAAGTAAATTCCTCGCCAGCATCATCTAATCGAACTGACAATTTGCCTTTATACGACTCAATAAAAAGCCAACTAGATTCTACGGTTAAGGGAACGACTTGCCCTTTTATTAGAGTGAGGTTCATTTTTTCACCGCCTTAAATAAAACAAAACCAAACACAAATACAATCACGGCCATAAGAACTAATTGCTGTTTATTGAGAGCGCTTTGTCCGTTGTCTTGTTTGAACTTGGCAAGCTCAGTTAGCTTGTCGAGGTTCTGTGTATTTTGAGCCGCTTGATTACCCGCAAGCCCTGCTATCATTTGAAGGTTTTCGCTATTACTTGAGCTGTATTCTTTGAGCGCACCATTGGCGAGCGCTAATGATTCATCGAGCGCGTCACCTGCAAAATCAAACGACTTAGCCACACTGCCATAATCGGTGGACGTGGCATTAATCGTTGAACCTTCAATACCACTCAGTGCAACGCCGAGGTTGTCACCGCTGATAGCATTTTGACTACTGGTATTCTTTGTACTGGTGCTATTGCTTGAACTGGATTTACCACCCATGCACTACACCTCCCATCGTAATAATTGGTGACGGTCTCGCTCTATGCTTGAGACTTTTCCAAGCCGCTTTAATAAGCGCGCCACCAAAGGAAAATACGTTTTCGTGGTAATCGCTTTCAAACCGCTGCTTTTGACATAAGCTGCCAGTTCACGGGTCGCTTTCACTGCGCCAGTTCCCTGTACCGCCCACACAAAATAGCTATTGCCAAACACCTCACCTGCAACAGCAAGGTCATAGTTATCACCTTGAATCAGATAGATGCTAACAAGGCCATCGCTTATAGCTTGCTCCATTAACTCGAAGTCATCAGGACAAGCGCGAAAAGCAACTCGCAATCGCTCTTGTGTACTTTTTGAATGCGTTACCACTTGGATCATTTGAGTACCTTTAGGGCTACGATGGCCAACACTGCGATAGCAAGAATGAGCCAAGGACTCACCCCACCACCCATGTTGATTCCACCAATTGATTGCCCCGACTGGTTACTACTTGTGGCTGTAGATGGTCCAGCGCTACCGCCCGTTAAACTGGTCATTGCTCCAAACATATCAACCCATTTTCAGCCAGATAATCAGCGCCAGTATCACCACAATGATCCACGCTGATTTGTTGATTTCCTTGGCGGTCAAAAACCCAAGAGTTAAGCCCGCCACACCGAGATAGAGGATTGGCATTATTTGCCCCCTTTGAGCGCAAACGCCAATCCGCCGAACACCACAAGCAACAACACCACAACAATGGCGATGGTCTGCCATTGAACACCGCTACTCGTATTCACGGGCTGTCCATTGGGTTGCTGATAGTCGTTATTGTTGGCGCGATTCTCGTCTGGACTGGCCGACTTAGCGCGTTCTAGCTCGTTATCCATCTTGATACCAAGCATATTGCCGCCAAAATCGCCCACCACATCGACAGCGCCACCAACAAGTTCACCCGCACCTTCAAGGATGCTGTCAAACCAACCGCCAGAACTGGCGGTGGCTTTAGGTTGGTCAGGTAAGGACATCGCCCACCCCCTTAGTTCACTGTGATAACGCCTACTTGCTCAATCGCTTCAATCAACACAGACACGCTGCCCGTTTGAGACTTATCAAGCTCGAATTGAAGCTGCTTCATAGCATTAGTCGGTAAGCGACCTTCCACACCAAAACCAGTGCGAACAAAATCAAGACTGAACCAATCTGGATTTTGCTCTAAGCCACAGATAGCGAGGTCGAATGCGTTGTCTGCTTTGTTGACGTTGATTTCTTCAACGCTATCGCGAAGAACACGAACGCGATCAATCGACGAGTCTTTGAAGTGAATACGCTTTAAGGACAGAAGCGGAGAACGCTCAGAAAAATCAAACGGAGTACGACCCGATGCACTGGCAAACCAAGACAAAGAGTAAATACGCGGTAAGTAAACACGCTGTGATTGAGCTTGTGTAGTATGAGAACGTGCACGGATGCTTGGCGCAGCTGTACCACCCGATTTTGGAGCTAACTGGATATACACAAACCAGATTTCACCTTGCAGGGTAACAAGTTCACCAGTGCGAACACCGCCTTTGGTGCGAAGCGTTAAATCTGCAAATGGGATGACATAGCGACCCGCTTGTGTGAACTGTTTGCGATGCTCCTGAAGGTCTACTAAATCTTGACCTGTTAGGTTGTACGTTTCCTTGCCGTTTAACGTGATACGTACACGCTCAATATCAGCAGGGTTAGTAATGTTCGTTACCAGTTCAATGGATTGGTATGTTGGACCACTAACCAAACGTAAGCTTGCTTGGTTGCCCCAATTAGCTCCTTCAACAGGGTCTAAATCGAGTGGACGTGGGTTAAATGGTGTATTCAGTAGTTCCATAATTTAAAACCACCCCGAATTACCATTGATTTGCTCTTTGAGAGGCTTGAGCGCGCCTACATTGTTGATTACCGCTAATGCCAACAGCACTAAGACGACTGTGATTAGCATGGCTTTATGACTTGCTTTCATGGTTTCCCCTGTTTCACAACGTTGGAAAGTTTTTAAGAGTCATTATCAAATCAGACAACCGAAGCAAGGTCATGAGGTTTCAACCTATAGGTAGAACTTTTAACCTATAGGTTGAAATGAGAGAGGCATCACGAAGGGTTTAACGGTAATTGCGAGATAGGAGCTTCCCACTTTCACAGTTCAGAGCACCACGCTCTATGTTGCCAATCCCATCACGAACAATTAGGTATTCCGCGATCGCCTTGCCGATAAGACGTTTATTAACCTTGGCACTTTTAAGATCAGCAACTTCGTTTGAGTGAATGCCTTTTTGTTTGGCAACCCAATCCGCATCCACGCCAGAGTTCACCGCACCCAACCACCAAACCGAAGATTGATTAGTCACGGTTTTAGGTACTTCTTGCCCACGCTGAAAGATGGTGTGCACCACATGACCAAACTGACGGCCGCCACGTAAAAGCTCACCTGTTTTCCCTTCTAGCTTTCCAGAGGTTTCCGCGCAACTTGCGAGTTCTTCAATCACCACATTCAGCTTAGTTTTATGACCATCCCCCAACGCCCAAGCAATCGCGCTAAAAGCTTCAAGTTCTGACATGCATGCTCCTTGGGGCGGGACATAGGCAAGCTTAAACGAACAGCCAACACGACGACCATGCACTGCCGCTTTGATAAACTTGGCAAGGTCATCAAAGCCATGACACATCTGGCCGTGAAACTTTTGCCCCGCATAATTTCGGTACGGGTCAAAGAACAGGACTTGTCCTTTTTTGGGTACTAGCCCCATGAATTTCACGGCACTGGTTTTTCCGCTACCCGTACCACCTAAATAAACGGTGTGCTCAGCATCATGAGAGGGATTAGAGTTAATCGGATTTACGATTAGCGACATGCTTCGCCTCCTCTTCTTTCTGCATTTCTAATGCGGTGATTTGTTTCTTAGAAGCCCACCACAAACCTAAAATCGCCAAGGTGAGCGTCATCAAGTTCATGTAATCACCACAATGTTCAAGCAATGCGCCACCGTATTGTTTAGCAACAGGTCGAGCTGCATTGATAACGCTTTGTTTAGCGCGATCATCAAACTCAAAATCAATGTCTTTCATAATAGACACGGCTTGCTCAACAACCACTAACCCCGTTGTAACCAACGCATCCAATGCTTCACTAACATCGACTTCGGGCTCTTGTTCAGTGCTGCCACTCGGTTGGTTTTCGGTTGAAGCGCTCGATTGCAGCTCCGCAACGTACATATCAAGCTCAGCAAGGTTGTCAGCACTCATTTCAACGGTTGATTCATCCATTGGCGTTACCCTTCTGCGTTGATTTTGGCGTTGCCAATAAACGTTTAATGGTGAAGAGCAACACGAGAATCAAACCCAAACATGCTCCAACCTTGAGCAATTGCGGTTTAAGGCTTGGTTTTGGTGGTTGCACTTCGTCTTGGATTTCTTCGGTTGGGAGCGCTTGGTCTACCGTAGTCATTTCAGTTGAATCGGTATTGGTTTGCACTTCAATGACCGTTGGCTCATCTTCGGTTAGCTCAAGCTCAACGACTTCGTTTAGCACTGGCAGCTGAGCCACCGACTCTTGCATGTGCTCACTGCAATAATCACTCACCGTTTTACTCATTGAACTATTACCGCAGCTCGGACACTTGTAATAAAGCAATCCAAGGTTGCGCCCGTTCTTAACGGTTTCGCCTGTATCAATCAGTTTGCCCTCGCCCACCATGTGAACGGTTGACGCTCGACTGCACACGGGGCAAGACACATAGCCCCGTGTTGGATTCGGTGTTTTACTCATCGGTTTGCACCTCTTCAATCACATTACCCATCTGCTTTTGAAGCTGCTTTTTACGCTCTGAACGAATGATGCGATTGGCTTTAGCGACAAGCTTTGCTTTGTCTACCAATTGGGGGTCAAGGCCAAGCTCAGTTAAAGGGTTGGCATTTCCCATCAAAAGTTTAGGGGCAAGCGTTAGTAGGTCACTTGGTGAGAGGTCTTTAACTTTATCGAAGGCGATTTCAAGCTCTTGCTCCAATCCATCAATAGTATCTAGGCGTTTTAGCTCTGCTTGGCATTCTTCTTTAGAAAGTGTGTTCATAGTGTTCCTCTGTCTCACGACGTTGTTTAGTGTTTAGCCCCTGATTCACATCGTTGGCAATGGTTTAATACACAATCAGACGATTGTTTTTGAAACTGATATTCGTGTATTTATCTATTTGAACTTTTGCCCCCCGCATTAGCGGTGAGATTAGACATTGGACTCCCTCCACGCTCCATCCGGTCACGCGTTGAAGATGTTCAACTAAGGGAGAGTTACAGTTATTTTCAGTGCTCCAAGGTGAGACGCTCCGCGCCTCTTGAAGACGCTTCACGTCTTTTTTCTTAACGAGCGAATAGCACTCGCTAGACGTTTCGATAAGACGACCGAGCCAAAAAAAGCCGATCACCTTTTTGGTTGTTTCACCGTATTGGTTTTGTTTTGATTGGTAGGCCACTTTTGCACTATCAGCCAATTGGCAGAACAGCGACCACTTCGAAGAATCTGCCGCTTGGCGCAGCTCTTCGAGCTTTGGGTCTATCATGGTCTGTTCCGGTTTTGCCCTGCGTAGATTTCGCCAAAGGGAAACTGGCTTACCACCAAATTGCTGAAACTGACGGATTCGGTGAGTGGAAGCCCAAGCACGTGCACGATAGGCAGATTCCTCCCCCTCATTTTCTGGCATGTGCTTACCGTTAATGTTCTTCGAGACGTATTTAGCAATGTAGGCAGTCGCCCCGCCTTTTTTAGGGTCAGCTTCTTTCACATCAAAACGAGGTGAAATATCAGAACCTAGTTCGTGCTTATCCTCAGAGATAGCGCACAATTTTAAGGTTTCGATAATGAAGTCTTTGTCGTCAGGCGAACAAAACAGAAAGTAGTGAGCATGACTGGTCGCGTCTTTGTGTGGTTCAGCCACTCGAAAACCAAAATAATGAATCTCTTCTTTCGCTAGCAGTGCTCGACCTAACGCCCATTGCTGCATGAGAACTTGGTGGCCGTCTTTGATACTCGCACCATTCCACTTTTTAGAGACTCGGTGGTATTTACTCGGCAACGTCCAAGTAATAAAGAGCGCGGTATAACCTAAGTCTTGAGCCAACTCTTCAAAGCCACGAGATCGCACCATCATTTCAATACGACGGTTTTCTGGATTCACAGTCGTTCGCTTGACCACATCCTCAAGATTGAAAGAGTCGCCTGTCTCGTTATTCATTACTGCCATAGTTTCAAGGAACGCTTTAGCGTCACGCTGTTTCTGTTTCCAGTTGGCAAATGACAACGCACTGATCACCGGTGACTGATGCTTTCCCTCACCAACTCGCTCAAGCGTGATTTGTGAATACTCAATGTATTGTGCTCGGAGGTGTAACAAGCGTCCCTCAATCCAAGATTCAGATTGCATCTTGAGTACGGCTACCTGTAGGTCTTGTTCTAACTCTTCCGGTTTCTTATCGCGTTTTTTAAGGTTCACTTGTGGCGCGTTAACATGAATCGTTTTTAGTTCAGCTTCCTGCAATTGGTAAACATGCTCTATCGCATCTAAAAAGCTTTTGAATACTTCGGGTTGGCTTTCTTCGGTAAGCAGTAACGCGCACTTATCAGCGAACTTTTTTGCTAGTTCACTAACGGCATCATCACGCATCAAAATATCGTGGCTTAAAGGTTGAGTTCGGCTCTTAGCGCGACTATCAACAAACGGGAATTTATCTTCAATGAAGTGCGCTCTTTTCAGCCCAAATTTAACGGCATCTTCTGCCGCTAGTATCAGATTTTCTTTGGTCGGGTTTTGGCGTTGTTTACGCTTGGCTATTTTGCGCTTCACATCGTTACGCACGATTTTAGGCAAGCGAGGAAAGAAGCGTTTAGTGAACGCAGAGTAACGAGTGAGTTCCCCTGCGTCACTTTTCGCTTCCATGTTAGCAAGTGCGGCTATCATCGCTTGTTCGTTCATTACAGCCCCGTACACGAATGATTTGTGCAAACGTAATTCATCGGTCTAGCTTTGCGCTTTGAACGCTTCGATAAACCATGTTTTTCACGTAACTGCTCTATCAAATGAATAGAGCGTTCGCGTAGTTCCGGTTTTGGGTCAACCATGCCAAGCATATCGGGACAAGGTAAGTGGATCGGGTCAGATACGGTCATAACGAACCTCTAAGCAAAGTTTCGAACGGCAACGACTAGTCCCGTTTCACGGAAATGCTCTAGCCTTAATCGCATTGGAAACTTGTCACTCTTTAACTCGGCCTCGTACGCAGCAAAATAAACAGTCGAGTAATAGGGATATTTCTGGCCAAGACTAAAAGCTGTATAAGCCGACGCTTTCCCTCTGATAACTAACCGTAAACTTTTGAAGTCTTGTTTGAGTTGGTTGGTATTTTTCATAAGCCCCCCTTAAAGATTCACTGATTGCCATTCGGTTTTAGCTTGCTCATATCGCTTGTCGATATAGGCAGCTAAATCATCAATTTTGATTAAGGTCGGGCTACGCTCTGAATCGCGCAACTTAAAGGTAGGGACGGGAAAGTCACAAGCTTTCGCTCGTTGCTCTGCCGTTTTAGGTGTGATGCCAAAAAATTCTTGGCTAACTTGCTTCAGTTCGACCGTAGGGCTCTCAAAACGCGCAAGTAATGCAAAGTTTGTGTTCATAAGTTCTCCATGTAGTACACTTAAAACAACTCAAGGTGATTCGAATGTACATCCATAGCGTCAACGATGCACATTTGATGATACTAACATCAGAAAAACACAAAACAACATCATTTATACATCGGAGTACATCATGAACAAGTCAATTGATGAACAAATTGATGATTTAAAAGCACTTACCAATACGGCAAAAAACGTAGATTTAGCAAAGGCTTTGGGCATAGCTCCAAGGTCAATTCAGAACTGGAGAGCACGAGAAAATATCCCTAAAGATATTTTTCTAAAAGCGAGACAAACATCACAAAACCCACTTTCTGAGTTATCTGGGATGGTAGAGTTGACTTATTACGATGTAGAAGCGAGTGCTGGTCATGGTTCATTAATTGAAGTCGAAACCTCAACCGAAATGAGTTTCGCAGAGCGATACCTTCGCGATGAGCTCCATGTAAACCCAAGTGAAGTTTTTTTGATGAGAGCAAAAGGCGATTCGATGTACCCAACGTTAAAAGATGGCTCTTTAATGATGGTGAAACGTCTAAATGACTTTAGTGGTGATGGCGTATATGTATTTCGAGTCAATGGCCAAGTTATGGTGAAACGTCTGCAGTTTCAGCCAGCTAAGATTATTTTTAAGAGCGACAACTTTCAGTTTTACGACCCATGGGAACTAACGCATAAAGAAGTGGGATCGACAGACTTCGAGATCTTAGGACAAGCAATTTGGGGCGGAGGGAAATTATAGCCCTATGAACTTTGGAACTTAGTGGTACTAGGGCTTGTGGTAAACGAAATTTAAAATGTTATGACCAAAAATGAAGATCTTTCTTGGCTATATTTTTTTCTAACTGCGTTGAATACAGAAACTTATCTAATGCAACACACGTATCGTAAGAAAGAATTGTCACAACCTTAGTTTCGCTCATGTTTTTATGTTGAGGTTTACTATCACTTTCCAGAATATCGGTCAAAAGAAGCCACACGGCATACCAAGTCGTAGAAATTACTAAATGTTCTGCATTTATAGCCCTAAGAAGATCCTGCTGACTTTTAAGCTTGTTGTTATCAGAAAAAGCTAACTCTTTTTTGAACCACTCATGCAGAACAACACCATCTTCTGCGGTTGTTTGATGTAGGTAAGTATCTAATCGAGTGAGCAAAAAATTCAAATCTTCTCTCTGTTGGTTAACTTCAATCACCTTCTCAGAATGGTCCTGCTGTCGCACTAAGACATACAACGTTAATCCAACAGCCATAGGGCTGTAAATGCCAGATAGGTAACCTCCAAGAGCTCCCCAATCTGCATTTTTTTCCCACAAACCAAACTGAAATTTGTAAGCATAGATAGCGATAGGCCCTAATATCATTAGAGCAAAGAACAAAACGGTTGGCAGACCAAATTTTTCAATTAGCTTAGACATATATATATACTCCTTTTATAAAGGGGGTTTATATACTGTTCATCATTTTTGGTAAAGAACGCAGGTTATGTAACTAGACTTATATACACTTTTATCGAAAACTGAAGTAATTGACCGATTTAGAATACTGCATGTAGTGATGTGAAATTCAGGTAATATGTTTATAGGTTCCCTATAGTCCCCCTCAAACTCGCACAGCCCTTGCTAAGGCTGATTAATCAATCCAATCGAGCATTGGAGCGACAGACAACCTACATGAATGTGTCATGGCAAAGTACCCTAGTAGCGAGTCAAAAAAATATGCTGGAACACCCAGCAAAAGCAAGGTCAGCTATTGTAAATGCTATGCCCGGTTTGTGCTATATGAACTTTACCTCACATTTTTTATTTAAACCTATTCACCAAACCTCTAATTCAGCCTCACTAATCAGTTATGCCTTGAGTCACACTGTCATTTTGAGTTACCTTGTCTTATTCAAAGTCGTGGGTCACAATACGCTCTGTACCTGACTTTAATAGAAATCATTGGCTCCCAAAACGTAGTAACCTATAAATAAGGTTTGAATAGGGATGTCCGATTGAATGGTGAAAAATTTGGACCACACATTAATAGAGCAAGTTGAAGGGATATGCGCATCTCGAGGCGTTAGATTAACACCTCAGAGAAAGCGAGTGTTTGAGCTCATTTTCTCTAATAAAAAAGCCTCTAGTGCTTATGAATTGTTAGAGCAATTGAAAGTCAGTGAACCACAAGCCAAGCCTCCGACAGTATATCGCGCTTTGGATTTCTTGTTGGAACAAGGTTTCATTCACCGAGTTGAATCAACCAATAGCTTTATATGCTGCTGTTCTTGCAATGCCAATAAACATTTCTCCCAACTACTGATCTGCGATAAATGTGGCACGGTGGTAGAATTACAAGACGATGCGCTTGTCACTCTACTCGCTAGTAACGCTGAGAAGCATGGCTTTAAATTGACTAATCAAGTCATTGAGTCGCATGGCATTTGCCAAACTTGCTCCTCCGATATGAAAGAATAAGATTATAGAAGAACATTATGCGCGCTGAATTTGTAAACCCGTTTTTAGCTTCTTTGATGAACGTATTAAAAACGATGGCTTCTCTAGAATTAAAGCCACAAAAACCAAGAGTTAAGAAAGATGAAATCGCTCGTGGTGATGTATCAGGCCTAATTGGCATGGTTGGTACACAATCTCGTGGTTCAATGTCGATCACCTTCGATGAAGGTCTCGCTCTTGAAATCATGGAAAACATGCTAGGTGAACGACCAAACGGCTTGAACGAAGAAGTGACCGATATGGTCGGTGAAATTACCAACATGGTTACTGGCGGTGCAAAACGTATTCTTGCGGAAAGCGGCTTTGACTTCGATATGGCAACGCCAATCGTCGTATCAGGCAAAGGCCACACCATTCGTCATAAGTGTGAAGGTGCTATTATCATTATGCCTTTCACATCTCAGTGGGGTAATGCCTTCATCGAGATCTGTTTCGAATAAAACGACTTACTGATATATAGAGTATTCGCTACAATCTAGAAGCGGTAACTAAAATATTAAGAAGGCTGACACACGTGCGTCAGCCTTTTTTATTGCCGTAAAATCGACGGATATAAAAAACGCCAACCTTTCGGGTTGGCGTTTTTATTATTTATTACTGTTTTTACTCTGTACTACTCAAACAGTCTTAAGCTTTCAACGCTTTAAATGCATTGATAAGACCGTTAGTTGAGCTGTCGTGAGAGGTCACTTGAGCATCGTCAGCAAGCTCTGGAAGAATTTGGTTTGCTAGTTGCTTACCAAGCTCTACACCCCATTGGTCAAAGCTGAAGATGTTCCAGATAACGCCTTGAACAAAAATCTTGTGCTCGTACATCGCGATTAGGTTACCTAAAGAGCGAGGAGTCATTTGCTTAACAAGAATTGAGTTCGTTGGACGGTTGCCTTCAAATACTTTGAAAGGAGCAAGTTCAGCTGCTTCTTCTGCTGTTTTGCCTGCCGCTAGGAATTCAGCTTCTACTGTCTCTTTTGTCTTACCGAAAGCAAGTGCTTCAGTTTGAGCAAAGAAGTTAGACATTAGCTTCTGGTGATGATCAGATGCAGGGTTGTGGCTGATAGCAGGAGCAATAAAGTCTGATGGGATCAGCTTAGTGCCTTGGTGAATCAGTTGGTAGAAAGCGTGCTGGCCGTTTGTACCTGGTTCACCCCAGATGATAGGACCTGTTTGGTATTCTACTGGGTTGCCTTCACGGTCAACAAACTTACCGTTTGATTCCATGTTACCTTGCTGGAAGTAAGCAGCAAAACGGTGCATGTATTGATCGTAAGGTAGAATCGCTTCTGACTCAGCGCCATGGAAGTTGTTGTACCAAACACCAATAAGAGCAAGAATCACTGGAATGTTGCTTTCAAACTCAGTTGAAGCAAAGTGGTTATCCATCTCGTGTGCGCCATCTAGTAGCTCAGCGAAGTTATCGAAGCCGATAGAAAGAGAGATAGAAAGGCCGATTGCAGACCATAGTGAGTAACGACCACCAACCCAGTCCCAGAATTCGAACATGTTGTCAGTATCAATACCAAACTCAGCAACTGAAGTTGCGTTAGTTGATAGTGCTGCGAAGTGTTTAGCAACGTGTGCACTATCACCCGCTTCAGCCAAGAACCAATCACGTGCAGAGTGTGCATTCGTCATTGTTTCTTGAGTTGTGAATGTTTTAGAAGCAACCAAGAACAGAGTTGTCTCTGGGTTCAGCGGCTTTAACGTCTCAACGATGTGAGTACCATCAACGTTAGAAACGAAGTGCATGTTTAGGCGAGTTTTGTATGGTGTTAGTGCTTCAGTCACCATGTATGGGCCAAGGTCCGAACCGCCGATACCGATATTTACAACATCAGTGATCTGTTTACCTGTGTAACCTTTCCACTCACCAGAAACGATGCGGTGCGTGAACAGTTCCATTTTTGCTAGTACTGCGTTCACTGCTGGCATTACGTCTTTGCCATCAACCATTACTGGGTTGTCGCTACGGTTACGTAGAGCAGTGTGAAGTACTGAACGACCTTCAGTCTTGTTGATTGCATCACCGCCGAACATTGCTTCGATTGCAGACTTAACTTCAGTCTCGTTCGCAAGAGCGAATAAGTGCTGCATCGTTTCAGCATCGATAAGGTTCTTAGAGTAATCCACTAAGATGTCAGAACCGAAACGAGTAGAAAAGCTCTCGAAACGCTTTGCATCTTGAGCAAACAGCTCTTTCATATCCATATCTTGAGCAGACTCAAAATGTGCAGTTAGAGCTTTCCACGCTTGTGTTTGCGTTGGGTTGATATTTTTCAACATGGTATCTATCCCGATATTACTGTAGGTTTTATTCTAAACGTCACTAGGGTGATGAATAGAACCCCCGATTAGGCGAAAGTTTATATTTTTCTGTGACGATAAAACGCATCACCACTGAAAGATTCTTTGTAATTTATTTTCACGACGTATTATGCCGTATATGAAGAGCTGTACCTTGAGATAAATCAGAAATCGATTTCCTGATAGAAAAATCGGTACTTACTCTAGCTCTAACATAATTAAATGTGAGCGATAGCGTATAAATTCAAGTTCAAAAGATAGCGTTAAACTGCTTTTTTTCCAAATACATTATAAGGGATGGCGTATGTGGATTCAGAAGACTATACACCTCAATGCACGAAAGCGGGGATTTCATCTCATTACTGATGAAATTGAACAACAGTTAAACGATATGAACTCTCTCTCTGTTGGTTTATTACATCTTTTCATACAACACACTTCTGCTAGCCTAACACTCAACGAAAATGCCGACCCAACCGTTCGTACTGATATGGAATCACACTTTAACAAGTTCGTACCCGAGCGAGCGGCTTATTACAGACATACTTATGAGGGTGATGATGACATGCCAGCTCATATTAAAGCATCGACACTTGGCAGTTGTGTGACAATTCCAATAACCAACGGGCGTTTAGCTTTAGGAACATGGCAGGGCATATACTTGGGTGAGCACCGAGATTGCGGAGGAAGCCGCACTGTGATCGCCACGATTCAAGGTGAATAAACAGTTAAGCTAATTCGAACAAAAAAGAGTGACGCAAATGCAGTCACCCTTTAAGAATACAATGTGGATTCACTTTCAACTGAAGCAGTGAAATCTAGAAAGGCTGGTTTATCATGACCCTAAAGGTCCCTTCATCACCGCCTCGAGCTAACTCAGCACGAACGACAATACCTTCCACTTGAAAACGAACAGCGCCACCTAAGCTCCATTTCATATCAGTGTGCAATTCTTTGATATCGTACTCATCAGCCACTCGCCCTATTTCGGCGAACGCGACCCATTGCCACCAAGGCAAGTCATAGTAGTTAATCAAAGGAATATCGCCGAGTGGTTGCCAATCTGGAAGCACTCGGTATTCAGCGGAGTAATGCACCGCTGAACGGCCATGGTAGCGACCGCCGGTATAACCGCGAAGACGATACAAACCACCGAGTCGAGCTTGTTCTGTTTCCGGTGGACGAGCACAATCTTGTCCTGAGCAGTTATCCCACGTAGGTGTATCGGCTGTATAGAAATCGAAAGCCACGACTTGTTGGTCGAACAAGTCCCCTAAAGGACCTAAAGCGAAGTACTGACTATTTTGGAATGTCCATTTCAGCCACAAGTCGTCATTGGACCAACTTTCAGCACCAGTAGTGAACTCAAGATTGGTATGAGACCCTTTGGTTGGATTACGTGTGCTATCACGGTTATCCCAATCAAACGCCAAGCTAAAGCCTGTCGCCTCTTCCGTGTTGTTTAACCCTTCTAGCTCACGAGCGGTATAAAAAGGCGTGAAGATAATAGAGCTGACGCCCGACTCGACTGGCGAAGCAAAGCTCACATCTTTGATTGGTTGAAAAGCCCCTAACAAGCCATGGTCTGCAACATTGCCCCAAGGCAGCAGATACTTAAATTCAAACTGGTAGTTCTGCTCTAAGCCATCGGCAATGGTTTTGTCATCAATTGATGAATCATTGTCACCTTGAGAGCCAATGTAATAAGGATTGTCATTGAAACGTGCTTGGTACATCTGTGTACTAAACAGAACACTCTCAGACAATGCATAATTAAAGGCTGATAAAAACCCGACATAACTGTCTTTGTCTGAATACAACGCCATCCCAAACAGAGCAGCCTGAGGTTGCCAAACACCCTTTGCGACACCAGCAACCCCAACGGTGTTACCCATGGTTTCAGTACTGAAATAGAAAGGAACGAAGGCTGAATCTTTTTCTTCACTCAGAGCAGAAGAGGAAAAGCTGACACCGAGCAGTGCCATGACTGACGTTAACCAATGTCGAGAGGCTCTCTTGAACATCATTTAGTTTACAAGATCCATAACTACTTCACATACTCCATCGCAACACGCGAAGTCAGCTTAGTGACTAACTCGTAAGCGATAGTGCCGATATGTTCCGCGACTTCTTCTGAAGGTAAATCTTTACCCCACAGAGTCGCCCCATCACCCACTTGATCCACGGCATCAGGGCCGAGATCAACCGTGAGCATGTCCATTGATACTCGACCTGCAATCGGTACTATTCTACCGTTAACAAGTACAGGCGTGCCATTTGGTGCGGTGCGCGGGTAGCCATCTCCGTAACCAATAGCAATAACACCAACCTTGGTGTCACGTTTACTGGTCCAGTTTCCACCATAACCCACACTTTCACCCGCTTTAACATCACGAACCGCAATCAGGTGAGATGTCAGAGTCATTACAGGCAAAAAACCGAGCTCTTGAGCCGACTTATCAGCAAATGGAGAAACACCGTAAGAGATGATTCCAGGGCGCACCCAATCAAGATGACTATCCGGCCAAGCGAGTAACCCAGCAGAAGCAGCAAGTGAACGTTCACCTTCGCAACCATCCGTTAGAGATAAAAAAAGTTCAGTCTGTTCAACTGTTGTGGTTCTATCTAACTCGTCAGCACATCCAAAATGGCTCATGTAGCGCAATGGCTTTGCCACATTTGGGCATTGATGCAAACGCTCTACAAAATTTTGGTATTGCTCCGGGCGAACACCTAAGCGGTGCATGCCACTGTCGACCTTTAGCCATACCACAACAGGCGTTTCCAAATCAGCATTCTCTAGTGAGCTCAATTGCTCTTCGCAATGCACAACGGTTTGGATGTTATTAGTCACCAATATGGGTAAATCGCCCGAAGAGTAAAAACCTTCTAACAATAATATCGGCTTAACGATTCCACCAGCACGCAGTTGTAACGCTTCTTCAATACGCGCCACACCAAAAGCATCTGAGCTTTTAGAATGTTTAGCGATATGCAGTAAACCGTGTCCGTAGCCGTTGGCTTTCACTACAGACATGACCTTGCACTGAGGAGCCTTCAACTTTATTTGGTTCAGGTTATGTTCGAGCGCGTTTAAATCAATGCTCGCCGCCGCAGCTTTCATGTAAGTCATTAACGATTACTCATCATCAAATGCAGGGCCTGCATAGTTATCAAATCGGGAGTGTTGCCCTTGGAATGTCAAACGAACAGAACCGATAGGACCGTTACGCTGCTTACCAAGGATAATCTCAGCAATGCCTTTCAATGAACTATCTGGGTTATAAACCTCATCACGATAGATAAACATGATTAAGTCGGCATCTTGCTCGATAGAACCTGATTCACGCAAATCCGAGTTTACTGGGCGCTTATCTGCACGTTGCTCTAGGGAACGGTTAAGCTGAGAAAGTGCAACAACCGGAACATTCAACTCTTTCGCAAGGGCTTTTAGGGAACGAGAAATTTCGGCAATCTCTAAGGTACGGTTTTCAGACAATGAAGGTACACGCATTAATTGAAGGTAATCTATCATTATCATAGAGATACCATCATGCTCACGAGCGATACGTCGAGCACGCGAACGAACCTCTGTTGGTGTTAGACCCGAGCTATCATCGATATACATATTCTTCTTATCCATAAGAATACCCATACTCGATGAAATACGCGCCCAATCTTCATCGTCTAATTGACCGGTACGAATCTTGGTTTGGTCTACGCGAGAAAGTGACGCTAACATACGCATCATCAGCTGTTCAGCTGGCATCTCTAGCGAGAAAATCAGAACGGGCTTATCTTGTTTCATCGCCGCGTTTTCACACAAGTTCATCGCAAAGGTGGTTTTACCCATCGATGGACGCGCAGCAACAATGATTAAGTCAGAACCCTGTAGGCCTGCCGTCTTCTTGTTAAGGTCGTTAAAGCCAGTATCGACACCAGTAACACCATCTTGTGGCGATTTATATAGGATCTCGATACGTTCCAGAGTCTTCTCTAGAATGCTATCAACATTTTGGGGACCTTCGTTTTCACTTGCTCGACCTTCTGCAATCGCAAAGACCTTACTCTCAGCCAGATCCACCAACTCTTCTGATGTACGCCCTTGAGGGTCATAACCAGAATCGGCAATCTCATTCGCAACACCAATCAGGCTACGAACCAATGCACGCTGTGCCACGATATCCGCGTAAGCGTTAATATTCGCCGCACTTGGGGTATTTTTAGCAAGGTCGGCAAGGTAGGCAAAGCCGCCAACTTCTTCGAGCTGCTCACGCAACTCTAAATGTTCAGAGAGTGTAATAAGATCCAGAGGAGCACTTTCTTCCAGAATGTCTTTTACCGCTTCGAAGATCAGACGGTGAGGGCGACTGTAAAAGTCCTTACTCACGACTTTTTCTGAAACCGTATCCCAGCGTTCGTTGTCCAGCAACAAACCGCCGATAACAGATTGCTCAGCTTCTAATGAATGTGGCGGGACCTTGATGGCGTCCACCTGATCGTTGGCTGATTTCTGACTTCTGGTATCCACTATGACTACACTCAATAACTAATAATGATCGTTCATTATACCCAAGAACATTCATTTGTAATGCAATCCTCGGGGATTGTTTTATTCTTCAGTAAGAATTTACCTATTGCTGACGGAATTAACCAAGGGTAGCATTACGATCCTTCCATTCATTCACTGTATAACTGAGGTATGCGTGTCCAAATTATTGGCTCTGAGCACTGGTCTTCTAAGCTCTGGTCTTCTAAGCACCAGCCTTCTGAGCTCTCCGTTGGCCTTAGCTGATGATGATGCTAAAGCCTCTGTCGATGCAATCCTCGACTCTATAGTAGTTTCAGAACCTACTGTTGAGCCGATCGTCGTTGCACCGACACCTGAAAAAGATATGGATATCGCACCAAGTGATACGAGTGACACAGAGCTGCCGAACCCACTCAAGACGGAAGTCGAATTTGGGTATCAGTCGCATACTGGTAATTCTGATTCACGATCGCTAAATGCCCGCCTAAACGGTGAGTATACGGCTGGCCGTCATAGAACCAGTGGCGAATGGAAATACTACAACCTCTACAAAGATGGCGAAGAAGATAAAAGGCAATCGACTTACTCGGCTCAGAGTGACTATAAGTTAAGCCCTAAAACCTACCTTTATGGCAGCTTTAAAGGTGTCGATTCACGATACAGCGCTTACTTTAAAGACTACACAATCTCTAGTGGTTTGGGTTATCAGTTCTCGAACACTGAAGAGTTTGTGTTGGAAGTCGAAGTCGGACCGGGTTTTCGTTACCAAGAACCTAATCTCGATGAATTGGACGACGATGACATCATCTTCCCAGAGATTGTTGAAGAGGCGATTTTCCGTGGCAATGTGAATACATCATGGCAGGTGTTGAAGAATTTGCAGCTCAAGGCAGATGTAACGTTAGTGTCTGGCCACAGTAACCTGAAATTTGATACTGAATTAGAAGCCATCAACGATATCACCGACAATATCGCACTGAAGATCGCTCACTCTCGTCAATACCATGACAAAGTACCTAGCGGGTTAAGCAAAGAAGACTCAGTACTGTCGATTAACCTGCTCTTTCAGTTCTAATCTCAAGAACTATTCTAATCTCAAGAGCAGTTCTAGTCTCAAGAACTATTCTAATCTTAACGCCACTTCTAACCTTGAGAACGGCCTGTTCAGCAATAAGAGCTTATGGCTCACTGTAAGCTTTTTACCTACAGTAGCCTTTCCTTGTGCTTTCCTATATTTCAGGCATAAAAAAACACCAGCCGAAGCTGGTGTTTAAAACTTTCAAAAGAAAGAATTCGTCTTGGTACTGAAATTACTCAGCAGCAACGATAGTGATTTTCGCAGTAGCAAAAACTTCAGAGTGAAGTTGGATGCTTACTTCGAATTCACCAAGGTTACGTAGAGCGCCTTCAGGTAGGCGTACTTCGCTCTTAACTACTGCAACACCTGCCGCTGTAATAGCGTCAGCGATGTCACGAGTACCGATAGAACCGAATAGCTTGCCTTCGTCACCAGCTTTAGAAGCGATTGTAACGCCTTCTAGAGTGTTAACGCTCTCAGCACGAGCTTCAGAAGCAGCTAGTTGCTCAGCAACTTTAGCTTCTAGTTCAGCACGGCGAGTTTCGAACATAGCAACGTTGTCTTTAGTTGCCATAACTACTTTACCCTGTGGGATAAGGAAGTTACGAGCGTAACCAGATTTAACGTTTACTTGGTCGCCAAGGCCACCTAGGTTACCGATTTTATCAAGTAGAATAACTTGCATTATCTTAGTCCTCTTAAACTATTGTTAACTATTACCGATTACTGATGCTTGTCAGTGTACGGTAGTAGTGCTAGGTAACGAGAACGCTTGATAGCGCGAGCTAGTTGACGTTGGTATTTAGCACTTGTACCAGTGATACGGCTAGGTACAATTTTACCAGCTTCAGTGATGTAGTTTTTTAGAGTTGCTACGTCTTTGTAGTCAATCTCTTGTACGCCTTCTGCAGTAAAACGGCAGAATTTACGACGACGGAAGAAACGAGCCATGGGCTATCTCCTGATCTAAATTTAATAATGCGGTATTCACACGAACTTATAAATAAGCTTAAGCAAATGCTTGTAGTGGAAATACCTAAACGAGTTGAATAATATTTAATGACCTAAAAGGCCAAAAAAGAATTACTCAGCAGCAGCTTCTGGCTTAGCTTCTTCTTCACGACGTGGTGCACGTTCTTCACGGTCATCACGACGAGGAGCACGCTCTGCACGCTCTTCTTTTTGCTTAAGCATGATAGATTGCTCAGTCACAGCGCCTTTAGTGCGCATGATCATGTTACGTAGAACTGCATCGTTAAAACGGAAAGCAGTTTCTAGCTCGTCCATCACTTCTTGGCCAGCTTCAACGTTCATAAGAACGTAGTGAGCTTTGTGAAGTTTATTGATTGGGTAAGCCATTTGACGGCGGCCCCAGTCTTCTAGACGGTGGATAGTACCACCAGCTTCAGTGATTGAACCAGTGTAACGCTCGATCATGCCAGCAACTTGCTCGCTTTGATCAGGGTGAACCATGAATACGATTTCATAATGACGCATTTGGTTGCTCCTTACGGATTATTAGCTTCCACGAAAGGCTCGGTCGTCCAAGGGAAGCAAGGAACTAAAGAAAAATGACCGAGTTTTAAGGACGGCAAATATTATAGAAAGAACCCGGTATTGGCAAGCGGTATTTGGCTAATAATGAAACAGTTTTTCTTTCGCCATCTAGCCATCTGATAAACCAATCGATTCCGTCCTAACAGCCTAAAAAGAAACGCCCACCAGCGAGTAGTGAGCGTTAATAAATTCATAGACTTAAAGTCGTTTAACTCTTTATGTAGCAAGTATCTCTAAACAACATAGACAAGCATAACTAAACCAAGCGTGACTTAGTCAAATGTTGCTGAACCTAGCATTACTGAGCTAAACGCTGTCTTACTGCTTCGAACAGGCAGATACCCGACGCCACAGAAACATTCAGGCTCGACACACTACCTGACATTGGAATCTTAATAAGGTCATCGCAAGTTTCACGCGTTAAACGACGCATACCGTCACCTTCAGCACCCATCACAACAGCAAGCGGGCCAGTTAGCTTCGCTTGGTAGATATCATGCGTCGCTTCACCTGCCGTACCCACGAACCATACACCCTGCTCTTGCAGTGCGCGCATTGTGCGGGCTAGGTTGGTTACACGTACTAGAGGAACGGTTTCAGCCGCGCCACACGCTACCTTGCTTACCGTTGCCGTTAGCGGCGAAGAGCGGTCTTTAGGCACGATAACAGCCGCCACACCTGCAGCATCCGCATTACGTAAGCAAGCACCTAAGTTATGAGGGTCTGTTACGCCGTCTAGAACCAACAATAAAGGCTGTTCATGCTTAGCTAGGATATCATCTAGGTGTGTTTCATTAAGCTGCTTAGCAGGCTTTACCTTAGCAATAAGACCTTGGTGATTCGCACCTTGTGCTTTTTCATCAAGCGGCTTACGGCCCATTTGTTGGATCGACACACCAAACTGTTGTAGCTGATTCAATAGCGGAAGCAGGCGATCATCTTGGCGGCCTTTCAGTACATATGCTTCTATAAAGCGCGCTGGATCTTTTTCTAGTACGGCTTTCACCGCGTGAATACCGTAAATAAATTCGTTACTCATTGTCTCAAATTACTCTTATTGCTCAGAGATGAATGACATCAATACCGACACATCCACCTCTGTGTTGTTTAGTTCGAGAGCATGCGTTTCCGCCTGATACCCTCGCATTAAATTAGTCAGACGTTAAGTCTTGCTCGTCCTTATAAGCCTTAAAAATTAAGACTTATCAGCTTTTGGCTTACGGCTTGCTGCGCGCTTTTTTTTAGCTCGAGCTTTAGCGGCACCTGTTTTATTCGCTGACTTCTTCTTAGTTGGACTTTCACTACTTCCGTCTGGTCGCTTAGTGGGTTCAATCAAAGCCTTCGCAGGTACACCTGGCTTGTTACTCTTCACCGCTGAACGCTTCTTGCTTTTCGCTTTATTCATCGCTTCGGCTGCACGCTTCTTGGCAGTTTTACCTTTACCACGAGGCTGACGATCAGTGTCTTCCATGTCAAAATCAATTTGGCGAGTTTCTAGGTTAACCGCAGAAACCTTCACTTTAACCGAATCACCCAAACGGTAAATATTACCTGAGCTTTCACCCACTAGGCGCTGACCAATAGCATCAAACTGGTAGTAATCATTCGCTAGCGCTGAGATGTGTACCAAGCCGTCAATGTGCAGTTCAGTCAAACGAACAAAGAAGCCGAAACCAGTAACGTTAGCAATTACGCCATCCATCACTTCACCAACATGGTCTTGCATGTATTCACATTTCAGCCAGTCGTTCACTTCACGTGTTGCGTCATCAGCACGACGCTCAGTCATTGAACACTGCTCGCCGTAGAAGTCCATATCATCGAAAGTGTAGTGGTAACCACCCGTTGGCGTCCAACGTTCGCTGTTACGGCCTTCTTCTTTCGCAATAAGGTACTTAATCGCACGGTGCAAAAGCAAGTCAGGGTAACGGCGAATCGGCGAGGTAAAGTGAGCATAGCGCTTAAGAGCTAGACCAAAGTGACCCGCGTTATCCGCGTTGTATACCGCTTGCTTCATTGAGCGCAGCAACATGGTTTGGATTAACTCACGATCTTCTCGCTCGTTAATTTGTTTCATCAGCTGTGCATAGTCGACTGGTGATGGCGAAAGGCCCCCTTCCAGCGTTAAACCTAGCTCACTAAGGAAACTCTTAAAGCCCGTTAAACGCTCTTCGCCCGGAGTATCGTGAACACGGTACAGTGCCGGTTCTTTCGCTTTTTCTACGTAAGACGCCGATGCAATGTTCGCAAGAATCATACATTCTTCGATGATCTTGTGTGCATCGTTACGAATTACGGGTTCAATACGGTCAATCTTACGATCCGCATTGAAGATAAATTTCGTTTCAACGGTTTCAAATTCAATCGCACCACGTTCGTCACGCGTTTTCTTAAGTACCTTGTACATCTTATGAAGTTCTTCAAGATGTGGTACTTCAGGCTCGTAACGCTCACGAAGTTCTTCATTGCCATCTAAGATCGCGCCGACTTTGTTGTAAGTAAGACGAGCATGAGAGTTCATTACCGCTTCGTAGTGCTTGTAACCCGACAGTTTACCTTTGTCTGAGATAGTCATCTCACACACCATACATAAACGGTCTACTTGAGGGTTCAATGAACACAGGCCATTAGAAAGTACTTCAGGCAGCATTGGGACAACTTGCGATGGGAAATATACCGAGTTACCACGGTTAATCGCTTCTTTGTCTAGCGCAGTGTCTGGGCGAACGTAATAACTTACGTCAGCAATCGCTACCCAAAGACGCCAGCCGCCGCCTTTCTTCGCTTCACAGTAAACCGCATCATCGAAGTCACGTGCATCTTCGCCATCAATCGTAACTAATGGCAGTTTACGTAGATCAACACGCCCTTCTTTTGCTTCTTCAGGAACATGCTCGCCTAGGTTTACGATTTGCTTATCAACCGCTTCAGGCCACTCTTGTGGGATCTGGTGAGTACGGATCGCGATCTGCGTTTCCATACCCGGAGCCATGTTCTCACCGAGAACTTCGGTCACTTTGCCCATCATGTTACGAGAACGACCACCGCGATCCGTAATTTCAATCACAACCACATTACCCATTCGAGCACCGCCTTTATGCTCAGTTGGGATCTGAATGTCATGACTAATACGTGAATCATCGGCAACCACATAAGAATGGCCGTATTCTAGGAAGAAGCGACCAACAAGTGGTGTTTTACGCTCTTCAAGAACACGTACTAAGCGCCCTTCACGACGGCCACGCTTACTGTTTTCAGTAGGCTGAGCCAATACATAGTCACCGTGCATGATGGTTTTCATCTGGTGATGCGGCAACACGATATCGTTATCTTTACCAACACTGCCGTCTGGGCGAACCCAGCCATGACCGTCTTTATGACCAATCACATAGCCTTTAATCAGTTCCATCTTCTCCGGCAATGCGTAGCACTGACGACGAGTAAAGATTAGCTGTCCATCACGCTCCATTGCACGTAAACGACGACGCAAGCCTTCATATTGTTCCTCTCCAGCAAGACCCAAAGCTTCAAATAGATCGTTACGGTTCATCGGAATATTCGCTTCTGTTAGAAACGAAATAATGAACTCTCTGCTTGGTACTGGATTTTCGTAGTTTTTAGACTCTCGGTCTGCAAAGGGATCAATAGTGGTTGTAGCTGTCGTGTTTTCTGACATCGGTGTATTTTTTGACATAGGCGGGCCTGCTTAAGCAAGGAATGTATATACCCCTAGTATATCTGATGCTAGGGGTAAGCTACAGATATGCTTTGGAAAAGCCTCAAATAACCTCAGATTGATACATCTCTTCATTTTGTGAAACATCACTTCATAGCCATTGTCTCTCATCAAAATTTTGAGCAAACGATAAAACAAACGTTTGCGCCATGAATGAAATACACTATTATCCTGACACTTTACCAACTCCTGTTCTGAGTATTGATATGAAACTAAAACGCACCCTATTGGCTTCAGCAATGGCAAGTCTCGCTCTATTTCCATTCGCGAGTTCTGCGATGGAAAAAGCCGACCTAATGATTACCGATGCGATGGTTCTAACGATGAACCAAGACAAAACGGTATATGAAAGCGGCACTGTTGTTGTGAAAGACAACAAAATCATTGCTGTCGGCGATGCATCATTAGAGAAGCAATACCAAGCCAAGCAAGTGTTAGACGTGGATGGTGATATCGTGATGCCAGGTCTCATCAATACTCATACTCACGTATCAATGACCGTGTTTCGCTCGTTAGCCGATGATGTGCCTGATCGCCTTCACCGTTACATCTTCCCATTAGAGAAGAAGTTAGTGTCACGAGACATGGTACGCATTGGCGCTAACCTAGGTAACGTCGAAATGGTTAAAGGCGGTGTAACCACTTACGCCGACATGTACTACTTCGAAGATGAAGTGGCGAAAACTGTCGACAAGATCGGTATGCGTGCTATCCTCGGCGAAACAGTGATTAAGTTCCCAGTCGCTGATGCGGCTAATGCTGAAGAAGGCATTAAATACGCGTTAAACTTCATTGAAGAATACAAAGATCATCCACGCATCACCCCAGCGTTTGCACCACATGCGCCTTACACCAATACCACAGAGATTCTGCAGAAGATCTCAAAGCTGTCTCTAGAATTAGATGTGCCTGTGATGATTCACCTTGCAGAATCACACCGTGAAGCAGAAAAAATCGCAGAGCGTTCAGACGGATTATCGCCAGTTCAATACATGGACAGCATTGGTGCACTCAATAAAAACTTGGTGGGTGCACACATGATCCTCGTTGACGATCATGATATCGAACTGGTGAAAAAATCGGATATGGGTGTGGCTCACAACATGAGTGCTAACATCAAGTCAGCAAAAGGCGTATCACCGGCGCTTAAGATGTATAACGAGAACGTACGTATCGGTTTAGGTACCGATGGGCCAATGTCAGGTAATACACTGAGCACCATCGATGAGTTCAACCAAGTCGCTAAAGTACATAAGCTAGTTAATAAAGATCGCGCCGCGATGCCTCCGATCAAAGTGATCGACATGGCAACAATGGGCGCAGCAAAAGCGCTGCACATGGAAGATAAGATCGGTTCTCTTGAGGACGGCAAACTCGCTGACATCATAGTGATCGATACTAAAGCGCCAAACATGGTTCCGGTCTACAACCCATACTCGGCATTAGTTTACTCAGCTAACGCGGGTAACGTTCGCCATACGATCGTTGATGGTAAAATCATCATGCAAGACCGCGACATGCTAACGGTCGATGAAGATAAGATTCGCCAAGAAGCACTCGATTTCACTAAAGTCGTTCGTAAGACGGTGATTGAATCTGGTGAAGTTGTTCAATAACGCCACCGAGTAAGATAAACGGTTTACCGTTAAGATCAAAAAAGGCCTCATAGGTATTTACCTACGAGGCCTTTTTAATACGATATCTTTCTATATCAAGATAGATGGCTAACGAGTGCAGTCGTTCACCATCAACCTTAATTAATATTCGTAATTACCAGAACACATCTCGACGTTTTGCTCGCGCGATAATGTTGTCTGGCATTCTCTGTTCTAAACCGCTTCTAAGCACAGTGATACGTTTATGCTGTCTTTGGTCAGCCGTCACCGAATTATACAACCAGCGATAAGCATCTTCATAATCTAGCGGGCTACCGTAATCTCGCAACAACAACTCAGCTAAGTGAATACTCGCACTTAGATTTCCCATAGACGCCGCTTCACGTAAATACGGAATCGCGCGCTCTTTGTCTTGTTGAACCAAAGTGCCTCGGGAGTAATAACGACCTAACTGCTCTAATGCAGCGGGTAGACCTTGATGCGCTGCGTTTTCCATATAGTAAAGACCAAGCTCTACATCTTGTGGAACACATACACCCCACGCCAACATATCACCGTATAAAAACTCATAAGAAGGCAAGCTAATACGCGTTGCACGCGCAACGATATCTTCCACTAGCTGGCACTTATCCGCCTTTACACGCTCAAGATGTTGATTATTTTCAATTAACTTAATCAGCTCAGCTTCTGTATAGATTGGAACTGGGTCTCCCACTTCAGCCAAATTTGCATGACTCAAGGGTGAGCTCAGCGCCATTATCAATGAAGCTGCCACAATTCGTAGCTTCATACCTGCACTCAATTATCTGTCGCTAAAGTTATCTATTTCTTATTGGCTACCGAGGTAAACGTCAAAAATAGGGTGAACTTCACTTTCCATGATATCTGTATCGGCAACAACCTTGACGGCTTTAGACAAAACTTGCCGCTAATGGGCAATATTTTGCCTGATGACGTTTAAAAGATCATCACCCAAAGCTTAAGCTCTATATTGCAGGCATTAAAAAGCCGACTTAATAAAGTCGGCTTTTAGAAAACTATTTCATTATCAGAGCACTTTAATTACCACAGCACGGCTAGTGCCTGGTAATCACTCAGCGGGCATTATGCGCCGTATGGGTGAACCTTGATGATAGTTTCGTTACGATCTGGGCCAGTTGATACGATATCAATTGGAACGCCAGTTAGGTCTTCGATACGCTTGATGTAATCTAGAGCAGCTTGTGGAAGCGCGTCGATAGATTTAGCACCAAATGTGTTTTCAGACCAACCAGGCATTGTTTCGTAGATTGGCGTTGCTTCTTCGAATGACTCAGCAGCCATTGGAGAAACTTCTAGGATAGAACCATCTTTCATCTTGTAACCAGTACAGATTTTCAGTTCTTCTAGGCCATCTAGAACGTCTAGTTTAGTTAGACAGATACCAGATAGAGAGTTGATTTGGATTGCACGACGCATAGCAACGGCATCGAACCAACCAGTACGACGTAGACGACCAGTTGTTGCGCCAAATTCGTGGCCAACATCGCCTAGGTGCTTACCAACTGGGTCTTGCTTATCAAGGCCATCGTAAAGCTCAGTTGGGAATGGACCTGAACCAACACGAGTACAGTAAGCCTTAGTAATACCAAGGATGTAACCAATGTGACGAGGACCGAAACCAGAACCTGCAGCAACACCACCAGCAGTCGTGTTAGAAGACGTTACGTATGGGTAAGTACCGTGGTCGATATCTAGTAGCGTACCTTGAGCACCTTCGAACATGATCTTGTCGCCGCGCTTACGTGCTGCGTCTAGTTCGTCAGTTACGTCGATAACCATCGCAGTTAACATGTCTGCGTAGCTCATCGCTTGCTCAAGTACTTCTTCGTAGCTTACTGTTTCAGCTTTGTAGAAATGCTCTAGTTGGAAGTTGTGGAATTCCATAACTTCTTTTAGCTTCTCAGCAAATGCTTCTTTATCGAAAAGATCGCCAACGCGTAGACCGCGACGAGCAACTTTATCTTCGTAAGCTGGACCGATACCACGACCCGTTGTACCGATAGCTTTAGCGCCACGAGCGATTTCACGCGCGTTGTCGATAGCAATATGGTACGGAAGAATTAGAGGACAAGCTTCAGAGATGAAAAGACGTTCACGTACTGGAATACCGCGATCTTCAAGAGGTTTCATTTCTTTAAGAAGTGCGTCAGGTGATAATACTACACCGTTACCGATAACACATTTAACGTTATCGCGTAGGATACCTGATGGAATTAAGTGAAGAACGGTTTTTTCACCGTCAATTACAAGTGTATGACCTGCATTGTGACCGCCTTGGTAGCGAACCACGTATTTTGCATCTTCAGTTAAAAGGTCAACGATTTTACCTTTACCTTCGTCACCCCATTGGGTGCCTAGAACAACTACGTTATTTCCCATCTTTCCAATTTCTGTTGCTAATTAAAAATGGATTCTAGCACCGAATCACACTTCTTGCAGTCACTTTTTGTTCATAATCGACAAGGCTGTTCAAAAACAAATCAGTGAGAACTCAGGGCGGAACCGTAAAGATACTGATATCATTGTATTTTTATAAATATAGGGCAGTGTCATGTCTCATTCAATTTGGCTCGCAATTGGGCTTGTTCTTATCGTAGAGGGGCTTGGTCCCTTGATTGCACCAAACGGTTGGAGAAACATGGTTGCCCAGCTCAGCCAACAACCAGACTCTCAACTGCGCCGTATTGGCGGCTGTCTTGTTGTTGCTGGAGCGGTTATCGCTTTCATGACCCACAGCTAATCTTCCTTCTAGAAACCTACTCATTATTTCCGAAACCTTGCCGGTACAAGTAAGAGGTTTACGCACTCACTATACCGATGATTTACGCACTCACTATACCGATTGCGACTCACGCATGAGCCTAACGCTCAAGGGGCCACCTGTCATGTAAAGGCATCGCAAGTCATCGTTAACAGCAGCATAGGTGCTCGGCAGCAGCGTAGATAATCGGTAACAGCAGTATAGGTCCTCGGGGGTAACAACATGGTTAATCAACAGAAGCGCCAAGCAAGCAAGTCAACTAACCAGCTAATCAACTAACAAGATAGGCTGATAAAAAGTGAAGCGACCAAAATAAACCGCCAGAAAACAAAAAGGCTCCCATCAGGGAGCCTTTTGATTTTTAACGTACTTTGTTATCTAAACTAGAGTCAGCTTTTGAATAACAAATTAGCTTATTTTGCTGCTGGTACACCGCTTGATTGATTCATGTATCGGAAGAAGTCTGTCTTCGGATCCAATACTAGAATATCGCTCTTATCGCTAAATGATGTCTCATAAGCTTGCAGTGAACGCATAAAGCCATAGAACTCAGGATCTTTGCTGTACACATCAGAGTAGATCTTCGCCGCTTCTGCATCAGCATCACCACGAGTCACTCGAGCAGTACGGTCAGCTTCAGCAAGAACAGTCGCTACTTCTAGCTCAGCTTGAGCACGGATAACTTCTGCTTTCTCACGACCTTGAGAACGGTGTCTACGAGCAACCGATTCACGCTCTGCACGCATACGGCGGTAGATAGATTCACTGATTTCGTCAGGAAGGTTAATCTTCTTCATTCGGAAATCAACAACTTCAACACCCAAATCAGCCATCGCACTTTCTGCCGTTCCAGACAAAACGTTCGCCATAACTTTATCTCGTTCACCATCAATCTCTAGTGCTTCTTTAGCGGCTTCAGTTGTTACTTCTTCGCTATCAACACTATCAGGTAATACGTCTTTGTTACGCGGGCCTGAAACGATTTGCTTGATCTCGCGAGAACCAATTTCAGAACGAAGAACATCTGTCACTTTACGCTCAAGAAGTGCTTCTGCCGTCAGGATATTGCCGCCGCCCGTACTCAGATAAAAACGTCCAAAATCAGCAATACGCCATTTTGCGTAAGTATCAATTAGAACGTCTTTTTTCTCTGATGTTACGAAACGGTCTGAACGACCATCCATCGTTTGAATACGCGCATCAAGTACTTTAACGCGATCAAACAGCGGCATCTTAAAGTGTAGGCCTGGTTCATAGATTCGTGATACGCCGTTGTCATCGAGAACTCGACCAAAACGAATTACCATGCCACGTTCGCCTTCTTGAATCACAAATAGTGACATCAATAGAAGGGCAATCGTCACAACTAAAACAGGGATCATTAACTTACGCATTATTAGTATCTCCCTTGACGTGAACTGTCTGAACGAGTTGTAGAGCTAGACTTTGGATCCGCTTGAGTTTCTAACTCAATTTGATCGTAAGTTGATGGAGCTTTTGTCGAGCGTTTACCCGATTGGTCTCCACCTTGAGCGCCTAGCTTATCAATTGGTAGGTACAACAAGTTACCACTTGATTCTGAATCAATCAGAACTTTAGATGTGCTTGAGTACACTTTTTCCATTGTATCTAGGTACATACGGTTACGTGTTACTTCAGGAGCAGCTTGGTATTCAGGTAAAAGTTTCTCGAATTGAGCAACCTGACCCAAAGCACCATTAACAATACGCTCAGAATAACCTACCGCTTCTTTCTTCAAACGCTCAGCTCGACCTGTTGCTTTTGGAATAATATCATTACGGTAAGCTTCAGCTTCACGTTCGAAACGCTCTTCATCCTCACGAGCTGCGATAGCATCATCAAATGCATCTTTCACTTGCTCAGGTGGACGCGCTGATTGGAAGTTCACGTCAACAATAAGAATACCCATATCGTAGCTATCAATAATACGATTCAGCTCTTCTTGAGTGCTTTGACGAATCTGCTGACGACCACTTGTTAGGATACTATCCATTAGTGAGTCACCAATTACCGCACGAAGCGCAGAATCGGTTGCTTGGCGTAAACTGTCGTCCGCGTCCGTTACACGATACAAGTACTTGTACGGGTCAGAAACACGGTATTGAACACCCATTTCAACGGTCACAACGTTTTCATCTTTCGTTAGCATCGTGCCAGAAGCACGTAGAGAACGAATCGCTTGAACGTTGACCAGTTGCTCATCTTTGATTTCATCGATGAAGCGTGGGTGCCAGTTAAGGCCAGGTTCTTCGATACGGTCGAATTGACCCAGTCGAAGTACAACGGCTCTTTCTGCTTCGCCAACGGTGTAGAAACCAGCGAAGAACCAGATAGCAATCGCAATGACAGCAATGACACCAAAGCCAATCGCACCGCCACCACCAATAGATGGCCCTTTACCGTTGCCACCTTTTTTACCAAACTTGCCACCTAACTTTTGACTTAGTTTACTAAACACTTCGTCTAAGTCTGGCGGTCCTTGATCTCGGCCGCCGCGATTATTATTCTTACCCCAAGGGTCGTTATCGCGGCCGTTATTATCGCCGTTGTTGTTATTTCCAGGCTCATTCCACGCCATTAGAAAGCTCCATCATTTGATATGACGTTATACTGTAGCAGTCTCTTTGGTAACGATAAAGTCACCTAAGAGCGCCCCTTCTCTTTTTTCAAGTTTAGACCAATCTATTTGTTGCATTCGGATATCTATCAACAAGTTACCATTTTCATCATACTCTTCCTGTTGAATACATTTCATCTGGAAAAATAAACTACGAACACGGCCTTGATGTTTATGTGGAATACACAAACGGAATTGAACCATTTGACTTGCTAAACGCTCGGTTAAAGCTTCAAACAACAGTTCAATACCTACTCCTTCCATTGCAGAAACCCAAACAGCGCGTGGAGCGCCCTCTTCGTATCTTTCAATTCGAGGTTTTTGGTCTTCCATGCAGTCAATTTTATTCATGACTACAAGGGTTGGCACTTCATGAGCATCGATTTCTTCTAATACATCATGAACAGCCTGAATATTCTCACGAAAGCGGTCATCACTGGCATCAACAACATGTAACAAAATGTCAGCTTCTTGCGTCTCTTGTAACGTTGCCTTAAATGCAGCGACCAAATCGTGTGGTAGATGACGGATAAAACCTACGGTATCTGCGAGAATTGCAGGCCCTACATCTGCCAAATCAATCTTACGTAGTGTTGGGTCTAGGGTTGCAAACAGTTGGTCTGCAGCATAAACACCCGCACTGGTAATGCGATTGAAAAGTGTTGATTTCCCTGCGTTGGTATAACCAACCAAAGAAATAGTTGGGATTTCAGCTCGATTTCGAGCACGTCGTCCTTGTTCACGTTGCTTAGCCACTTTCGCTAAACGACGCAGTATTGCCTTTATACGGTCACGCAACAAACGGCGATCGGTTTCCAGTTGAGTTTCACCTGGACCACGAAGACCAATACCACCTTTCTGCCTTTCAAGGTGAGTCCAACCACGAATCAGTCGAGTAGAGATATGACGAAGCTGAGCGAGCTCAACTTGTAGCTTACCTTCGTGAGTTCGTGCACGCTGTGCAAAGATATCTAAGATCAAACCCGTGCGATCAATCACACGACATTTACACAACTGTTCGAGATTTCGCTCTTGGGCAGGAGAGAGAGAGTGGTTAAACACCACGATTTCAGCCCCAGTCAGCTGAACGGCTTGAGCGATTTCTTGGGCTTTACCTTCTCCAACGTAGTATTTAGGGAGCGGGGATTGGCGGCTACCAGTAATCACTTGTAGCGTTTCTACCCCTGCTGAGGAGACCAGCATTTCACATTCGCTTAGGTCTTCCCATTCTCCCTCTTGCGTGAAGTTGATATGAACAAGTACGGCTCGCTCGCCGGATTCATAACGGTCAAACAAGCAACCAACTCCTTATTACAGCGTGTGCTGTATTTGTTGAACGATTAATCTTCAGTCTTCTCTGGACGATCAGATGGCGCACGCTGTTGCTCGCCGCTGTGGTGACTAACTGCACGAGCAGGAACCACAGTAGAAATCGCATGCTTGTAAACCATTTGGTTTACCGTGTTCTTCAATAAGATCACGAATTGATCGAAAGACTCGATCTGACCTTGCAGCTTGATGCCGTTCACAAGATAGATAGAGACTGGAATGCGCTCACGACGGAGTGCATTCAGGAATGGGTCTTGTAGCGATTGCCCCTTAGCCATTTTATTTTCCTTATTTGTATTTTGTTGTAATTATTTAGCTAGCGGTGCACAAAAAGGTGCGGCCTTTGCCTCTGAGCTAAATGAATAAAAAAACTCCGTTGTTATTGAAAGGCTGTGATTTTTTAAAAGCCTCAATAACGGATCCTTTCCAGAGTATATTCACGCAAAAGCGATCACATTATACACAGCAATACTAATCAGATGCTATTGCATCTGAAAGAGTTTCTAACGCTTGATCAATGTTTTCGCTATCTAACCAAGTTAAATCATCCCAACTGCGCAACCAGGTGATTTGTCGCTTGGCCAACTGACGAGTTGCACAGACACCACGGAAAACCGCTTCGTCCAAATCACAATTCCCGTCTAAATAATCCCACATCTGCCTATAACCGACGCATCGGATCGATGGTAGCTCCGGGTGAAGATCTTCTCTGGCGTGTAACGCCTTCATTTCCTCTTCAAAACCCGCCTCAATCATCTTCTCGAAACGCAGTTCAATACGGCGATGGAGTTCAGTCCTTTCCTTGGGAGCTATAGCAAATTGTTTTACACGAAATGGCAGGCTATCGCCTTTCGTTTGAGTTAGCTCAGTTAATGTTTTACCCGAAATTCGATAAACTTCCAATGCCCTTGAAAGCCTTTGTGGATCATTTGGGTGTATTCTTTCAGCGGATACGGGATCTATCTCTCTTAATTGATCATGCAGAGCCTGCCAACCTTGTTCGATAGATTCTGCTTCAATCTGCTGACGAATCTCTTTATCTGCCGCGGGTAGTGGCGATAAACCTTCCAGCAATGCCTTGTAGTACAGCATTGTGCCACCAACAAGTAGCGGGATTTTGCCTTCCGCTACAATCTTATTCATTTCATTGATCGCATCACGACGAAAATCTGCCGCAGAATACGCTTCGCTTGGATCCAGAATATCAATCAAGCGATGAGGCGCGAGCGCGAGCTCTTCCGCGTCTGGTTTAGCGGTGCCAATATCCATGTCTTTGTAGATCAATGCCGAATCCACACTGATGATTTCTACTGGGTATTTCTGGCGTAAGCGGATAGCTAAATCTGTTTTTCCTGATGCCGTTGGGCCCATTAAAAACAACGCTAAAGGTAATTTTTCAGTCATGATATTTTGTATTTGTTTCTCTGTTAGAGCGCTTTATAAAAAGGGCTTTGTGTCGCGACGTATTCAGCTAAAAAGACAAATGCCATCGCGAAAAAGTTAAACCGTAAACGCGGCTATGGTCGCTGAAAAGTCGATAGGATTGACAAACTCTGGATCATCTAATGGAAGTAGACCATGCCAAAGCTGTTCAAGTTCCCCAACTAGTTGAACCGCTTCAGATAAAGTGTAGTCGCTTTTTACTTGTGCCGTTTGAATCCCGATCCAGTTGACCAATGATGGCAACATATCGTTAAAAACAGTATCTGCGTGATTATCGACAATCTGAGCGTTTAATGAAGCCGCGTAAGATAACAGATCTGGGATCAAAATTTGTAAGTTTTGCTGCCTCAAAGGAGAAGGCACGCCCATCACCATTACCGCTTCACTGTTTCGCGCCTTAAGCTCAATCCCCAATAACGCCAGTGTTTGGCTCAACGCCTTAGCAACCTCGACAAGTTCACTGCCAAGCTTAATCGATAAAGGCACCAATAACGGTTGGCTTTTTAACGCCCCTTCTCGAGTATCAAGTTGGCCAATCACACGTAGCAATTCCGCTTTGGCTAGAGACAGCAATACGCTGCCGTTTTTGTTTCCCATTACCAAATATTGGCGTTCCACTACCGAGACAGCTTTGCCTAAGTCCGTCACAGGTGCTCTTGGCTTTGAATGAACAGGATTCTGTTGAGCGGGCTTAGCTTCTATATTTTCTCTATTTTCTCTGGTTCCTACTGGTGCCACATGCTCTTGAGGAGATGATGGAGCTACAACTTGATCATCAAAATCTGGCGTTTTCAGAAGCTCTTTGTAGGCTTTCACTTCTCGCTTAGAGGGTGCGGGGTCACCATGATGCTGATGTGGCTCTTTCTCTTTTTTAGGTTCAGGTCGAGACTCGATCCACTCTTGGCGAGGAGAACCCGTAAAACTGGTGTCGCGAGCCGACGAGCCTTGATTCGATAACGAACCAAGCCTCGATGAAGAACCTCGGCTAGACGATGAACCTCGGTTGGCTGTTGAGCTATAGTGTTGTCCACCATCATTAACGCCGTATTGAGGCTGATCATTCGCTTGTTCAGACTCAGCCTTTCTTGGGTATGAAGGCGTTTGATCAATAGCATGTCGCGCCCTTTCAGATGGAGGGCTTTGATCAAATGCTGGGTTTTGATCTGAATAAGCAGGGACAGCGCTTTCTTGCGTAGGGTAACTCGTCGCATCACTAGATTCAGGAATTGCATTATCTTGCTGATAATTCGTTGCTTCTGATTGATGAAACGCAGACTGCTTGATTGGTACCGCATTAATCTGTTTGCTTTGGGCGAGTCCATCACTCAATGCCTGATAAATGAAATCATGCACAAGGCGAGCTTGGTGGAAACGCACTTCATGTTTTGCAGGGTGAACATTCACATCCACCTGATGCGGGTCTAATTCAATAAACAGTACATAAGTTGCGAATTGGTCTGGACGTAGGCTGGTTTCGTAGCTTTGTCTGATCGCGTGATTGATCAATTTATCGCGCATCATACGACCATTTACATAGCAGTATTGCAGATCGCTTTGTTGCCTTGCCCCTTCTGGCGTGGTGATCCAGCCATGAAGTTTCAAACCTTGATGCTCCAGCTCAATCTTAAGCATATGGCGAACAAAGGCATTACCACACACCGCTGCGATACGCTTTTCAGCTTGAACGTCTGTTTTAGCCGCGCGGTACTGACGAATCATCTTGCCGTTGTGACGAAGATTAATCGTCACATCAAAGCGGCTTAACGCAATTCGCTTAAGCAATTCATCGATGTGCGTAAATTCGGTTTTCTCGGTGCGTAAGAACTTACGTCTTGCTGGTGTGTTGAAGAACAGATCCAATACCTCTACCGAGGTGCCAATTGGATGCGCGGCAGGCTGCAGTTTCACCTGCATATCACGACCTTCACTGTGCGCTGCCCAAGCTTGATCTTGAGTGGCAGGACGAGAGGTCATGGTTAAACGCGCGACTGAGCTGATACTCGCCAACGCCTCACCACGGAAACCAAGGCTGACGATCGCCTCAAGGTCATCCAGTGTATGAATCTTAGAGGTCGCATGACGGCTTAATGCCAAAGCAAGTTCATCTTTAACGATGCCCTTACCGTTGTCACGAACACGAATCATCTTGGCGCCACCTTTCTCGATATCGATATCGATACGTGTGGCACCTGAATCCAAACTGTTCTCAACCAACTCTTTCACAACAGAAGCGGGTCTTTCTACCACTTCACCTGCTGCGATTTGGTTCGCTAACCGAGCTGGCAGTATTTTGATCGTCATATGTATAGTTACCTTACTGCCATTAATGGAAACATGTCTTCGTTAAAAAGATTACTTGTGCGGAATAATCAACACCTGCCCGACAGCTAGGCCATCAGATCGTAGATTATTTGCTTTACGGATAGAATCAACGCTCACACCGTACTTAGAGGCAATCTTCCCAAGATAATCACCTCTTGCGACTTTGTGCTTTCGCAAAGGCAATGCTTTGACATCGTGGGTGACTCGGAGCTTCTGCCCGACTCTAAGCGTATCACTGCGTAGATTATTCTCTCGTTTAATCGCAGCAACCGTAACATCGTATTTTTTAGCGATGCCTCCAAGGTACTCACCTGACTTAACCACATGCGTCACCGTTTTACGGTTTGTTGTGGTCGAGGTTTGCGAACCTGAACTTGGAACCTTCAAAGTTTGACCTATTGCTAAGCTCGTCGACTTCAAGCCATTTAACTTCACTAGCGCTTGTGTAGATGTCCCATACTTCTTAGCAATCACAGACAACGATTCACCACGCTTCACTTTATGCTGACCAGTAGAGTTAGACGGCACTGTCGCGTTTGAAAGAATAATCCCTTCTGGTGGGTTCGCTTTCAAATACTTAACAACCGCTTTAGTCACAGCACGAGCAAGCTTATCTTGATGCGAACGTTGGAAAAGAAGCTTTTCTTCAGTCGGGTTCGAGATAAAGCCAGTCTCTACTAATACCGATGGAATCTGTGGTGAACGTAATACGGCCAAACTGGTATTGATTGGTTTACTGTTATGAAGCTTAGCAACCTTACCCATCTCAGACAGAATCGTTGTTGCCAGTTTATAGCCCTCTTTTTGAGAGTGGCTAAACTGCAGATCAAGCAGCGTTTGGTTTACGTTCTTATCATCAGTATTGCCAGTGAAAGCCGCACCGCTACCACCCAGCAATTCTGATTGTTTCTCTTTATTCTCAATCCAGCGAGAAATCTCAGTATTCGCTCGTCGAGTATTCAACACAAATACCGAACCACCTCTTGGTTGAGGCGTTGTAAAGGCATCGGCGTGAATAGAAATAAACAAGTGCGCCTCATTTTCACGAGCGATCGCAACACGTCGGTTAAGGTTTACAAAGTAGTCTGCATTACGCGTTAAGCGTGTCTTGATACCCGGAACGGCATTCAACTGTGCAGCAAGCTTGCGAGAGATACTCAGCGTCGCATTCTTCTCATATTTACGAGAAGGACCAATCGAGCCTGGGTCTTCACCACCATGGCCAGGATCAATCACAATAAGAACATCTCGCTGGCGCTTCACTTGGTTAATGTTCTTACTTACCGTTGGCTTGCTCGGCGTCGATGTTCCTTTGCTTGCCGCACCATGAGGGAAGTCAATCACCAGACGATGACCGTACTGACCTCCCGGTGTTGGGTTGAGTTTAAACAAATCGGCTTTAGAGGATTTCTTTAACTCGAAAACTAAGCGAAAAGTATTTTTGTCCGGTGGAGAGCTCTTACGAACTTTCGTCAGAACAGGGCTATCCTTCACCACAACAGGTAACTGGGTCGCAAGGCCGGTATGTTTCAAATCGACAACTAAGCGACTCGGGCTACTCAAAGTGAAATAGCTAAAGTCGGCTTCGGATTTAAGATCGATAACCACACGAGTTTCTTCAGGTGAAGGCCAAACCCTCAACCCTTTCAGTGAGTTCGCAGAAACAAGTGAAGAAAACAATAAAGAGAAAACAGTAGCTACCATTGCTACTGTTGAAAAAAGGCGTCTAGAAATCAACATAACTCCAACTGACTGAGTAAGCGCTGTCCGTATTCACTATTAGCGGTTAAAGAAACAATACGGTGATCGTCTTGGTAACGAATATCAATGTCCAAATCCGCTTCTGGTAGCATCCCATAACCTTTTTCAGGCCATTCAACCAAACAGATAGCGTCCGGAGTAAAGTAATCACGAATTCCCATGAACTCTAACTCTTCAGGGTCGGCTAGGCGATAAAGATCAAAGTGATACACCTGCCAATCTGCAAGTTGATAAGGTTCAACTAGAGTATACGTTGGGCTCTTTACATTTCCTTGATGGCCAAGTGCTTTTACAAAGCCACGACTGAACGTCGTTTTGCCTGCGCCAAGATCACCATGCAGATAAATAGTCGTCTGCTGTGAGCAAAGATTAGAAAGCTCCGTTCCTAATTGAATCGTTGCTTGTTCATCTTTCAAAGTAAATTGTTTCGTGCTCATGAATACGTTCTCTAAAAATCGATCGTTGACTATATAAAAATCAAAAGAACAAGAATAGTAAACCGTGATGCTTTTGGGAGACAAGCACTCAAGTGTAAGTTCTATGAAAAATACTGCTCAAAACACGTCTGTTCTGGTCAATACCACTAAGATCCGTTAAGATCCGCCCCCATTTTTGCCGAACCTAATTTTAATTAGCCTTATCTCTAATTGTAAAACAGAGAAAATAAGAATTAAGAATGAAGCCATGAATCTAGACCATCTTGCTGAAAAAATTAAAATCTGGGGAAAAGAGCTAGGCTTTCAAAAAGTTGGCATCTGTGATGTCGATTTAAGTGAACACGAAGCCCCTCTTCAAACATGGCTAGATGCTGGCAATCACGGCGAAATGGATTGGATGGCACGACATGGCATGATGCGAGCTCGCCCTAATGAGCTTCATCCTGGTACCATTCGAGTGATCAGCGCCCGAATGAACTACCTACCACCAGAAGCTCAGTTTGCCTCTAACCTAAGCGATACCACTCAAGGCTATATCAGCCGTTATTCTTTAGGCCGCGATTATCACAAATTGTTCCGTAACCAGTTGAAAAAGCTGGGACAAAGAATTGAGAAAGAAGTCGAAGGTTTAGACTCGCGTCCTTTCGTGGATTCAGCGCCTATTTTAGAAAGACCGCTTGCTCAAAAAGCAGGGCTTGGATGGACAGGAAAACATTCGCTAATTTTAGATAAAGACGCGGGGTCTTGGTTCTTCCTAGGAGAACTGCTCGTTAACATCCCTCTCCCAGTAGATACGCCAAGTATCGATGAGTGCGGGAAATGTACCGCATGTATCACTTCTTGCCCAACGGGTGCCATTATTGCTGATGGCGTAGTGGATGCTCGCAAGTGTATCTCTTACCTCACCATTGAATACGATGGCGTCATACCTGAAGAGTATAGAGACGCAATTGGTAACCGTATCTACGGTTGTGATGACTGCCAGTTAGTTTGCCCGTGGAATCGCCATGCCGAACTCACAGAGCAAAAAGACTTTCATCGCAGAGAAGATTTTCAAGAAGCCGATCTGGTTTCACTTTCAAGTTGGGACGAAGCAACCTTCCTGAAGAAAATGGAAGGCTCAGCAATAAGACGCATCGGCCACACCCAGTGGTTGCGCAATATCTTTGTTGCTATGGGCAATGCGCCATTTCAACAACGTATTGTTGAAACACTGGAATCTCATCAAGGCAAAAACGACATGTTGGATGTGCATATTGAGTGGGCTTTGGAAAAACAACTACAGCAGTTGCCGAATGCCAGTAGCATCCAAGAAGGCAAGAATAAAGTCTCCACCAAAAAGCACAGACTTATCCGTATCGTGGAAAAAGGACTACCGAGAGACGCCTAGCCTTTAGGTACCAACGATTGGCGGACTAACGGACACCAACAGTCCAAGATTTAAGACAACTCGTTGCACATAATTTTAGAACAATGTTTGACCTTGTTCTCAATTTTAACAATGTGGAAAAAATTCAGATCTCTCGTAAACTTCCGACACCCTCACAAAGTTAAACACAGTAGCGATAAATGATTAAGATCAAAAAACAATAAGTTAACGATCTTTTGTCAAATTCAAGATGAGTAGTCAACTTGATAAAAAACAACAAGTTACGATCGCCTCAATTCAGCTAATATATTGAAAACAAGAAAGATCTTTTAGAGATATGTAAAGAATTAAGCCTGAAATAACTTTATCAACCAAGTTATCCACATCCGACTTATTGTGGATAAGTCTGTTTATAGATGTGAAAAACCTCAAGTATCTGCTTCAGAGACCTGATGTTTACTAGCATTCCAGTTGCTAAGAAAAATTTAAGACAAAAAAATATCCACCATGATGGAGGATTATTTGCTTTTTGGGGGGATTATGCTTCGCAGCATTAAAGAAAGAGCGTGACCTTTAAGGTCGCCTTTAAACTCTGTGATCTAAAGAAAAACACGGTGGTTTAAAGAATCTTAATAGCTTTTTAAGAAGAAAGCTGGAGCGATACATCGGGTTCGAACCGATGACCTCAACCTTGGCAAGGTTGCGCTCTACCAACTGAGCTAGTATCGCATTAGTTAACCGTTAATCCTGTCTGCTAAGAAGCTAAGTGCTTACTGCAAGGCAGTGACCAACGTGTAACTGTAATGTGGTTGCGGGAGCCGGATTTGAACCGACGACCTTCGGGTTATGAGCCCGACGAGCTACCAAACTGCTCCATCCCGCGTCCGGATGCATTGTTTAAGACAATGAGTCTATTTCCCAACATCAATCCTAAGAAAGAAATTGGAGCGATACATCGGGTTCGAACCGATGACCTCAACCTTGGCAAGGTTGCGCTCTACCAGCTGAGCTAGTATCGCTTAGTTAACCGTTAAACTTGTCTGCTAGAAGCTAGGTTATTACGACAATAAACTAGGTTCTTACTGCAAAGAAGCTATCAACGTTTAGCTGTAATGTGGTTGCGGGAGCCGGATTTGAACCGACGACCTTCGGGTTATGAGCCCGACGAGCTACCAAACTGCTCCATCCCGCGTCCGGATGCATTGTTTAAGTCAATGAGTCTATTTCCCAACATCAATCCTAAGAAAGAAATTGGAGCGATACATCGGGTTCGAACCGATGACCTCAACCTTGGCAAGGTTGCGCTCTACCAGCTGAGCTAGTATCGCTTAGTTAACCGTTAATCCTGTCTGCTAAGAAGCTAAGTGCTTACTGCAAGGCAGTGACCAACGTGTAACTGTAATGTGGTTGCGGGAGCCGGATTTGAACCGACGACCTTCGGGTTATGAGCCCGACGAGCTACCAAACTGCTCCATCCCGCGTCCGGATGCATTGTTTAAGACAATGAGTCTATTTCCCAACATCAATCCTAAGAAAGAAATTGGAGCGATACATCGGGTTCGAACCGATGACCTCAACCTTGGCAAGGTTGCGCTCTACCAGCTGAGCTAGTATCGCTTAGTTAACCGTTAAACTTGTCTGCTAGAAACTAAGTTCTTACTGCAAAGAAGCTATCAACGTTTAGCTGTAATGTGGTTGCGGGAGCCGGATTTGAACCGACGACCTTCGGGTTATGAGCCCGACGAGCTACCAAACTGCTCCATCCCGCGTCCGGATGCATTGTTTAAGTCAATGAGTCTATTTCCCAACATCAATCCTAAGAAAGAAATTGGAGCGATACATCGGGTTCGAACCGATGACCTCAACCTTGGCAAGGTTGCGCTCTACCAGCTGAGCTAGTATCGCTTAGTTAACCGTTAAACTTGTCTGCTAGAAGCTAAGTGCTTACTGCAAAGAAGCTATCAACGTTTAGCTGTAATGTGGTTGCGGGAGCCGGATTTGAACCGACGACCTTCGGGTTATGAGCCCGACGAGCTACCAAACTGCTCCATCCCGCGTCCGGATGCATTGTTTAAGTCAATGAGTCTATTTCCCAACATCAATCCTAAGAAAGAAATTGGAGCGATACATCGGGTTCGAACCGATGACCTCAACCTTGGCAAGGTTGCGCTCTACCAGCTGAGCTAGTATCGCTTAGTTAACCGTTAAACTTGTCTGCTAGAAACTAAGTTCTTACTGCAAAGAAGCTATCAACGTTTAGCTGTAATGTGGTTGCGGGAGCCGGATTTGAACCGACGACCTTCGGGTTATGAGCCCGACGAGCTACCAAACTGCTCCATCCCGCGTCCGGATGCATTGTTTAAGTCAATGAGTCTATTTCCCAACATCAATCCTAAGAAAGAAATTGGAGCGATACATCGGGTTCGAACCGATGACCTCAACCTTGGCAAGGTTGCGCTCTACCAGCTGAGCTAGTATCGCTTAGTTAACCGTTAAACTTGTCTGCTAGAAACTAAGTTCTTACTGCAAAGAAGCTATCAACGTTTAGCTGTAATGTGGTTGCGGGAGCCGGATTTGAACCGACGACCTTCGGGTTATGAGCCCGACGAGCTACCAAACTGCTCCATCCCGCGTCCGGATGCATTGTTTAAGACAATGAGTCTATTTCCCAACATCAATCCTAAGAAAGAAATTGGAGCGATACATCGGGTTCGAACCGATGACCTCAACCTTGGCAAGGTTGCGCTCTACCAGCTGAGCTAGTATCGCTTAGTTAACCGTTAAACTTGTCTGCTAGAAGCTAGGTTATTACGACAATAAACTAGGTTCTTACTGCAAAGAAGCTATCAACGTTTAGCTGTAATGTGGTTGCGGGAGCCGGATTTGAACCGACGACCTTCGGGTTATGAGCCCGACGAGCTACCAAACTGCTCCATCCCGCGTCCGGATGTTTCTTTTTTACGTCATAAACGCTTAAGTCAATGACTCTATTTCCCAACATCAATCCTAAGAAAGAAATTGGAGCGATACATCGGGTTCGAACCGATGACCTCAACCTTGGCAAGGTTGCGCTCTACCAACTGAGCTAGTATCGCAATCTGAAACGTCTTTCGTCGTTCAGGGCTGCGAATTATAAGAGCATTTTTTTGTGATGCAAGTCCTTAATGCAAAAATCAGTAAGTTTTTACTCAACTGCTGAAAAAGCACACAAATTTGCAAAAAAAACAACTCTTATGTCCCTGAAAAGTTAGACAAACGTGATCATTTGATCAGATTAAATGTTAATAATCGTTTTTCGGTAGTACTGCAGCTCAGCGATCGACTCTCGAATATCATCCAATGCAAGATGACTTCCCGACTTTGAAAAACCATCTAGGATTTCAGGTTTCCAACGGCGAGTAAGCTCTTTCAGAGTACTAACATCAACATAACGGTAATGGAAATACTCTTCCAATTCTGGCATGTGTTTGTATAAGAAACGACGGTCTTGGCCAATGCTGTTGCCGCAAATAGGCGATTTACCTTTTGGTACCCACTTCTCAAGAAACTCAATCGTTTGTTGAATTGCGTCCTGCTCTGAAACAGTGCTTTCTTGAATTCGCTTCACTAAACCGCTGCCAGTATGAGTTGTCGTGCACCACTCATCCATCTTGTCCAGTTCACTCTGAGGCTGGTGAATGGCCAAAACAGGCCCTTCAGCCAGGATGTTGAGCTCACTATCTGTAACGATAGAAGCAATTTCAATAATTTTATGAGTTTCAGGATCAAGTCCGGTCATCTCTAGATCAACCCAAATAAGGTTCTGATCGCTAAAGGACATAAGGCGTCGCCTATTTGTTTATGTATAAAAGAGGTACTATACCCAAATAACTATACTCAAACTAGCTTTAGGGCCATCGAAATCAGTGGTACCAACAACATCCCGTTTGAGTCCTCAATCATCAAGTTAGATGTGTTAAGTGAAAAATTGTGGCTAAAAAAAAGAAGTTAACCAAAGGTCAGGTACGTCGCGTACGTAGCAACCAGAACAAGCGACTCAAGAAAGAAGATTCTATCCAGTGGGATGAGAACATGCTTGGCGGAACAAAGAGTGGGCTCGTTATTACACGCTTTGGCCAACATGTCGATATCGAAGATCTTGAAACCAACGAAGTTCACCGTTGTAACTTACGCCGTAGTATCGAAACGTTAGTTTCCGGAGACAAAGTCATTTGGCGCGCAGGACTTGAATCAATGGCTGGCATTTCTGGTGTTGTAGAAGCTGTTGAACCTAGAACGTCAATGCTAACTCGCCCTGATTACTACGACGGCCTAAAACCGGTTGCTGCTAACGTTGACCAAATGGTTATCGTATCTGCTGTACTGCCGGAGCTATCACTTAATATCATCGACCGCTACTTAATTGCCTCTGAAACCGTCAACATCGCACCACTTGTGGTTCTCAATAAAGTCGACCTACTCACTGAACAGCAAATTGCGGAATACCGCGAAACGCTGAAAATATACGAGAAAATCGGCTATAAAGTGATGTTCGTGAGTAAAGAGTCTGGCTACGGCATCAAAGAGTTGGAAGCCGAACTGAAAGATCGTATCAACATTTTCGTTGGTCAATCTGGCGTGGGTAAATCCAGCGTAGTGAATGCACTAATGCCAACATTAGACATTGAAGAAGGCGCCGTTTCTGAAAACTCAGGACTGGGTCAACACACGACGACTGCGGCGCGTTTGTATCACTTCCCTTCTGGTGGTGATCTTATCGATTCCCCAGGGGTACGTGAATTCGGCCTATGGCATTTAGAACCCGATGAAGTCACTGATGCTTTCATTGAATTCAAGCCATACCTAGGTGGTTGTAAATTCCGTGACTGTAAACACAATGACGACCCAGGATGCCTTCTGCGTGAAGCCGTTGAAGACGGTAGAATTAGCCGCTTACGTTTTGCTAGCTACCATCGCATTATTGAAACAATGGCTGACAACAAAGATAACCGTCAGTACTCACGAAGCAAGAAAGCCGATCTCTAATCGCGTTTTTGTGAACAAATGTGTGCATTTACTGACAATTGGCGCGAATTTAAGTAACATCTCGCGCCCTAAACCGTCATCGACAGATTTAATTGAAAAACAATTAGCATTGGAAAATTAATACAATGGATAAGATTAAAGTTGGATTGCAGTACTGGATCCCACAGCATGGGCTGACTCGTTTAGTTGGTAAACTGGCATCTGCTAAAGCGGGCGGCTTAACGACAGCGATCATCAACTGGTTCATCAAGCAATACAAAGTGAACATGGATGAAGCTCTGCATAGCGATCCAAAACACTTTAAAACATTCAATGAATTCTTCGTACGTGAATTGAAAGAAGGCATGCGCCCTGTAGCTGATGGTGAATCTGTGATTGTTCACCCTGCAGATGCACGCGTAAGTCAGTTTGGCCCAATTACTGACGGTCAACTGATTCAAGCTAAAAACCATAACTACTCAGCGCGTGAGCTATTGGGTGGTGATGCTGCTCTAGCGGATGAATTTAAAGACGGCGAATTCGCAACGCTTTACTTGTCGCCAAGTGATTACCATCGCGTGCACATGCCATGTGACGGCACACTGCGTCAGATGATCTACGTTCCGGGTGACCTTTTCTCAGTTAACCCGTTAACGGCAGAGAACGTTCCAAACCTATTTGCACGTAACGAGCGTGTGGTTTGTATCTTTGATACTGAGTTTGGCCCAATGGCACAAGTGCTGGTTGGCGCAACTATCGTTGGCAGCATCGAGCAAGTATGGGCTGGCACCATCACACCACCTCGTGGCAACTCGGTTTACAAATGGGATTACCCTGCACAAGGTGATACAGCCGTCGTCTTGAAGAAAGGCGAAGAGATGGGTCGCTTTAAGCTTGGTTCAACGGTTATCAACCTGTTTGCTAAAGATGCAATCAAGTTTGACGAAACGATGCAAAATGGTGAGAAAACCGTTCTTGGTACACCTTTCGCGCACATTGTGGGTAAAGAAGCTGAGACTGAAGCTGTTGATTCAGCAGAGAACACTGACCAAGCTTAACGATCTGAGTTAACTTGTCGATATTACTTGTCAATTCAAGTTCACTCATAGACATATTAAAGGCGCGTTACTTTTTCTATTTCTATATCAGAGAAGAACGCGCCTTTTTCTTATCTATTTCGAGATATTTCCCTTTAAGATTTCAACCAATCTAACTACCGACAACCTTGCTCCCAACGAGCAGTACGTCGAATTACCAAGAAGAAATATTGACCAGAAACAAAACAGTTGCTGAAATCTCAAACAACTTTTCGATTTTACAACTCGCCTCCAAGTACCAAACATCCAGATAACTTACTCTATTTCAAGATATTTTATTCATGGGGTCTTTGTACATGCCTAAACTCAATGTTGGCGTTCTGGTCAAGCTGTTGATTTGTTTTGCGATTCCCTTGGGCGTGTTATTCATGCCGATAGATTCAATCCCAATCGATGATCTCACGCTGATTCAACACCGCTTGTTGGCAATATTCTTGTTGGCCGCTCTACTGTGGGTGCTTGAACCCGTTCCGGTATTCGCCACTTCCATTTTGATCATTGCGCTTGAACTGGTGATGATTTCCGACAAAGGTCTACACCTATTTAGAAACCCACCAGCAGGACACGATCTCGGTGATTTAATCAAATATACCGACATATTCGGTGCATTTTCGTCACCAATCATCATCCTCTTCATGGGTGGTTTCGCTCTCGCGATATCGGCATCTAAGTACGAACTCGACAACAACTTAGCACGAGTGCTGCTTAAGCCATTCGGCACCGAACCGCGCTTCATTATGCTCGGCTTAATGCTGATCACCGCCGTGTTCTCAATGTTCATGTCAAATACCGCAACAACGGTAATGATGCTCGCGCTGCTAGGCCCAATCGTGGCGTCAGCACCAAAAGGCGACATGGGGATTAAAGCGCTCGTGTTGTGTATTCCAATTGCGGCCAACACCGGTGGTATCGCGACACCAATCGGCACACCGCCCAATGCCATCGCACTGCAATACCTGACGGGTGAGAACAGTATCGATTTCCTTAGCTGGATGATGATGGGTTTACCCTTTGTGATCATCCAACTCACCATCGCTTGGTTCCTTCTTCAGAAATTTTTTCCTTCCAAGCAAAAAAACATGGTGCTCAAGCTCGATGGGCAATTTAGAAAAAGCTGGCGTGCGATCGTTGTGTACGTCACTTTTGCCGCGACTATCTTGCTATGGATGACCACCAAACTGCATGGCATGAACACTTATGTGGTCTCTATCATTCCACTGGCTGTCTTTACCCTAACGGGCATCATGGGCAAAGAAGAACTTAAGCTAATTAACTGGGATGTATTGTGGTTGGTGGCCGGTGGTATCGCGATTGGCATTGGGCTTGATAAAACGGGTTTAGCTGCAGCACTGGCACACGCGATTGACTATGAATCGCTCTCCCCGACGTCCGTGGTGCTTACTTTGTCGATCATATGCTGGCTGATGGCTAACTTTATGTCGAATACTGCCACCGCTAACTTATTGATGCCAATTGCCGCGGCTATTGGTGCTTCGATGGAAAGTTTAATCGCTATTGGCGGCTTGCAAGGCTTGTTAGTTGTCGTCGCCTTCTCGGCTTCATTGGGTATGATCCTTCCGGTTTCCACACCACCGAACTCGCTGGCTTACTCGACAGGGCTCATTGAGAGTAAAGACATGGCTAAGATGGGGCTCATCTTAGGTATTGTCGGCTTATTAATGGTCTACCTCGCACTGTTTATTATCACCTAGCACGTCAATTCCTCGTTACAACTCTCCAGATAGCAATCATAATTTCGCTAACTGGAGGGTTTATCAAGCTGTAAGCGACAAGATAAAATCGATAATAATTAACACCTTAGTAACAGCCTATTGTGATTCCACTTCACTGTTTAGTAAAAACAATCATATATATATTTAAATTATGATTTTAGACACGTTTCGCATTTTAAATATGACGACACTAGACACCTATCAGAGACACATCAGTTCACCATCAAGTACGTCACTGTCATTAGGGCGTATTGACCTTTCGATCTGATTTTTGCAGTGAATTGCTGGGTATTTCGACAAGGCAGAGGTTTTGATGTGTAGTTAGCCTACAAGAGAAGCCGATGACGTAGCAGAAATGACCAGCAAACGCTGCCCGAAGGGTTCGGCTAAAAGCGCTTTACTCTTTGTTGAGGGGGATTTGCTTAAAATGACTAGGCTACTTCCCCCCTCGCCGCGATTAAAACGCTTTTATCTCGAAAAAAATTGAACCACGAAAGGTCAACACGCCCTAGGTTTTTGTCTAATAGAGAGGAATAGACCTTGAGACATACCATTAAGTTTAAAATTCAGATCGCCATTGCGGTCATTATTGCCGTCGTAAGTGGCGCTCAAGCTTGGATATCGGTTACTCAACTCAATCAAGAGACTGAAGTAGCGATCAACCAAGAAATGAAAAATGTTAGCGTTGGCACGACGAATTACATTGCCGATTGGCTCTCAATCCGCAGCGATATGATGCTTGCTAATGAATCTACGATTTCAAATAATAGTAACTCTGACCGCGAGTTATTGATCACCAAGCAAGCCGGACAATTCCTGTCTGTATATGCAGGGTTCAGCGATGGCACTATCGCTTATGGCGACAAAGGTGAAGATTGGCCAGCAGGCTACGACCCGCGCACTCGCCCTTGGTATAAAGATGCCAACGCGACATCAGACCTCATCATTACCGAACCTTATCAAGACTTTGACGGCAGCATCGTCATCAGTTTTGCTAAAGCATTCAACGGTGAAAAACAGGGCGTTCTCGCGGCGGACTTAACCGTAACCAGCATTATAGATACCGTACTCAATGTAAAACTCGAGAACGATGGTTTTGCGTTTTTAGTGGATGGTAACAACAACATCGTTGCCTACAGTGATGAAGCCTTGAGTCAAAAACCACTGACCAGTTTGAACCCAGAGCTAACAACCAACAAGGTGTCACAGCTGCTCCAAGACCAAATGATCACCACTCTCACTTGGCCTGGTCAAGGCGATAAGCTGGTCTACATTGCCAATGTACCGAACACCGATTGGTCGTTAGGTATTGTTATCGATAAGGAAATGGCGTTTTCTGCAGTCTCCGATGCCATTCAATTCATCGCTCTGACTTCTTTGATTTTGTACATCGTCATTTCAATTGCGAGCACAATGGTCATCAACCGTCTACTTTCCCCATTACAAACATTGTCTGAAGCGTTAACTCAACTCGCTCAAGGCAGAGGCGACCTCACCCAACGCATTGATATCACACGTATGGATGAGATTGGAAAACTTGCCGAGCTTGTGAACCAGTTCTTAAGCCAGATGCAAAGCATGCTGAAAGGCGTAATAGAGCACAGCCATGATCTCAACAACCATGCAGAGAAAGCCAATCAACTGGCGACCCAATCTTCGATTAGCGTTGAGAATCAACAAAACGATATCAACCAAATTGCGACCGCGATTCATGAGATGTCGGCCACCGCAGCCGAAGTGGCTAGCCATGCCGAATTAACCGCATCCGCTTCTCAGGCATCCGCTACCGCTTGTAACGAAGGCCAAGAAGTTATCCAACAAAACCGAGATGCGATTACTGGCCTCGCAACTCAAGTTGAAGACGCCGCCAATGTTATTCGTGAATTAGAGAGTAACGCGCAAAGCATCAACCAGATCCTATCCACCATTCAAGGCATTGCCGAACAGACCAACCTGTTGGCATTGAATGCGGCGATTGAAGCCGCTCGAGCGGGTGAACAAGGTCGTGGGTTTGCCGTTGTGGCTGATGAGGTCCGAGTGCTAAGTCAGAGAACTCATGGCTCAACGGAAGAAATCCGCGTGATGATTGATACGCTACAGAAGAATACCGAACATGCCGTTCAAAGCATGACCACCAGCACTCAACTGGCCGAAAACAGTGTTGGCTTCGCCGAGCAAGCCCATGGCAGCCTCACTAAAATCACGCTAGCGATCACTGAAATCAACGACATGGCGCTGCAAATCGCGAGTGCCGCAGAAGAACAGCGCGCCGTAAGCGAAGACATCAGCCGCAATACGCAAGGGATCAAAGATGCCTCTGACGATCTAGCACAACAAGCGGAAAGCAGTCGCAATAGCTCAAATGAAATGAGCAGCGCTGCAGAGTCAATGCGCCAAGACGTAGAGCGCTTTAAGGTATAGCGCCGCCTCAAGCAAAGTAAGTTGAGCCACACCAGCAAGCGACAGCTGACATAAACTAATCACTGAAACAAAGTCGTTCTTTCATAAGAATCACTTTGTTCTCAGTTCGGTTTGATGCATATTGATGAGCTAATTTATCCCAGACACAAGGATGTTATTCAGATGGGATTCGAATGGTTAGCTCTAGCTGCCGCTTTTCTTTGGGCGATTGCGAGCCTAATGTCAGTAAAGCCTGCTCAACACTTAGGTTCTTTCGCCTATAGCCGCTGGCGAATGGGTTGTACCGCGATCATCTTATCAAGCATGGCTTGGTTTACTGGCGGTTGGTCAAGTGTGGAAGCTGACTTAGTCACGCCGATGATGCTGTCGGGTCTAATTGGCATTTTCATTGGTGATACGGCCCTATTTGCCTGTTTGAACCGCATGGGTCCACGCCAAGCGGGTTTGCTGTTCTCTTGTCACGCCGTGTTCTCGGCCATTCTCGGTTACTTCCTGTTTAGCGAAAGCATGACTTCGGTGGAGCTTATTGGCTCGGCGTTGGTGTTTAGTGGTGTATTAACCGCGATATTCTTTGGTCGTCGTGGACAAGCGAACAACCAACTCGAAACCATTAAGGGCACGGTGTGGATTGGTGTTGCGTTGGGAATCACCGCCGCGATCTGCCAAGCATTGGGCGGCATTATTGCCAAACCCGTGATGCAAACTAGCATTGACCCAATAGCCGCCTCTGCCATTCGAATGATCACCGCCTTTGTTGCTCACTCACTTTTTCGTTTAACGGGCGCCAAACTTTCGCGCGCGATCAATCCAATGAATAAACAGATATTCGCAATTACCGCGGTTAACGGGTTTTTGGCAATGGCTGTAGGAATGACGCTGATCTTGTATGCGCTGCAGGAAGGCAATGTCGGCATGGTCGCTCTGTTATCTTCGACCACGCCCATCATGTTGTTACCGATACTCTGGTTGTACACCAAGCAGAGACCAAATGCCTACGCTTGGTTCGGCGCCATTGTTGCCGTAGTGGGTACCGGTATCTTGGTCAGCTAGTGGCACTGGTATTCTGGTCAACTAGTGGGTACAGGTATTTTGGTCAGATAGTTAAGCTGATTAGAAGCGGATTGAAAGCTGAGAGTAAATGGTTAACCGTTAATAGCTAAGGACTACTAACTCTCAGTAAAAACAAAAGCAAAAGCAAAAAACTAAGAACGCGGGAACGGGAAAGCCGTCACGTCATCGATATGGTCGTAGCCCAAAGCCAGCATGATCAGCCTGTCGATGCCTAATGCAACACCGGCACAGTCTGGTAAGCCTGCTTTTAACGCCTCAATTAAGTGATGGTCAATCGGTTGAGGCGATAAGCCCATCTCAATACGTTTGGCATTATCACTTTCAAAGCGCTGAAGTTGTTCTTGTGGTTTATCGAGTTCATGGAAGCCGTTGGCCAACTCGATTCCTTTGAAATACACCTCAAAGCGATCCGCTACCCTAGCATCATTAGGGTTGATCTTAGCTAACGCTGCTTGCGATGCTGGGAAATCATAAACAAAGGCAGGAACGTCTTGGCCTATTTTCGCTTCAACGCCAATACTGAAAAGAAGCTGCAATAGCGTATCGCGGTCTTGTTCTGGATCTGCAATATCACTGAGTCCAAGTGGTGCAGCCGCTTGCTTCAACGTATCCATCGAATCTTCCAACGGACAAACACCCAACACATCAATAAAGGCTTGTTGATACGTCATTCTTTCTGCAGTGCCTGACTTCAGTATCTGTTGCAACAACACGTCCATTTCGTCCATCAAGTCATGATGATCAAAACCAACGCGATACCACTCCAACATAGTGAACTCAGGGTTGTGATAACGGCCATTTTCTTCGTTACGGAAAGACTTACAAATTTGGTAGATACAGCCACTGCCCGCCGCTAACAGTCGTTTCATATGAAACTCTGGGCTCGTCATAAAGAACAGTGGCTGGCCGTGCGCATAACCCGGCCCTACGAATTCAGTTTTGAACGTATGCAAATGCACATCCGTCACCGTGGCGTGACTCATCGCTGGCGTATCCACTTCCATCACGTTTCGTTCTGTAAAGAACTGGCGAATTTGATTAAGGATATCAGCACGTTGCTTTAACTGCTTAATGGTTGCGGCAGGCTGCCATGTGGAGTGCATTGTTAGGTTCCATATCACTGAGTTCTAGGTGACGAAAATTACCACCTTTCATCTCTTTTGTAAGCTTCTATCTTTCTCTTAATGAAAGCAGAATGTAGATTTTATGAAGCCAGAAAATTACGTTCTACAATACATTTACTAATATTTGACCATAACCCATATTGATAACAAAAATCATACTCAACAAGCCGTTAACACGTGTCTTGTGGGGGAATGGTTATCAACAATTCATTGCCGTGATTGCAGTCACATAACCTATAATTTCTATGCCCCCATATGCATTACCGACCTAAAAACCCAAATACATCAACTTTTCAAATACCTTCCTCTCGTACACTGAACCTACCACTTAAGGCTTAGGGGTGAGAAACGGTTGCTGCCGTTTATTGCTCTCAATAAGTAAGTACTGCCAATTAGTAAGTACTACCAATAAGCTTTTTTATAATAACAAGCGGAATACTCCGCATCACACTGGAGAATAACTGTGAAGACAATTACCACAGATATCGCAGTCATCGGCGCAGGCGGCGCTGGTCTTCGTACAGCTATCGCTGCGGCTGAAGCTAATCCTGAATTGGAAGTAGCACTGATTTCTAAAGTTTACCCAATGCGTTCGCACACGGTAGCAGCAGAAGGCGGTTCAGCAGCAGTAATTAAAGACGAAGATAGCCTAGATAACCACTTCAACGATACTGTTGGCGGTGGCGACTGGCTATGTGAACAGGATGTTGTTGAATACTTTGTTGAAAACTCGACTCGCGAAATGATCCAAATGGAACAATGGGGCTGCCCATGGAGTCGTAAAGAAAACGGTGAAGTAAACGTACGCCGATTCGGCGGTATGAAAGTAGAGAGAACGTGGTTCGCAGCGGATAAAACCGGCTTCCACATGCTTCATACTCTGTTCCAGACTTCGATGAAGTACGACACAATCAAACGATTTGATGAGTACTTTGTGGTGGATTTGATCGTTGAAGATGGCGAAGTACAAGGCCTAATCGCGATTCATATGTCTGAAGGTGAGCTTGTTACGATCAAAGCGAAATCTGTTGTATTAGCAACGGGTGGCGCAGGTCGTGTTTACCACTGCAATACCAACGGCGGCATCGTAACTGGCGACGGTATGGCAATGGCTTATCGCCACGGTGTTCCACTGCGTGATATGGAGTTCGTTCAATACCACCCAACAGGCCTACCGGGTACTGGCATCTTGATGACTGAAGGTTGTCGTGGTGAAGGCGGTATCATCGTCAACAAGAACGGCTACCGTTACCTGCAAGATTACGGCATGGGCCCTGAAACTCCAGTGGGCGAGCCGAAAAACAAATACATGGAACTGGGTCCTCGTGACAAAGTTTCTCAAGCATTCTGGCACGAGCAGCAGAAAGGCAACACTATCAAGCACCCGCTTGGTGATGTCGTACACCTTGACCTTCGCCACCTTGGTGAAGAGTATCTGCAAGAGCGTCTTCCGTTCATCTGTGAGCTTGCAAAAGCGTACGTAAACGTTGACCCAGCAAAAGAGCCAATCCCAATTCGCCCTACCGTTCACTACACCATGGGTGGTATTGAAACTAACGGTACGTGTGAAACTCGCATTAAAGGCCTATTCGCCGTTGGTGAATGTGCTTCAGTTGGCCTACACGGTGCAAACCGCCTAGGTTCTAACTCTCTGGCTGAGTTTGTAGTATTTGGCCGCGTAGCCGGTGAACAAGCCGTAAAACGTGCAGCTGAATTCAAAGGCTGGAATGAAGAAGCTATCACTAAGCAAATTAAAGCGGTTGAAGATCGCATCGCAGGTATCTTGGCTCAAGAAGGCGATGAGAACTGGGCTGATATCCGTACTGAAATGGGTCACACCATGGAAGCGGGTTGTGGTATCTACCGTCAAGAAGACTTGATGCAAGAAACCATCGACAAAATCACTGAACTGAAAGCACGCTACAAGAAGATCAGCATTAAAGACAAAGGCAAAGTGTTCAACACTGACCTACTTTACGCTATCGAAGTGGGCTACGGTCTTGAAGTTGCTGAAGCAATGGTTCACTCAGCGATTCTTCGTAAAGAATCTCGCGGTGCACACCAACGTCTAGACGACAACTGCACAGAACGTGACGATGTGAACTACCTGAAACACTCTCTATCTTTCTACAACGAAGATGCAGCACCAACTATCGACTACAGCGGCGTTAAGATTACTAAATCTCAACCTAAAGCTCGTCTATACGGTGAAGCAGCTGAGAAAGCCGCTGCTGCTGAAAAAGCGGCAGAAGAGAATGCTAAGAAGAGCGAAGAGGAGCAAGCATAATGTCAGCGAATCGAATCCAAAAAATTGAAATCCTGCGTTATGACCCTGAGCACGATGCAGAACCTCACTTTCAAACCTTTGAAGTTCCGTTTGATGAAACCATGTCAGTACTTGATGCGATTGGTTACATCAAAGATAACCTAGATAAAGACCTGTCTTACCGTTGGTCTTGTCGTATGGCGATTTGTGGTTCTTGCGGCATCATGGTTGATGGCGTGCCAAAACTGGCATGTAAAAGCTTCTTACGTGACTACCCGAATGGCTTCAAGATTGAGCCTTTGGCTAACTTCCCAATCGAGAAAGATTTGATTGTCGACATGACGCCGTTCATCGAGCGCCTTGAAGCAATCAAACCTTACATCATTGGTAACGACCGCAAGCCAGAAGACGGCACTAACATCCAAACTCCAGAGCAAATGGCGAAGTACAAACAGTTCGCTGGCTGCATCAACTGTGGTTTGTGTTACGCAGCGTGTCCTCAGTTTGGTCTAAACCCTGAGTTCATCGGCCCTGCGGCACTTGCTCTTGCTCACCGCTACAACCTAGATAGCCGTGACAATGGTAAAGCTGAACGTATGAAGCTTATCAATGGCGACAATGGCGCTTGGGGCTGTACGTTTGTAGGTTACTGTTCTGACGTTTGTCCGAAGAAAGTAGACCCAGCGGCTGCAGTAAACCAAGGTAAAGTTGAGTCTTCAATGGACTTCGTTATCTCGATGTTCAAACCTGATGGCGAACCGGTTAAAGCGACGGAGGAAGCGTAATATGAGCAATCGTAAACCTTATGTTCGTGAAATGAAGAGAACGTGGTGGAGCAACCATCCGTTCTACCGTTTCTACATGCTACGTGAAGCGACTGTACTGCCTTTGATTCTGTTCACTCTGTTCCTAACCTTCGGTTTGGGTTCGCTAGTGAAAGGGCCTGAAGCGTGGGAAGGTTGGTTGAGCTTTATGGCTAACCCTGTCGTTGTTGGTATCAACATCGTGGCACTGCTAGGCAGCTTACTGCACGCTCAGACCTTCTTCAGCATGATGCCTCAAGTAATGCCAATCCGCCTTAAAGGCAAATTGGTAGATAAAAGAATCATCGTACTGACCCAGTGGGCAGCGGTGGCATTTATTTCTTTAATCGTTCTCATGGTGGTGTAAGGAGCTTTCGTTATGAACACAAATTACAAAATGAAACCTGTTAACCACGATCCTAAGCGCTCTGATGAACCAATCTGGTGGGGCCTATTCGGCGCTGGCGGTACTTGGTTCGCGATGATCACTCCGATCACGATTCTAGTGCTGGGTATCTTAGTGCCTATGGGCATTATCGATGCAGATGCAATGAGCTACGAGCGTGTTTCTGAATTCGCCACCAGCATTATCGGTGCTCTATTCATCATCGGTACGCTAGCATTGCCAATGTGGCACGCAATGCACCGTCTTCACCACGGCATGCACGACCTTAAGTTCCACGTCGGCGTTGCAGGTAAAGTGGGCTGTTACTTCGTTGCAGGCCTAATCAGCGCGTTGTCTGTTATCTTCATCTTTATGATCTAACAGTTAAGAGCAGATGCGGGATTCGAGTAATCGAGATTCGAAGAGCTTAAAAGCAGAAAAGCGAAAGCAGAGCTAGGTTATCCAGCTCTGCTTTTTTATTGCTTGTCGAATCTCTTATCCTCTAACTCGCTCTTGCTCTTCAAGCTCTTCGTATCCCGCATCTCGTTTACGCGCATCTGCCCTTCTGCTTTTCCTGATCGCCAGATACAAAAAAGGCCGCTCATAAGCGACCTTTTCTATTTCACTGAGCCACCCTAAACAAGGTGGACACAATCAAATTACTTCACACGACCAACGTATTCGCCAGTACGAGTATCAACTTTAACAACTTCACCGATAGCGATGAATAGAGGTACACGAACGACCGCGCCTGTTGCTAGAGTCGCAGGTTTACCACCAGTACCTTGTGTATCGCCTTTCAGGCCAGGATCAGTTTCAGTTACTGGGATCTCAACAAAGTTTGGCGGAGTAACAGTGATAGGGTTATCATTCCACAACGTTAGAGTACAAACGTCATTTTCAACTAACCATTTTGCTGAATCAGCGACTGCTTTTACGTCTGCTGCGATTTGCTCAAATGTTTCGTTGTTCATGAAGTGGTAGAATTCGCCATCGTTGTATAGGTAGCCTAATTCAACGTCAACAACATCTGCAAGCTCGAAGCTTTCGCCTGACTTGAATGTTTTCTCTAACACTTTGCCTGACAGCAGTTTACGAAGTTTTACACGGTTAAACGCTTGGCCTTTACCTGGCTTAACGTATTCATTGTCGATAATTGCGCAAGGCTCATTATCTAACATGAATTTTAAACCGCCTTTGAATTCATTGGTGCTTACTGACGCCATGATTTTCTCTTCCACATCTTTGAGTTAATTTCAATGCCGCATATCATAACCCGAAAAGTCGAATCTGTTGAGCAAAACTGGCTCAAACAACTATCGAATGCGATCTCTGACCCGTCAAAACTGCTTGAGGCATTGGAAATAGACCCAACACCGTGGCAAGCAGGCTTCGCTGCTCGTGAATTATTTGCACTTAGGGTACCCCTTAGCTTTGTCGAACGAATGGAAAAAGGCAACCCACACGACCCTCTATTGCGTCAGGTGTTACCACTCAACGAAGAGTTCGAGGTTCATCAAGGCTATTCAGCCGATCCACTAGAAGAGCAAGAAAACGCGATCCCAGGGTTGCTGCACAAATATAAAAATCGTGCACTGATGATTGTAAAAGGAGGCTGCGCGATTAACTGCCGTTACTGCTTCCGCCGTCACTTCCCTTATCAAGATAACAAGGGATCGAAGTCTGTTTGGCAAACCAGCCTCGACTATGTAGCCCAACATCCCGAGATAAACGAAGTTATCTTATCCGGTGGCGACCCGTTGATGGCAAAGGACAGTGAACTCGAATGGCTGATCAATGCCATCGAACAGATCCCGCATGTGAAAACCGTTCGAATTCATAGCCGATTACCGGTTGTAATCCCAGTTCGAGTGACGGATGAACTGTGCCAACTGTTAGCTCAAACTCGCCTCAATGTAGTGATGGTCAGCCATATTAATCATGCCAACGAGATTAACTTAGAACTCAAGCAAGCCTTTCATAAGCTTAAGCAAAGTGGGGCCACTCTACTCAATCAAGGAGTGATGCTAAAAGGTATAAATAACAGCGCTAACTCATTGAAAGAATTAAGCGAAAAGCTATTCGACGCCGGTGTTTTACCTTACTATATGCATGTACTTGATAAAGTTCAGGGCGCCGCTCATTTCTATATTTCTGATGAAGAAGCCAAGCGTCACTTTAAGGGATTAATCTCTGAGGTTTCTGGCTACCTCGTACCTAAGTTAACTCGTGAAATTGGCGGACGCAGCAGCAAGACGCCACTCGATCTACATATTGAATAAAGAAGTCGTATCAATGAACCCCAATGCCTTACCCGCTCGCTCACAATCACAGACTCAACAGAAAGGCTTCACCATTATCGAACTGGTTGTGGTGATCGTGATTCTAGGCATTATTTCAGTGACTGCGGCGTCGAAATTTCTCAATCTACAGAGTGATGCTCGAATTTCAGCCCTTCAAGGTTTGAGAGGCGGTATGCAAAGTGCTGCTGACATGGTTTACCCGATTGCAATTCAGCAAGGTTTAGAAAAGTTAAGCGCTGCTAAAATTACAATCGAAGGTGACAACATAGAACTTGCATATGGGTACCCAGCGGCAGACTCAGCAAATGCTTGGAGTCTGTTGATTGAAAGTACTTTCGCAGATTCCATATTTAATGCGAATGATCCTGCTGAATGGTATTTCCATAATACTTCTAAAGAAATACCATGGATTCGTTTCATGACCAAAAGTAAGAAGAAATCTTCGGAAGACTGCTTCTTACTTTACAACGAAGCAACCTCTTCCTCTGCACCTAGCTTTGAATTAACGACAAACGGCTGCTAGCTTTTAAGTCACCTCTATCAGTCGTTAAGACAAAAATTTTTTGTTCGATCGTCCGGTCTATTATTAGCATACTCGGCTCTATTCTAAATTTTTAGGAGGGGTGATATGTCACAATTTATAGAACAAACTCTCAACCTTGCCCCCTTTAGCTGGGCAGGCCTCGCTGCATGCATGTTATGTGGTTCTTTAATCGGAATAGAAAGGCAAATACGCGGTAAACCCGTCGGAATCCGAACATCGATTCTGATCATCAGTGGTACCTATTTCTTTCTCACCATGGCGATTAGCCTATCTCCTAACACGCTCGATCAGGCCCGTGTACTTGGTCAGATCATTACGGGGGTTGGATTCCTTGGTGCAGGGGTCATGATGACATTGGATGGCAAGATTCATGGCGTGACTTCAGCAGCGATTATCTGGGTACTCGCTGCATTAGGGATGATGATTGCCTTAGGGCACCTTTCTCAGTCTGTCATCATCACGCTAATGGCGCTGGTTATCCTGCTTGGTGTCGATAAAGTGGAAAACAGCTTCCAGAGCCTGCGTCGTGGTGTGCATCAGAAGTGGATGAGAAAAGGCCGCGTGAAGAAGTAACCTCAACCTGAAACAGACATTAAAAAGACCTAGTCACACGACTAGGCCTTTGTGTATCCAACTAATTAATACACCTGAATACACACCTGGTTCTTACCAGCAGCCTTGGCCTTATAGAGCTGCTCATCAGACGAACGAATACTCTGGTTTTCCCACAAGTGCCCGACACTGTCGAACTTATACAGAGAGTAGAGCGTCGCGCCACCAGACACTGAGATATTCACCTTGTCACCTGTTGGGCATCGATAACTCTGTAGGCTAATGTCGTTTTGAATTCGTTCAAAGATCGATGAAAGCAGCTCTGAGGATTCACCCGTGATCGCGACAACAAACTCTTCACCACCAAACCGTGCCACGATATCTTGCTGCCTAACGCTGTTCAGCATCAACTGAGCAACATGGCAAATCACCTCGTCCCCCGTTTTGTGGCCATACTGATCATTAACCACTTTGAAATCATCGATATCAAACACGCCAACACCAATAATCGGCTGTTCATCCTGAGCCAGTAATCGAGCTTCAAAGCCACGTCGATTCAGTAAGCCCGTTAATGGATCGCGCATTGCTAGGTCATTCAAACGCTGGTGTTCTTGTCTTGTATAAAAACGCCATAGCCATAAAACCGAGAGCAAATACAAAACCAACAGTATCGAAAGCTGAATCTTCTCCATTGCATATTTCGGAGCATTCCGATCAGTCATTTCGGGATTATCCGATCACCCATTTCGGTTTAAACCGATCACTGATTCCGCGATTATCCGATCACTTTTAGTCAAACTCCGAAATCGGTGATCGGAATAGCGAAAACCGCGATCGTAATGGCCGAAATCCTTCCTTTTTCTCTTTTAAATCAATAGCTCGCTATTCTTTACTTCTTAAACAAGAAGGAAAGGAAGCGACAATGGCCAAAAAGAGAACTCCAATGAACAAAATCAAAGAGGTATTACGCCTTAAATACGACTGCGGTCTCTCAAATCGTGGTATCGCTTCTTGCCTTAAACTCGGCCCGTCCACCGTATCAGAACTCCTTACTCGCTTTAAACAAAGCCAACTTGGTTGGCCTCTACCCGACAGTTGCAGCGATGCAGATCTCACACAGACGCTGTATCACGGCAAGAAAGTCAGTCGAGATAAAGTTATGCCAGACTTCACTCAATACGCAGTCGAACTCAGGCGTAAAGGTATGACAAAGATGCTGCTCTGGCAGGAGTATCATGAGCAATATCAAGAGCAAGCTTACGCTTACACTCAGTTCTGCGAGCACTTCACTCGTTGGTTCAAAACCCAAAAACGCAGCATGCGCCAGCTTCATGTTGCAGGTGATAAACTGTTTATCGATTACTGTGGGCCTCGGCTTCAGGTGGTCAACCCTGACACAGGCGAAGTGCGCGAAGCGGAGGTGTTCGTCGCGACTTTAGGCGCGTCCAATTACACTTATGTTGAAGCCTTCCCCAGCCAAGGGAAGCCCTACTGGTTAGAGGCGCATGCGAATGCGTTCGAACACTTCGGTGGCGTACCACAACTCTTAGTTCCCGATAACCTACGCAGCGCAGTCACCAAAGCCAATCGTTATGAGCCGAGACTGAACGACAGCTATCAAAAGCTGGCTAATCACTATCAAACAGCCGTGATGCCTGCTCGCCCCTACAAACCGAAAGACAAAGCCAAGGCAGAGAATGCCGTGCTCCTAGTAGAACGCTGGATCATGATGCGGTTGCGACACCAAGCCTTCCACACTTTTAAAGAGTTGAATCTCGCCATCCGTGAACTCATGAATGAGTTAAATCAGCGTGAGATGAAACAGTATGGCGCCAGCCGCCAAGCGCTGTTCGATAAACTCGACAAACCTGCATTAAAGCCACTGCCTAGGCAGCGTTACCTGTATACCGAAACTAAACGAGCCAAAGTTGGCCCTGACTATCACATCGAATATCGCCGTCATTACTACTCGGTTCCCCATCAACTTGTTGGTCACCATGTCGAGTTGGAAGCCTCTAATCGCCTGGTGCAGATCTACCATCAAGGTAACTTGGTGGCCCAGCATCCACGTAGCCAAAGAGAGCGAGGAAACAGCACCCAACCAGAGCACATGCCAAGCAACCATCAACATCAGAAGTGGTCGCCAGGGCGCTTGCTTAGCTGGGGAGCCAATATCGGCCCAGCCACACGAGAAGTCGTCAATAAGATGCTGAACTCCAAGCCTCATCCAGAGCAGTCTTATCGTTCCTGCCTTGGCTTGCTCAGCCTCAGTAAAACCTATGGCGAATCGCGCCTAGAGCAAGCCTGTAAAGATGCGCTGATGCTGACAAAATCCAATTACACCTTCATCAGCAATTTGTTGAAAAACAATCGTGAAGGACAACTGAGTAAAGACAACACGAGTACGCCAAATCTTGTTCATAGCAATGTTCGTGGCCCGAACAGTTATCACTAGGAGAAAGGATATGAATGCACTGAACGACCAACTCAAAACCCTACGCTTGAGCCATGTAGCGAAAGCATTAGAGCAGCAGCAAGAGCAACTGACCACCTACGCAGAACTGGACTTCGAGGAAAGGCTAAGCCTACTTCTGGAAAGCGAGATCTTGAATCGCAATCAGAGCAAAATCCAACGCTTAAAACGACAAGCCAAGCTGAGAGTAGATGCGCAGCCGAGCCAACTCATCTATAAGGAGGGACGAAACCTCAATCGTAAACAGATGAGCGAACTTCTGACGGGCAGTTATCTATACAAACACCAGAACATCTTGGTTACAGGCCCAACAGGCGCAGGCAAAACGTATCTTGCCTGCGCACTGGCAACCAGCGCCTGTGACCAACAACAAACGGTTAAGTACTACCGATTAACTCGCTTGCTTGACGACCTGACCGCTGGTCGTCTGGATGGTAGCTATCAAAAGCAACTCCAATCGCTGGCTAAGAAAACCTTACTGATCCTCGACGACTGGGGGATGGAAAAACTCACTCAAGAGCATGCGGGTCACTTATTAGAAGTGCTGGAAGAGCGTTATCAAAACAGCAGCACAATCGTCATCAGCCAGTTACCTGTAAGGGAGTGGTACAACATGATCGGCAACGCCACCGTCGCGGACGCGCTAATGGATCGGTTAGTACACAATAGTCATAGAATAGAACTGGGAGGTGAGTCAATGAGAAAACTGGCGCAATCCGATCACTTAGAGTAAAAATAAGAAGAGAGAAAAACGGTAGGATCAGGTGATCGGAATAAACCGAAACGAGCGATCGCAATCACCGAAATACGCACTCCATCGCCAATACATGCAGAAAGTGCTCGATCTTATCTTCTTCAATACTCAGATATAACTGGGTGTTAATGTCATCAACATAGAGAGGCTTGGAGTAGGTAAAGTCCATAAAACCGTACTTGTTTGCGCCTCGAGTACTGGTGACTTTATAACCATGGGTAGGGTTCGATACGAGGTTAGAGACATAGCCATCGACACCCAATACCCCTTTAAACTCGCCATTAACGTAGATCCCTTTGGTTAAGGTCACCACTTTCTTACCTGTTAAGTAATCATCGTATTGACCGGTATACACTACCTGATCTTGGCCTTGAGCTAAGCCAAAGCGAATCGTATTAATCCAATATGGTCGGCTATTTACGACAGAGTCAAACGTATCGCCTTTCATATATTGGGCAATATCGGAGGGGGAAGAGATAATAAACTTCTCTTTCGAAATGAAGTAAATCGCAGAGATGGTCTCTATGGTATTGGCAAAATAAGCCATGGTCGGCGCGATAAACAGGCGCTTCCCCGCCTCGGTATAAAGGTCCGATTTCGGGTCGCACATCTCGCGAGGGCCAGAGAACATAAAGTCAAAGCGAGGGGCATGTTGCTCTTCACTGGTGAAATAGCACGTTTCATCTTCGATCTTTTTCTCATGCGAGAATACGTAGGTGTCACCATGCAGTGGGTAGAGCGCAGTGATGTTGTACTCAAGCGCATTAATGATCTGTGTGAGCTCCGCTAAAGAGCGTGTCACGCCTTGGTTTTCGATTCCATACTGTTTATCTGATTCTTCCGCTGAATCAACGAGCAACAAGCTCAAAACTACTAAAAAACTGGCGGTTAGACTTAAAAAAGCCTTTTTAAAATCGACGGTATGGGGATTAATCAAAGCATATAAATCATCGTTGGGAATTTATCGCACATTGTACTTATAAGTAAAAATACTGCAATAGCAAATATAAAACAGAATGCTTATTGGATGGTTGGAGAAGTTTATCGTAGACGTAGAATTGAATATAATAACGCCTAAACAAGGGTTTAGGCGTTGATATACTTAGTCTTTAATCGCGTATGCGCTAACTAAAAGCAATGCGCTAATTAAAAAGCTAATACGCTAAGCCAATAGTAGAACCAAAGGCTAAACGACCGCTTTATTTAGCAAAGTTTACAATCGGGAAGCACGGGAAGAAACCGTTATCAGCACAGTTGATCAGACCAATCTGTACGCCTTCGATTTTGTTGGTTTTGTTGAAGATACCAACCTGAACCGTCGACACTTCTGAAAGGTTCGCCGCACCCACATCAACCATAGTGTTGCCTTCTGAGTAGTTGACGAAGCTCACGTTCGCGCCTTTCACATCATTAGTGATGTTCACAGCACCTAGGTTAAGACCCGTTGTTTTTCCTGGGTTCCAGTTGAATATACCCAAAGAAGCACCGGTCATTTCTTGGTTTACTTTATGCGCACCAAAAATACCCAGGTTCACACCCGTCGTGGTTTGTGTTTCTGACATACCCACAACCGCAAGATCGACACCTTTAACGTCGTTCACTTGTCCGTGAAGCAAAGCCAAGCGCACACCGCCAACCGCATCTGAATCCGGAGCATTGAAGCCGTTGATCGTTGAAAACATAACAGGCGAAGAAGCAAATGCCGCCGGTGCCATTACTGCTGCAGACACAGCAAGTACTGAAAGTAATTTTTTCATTGGGGAGTCTCCACTGACTTATTGTTGACTTGATTAATCCATTTTCAATCAAGCATTTATTATCCTGTATTCAACAGCTATCCATGTTAGATCAATGTCATAACTGTACTGTTGAATATAAGACGCAAAATCATAAAGAGCAATGGTTAAGAGCAGCTAACTCTTTAGTCACTCAACAAATCCAGCAGCATCTCTGGCTTGAGATGGCTTGCTTCTGATCTACCTGACACCCACCCAAAAATCTATTTTTTATAACATCTTAGATAAAAACTGCTTTAATCTTGAGTTAGTCGGGTTATCGAAGAAGCTCTTCGGATTGTCAGAGACGAGTAATTCACCATTTTCCATGAACAACACTCGGTCTGCGACCTCTTTGGCAAACCCCATTTCGTGAGTCACGACAACCATCGTCATCCCATCTTTCGCGAGATCTTTCATCACATCCAACACTTCACCGACCATTTCAGGATCAAGAGCCGAGGTAGGCTCATCAAACAACATGATGCTTGGTTTCATCGCTAGCGCTCGAGCGATGGCAACACGCTGTTGTTGACCACCAGACAAATGATTGGGGTAATTATCCATTCGGTTCGACAAGCCAACTTTATGAAGAATTGATTTTGCTTCCCTTTCAACCTCTTCCAATTTACGGTTAGAAACCTTGAGTGGAGCTAACATTACATTTCCCAAAGCGGTCTTGTGAGGGAAAAGGTTAAACCCTTGGAAAACCATACCTACATCTTCACGCAATTTGTTGATGTTCGTAGATTTTGCATACATATCTACGCTGTCAACAATAATAGAACCACTGTTGATCGTTTCAAGTTGGTTGAGCGCTCTAAGAAATGTGGATTTGCCCGAACCCGACGGCCCTACAATGACAATCACCTCACCTTTTTCAACTTGTACGGAAACATCTTTCAACGCATGACAGCCATTTGGATAAATCTTATTAACTTTTGTTGCTTCAATTATGTGTTCCATGAGCTATAAATCCCTAATTAGTCGCTAGCGGCCAGTTTCTTCTCAAGTGTTTGAATCGCCCATGAAAGCCCACTGGTTAAAATTAAATACAGCGCAGCCACCGTGAACCACACTTCGAATGGTGCAAAGCTACCACTGACGACTTCACGACCTGCTTTGGTCAAATCAGTAATTGAGATAACAGAGACAAGAGAAGAATCTTTAATCAAATTAATGAACTGCCCAGCCAAAGGAGGTAAGGTTTGTTTAAAAGCTTGCGGCAAGATAACGTATATCATCGCTTTCGGGTAACTCATTCCTAGAGAGCGCGCTGCTTCCATTTGTCCTTTTGGAATCGATTGAATACCCGAACGAACAATCTCAGCAACATAAGCCGCCGTAAATATCGAAAGTGCAATCACACCCGCGGTAAAGCGCTCTAAATCTAGAACGGTACCGATGAAAAAATAAACAATAAAAATTTGGACCAACAGCGGCGTACCGCGAATGATCTCAATATAAACGATAGATAATTTTTTAACGGCAGGGTTAGCCGAAATACGCATCAGGCCGATAATAAGACCTAATACCAAAGCGATAATAAGTGACCAGAACGAGATATTAATCGTAGTGATAACACCATCAAGCAATGGGCCCTTTCGCCATTCTTTTATGGTTGCCAGGGTATCCCCTTCAAAGATCAGATCGCCTTCATAAACCTCGATAGATTGATAGGCCCTGAGATCGACAACCACATCACCACTTAAGCTCTCTAATACAAGATGATTGTTTTCCGACATGACAATACTACCATCTTCGGGGGCGGTAATAGTAGACGCAGCATCCGTCGCAATATATGGAATCACCCTCTCCCAGTTCCAGTTGTAATCAATTTGCTTACCTGATAGATAAACGAGTCCGCAGGTTGATAGTAAAATAAGAACGAGAATGCCGTTCCAAAATAGAGAGTTATTATTATTTGGCATAGTTTTCTGATAATTCATTTAGATAACGGTTAACACCATTAAGCACAGTAAGTAAGTGAGCAGAGATAACGTAAGAAAAAAGCTTGAGAACAAGACGGATCTTTCCAACGAACGATTCAATAAGTAGTCATTCTACAATCGAAAATTCTAACAAAATTGTTGAGAGTGTCGAGTGTGTTAACAAGCTAAGATGACCATTCATTGGCTACGAGGAGTATCAATACAAATGCAAGATCGGTAAGACAACTTAGACCTGGATCTTTCAAAAATATGAAAAATCCAGGAGCCGTAGCTAAATAAAGTGGCCCTTACCGAGACAATATTATTAGATTTGTTTTAGCCATTTATCGTCGTTAAACCACTTATTGTAAATGCGGTCATACGTACCATCACCCTTAATTTGGCGCAGGTAGTTATTCAAGAAATTGAGAGTATCAGGGTTGCCTTGAGGAACAGCCCAACCTAGGGGCTCATAAGTGAAAGGTTTAGCTAGGTGAACTAATTGCCCTTTATTCTCAGCATTATAAATAGAGTTGTAAGGCAAGTCATAGATAAAGGCATCTACCTTGCCGTTAGTCACTTCTAGAACCGCCTCGGATTGCGTTTCATATAAGTTTACTTTTGCTTTTGGTAGGTAGCGCTTGATCGCTTGCTCACCCGTTGTACCCAGCTTAGTTGCAACAACAAAATCAGGGTTGTTCAGGTCACGGTAACTTGCGACCTTGCCTTCGTATTTGGTTTGCATAAGTATGGATTGACCAATCACCACATAAGGGTCTGCGAAGTTAACCTGAATGTTACGCATTGGCGTGATAGTCATACCACCCATTATCACATGACACTTGCCTGTTAGAAGCGTCGGAATAATACCATCCCAAGCCGTGTTTACCGGTACATATTTAACGCCCATTGCTCGCGCCATCTGTTTACCTAAGTCAACATCAAAGCCAACGTATTGACCATTTTTCGCCGTCATTTCAAATGGCATATAACCCGAATCGAAACAGACTTTTAGCTCTCCGCTATCTTTAATGTCATCTAAGATTGGATCAGCAAAAGCTGGAGCAGAAGCAGCAAACGTCAGTGCAACAGCACACAATAACTTTTTCATAGATATTCCCTTATCAATATTGAAAATTTCTTATACACGATCAAATAAAAAAAAACCATATTTACTTGTATCAAGGGAAACTTATAGTGAGCTGTCTCGTCCTAGAGCCACCAGTAACATTTTGGAGAGCCAATCAGAGAAAAGTTGCGGTAGACGATAAACATCAAAAAGCCCGGTAAACACTACATTTACCGGGCTTTTCAGACTTTATAGGAGCAAGTCAGGGGATGATTTTTACATCATGCCGCCCATACCACCCATACCGCCCATGCCACCCATATCAGGCATTGCAGGGCCAGAATCTTGTGGCTTATCAGTGATCATCGCTTCTGTTGTGATCATAAGACCAGCAACGGATGCAGCGAACTGAAGTGCAGAACGAGTTACCTTAGTTGGATCTAGGATACCCATAGCAATCATGTCACCGTATTCGCCAGTAGCCGCGTTGTAACCGTAGTTACCTTCGCCAGCGCGAACGTTGTTAGCAACAACAGATTCTTCATCACCAGCATTGGTCGTGATTTGACGGATAGGCGCTTCCATTGCACGTAGTGCAACGCGGATACCTACGTTTTGCTCTTCGTTGTCGCCTTCAAGGCCAGCAACTTTAGACGCAGCGCGGATAAGTGCAACACCACCACCAGCAACCACACCTTCTTCAACAGCAGCGCGAGTTGCGTGAAGTGCATCTTCAACGCGGTCTTTCTTCTCTTTCATCTCAACTTCAGTCGCAGCGCCAACTTTGATTACTGCAACACCGCCAGCTAGCTTAGCTACGCGCTCTTGAAGCTTCTCTTTGTCGTAGTCAGACGTTGCATCTTCGATTTGTTGACGAATTTGAGAAACACGACCTTTGATCATGTCTTCATTACCCGCACCATCGATGATGGTTGAGTTTTCTTTAGTGATCGTAATACGCTTAGCTTGACCTAGGTCTTCTAGCGTTACTTTCTCAAGGTCTAAGCCGATCTCTTCAGAGATAACCGTGCCGCCCGTTAAGATAGCGATGTCTTGCAGCATAGATTTACGACGGTCGCCGAAACCAGGTGCTTTAACCGCAGCCACTTTCACGATGCCACGCATGTTGTTCACAACAAGAGTTGCTAGCGCTTCGCCTTCTACATCTTCAGCGATGATAAGAAGTGGACGAGATGCCTTAGCAACCGCTTCTAGAGTCGGAAGAAGTTCACGGATGTTAGACACTTTCTTGTCGATAAGAAGAATGAACGGGCTATCTAGATCAACAGAACCAGCTTCTTGGTTGTTGATGAAGTAAGGAGATAGGTAACCGCGGTCGAACTGCATACCTTCAACTACGTCTAGCTCGTCTTGTAGAGCCTGACCTTCTTCAACTGTGATAACGCCATCACGACCTACTTTTTCCATCGCTTCAGCAATGATGTTACCTACTGTCGAATCAGAGTTCGCAGAGATAGTACCTACTTGCGCGATAGCTTTCGTGTCTGAACAAGGAACAGAAAGGTTCTTCAGCTCTTCAACAGCCGCGATAACCGCTTTGTCGATGCCGCGCTTAAGATCCATTGGGTTCATGCCAGCAGCAACCGCTTTTAGGCCTTCAGCGATAATAGACTGAGCCAATACTGTTGCTGTCGTTGTTCCGTCGCCCGCCGCGTCATTCGCTTGCGAAGCCACTTCTTTAACCATTTGTGCGCCCATGTTTTGGAACTTGTCTTCAAGTTCGATTTCACGTGCAACTGAAACACCATCTTTAGTGATCGTTGGTGCGCCAAATGATTTGTCTAGAACAACGTTACGGCCTTTAGGACCTAGCGTTACTTTTACTGCGTCAGCCAGAACGTTTACACCTTCTAGCATTTTAATACGTGCGTCGTTACCAAATTTAACGTCTTTAGCAGCCATCTTAATTTCCTTTAAAATTCTTTATTAAATCAGTTCAATGTGTGGCGCGGATTACTCAACGATCGCCATGATGTCGTTTTCAGACATGATCAGAACTTCTTTGCCGTCGATCTTTTCAGTTTTAGTGCCGTAGCCTTCAGAAAAGATAACAGTATCGCCAACTTTAACGTCCAATGGTTGTACTGAACCATTTTCTAAAATGCGGCCTTTGCCAACAGCTAGAATAGTACCGCGCGTTGATTTTTCAGCGGCAGAACCAGTTAGAACGATGCCACCAGCAGATTTAGATTCAACTTCTTGGCGCTCAACGATAACTCGGTCGTGTAGAGGACGGATATTCATCGGTCGGATCTCCTGATAATTTCCATTTAATTTGATAGTTGCCACGATTGGCATGGGGTTACCCAATATGTTGGGGCGATGTGGAAGAACCCAAGGGGGAAAAGATAAAAATTGTGATCTAAGGGGCAGATAAGAACAGGTAAGAGCAGATGCGAGTAAACGGGATGCGAGATACGAAAAGCAAAAACGCCCCTGCGAATAATCCTGTGTAAATGTCAGGGGGTTAAGCAAAAGAAGGCCGCTTTTCTTTTCTCCGCTTTTAGCTCTTCGATACTCGTTTACCCGCATCCCGCATCTGCTTTTAAAACTCGTTTCTTCCCTTCCCGCCCGCATCTGTTTATCCTACGCTTTTGGTTTCTATCGGCGTTTTGCATGCAAGATAAGCACGGGCTATTAACCGCCCCAATTGAGAGTACATTGCGTACCATGACCATACCGACCATATTCGGTATGGTGGCGATCTTGATGTTTAACCTCGTCGATACTTTCTTTATCTCATTACTCGGTACGCAAGCCCTTGCTGCGGTGAGCTTTACCTTCCCAATCACCTTTGCGATTAACTGCATCACCATGGGGATCGGCATCGGCCTTTCGACATGTATTGGGCGCTTACTCGGTCAAGGCTGCGCGCAAAATGCGGCGAGATTTACCTGCCATGGGTTATTGCTCGCGCTGCTTCTCGTCTGTTGCGCTTCCGCCGTTGGCATTATCTCACTCGAACCCTTATTTACTTTATTGGGTGCCGAAGCGGAGTTACTGCCTCTGATATCCGAGTACATGCTGATCTGGTATGTCACCATTCCCCTATTAGTTATCCCAATGGCAGGCAACAGTGCCATTCGTGCCAGTGGCGATACCAAAACGCCCGCTAAAATTATGATGCTGGCAGGGTTAATCAACGGCGTTCTCGACCCTTTGCTCATTTTTGGATACGGCCCCTTTCCTGAATTAGGCATTCAAGGTGCTGCAATTGCCAGTGGTTTCAGTTGGTTTGGTGCTCTGTGTTGCTCGCTGTACATCTTGATTAAACGAGAGAAGCTTCTGGCTTTACCTAATATCAAAAACATCCTTAGCGATTGGCATCAAATACTGACCATCGGCACGCCTGCTGCGCTGTCCAATGCACTCAATCCATTAGTGGGTGCCATTATTATGATGATGTTGGCCAAACAAGGAACCGAAGCCGTTGCTGCTTATGGCGCTGCCCAGCGTATTGAATCCATTCTTATCATTGTGTTGATGTCTCTGACCTCTGCCCTTACGCCTTTCATGGCGCAGAACTTGGGCGCAAACAACCCTCAACGCAGCTTTAAGGCATTGTTTCTCAGTATGCGTTTTGCTGTGATGTTCCAAGGTTTGATTTTCTTGATGATGGTGCCACTGAGCATTCCTTTAGCCGCCCTGTTCTCCCAAGAAGAATCCGTACGAGGCATTTTGTGGCATTACCTATTAGTCGTTCCCTTTAGCTATGGGTTCCAAGGTATTGTGATGATGCTAATCAGTGGGATGAATGCGATGCATCAACCACTCAAAGCCTTTCAATGGAGCTTCATGCGTTTGTTTGTCTTTACCTTGCCCTTTGCGTGGATAGGCAGCCAAATTGATGGTGTCGAAGGGTTGTTTATAGGCTTAGCCTTGGGGAACATTGTCGGCGGTGTTTCAGGGTATTGCTTTGCGCTTCGTGTGAGGGCTAAAGCAGATGCGGGATACGAAGAGGGATAGTACAAACCAAAAACTGGAAGACAAACGCTGACTGCGCAGCGCTTAGTCCATCTTCGTTATATTTATGTCGCTAGAGCAAAGTTGATCGTATTTACCTTCGCTAGATTAACGTTCTGTTTTGCTTGCCACAGATCATAGTGATCCTGCATTGTTAACCAACTCTCCGGGGTTCTACCCAGTGACTTAGAAAGACGTAAAGCCATTTCAGGAGAAACGGCACTTTGGCCTTTAAGAACACGATTCAGCGTAGAAGGTGATACATCAAGCTGCTTTGCAACAAAACGACAGCTATAACTAAACGGTTCCATATATAGATCATAAATAAACTCACCTGGGTGAGGAGGGTTGTGCATACTCATTAGAGATAATCCTCATAATTCAAAATATAGGCATTACCATCAATAAATTCGAAAGTAATACGCCAATTACCATTTACTGTGATTGACCAAATACCATCTCTATCCCCTTTTAATGGGTGAAGCTTAAAACCAGGTAGATCAACATCATCAATAATGGTTGCAGTATCTATAGCTGCCAACTGCATCCTAAGTTTACGCTCATGCTTAGCTTGAATACCGGCTTTACTGCCAGTCTCAAAAAACTTTTTGAGGCCTTTATGCTTGAATGTTTTAATCATACAGAGAGTGTAGCGCGTTGCGCATCATGAATCAAACTTCAAGCAACTTAAGAGCAGATGAGAGATTCGGGTATCGAGATTCGAAGAGCTTGAGAGAAGAAAAAACTAAAAGAAGGAAGATGACATGGAAGACACCACTTACAAAATGCTTTATGACGCACCAATTGGCAAGATGATCATTGTGAGCAATGGTGTGTCGCTTATTGAAATTGACCATGTAAATCATAAAGAGCGAATGACTAGCAATTCAGATGACCTTTGCCAACTGGCAGCGAAACAGTTAGATGAGTACTTTGCAGGTCAACGAATAGAATTCGATTTGCCATTAAGAGCGATAAAAGGCACTGACTTTCAAAAAGCAGCTTGGCAGGCTTTAACAACCATTCCTTATGGCGAAACCATCAGTTACGGTGAGCAAGCAAAGAGAATGGACAACCCAAAAGCCGTAAGAGCAGTGGGTGGTGCGAACGGCAAGAACCCATTTAGTATTGTTGTCCCCTGCCATAGAGTCATCGGCGCAAATGGAACATTAACCGGCTACACCGGCGGCATGAACCGCAAAGAGTGGTTGTTGGATTTTGAACGTTCGGTTATAGATAAAACGCAATAATTTGTCTCACTAGAGCAAAAATATAAACGTTTCGCCATCAAGAAGCGCCATTATCACCAGACAACATATAATCTATATTTAAAATTTCATATGAAGAGGTAATGATAATGTCCACTGAAACGATAGGTTACTTAAAAAAGCACGCAGCCAACCTCGATTTATCTGAACCTATGACCATTACTCAAAATGGTAAGCCCGCTTATACGATTGAATCTTATGACGATAGAAAGCATAGAGAAGAAGCTATAGCGCTAATGAAACTATTATCGTTTTCTATTGATGATAAAAAACATGGCCGAGTCAATTCAGGTACTCAGGTTCGAGATAAACTGGCAAAGCGTAAACAATCGGTTCAATAATCAACATCATCGATACGCTAATAAAAATACGCTCGATTATTTGAGTTTAATCCCATAGGTGTCAATATGGGCAAGTAGCTCATTCGATGTAATTCTATGCTTAACGAGCAAGTCAACCTTGAATGGAAGTGACGATTGTTCTAAACGATCTTGCAAGCCTGCGACGACACTTAACGAAATACCGTCCCCCTCGATAACAATATCGATGTCAGAGTTATCTTTATAAGTTCCAAGGGCTCTAGAACCAAACACCCAGGCATGAATGACTGAAGCATGGTTCAAAACAACATCCTCAATCAGCTGATATTGATGAGGCTTAAGGCCGACAGAGCCTGGGCTAACCAAATAACTATCGATCACATTTAACCTCTTGTTCGCATTGACCCTCTTGATCACATTTAAGCTTTAAATAGAGTGTGACTTGCCCTATCACTGGTGAAAATGACTCTAAGATCAGTGACTGAGCTTCAAGGACATTTTCCTCATCATAGGTGTGGGACAATAAATTTCGTTTTATGAGTGCTTCAAGCATGATCTCACACTGCTCCGAAGATAGGTGCTTAGCTTCTAAGGCCGTACGAAAAACGCTCCTCGGCGAAGCCACATCAAACCCTTCAAACTCAAGTAAGTCTTTAAGGGTCTTCCATGTAAGTTCGAAAGAAAATTCAAAAGTTTGTACTAACCCAGCGAGCTCTAACTCATTGTAGCTATCTTGTGAGCACGCTCTCTTAAGCCTTTGCTGCGCTTTCATTAAGTTTTGCAGTCGTTGCTTCCAACGGTCTGGGTTTAAGTTCATATAAACAGCCTAAATATAAGGTAAAAGACAAGTATAGTAGGAGCCTTAAGCTACCTAATCATCCAAGAAATGTCACTCTTTCGATATTTATCAAGGCCGTTCTTTTCGTCTTTTATTTAAGGTCGTGTCCTTCTGTTCTCCCCTACCTGTATATCCTGCATGTTTTTCTCACCCAATACCTGCCTTAAGCTCTTCGATACTCGCTTACCCGAATCCCGGATCCGCCCTTAAGCTCTTCACATCTCGTTTACCCATACCACCCATCTGCTCTTAAGCTCTTCGAATCCCGTTTACTCGCATCCCGTATCTATACTCAAATTCCAGATACAAAAAACGGCCACACTCGCGTGCAGCCGTTTTCGTATTCGATGAAAAGTAAGTAGCTATTTATTTAAAAAACATCTACTTAACTTAAACAGTCACTGCTTATCTTAAACAGTACTACTTAACTAAAATATCGCCTGACATTTCTGCTGGGATAGCAATACCAGACAGAGAAAGCATCGTTGGTGCTAAGTCAGACAGCTTGCCGCCTTCTTTGAACTCAACGTCTTTGCTACCCACGTAGATAAGTGGTACAGGTAGGTTAGTGTGCGCCGTGTGGATGCCGCCCGTTTCTGGGTTTACCATCATTTCCGCGTTACCGTGGTCTGCAGTGATAAGCAGTTGGCCATCGGCTTCTTTGATTGCTTCAACCACTTTACCAAGACATTCATCTAATAGGCCCAACGTTGAATAAACTAATAGCAACAAGCAAATCAAAACTAAAGACTCGTGTGGGGTAAAACTTGCGCCGTTAAGCCGCTATGCTAATCTCATTTTGTTAGGTGGTTAGTCGGCCCTCAGGTAACCTTCAGTGAAAATCGAGCGTTGGTGATAGGCGCTTACATCAAGAGGACAGCATCATGTTAGCCCCAATTCTCAGTGCGTTGTTAATGACGATTCCCTTTATCGCGGTCAGTGATAAGGTTCCTTCTTGGCTCAATGTCACCGGCTGGGCGTTGATCGTATTGATGCTGTTGCTAGGCTGGGCAACATTAAAAGCCGATAAAATCATCGCTTGGTGTGAAAAGCAACGGGATAACGACCGCCCGACTCGTTAACACGAAGGCTTACCTTTTACTCACATTAACGTATCGAAAGCCGCCGCCTTAAAACGGCGCATTTTCGCTAGGGCTTGTCTTTCACGTCTTGTATTTTCTTCTCTTCAGCGGCATCGGGGCGTCTTGAACACACCTCTTCAAATTGATTTAACGTCGTTTCATCGATCGCGCCTGATTGGTGTAAATCATTGACGGTCTCACTCACTGTCTTCAATACATCGCTCATCTCATCCTCACTTTGATGCTCACAACCTTTGCTTTTGTCCTCTGAGCTTAACAGAAACGATACCAAAACGAACTCATAAGATCAGTCGCAACTGGCAAAGTGAATCAGCGCTTTTCAACGTTAAGCAAACCTTAACTTAAAGACTCAAGTTTGCGACAGAACCGGGGATTCGCAAGAATACGGCGTTGATATGTGTTTTAATCAAAACTTGCAAAAAAGTAATCCATTGGCTTACACTTCATTTATGCATACAATCGTTGAATTACCCGAATACAAGAAACGAGTTGAAAAGCTCCTTTTTGAGGAAGAGAACAAGCAAATCATTAATTATCTAGCAGAGCACCCGAAAGCCGGTGTGTTAATGCAAGGGACAGGTGGAATTCGTAAGCTCAGGTGGGCAAAAGAGGGCAGTGGTAAAGTGGTGGTGTAAGAGTTATCTATTACTACCATAGTGAAGAAATACCATTGTTTATGCTTTCTCTCTTTGGCAAAAACGAGAAAGCTAACTTATCTAAAGCTGAATGTAATGTTCTTAATAAACTAACCAAAATACTTGCAGACAGTTACGGGAGGCAATCATGACTAATGCATTTGAAAGTATCCAGCAAGGTCTAATGGAAGCCATTGAATTCGCAGATGGCGAAAACAAAGAGGCTACAGTTCACAAGTTTGACTCTGTTGACGTTAAAGCGGTGCGTAATAATGTAGCAATGACTCAGACTGAGTTTGCATCTACATTTGGTATCAGTCTAGGTACATTACGTCACTGGGAGCGTGGAGATAGAACACCAAGAGGTCCTGCTTTAGTGTTACTGAATGTACTTGCGAAAGATCCCCAAGCAGTAATCAGAGCTCTTGCTTGAACTACTACACCTCTAAAGGAGTGTTAATTCCTATCGCTCTACCATTAGAATAGAATCGGCTTACATTATCTCTTATAGGCGTTTAACGTGTTGGTCGTCCCTACCACCAAAAGATTTATGCTGGTGACCTTAATCCCTCAAGTGGAAGCGGGTACACCTAAAATGCAATGAGATTAAATGCAATGCAATGTGATATCACGCCTAAAACACACCTAACAGCTTGACGCCCCCCCTGTTCATTGACTAACTTTATAAAAACAGCCGTACACGGTTGTCTTTAAACTCAATATTGTCATGTTCTGGCACTAAGCGAGATAAGTATTGCGGTCTCGCTTCAACCTCGCCATTAAGGTACTGCCTTATAAATAACGGGAAATGGCCGTCCCCTTTACACTCAACTGCACCATGATCGCACCTCTTTGTGCGTCATGCAGTGTCACTCGCGAGACCTTCATACTCTCGCTCACTAACTGGCGACACCGCTTGTATTGCTGTGTTGCAGTGCTGCTGATTGTTACTCAGCGCTGAGATGGGATTGCCCATCAAGGACCTGATAACCTCACGCGCAGACTTGATCATGCTCCATCCTGATCACACTTAACTCTCTATTTTCTCACTGAAACATACGACATTCGGATAATCGGATTGCGTACGTTCGGCTTACTTTTATCATGCCTAAAGGATTTTACTTATGGGTAGACAATCAAATGAAAAAAAACGCAACCGAGCCAACAATGCCGGCGGCGTTCCCGTCGATGCGTATAACGTCGCCCTTGCCATCGCCAATGTGTTGCATGAACTCAGACCCAAGACGTCGGGCGTGCTGACTGAACCCACTACGCCCCTCAACCTTTATCACATTTACTTCCTGTATTTATGGATCGCAGGCCATCTGTCTGGCATCGAAAGAGAACAGGATATTCCCGATCTGGTGTTGGTCTCAGGGCGAGTCGATTGTGCGCTTCATCACCTTCGCCGAGTGCGTGAAGGTGGCGTTTCATGGGTCGAATATGCCATACCTTGCGCCCTGGCAAAGGAAACCGTGTATTTATGGCAACCCATGCCAGAAGCGCTCAATGCCGTCTTTAGCTATTGGCTCACTCATCATGACACGGAGCTTCGCCTCACTAAAATGCAAAAGAAACAGCTCTTTTGGCGATTAAAAAAGAGAAAGCTACGCACGCCGGAGGCGCTGAGAAGCCAACTTGTGCTGCGAAAAGACCTCTTGTATTCCTACATCGAGCGAATGGCACATTGCGATCCTTATCTCTCACTTCCAGCTCAAAAACTCATCACAGCCAAGAAAGTCCACCATCACAGTGCACTGAGTTACCAAATGCTGAACTGCGATCAAATTCGCTATGAGATTTTTTGTGCGCACAACCGCTATTTGCAGAGACTCATTCCCCAAATAAACCAGCGTCATATTAAACCCTTTTGTGATGTCAGGCTTCCCACCACTGGCGCACTTATTCCCGTCTTTACAACACTTAACGAGCGTCCCCCTTACCTGAAAAAAGCAGGCGCGATCGTGGCGTTCACTCTCGAACTGACCGAGGGCGCTCGAACCTATATTCCAATACCGCCCATTTCCATTGGCTCTACGCGCGCGATACCGATTCCCAAGCTGAGCCTCTTCTTTGGTCACCTTCGCCAACAACTGGCAACGGCACCAGAGAAAAACGCCTCCCAAGACGCGCTTCGTGAGTATTACAACGCGCGCACCTACGAGCTGGCGTTGTTATTTGTCCTTCTTACCGGCGCTCGTCCTACTCACCACATCTCGATAGAGCGGGAAGCCTGCTTTGATTTACAACGCGCCCTTATCAAAGACAAGGGACGCTACCGCCTTATCGATATTCCGAACTACTTACGACAAGCGATTGAGTCTTACCTTAAACTTCAAGCGCACGTGCTCCAAACGTTAGCGCCCAATGACGCCTCTGCCATGACGACCCTGTGGTACTTGATTGATGAGAACAACGCCGCCGTTCCCCTCACCGCAAAAACCTTGAGGTTGTTTATGCATGCACAGTGGCAGCATTGCTTTCAACAAAGGCTGGGGGCCCCCGAAGAAAAAGTCGTCCCTTACCAGCTTCGTCACAGCTTTGCCCAACACGCCTTGATGGCCACTCACCCACGCTTAACCACCCAACAAATTGATGTACTGATGGGCCACAGCGAACTGGGTGAACACCTTGGCAGCGCTTATGCTTTTCAAGCTTGCAACCAAACATTGATTGCGCATTTGAACCACTGGCCATCGCGGCTGCAGCTCTCTGCCATTACGCCCTGCCCTTCAAAAAAGGACCGTGCCTTATGAACCGTCAAAGCCACACCGCAAAACACATCCATCACTTCTATCAACAGCAGTCGATAGCGTGCACTGAAGTTGACACCTTCGAGGCCTTCTTAACGCTGCTTTCCCAAGAGAGGGGCCAAGAAAGTGAGCATGAACGCCAATTGACCGAGTCACAAATGGCCTCGATAAACCGAGCCATTTCAGGTATCCCAACAGGCCGGCAAAGAGCCTTAAAACGGGCGCGTGATGAGACGCTTTACTACCTAAACCAGGTGTGTGGCTGGGTCTTACCACCGGTAAAGGTGCAACAATTTAACGATCATGAACACTTGTGGTTGGTCTCGCTGTATCAACAAAGTGCAAGGGCTCATGCTATCTCTATGCACTACCAACAAGAGAGCCAGCACCGTATCAAGCAAAGAGGAGCCCCAAACTTGGCATGGACCGTGTTGACCTTGATGAGAGAAGTGGCGCCTCTGCCGCTCAACGCTTGGTGTGAAAGACTCAATGATCCCACCCCGCTGGAGCGCATTGGCGATCAACTCACCCTAACCATCACGCACCCTGTTAACCTGTCGTATTTTGATGATACCGAACCCGTCAGTTTTACGCGCTACGCCGTATCACCGCTTGCTGCCCGCGCCTTCTATGACTGGCAGTGCCGACAAGAGCCGGGCAACCCAAGAGTGACACTTAACCGATTGCTCAACTCACTCGATGATTTTTATCCCTCTGCGCAGCGCAAAGCGCTTACCCCTCATCAATGGCAACAATCTGTCCAAACCTTATGGCTCCATCGCTTCGCCATCCCCCCTGAAATATTAAAAGATTTCTCTGAGCCCATGCGCCATGTAAGTGCGTTACCACAAGAGGCGGCCTCATCGCGCGTAGCCACAGCGCAAGATATTTATCAGCCGCCACCGTTTGCGAAGATACCCTCCCGAGCCCCAAACCAAGAGACTCCGTTTCATCGCTGGCCTCACGCCATGCTCATCAAGTCGCTCAATACGCCCCACCAAGCCGCGCCCACTCAACCCGAGTGGCAAGCAGACAACCTGTTGCCCCGCTTATTGTTTGATTATGTGCAAGAACTGAAGCAATTTGGCGGTGTGAAAAAAAACACCCTCAGCCCCGCCACCTTGCTGCGCTACACCAGTTTTAAAAATGAACTGTCGACGACCCCACTCCCTCTCTCGATCGCCAATGACAGAGAAGCCCTGCAACAATGGGCCAAAGATCGATACCGCCTCATCCAAGACGAGACAATGGAAAAATGGACTCTGTATCAATTCTTCCGTTTTCTTACTCAGCAATCCATCACTGAGCACTTAGATCTCTCGACCTTCATCAAACCGACCCAAAGCCTAAAAATTGATGCCCTTTCTCTTAGCGCTGAAGAGGTGCACCACCTGGTCACTCAGTTATTAACGCACAGCCTGTCCCCGATGCAGGCGTTGTTTGCGAGTGTCAGCGCGTTATTGAGTTATTACGGCGCCCTTCGACGCGGGGAACTCTTACGCCTGCGCCTTCAAGATATTCGATGCACCCACGAAAAAGGTCAGTTATTTGCGATCTACATTACCAATACAGAGGAAGGCAAAACAAAAAGCGGAGACACGCGCACGGTTCAGGTTGTGATGCCCGAAATCGGCGCCAAATTAATACGGTTATTACTGGCGTTCAAAGCCAACCGCCCTCCTAGCGAGCCATTCATTGGCTTTGAAGACGAGTCCATCCATTTACGAGCGCGCCACTACCTTTTGCCTATCACGAAAGTGCTCAAACAATTACACGGTAAAAAAGCGCGCTTTCATCACCTTCGTCACAGCGGCGCCAAGCTGCTCTATCAACAAGCACTTTGCCTTGCTAACGGTGCGGCGCCAAAGGCTTGGCATAAAACGCATCAACCCGTCACCGCGTCTCTCTTCTCAACATCCGTTGTTGAGCAGCGATTTCAATACTGGTTGCAAGGGCGTTCATTTTCAGAGTTAAACAATATGCTGCTGTTTGATGAAATCGGTCGAATGCTGGGCCATCAACACTATGCGACAACTCGACTGCATTACCTGCATGGTATGGAATGGGTCGCGCCTGCCTTTCTCCCTCAACAGCGAGAATACACACATGCCGAGCTGAGATACCTCTGGGGAATGAAGCCAGGTTCCAATGATATCACTCGTCTTCTGATGAGGCTCAGCCCTCAATACGCCGAGCTTTCATCCTCTGAAAAGCAGCGCCACCTGCCGAGCTTTACTCATGCACAGCTGACGGAGGCTCTGAGCCAACGTTTGGGCAGCAAGCGCAAACCAAATGGTGATAAAGAACAGCTTCAAGAGGCGGAGTCAAACGACAACGAGTGGATTGGACTTTGGACAAAAGGCGTCTCAAGTGGAACCCAAACCCGCCCTTATCGTTTTCAGTGGGAAACTCGAGAGCAAATCAAACGCTTAAAAGAAACGCCTTTGGCTTTTTCCATGGTGAGTGACGCATGGCGCGCCTTTGGGCAATACCAAGGCATTGAATGGAATAAAGCCGCTACGTCCCCTTGGCGAGCTACACCTCGAAAAGAAACCGCCGCAAAGCAATGACGAGGGAATGATCAATGGCAAGCAATTGTATTTTCTTAGCCCATGCAACCAAAAGGTGGAAAAAGCGCTCCACACCCTCAAGCAATCACCGCTCAAATACCATTGTCATATCACGCTGCATCAAAACCGAAAACGTCTCGACAGTAAAAAATGGGACTTTATACAGGCGGCTTTACTCACAGCAAAAGACACCGCGAATAAAATCATCATCCCCACCGGTCGCACTCAACTCAAGATAGCGTTGGAGTTAGAGGTCACCGATCCACTTCTTCTTGAGCAATTTCAAACCTGGTGGAACACCATGATACTTAACGCCTCACAGCCAAAAGGACACACATTATGAACACATTGAACTTTCAACCAGAAGTACACGCACGCATTACCGAGCTGGTTAGCGGCATCAAAAAAGGCAGCGAGCATCCCTTTGTCACCTTCATTGTCACTGATAAATCGCTTCACCTCATTGGCGGCGCGACGGAGAAGCTCATCATGACCACGTTGGACAGAGCGTCGGATTGCACATTGGACAACGCCGCTTTCTCGTTTAGCGCCACCGCTTTTGCCAACCTATGGCTGTGCCAAACCAATCATATCGACCAAAAAGAAACGATTTCATTGCAGCTCCGTCATGACAACCAACAAGACGGCGTCGTGCTGGAAGGGCGAACCGAACTGAACTCCTTTCGCTACGCCCTCGCGCAGCCCGCTTGTGAACATCATCTGGCCTTCTTTGATAGCGTCATGACGCACCCCAAGCAAATTATTGAGACCAAGCAAGCGCTGGCGATATGTCAACTGGCCAATACCTGCACCCCTTTCTCAGTGTTTGAGGTCAACAAAGACAGCAACCGCGTTCAAATAGAGCGAGACAACGACATCATTCCTTTCGCGCTTCCTAAGGGTATGAACATCGACATCGATATGGCCCTGACTCCAGAGGCCAAGCACTCACTGGAATCGATCGCGCAAACAACACAAAGCGAGACCTTGTCTGTCTATATCGATGATGAGCAAGCGATGTTTAGCGATGGAGAGCAGGTGTATTGCCACTCCCTGGCGCCCTTGCGCGCCTACCGAGAAAGACAGCAGCAACACTTTGAGTTAGAAGCCAAAGTGGTGATTGATGTTCATGAATTTAAAGCCGAAAGGGACAATTTTCAAAAAATCGAAGAGATTAAAAAAACCAACCAAGCCTTACTTTACCTCACCCCTGAGAGTATGTATTTCGCGAGCTTAGCACCCAAAGTTGGCGCCTTAATGGCACTCACGACCAAGAGTATCATTACTTCACAAGAGCAACTGTATAGCGTCAACCTCAACGCCTTATCAAATGTACGTATCAAAGACATCACATCGGCTGATCAAGTCAAGATGACGGTGCTGCGCAGCGCGCAAGGTGAACTCAAATTGGGGTTTCACAATGACGAAGATGGGAAGCACCCTTATTACAGTGTGCCTTTGGAGCGTGCTTTGCCACTCTTGCCTGAGCTAAAACGGATCATCGATATCTCACAGCTCTCAAGTGATAAGCCTGAACAAAACGATCTGTTTGGATTTGATGACGTGTAATGCCATTAATGAGAGTCAGTAAGTGCTCAGACGTCGCGTAGGGAAGGCTTGATAACAAGACCGATGCCGATAAGTAGTGATTCTACAATCAACATGTCTAAGATCAGATCCATTGCCTTAAAAGTCACAACTACGTTAATCACGTATAGCTTCGCCATCTGTACGTTACTTGCGTATACTTTGCGAATGAAAAGTATATTTGTCGAATCAACCATATTTGAAAAGTATCGTAATGAATATCTAAGTGATGATGAGTTTAGGCTTTTTCAAGCTGAGTTAATGTCTAATCCAAAACAGGGGGACGTGATTCAGGGTACAGGTGGTTTGCGAAAGATTCGAGTTGCAAGTAAGGGCAAGCGTGGCGGGTCTCGTATTATCTATTACTTCCTCGATGAAAAGCGTCGGTTCTACTTACTGACAATTTATGGCAAGAATGAAATGTCCGATTTAACCGCAGACCAAAAGAAACAACTAAAGGCTTTTATGGAGGCGTGGCGTAATGAGCAATCGTGATCTATTTACAGAGTTAAGTTCAGCTCTTATTGAGGCTCAAGAGTATTCCAAGGGCAAACTAACTCTTAAAACTCATCATGTTAAAGATATCCGCGAACTAGATATTTCACCTGATGAAATCGTGAGTATTCGTGAACAGTTTAATATGTCGCGTGGTGTGTTTGCGCGTTTGCTGCATACATCATCTCGTACACTAGAAAACTGGGAACAAGGGCGTAGCGCACCAAATGGACAAGCGGTAACTCTTCTAAAATTGGTTCAGCGTCATCCGGAAACTCTGTCTCACATCACTGAGCTCTAAGCGCTTAAGAATTTAAAATACTTTTTGTGACTGCTCACCGCCTATCGGGCGATGCTTCTTTCGTTAGCCATTGCTCGATAGTATCGAGACTTACGCAGCTTCACTAAGTGCTTACCTTTTTCTTTGCAGCTTGTACTCCAATTTAACGACAAAGCTATGCCACGAGGCATCCGCTATGTGTTTCGCCAGTTTGCGGTTTTTCATCATATTGGATTTCAACGTCTCAACAATCACAGCGTGGTTTTTGTCAACGAAAGTTAGACTCACGGTCAAGCCAGCAAGGCTGCTTTCTTGATTGCGCAGTCTTGTGAGACAGTTGTGCCACTTCGCCTCTTCATGAGTATCTATTTACTCACAATTTGAAAAAAACAGCATTATTGCGTATTATTTTACACATAAAATACAAGTGAGGTGCAGCCAATGGAAGAATTAACAGTACAAGCTTTTATCAAAGGTGAATGGCTCGATGTTGCTCTCATCTCATTCCCTAAGAGTGCTCAGCATAACTTCCAAATTTCTGAACTCAATTATCTCAGTGATTATGCTCTCTATCATCATGATAAAGACGATTTGCATGCAGTTTCGATCAATCACCCTGTTTCTTTTTTCTTTGATGATATGGGAAAACCTGGTTGGTTAAGATTCCTAGACGACATAATGCCAAGTGGTGCTAGTAGAAGGTACTGGGTCAAGCACTTAGATATTGAGGATCTAAGCTTCGATGAACAAGACTTTGTTTTACTTAAGTTTGGGACGATGTCGCCTATCGGCAATTTACGGGTGAAAGAGTCTCTTCCTGAGCGTTACGAAATATCAGACAACCTCTATTTCTCTGTTGAGGATGTTAAGAACCGAGCGGGTGATTTCCTCGACTATGCACAGCAAAGAGGCGCAGCGGCAGGTGGAGCGACGGGCGCGGGAGGAGAGGCCCCTAAATTACTCCTACGTAGCGAGATAACCCCTCACACTGGCGACGAAAAAATATGGATAGATCCCTATCAAGATGACCCTAGCAATCACGATTTACACTACCTGGTAAAATACCCCAGAGGTTCGAGAAGCACCGTCGACTGTAATATTCTAAGAGCTGAGTTCTATTACTATCATGCACTTACTGAAATGGGTTTTGATACGATTCCAATACAAGGCATGCGCTTAGAAGAAGGTCTTAATTACCCTTCGTTATGGCTACCTAGATTTGATATTCAAATCAATAAGGAACAGGTGGAAAAATTCGGTATGGAATCCGTATACTCCATGCTAAATAAAGGTGCAGGAGTCACTCTCAACCACGAAGCCACTATCAGAAGCCTCATAGAAAAGATGACCCAAAGCCACATGGTTCAACATCAAGGGTATGCTTTCGACCCCCAGGAGTTCGTCGTTGAGTGGGTAAAGCGAGATTTACTCAATATCTTGTTTGGGAATAGTGACAACCACGGAAGAAATACTTCCTTCCTGAGAGGGGACGGTTTTATTAAGCTGGCTCCTATATACGACTTTGCACCAATGAAAGCCGATCCCGAGGGCATTCCAAGAAGCACAAAATGGCAAGCACCACTCGAAGTCGGCGGAACCTATGATTTTATAGGAATAGCTGAATCCCTGTCAGATCTAGTACCAACAGCCGTCCTTCTTGAAGAACTAAGAGATACAGCCGCTAAATGCCTTGACCTTAAAAAGAGACTGGAAGAACAAGGTGTACCAAAACAAATCTTGGAGATGCCAGCAATTGGGTTTAATCATATATCTGAAAAATTGACAAAATGGGGGCTAGCATGAGTAAGAGTAGCCGATCAAATAAAGAGACTGTACATGAGACCGTAGCTCGCCTAAGAGCAAGCCGAGAACAGCCAAAGTCAATAGCTTCCCATCAACCAACACACTCGGGAAAGAGTAAATTACAACCAAATACTCAAGCAAAACAGAAGGTATCTAAGAACTCAAAAGCGATCAGGGCATCTGATCGTAAAACGGCTATGGACGATATTATCAAACAACTCTTGCTTGGTGGGCTCACACAAGGCCAAGCCCTTAGAACACTGCGAGTGAACATACTAGGCCTAAAACAGGATGTTTTTGCAAAACTCGTCGATGTCTCAAGAAAAACACTCTCAGATATTGAGAATGATAGAGGTAGCTACAACACCGAGGTTCTAAACAAAGTATTCAAACCTTTTGGTATGAAAACGGGGTTAATTCCCTCATCGCCGAGTTTACTCATTTCTCTATTAAACAGTAACGAGACAGAGTGATACAAACTACAGTGAATTCTGATGCAATTCCACAAAGACGGAGAACAAGCTGACAGGTTTGGGTTTGATGACACATCAGCGGCGCACCAATGAACCATCATTTTTGATGAAAAAACCACCAAAAGCACTGGACATCGATCCAGTAAACTACTAGAGTCAATATTGAACGTTTTATAGGCTATCGGAAGAAATGGGCGTGAAGACGCGTTTTGAGATTCGGAAGATACCGTGAAATACGTTGGCAGATGATGACCTTGCGTCACAACGCCACACACAATATGCAGTTGGGATAGGAAGGCGGCAACCTTCCTACCCCGTACCGGCTGCGCACCTTAAAGCAACCCAGCCGATGGCTCGATTCTAGCGAATTCCATTGGTGAGGGACAGATCTATTTAAGATCTGATATCAATGGAGGCCGCTATGGCTCACCTTCGCATCCGTCCTAATGGGCGCATTCAGTTCGATCTTCATTTGTACGGCCAACGCTTTCGCGAAGGCACCAAACAAATGGCCACGCCCAAAAATGTCAGGCTTGCTCAAGCCACACTCAAGCAAATGAACGCCGAGATTGACCTTGGCACGTTTCAATACCGTGATTACTTTCCACACAGTAAAAAAGTGGCCTTGTTTGAACGCTTACAGCGCGAGAAGTACCCCGACCACCTGTACCCGTTTTTTAATGACTTTGCGATTCAGTGGTATGAGCGTCAAAAAGGCAATTGGAAAAGCAGCTACCAAGGTGTGGTCAAAAACACGCTGGAACACTACCTCATTCCGCACTTTGGTAATACGCTCGTTTCTGAGGTATCACTGTCTCAAGTGGAGTTTTTTCGTCAGACGCTGCAAGAAGCTCGTAAGGCCAATGGCGAGCGACAACTCACCAACAAGCGCATCAATAATATTTTATGGCCGCTGATTGCCATTCTGAGCCTCGCCGCCGAAGAGCATCACTTTGATTACCCATTTCGACGCTACAAATCCCTGAAAGAGGAAAAAGCGGATTCGAAACCGCTGACCATGGATGAAGTCCGTACTTTCTTAGAATGCTGTGATGAGCAGTGGCATGATTATTTTTTACTGCGATTTTGGACGGGCATGCGAAGTTGTGAAGTGCATGGCCTGTATTGGGAGCACATTGATTTTGACCATCGCTTGATTCGCGTGAGACAAAATTATGTGAATGGGGAAATTTGTGATGTGAAGACGCCGAAGTCACGTCGTGATTTGCAGATGTGCGACACCTTGTTCGCGGCGTTAAAACGTCAGTGGGAAATGAGAGATGAGTGCAGCCCATTTGTGTTTCCCTCTAAAACAGGACAAGGGTTAGATACGCATTACATCAGCAAGCATGTTTGGCACCCAACGTTGAAAAAAGCAGGCCTGAAACCACGTCGCGCTTACGAAACGCGCCATACGGCTGCGGTCCTGCACATTGCCGCGCATGAGAATCCGCTCTATATCTCACACAAACTCGGACACAGCGATACCAAATTGCTGTTTGAGGTGTACGCCCCTTATGTCGCCAATGCTTCCAGACAAGACGGAAACGCGTTTAACGATATGATGTTAGGAGGCGCGGCATGATGATACTGACCTTTAACCGCGCTCAATACTTCCATCAAAACCTAACGGATAATGATCAACTGTGCGCCTTTGCATTAGGCTCTGAACTGCCTTCGGTTTATACACTCATCGGCAACAAACAAGAAATGGCGTTAAGTTCATTGAACGAACAACGCCGTTTAGAAGCGATAGCCAAGCAATGTTATGAGCGTTTTATGGAAGATCCAACGTTGCAATTGGTACTCGATAAGTACGCCGACAGTATGATGACCTCTGGCATGGTTATGTTTCACGATGTTCGATTACACGCTCAGTCCCCTGGGCTGACTTTAGCGAAGTACTACTGCGCACTTAAACAAACGGATGGGCATTTGGATAGATCGATGGTGTGGGAAAAACACCTTCAATGGTGCCAAGCGTTATCTTTTGCTTTGTATGAACATTGCCAAGATCCACGCAGTGATATTTGTTATGGCGAGAAGACCGTCATTATCGATAAGCCGCATAACAGGCAGTGTTTCAGCTCAACCGATATCAGTACAGGCAAGTGCCTTGGCAGTGGCAAGACTAGCGCTCCTGATAACACGGGAATACCGATAACATGGGTGTCCCGTATTTTTCATTCAAGTTTAAACTCAGAAAGTGCGTCTTTCACGCTTAGTCATAATGTCACCTGTTTTAGTCTCGAGATGATCATACATCACCTCTTAATCAGGTGGCCAAATTAACTATGCCACTACAAACAATAGCCATGTGATTCATACCCGCTTGTTATATGCCTTTCATGTACCTATACTTAATGCGCACATTAAATACGCATAGGTAATTATCATGAGAAACGCATATAGCACGCAAGCGCCTAAAAAAGCTGCAAACTTAAGCTTAAATAGCGAATTACTCGCTGAAGCTAAGCGCCTGAATATAAACCTCTCAGCAACAATGGAAAAAGCGCTTGAAAAAGAAGTTAGCCAACGCCGTAAAACTGAGTGGTTGGAGCAGAATGCAGATGCTATCAGTGCTTGCAACGAACTAACCGAAAACCACAGTCTGTTTTCCGATTCTTACAGAATATTCTAATGTCACAGTTTTCACTATACCAAAATAACGATAAAAGCACTGCTACCGCTTATCCATACTTTGTTGATGTTCAAAGTGAAATGCTTGATACGCTAAATACCCGACTGGTGATCCCATTAACACCAGTTGAAATGTTAGAAAAGAAAGCCCCTACTCACCTATGCCCAGTAATCCATATTGATGAAGGTGACTTCGTGCTCCTCACTCACCAAATGGCAAGTGTGCCAACTAAGATCTTACGTGATCCAGTCAATGAATTGAGTACATTTAGAAACGAAATCATTGCTGCTATTGACTTTCTGATTACTGGCATGTAACGCTCGATATACGCCAATAGCTCCGGTGAGCTCACCTTCGCTTTCACCACCAAGTCCACATGAAAGGGGCTTTGTGAAGATCGATAGCAGAGGTATCAAGGAAAATTTTCATACAACAGCAAGCTCCTTCAATAGAAGACCGAACCACTGAGGAGTCACATTCCGAGGCACATGAAGAGAGCATGCCCCGCTTCAAGGCGTAGCCATTCTTGTTGAGATCGATGCTGAGACATTTACGAGTACCTTTAACGATCAAAGTTAAAGGCTACGACGTTTATTGAAAGGATTGAATGAGTCGATTTAAAGACGCTTACAACACATGGCTGTTGTTGTGTATCCGTGATGAACCTTAAATAAAGCTTCGCTTAAACTTCTCATGGTTTTCGACATTCGACCTCAAATCTTCTTTATCCCAAATTTGAAGTTCCCACGGAAAGTAAAAGTTACTTCTATTTTTAAAATAGATGTGAAGTCCTTTATAGCCTTGCTTATCGCGCAAATACCAGTTTTTCAAACCAAGTTCATCTTGCCAGTTATCCAGCTCTTCCATCACTTCTGCGATCTCGGACTTGGTTAATATAATCCTTGCCCCAAAAATATCATTGAGCCAATTGTTCACCGGATACTGATTGTCGCGCTCACTATAACGCGCAATTTTATCGTCGATACTTTCTCTTGTTTTTACTCGATAAAAGTATTTCAACTCAATATGGGAGGTCATGAGATAGTCATTGATACTTTCATGAAGCACTAAGCGGTATTTATAGATATGAGAGGCAGGAACGTTCGAGATTGTCCTAGATAGCTTCACTTGCTCAAACACCCCTTTATCAAAACAAGACTCAGAAAACTCTTTGTGAATTCTATTGATCTCTTCAATGAGTTTTTTAACTTGCTCTTTCATCCCACCTCCACGAATTTAACGGACTGATGAATAATCTGACATGATTAAATACAGATGGAAGTATAGCAAGTTTGGGAATGGAAGCTAAAGCAAAAGCCACAAAAGCGCCTCTCCGCATAAGCCAATCGCTTTCCATGATAGTACGCCGTATCTTGAAGGGAAACTTGAGTTGAACATGCTTGAGTCATCCTGACCACCAGTGAGCGAAATCTAAATTGATAAAGTAAGCCTAGGTACCGATTTAGAGACTGCCAAATACTTGGGTGTCCTGTATTTTTCACATCACATTAGTCTGTAGGGAATTTTTGCTTCTGATGTAGAACTCGCATAATACGGATAATTGAACCTTCAACCCAATATGAAACAATCATCGAAACTTCAGAAATAATGAGTAGTCTGCCTCGAGCGCCTTCACGTTGCGCTCCCATTAAAGGTTGCTCAAGCAAGTTTTCGACTTTGGCTTCAATAATATTATCGGTTCTTTCAGCTACCTCTGGATTAAAGTCGTAGAGGAATTCAAAGATCTTCTCTCGATCATTAAGTGACTCTTCTTCCCATAAAATCATTGTTGACCTCGGCTACGAATCCTCGCTTTACGGGCTTCCATTCGAGATTTGGCTGAATCATTGTCAATAAACACCGCTTTGCCAGAGTCATACTTTTCAAAAGCAAGTTTTACTTGTTCTGTTAACCAAGCATCATGAGATAGTGTCTTTCTTTGATGCTCTGCCATTTGTTCTGTCAGTTCACGGCAAGCATCACTAAGAGTGCGACCTTGGCTCTCAGCCAATTGCTGAGCTAGGCGTTTTGTTTCGTCATCAACACGAAATTGGATTCTAGCATCCATGAGTAGTTCCTTGAAAAGCACTGTACACACAAATGTTAGCACCAGCGCGCTAGATGGGCAACTAACTAGCCTTTAAGATTTCACGATGCTTTTACTGTACACATTCAATGAGAGCCTACTACAGAATTTATCGCCTGCATCCAAGGTTTTTCCGGAGCTGATTTTCCTTTAAATCACAACACCTCGGATACATTGCTCAGCTTAATTATTGGTTAATTGAACACGAATTTAGGGGATGTTTTGAATAGGGAGCGGCTTTAGGGTAAGCAATCAAAAATTGTAACGCAGTTATCGAGCGTTTTAACCAGCTAGGATGCGCAATTATTTACTACGATTGGTATTATGTATCAATAATCAACACCATCAGCACGCTAATAAAAATACGCTCGATTATTTGAGTTTAATCCCATAAATGTCAATATGGGCTTTGCTGCGCTTTCATTAAGTTTTGCAGTCGTTGCTTCCAACGGTCTGGGTTTGAGTTCATATAAACAGCCTAAATATAAGGTAAAAGACAAGTATAGTATGAGCCTTAAGCTACCTAATCATTCAAGAAATGTCACTCTTTCGATATTTATCAAGGCCGTTCTTTTCGTCTTTTATTTAAGGTCGTGTCCTTCTGTTCTCCCCTACCTGTCTGTATATCCTGCATGTTTTTCTCACCCAATACCTGCCCTTAAAGCTCTTCGAATCCCGTTTACTCGTATCTCGCATCTATACTCAAATTCCAGATACAAAAAAACGGCCACACTCGCGTGCAGCCGTTCTAGTATTCGATGAAAGTTAAATGATTACTTAACGATCACGTCACCTGACATTTCTGCTGGGATATCAACACCAGACAGAGACAGCATTGTTGGTGCTAAGTCAGACAGCTTGCCGCCTTCTTTGAACTCAACGTCTTTGCTGCCTACGTAGATAAGTGGCACTGGTAGGTTAGTGTGCGCCGTATGGATGCCGCCCGTTTCTGGGTTTACCATCATTTCCGCGTTACCGTGGTCCGCGGTGATAAGCAGTTGGCCATCGGCTTCTTTGATTGCTTCAACCACTTTGCCAAGACATTCGTCTAGCGACTCTACGGCTTTAACCGCTGCATCGTAAACGCCAGTGTGGCCAACCATGTCACAGTTAGGGAAGTTACACACGATAGCGTCGTATTTACCGCCTTTGATTGCGGCAACAAGCTTTTCAGTCAGCTCTGGCGCGCTCATTTCTGGTTGTAGGTCGTACGTTGCTACTTTTGGAGAAGCAACAAGCTGACGCTCTTCGCCTTCAAACTCGTCTTCTTTACCGCCGTTGAAGAAGAACGTCACATGCGCGTATTTCTCTGTTTCAGAGATACGTAGCTGCGTTTTGCCTTCTTTCGATAGCCATTCACCGTAAGTGTTCTCTAGAGAAGCCGGTGGGAATGCACATAGAAGTGGGATGTCTGCTGCGTATTGAGTCAGCATCACGAAATCGATCGCTGGGAATACGTTACGCTCAAAACCGTCGAAGTTAGGCACGAACGCACGTGTGATTTCACGAGCACGGTCAGCACGGTAGTTCATGAAGATAACCGCATCGCCATCAACGATAGCGGCTGATTCTTCGCCTTCCGCTTTGATTTCAGTCGCTTTCACGAACTCATCGTTTTCATCACGAGCGTAAGCCGCTTCTAGGCCAGCTACTGCTGTATCAAACGTAAATTCACCTTTCGCTTCAGTAAGAAGGTCATAAGATTCTTGAACGCGATCCCAGTTGTTATCACGGTCCATTGCGTAGTAGCGACCAATAAGCGAAGCCACACGGCCTTTACCCAGTTTAGCGAACAACTCTTGGAAACGTGCCAATGTGTTTTCTGCGCTACGTGGCGGCGTATCACGACCGTCTAGGAATGCGTGTAGGTAGATTTTCTCTGCGCCACGCTCTGCTGCCATTTCAACAGCTGCGTAGATGTGATCTTCATGAGAGTGAACGCCACCTGGAGACATAAGACCCATGATGTGCACGGCTTTGTCTGCTTTAACCGCTTTATCAACAGCATTCACTAGCGCTTCAGTTTGAGCGAACTCGCCGTCTGCGATTGATTTAGTAATGCGCGTTAAATCTTGGTATACCACGCGACCCGCACCAATGTTGGTGTGACCCACTTCAGAGTTACCCATTTGGCCATCAGGTAGGCCTACATCTAAGCCAGAAGCCGAGATTAGCGTGTTAGGTTGGTTAGCAATAAGACCGTCTAATACAGGTGTATTAGCGTTCGCGATAGCGTTGTCTTGGTTGTCTTCACGGTAACCGTAACCGTCAAGGATCACTAGAGCCATTGGCTTCTTAGCTGACATAGGACTGACCTCGTTCAATTCAAAATAAATCGGTATAAAAACAAATTAGCGTAATTTTACTACAGTTTACAGTCAAAACTGTAGTGGAAGATCAAGAAAGGGCGCAGGTAGGAGGATCCGATGTGAAAAAAAGATTCGTTTTAGGGTTGTTAGCTAAAATTACGTTTTCCTTACTTGAATCAAATAACTGACTCAAAACAAGCGGCACCACATATACAAACCATATATCTAGCCGTATAAAAAAACCGAACAAATATTAACCAAAACATAATCAACAACATGTACATCAGGTTGACTTTAGCGTAAGATTCATGCAATTAAAACTCACACAAAAAAACTGGCTAGAGTTCCTCATGTTATTAGAATTGTCATTTGTTGGCTTTTTCTCTTTTTCTTCGCTCTTCTTGATGCGAAAAGTCGCGAAAGCCGTCGGCTTAGTAGATAAGCCAAATGAAAGAAAATTGCATAACGGCGCAATTCCTCTTGTAGGCGGAATCGCGATCAGTTTATCGATCGGCCAATTTCTCGTCACGCACCCAGGTGTCATACCTCATAGTCAGCTATTTTTAGCCTCTATCGTGGCGCTTATTGTCATCGGCGCACTTGATGACAAATACGATATTAGCTTCAAGATACGACTTGTGGTTCAAGCACTCCTTTCTATTAGCATGATGTATTTTGCCGATATTCGACTAGAGAGCATTGGTAACCTGTTTGGAACTGGAGACTTACATTTAGGCTTTCTAAGTACAGCCGTAACGATTCTTGCTGTGATTGGCGCCATTAATGCGTTCAATATGGTTGATGGCATAGACGGATTGTTAGGTGGGCTTGCGATAGTGACCTTTGCAGGTATCGCGATTTTACTCAAAGTCGACAGCCAACACGGCTTAGCGTATTTATGCGTGGTGTTTATTGTCGCGACCATTCCTTATATCTTAATGAACCTCGGTATTCTTGGCCGTGAACGTAAAGTGTTCATGGGCGATGCTGGCAGCATGATGATTGGCTTTACCGTAATTTGGTTATTGCTAGGCGCAAGCCAAGATCCATCAGAAGCCATGATACGACCAATTACTGCACTGTGGTTGATTGCAGTGCCACTGATGGATATGGCCGCTATCATGTTCAGACGTGTACGACGCAGTGACTCCCCGTTCAAGCCCGACAGAGAACATTTACACCACATTTTCCAACGCCTTGGTTTTACCTCTCGCCAAACACTCGCCATCATTTGTGCTATCGCAAGTAGCTTCGCTGGCTTCGGTATCTACGGTGAATTCTTGGGAATCACAGAATCAACTATGTTCATCCTGTTTATGATTTGTTTTGCTTCTTACACTGTAGCCATGAGCTATGTTTGGCGCATCACAAGTTGGATTAGAAGTTATCGTAACCTTCCTGAGAAAGTGTACTAATGACTGAAAAGTGTATTAATGGCTTAGGTTTTCAAGTGAAGATGATTCCGAGCAAAAGCGCTCACATCTAAAACTTCTCAAGCTAAACGCAAAAAGGGCCCAACCTCATATTGAGATTGGGCCCTTTTTCTATGTGTGTCTTAGTTTGAGCTATTGTAACTTAACTGCTTTAACTCTCTAACTCTCTAACTCTCTAACTCTCTAATTTACCCAGCTAAGCACTGCGATAGTAGACTTGTCCGTTAACGGCACATCAAACTATTTCGCTTCTAACTTCTTCCACTTTCTTACGATCTTCGCCATCTTAAACGAATGCGTCATCGCGTAAGTGTGGAATAAGAAACACGCCACAATGATGTAGAACATAATGTATTCCGGCACTTGGAAGTATTCGCCTAATAGCCCCAGCGTTGAGTACACCAATTGCACCAAGCAAATCACCACTAAAGACTCGCGTGGTGTGAAACCGATGCGCTGCATAATGTGATGAAAGTGCTCGCGATCCGGTTTAAACGGAGAATGCCCCTTACGAATCCGACGGATCATAATGGCCATCATATCAATCAAAGGCACTGCAATTAACCACAAGGCGGTGACAGGTCGAATCATATACTTGCCCTCCTCGTGTTGCGTTCCGCCAATTAAAACCCAGATGACAATGAAGCCGATCATCATGCTGCCGGCATCACCCATAAACACTTTACGCAGCTTGCCAAAACACCCTAAATTAAACAGAACAAAGGGTAATAAGATCACCACCATCACTGCCATAAAAAAGGCGTAAAACTCGAGTTCATAAGCGAAGAACACCACACCTAACGATGCAAACACTACCATGCTTAAGCCACCCAGCAGCCCATCAATACCATCGACCATGTTAAAGGCGTTAATGGCAGCGATCACGGCAATCACAGTAACAATACTGTCGACCACTATTGGGAAATCTAGCACGCCTAAGCCGAATACATCACCAACATGAGAGAGGGTTAATCCAGAATAAGGCATGATGATCAGAGCTAAGATGGCTTGCACACCCATTCGAAGCTTAAAGCTGATGTCAAAGCGGTCGTCAGCCACCCCAATCAATACCAGTGCCGTTAAGCACGCTGCGGCTATCTCTACATTTTTGAACTCCGCCGCATTCACGTAAAGGAAGTACAACACGGTGATGCAGAGAGAGATCCCGCCCACCAAAGGAACAACACCTTCATGATGTTTTCTGGCATTCGGTTTATCGACTAAGCCAATGGCATAGCCCACTTTACGCATGCAGTACAACACTGAAAAGGAGAGAAAGAAGAACATAGAGAGTTCGATAAGGTAATCAAACAGTGACATGGGTTTAAGCCTTTTTTGGTTATTGTTTGTCTCTAGCTAACATCTTAGCGATGAATTTTTTAGCTCTTAATCGGTTAGGAAAATCGGTAATTTCTGTATCCACAATTGGGAATTACTTGTTGTTAAGCATTGCCGATTTTTCAACCATAATATCAACCACCGCTTCGTGATACTGAACCACATAGGTCTCAACTGGTTTCAAATTAACATAGGCCATGCAACGCTTAACCCTGAATTGCTTATTGCTTATTGCTTATTGTTTATTGTTTATTGTTTATTGTTGCGCGCTTTCAAACACTGTTACACTTTGTATTACATTGCACTACATAAAGGTATAAACATGAAAAATGAAATGCTGAGTACTCGTATTGATCACGATACTAAAGTCGCTTTTACAAATATTTGTGATGAGGTTGGTTTAAGCACTTCCCAGGCAATAAAACTATTCGCGAAAGCTGTAATCAACCACGGCGGAATACCTTTTGATTTGAGGGTACCACAGCCAAACGATGTGACTTCTGCTGCCATCATGGAGCTTATTGAAGGTAAGGGACATAAAACGAATTCAGTTGATTCTCTACTATCTGAACTCACAGAAGGTAAAGTTAACAATGTATGAGTTAGAATACTCAACTCAATTTAAGAAAGACTTCAAAAAAGTAAACAAGATGTCTATTCCTGACATTGTTGAAGTCGGGAACATAATATCCAAGCTGCAACGTGGTGAAACGCTCGATGCTAAAAATGTCGACCACTCATTAACTGGAAATTGGGTAGGGTTTCGAGACCCACATAAAGCCAGACCTATTACTCATCTACCGAATTTTCGACGGACAACTCCAACTGGCAAGGATTGGCTCGCATAGTGATTTGTTCTGACCTCAACACCGATACCAATCGTAGTAAATAATCGCTCTAAACGGCAAGGCTAACTCTTAATTGTATAAACTAGCTAATTGTAAAGACTAGTGAGAAAGTTGGGCTATTTCGTCTTTACTCAGCCCGGTGACTTCTACAACGGATTGATGATCCATTCCATTAAGTATCATTTTTCGAACCATCTCTTTTAGGGCTTCTTGACGCCCTTTTGCTTCACCTAATTGGATGCCTTCTGGCGGCCACGTTGAATGCCTCTTTACTCACCTTGTTGGCGTAACTGCTCTGCAATCGTCATAAGTGTACCCTCGTGTTTCGATACTGATGAAGCAAGTGACGTATCCATCGCCCTGGCTAGTATTAAGAGAATAAATTACGTCCGAATAATAAGGCCGTAAGTTTTCTTCAATAAAACTGCCTGACTCAAGCTTGAATGTCGTTAAATCACAGACTTCGTGCAGCTCAACGGGCAGGTGAATATCCAGTAAGTCTTTAGCCGTTTCAGGATGAGCCATAAACTGCTTAAAGAACGCATCGTGTGGCTGGAATTGTCTTTTTCATTTCATTATCTTAACACTGAATGAATGTTAAACCGTATCGCCAAATACATGTCCTGTATTTTTTCTGATGGATGCCACCGTTTCTTTTACTCACAAAATGGTCTACACTAAATTACTTAATAAGTAACTTAGTGTAGACCAGTGACTAAGGTAGAAAAACTAATTTCAGCTATGGCTGAATCAAGTAAATTTGGCAAAGGCGTATTCAGTAAGGCTGAACTTGCCTACCTTCTCAATGTCGAACAAACACCCCGTTTTAACAAATTTCTGTACGACTGTGTTAAAAAAGGCACCATTAATCGAATCGCTAATGGTCTTTTTGAAAGCACAATCACCCCTCCAAATCCCCGAACTGCAATATATGAAGTCGCCCGTAAATTAAGGCCTGGCTACCTAAATTATATAAGTTTAGAGAGTGAATTATCACGTACTGGAGAGATATCTCAAATCATTATGGATCGCCTGACTCTAATGACTCGGGGGCGAAGTGGGACATTTAAAACTCGCTACGGAGTGGTTGAGTTTACACATACTAAGCACAAAGTATCACAGCTTGAAAATGACCTATTCTTCGACGAAGAGGTGAAAATGTATCGAGCTATGCCTCATCGAGCATTAGCCGATTTAAAAAGCTGTAAACGAAACCTACAAATGATAAATCACTAACTGGGCTCTCTACTATGCTAAAACAAAAAATAGACGAAATTCTAAAACGTAACCCTGAGTTAGCACCCGTTGTTGAAGTGATCGAAAAAGAGATACTTCATCATGATATTTTGCATGTCATGACAGAACACGGGGCACTACAAAGACTCACCTTCATTGGCGGTACCTCACTACGCCTTTGCTACAACAGTTCTCGGTTATCTGAAGACTTAGACTTTAATGGTGGTCATGATTTTAAGCCATCGATGTTTGATGGGCTTGAGGATAAAATACAGAGCTTTTTGCAAAAGAAATATGAAATACCTGTATACGTCAATAAACCTAGCCCAGACAAGCAAGGGAATACATCATCGTGGAAAATCAGCATCGAGAAAGAACCAAACCGTGCTGATCTGCCCAGACAGAAAATGCACATTGATGTTTGTGCTTTACCCTCTTTCGATTTGACAAATCGAGTGCCTATAAATCACTACGGAATTGACACACCAACAGAAGGTATGCTGATCCGTTGCCAAACAATGGACGAGATTTTAGCTGATAAATTCATTGCTTTAGCATACAGGGCAAGGCGAATTAAGCCCCGTGATGTGTGGGATATTGTGTGGCTAAATCAAAGAGGCATTGAGGTCAATAACCAGTTAATCAACAACAAACTAGAGGCCCGTGACAAAGAACGTGATGACTTTTTGATTGCGCTGGGCAGGCAAATGAAAAACCTAACTGAAAATGATGCAGTTAAGGCTGACTTCAACAGCGAGATGAGTCGATTTGTACCTCAAACATTGCAAGCAAAAACGCTTGATGTACCTGAGTATTGGGACTATGTGAGAGAAACAATCAGTAACATGGGTAAGAGAGTTTCACAACCAAGCTCACCAACAAATAAATTTGATATGAGCCTTTAGCTTTATCTTAGGTTACTGTCTCATTTAGCAATGAGCATACCCCGTAAAATCTTCCCCCAATAGTTCCTGGTTTTCAACCTATTGGGCTCGTTAACAAGGATGAAAACTGTCTCAAATACGTCTCCGTCCTGAGACAGTTTGTTTGTAGGTTACTGTATTAAAGTAGAAAAAAAGGATCACGCCCCAATAGGGATGACGATTGGGAGCACCCAAAAACATAAGCGGCTTAAAAGAAAACCTTAGAGGGCTAAAAGCCTTCTAAGGTTTATCGGTAACAGGTTAACGCTAGATATCGTTAAATTTCAGCACAGCCCCACTCAGGAAAGTGCTTACGCACGTAGGCGTTCAAGTCTTTTTCTGATGAAGAATAAACTCGACCTTCTTCAGCTTTTTCATCCGATACCGATGCAACCATACCCGCGCCCACTGTCACATTATTGTGACGGTCAATCACAATGAACGAACCGGTTTGCGGCAATGTTTGGTAAGTATCGACAGCAATTTTGTCGGTCAATGTAATCTCAGACAAAGCAATCTCGTTAAGGTCTAACGTTTCGCTCTCTTCAGCGTGTTGCTCAAGGGTGTTCACATCAATTTTGTGAGGGATAGCGGTGACTTTACCTACACACGACTTAGTGGCGAACTTAAAGATGTACTCTTTGTGCGTGCGCATTGGGTTCTCACCCATCCATACGACGTGAGCGTTCACTTTATTGGTGACTTTAGGCTCATGACCGTTGTGCACTAGCATATCGCCGCGTGACACATCAATTTCATCTTCCAAGGTGATGGTAATCGCTTGCCCTGGACGTGCGGTATCCAATTCGCCATCGAAGGTGTAAATAGACTTCACACGAGAGGTCTTACCTGATGGTAACGCAGTTACTTCATCACCCACTTGAACTAGGCCAGACGCTAGCGTGCCGCAGAAGCCGCGGAAGTTCAGGTTCGGACGGTTCACGTACTGCACTGGGAAGCGCATGTGCTCAAGGTCTTTGTCTTGGTCAACCTTTACAGTTTCAAGCAGTTTCATCAGCGTTGCGCCAGGATACCAGTCCATTGCTTCGCTTGGCGTCACCACGTTGTCACCGTTCAGAGCTGAGATTGGCACAAAGCGAATGTCGTCGATGTTGAAGTTCTTCGCCATATCGCGGTAGTCCGCTTTAATCTTCTGGTACACCTCTTGGCTGTACTCCATTAAGTCCATTTTGTTGATAGCGACAATGATGTGCTTAATACCCAGCAGACTACAGATGTAACTGTGACGACGGGTTTGGGTTTGAATACCGTGACGCGCATCGACCATTACAATCGCTAGATCACACGTAGAAGCGCCCGTTACCATATTACGCGTGTACTGCTCATGTCCTGGAGTATCAGCAATGATGAACTTACGTTTATCGGTAGAGAAGTAACGGTACGCTACATCTATGGTGATACCCTGCTCGCGCTCTGACTGAAGGCCATCTACGAGAAGTGCTAAATCAAAATCACCATCGGTGGTGTTAAACTTCTGAGAATCTTTCTCAATCGCAGCCATTTGGTCTTCGTAAATCAGCTTTGAATCAAAAAGCAGACGACCAATCAATGTGGATTTACCATCATCAACGTTACCGCACGTTAAAAATCGCAATAAATCTTTGTTTTCATGGACTTTCAGATACGCTTCGATGTCCGTTGCGATAAGCTCTGAGCTGTGAGACATGTCATTCTCCTAATGTTCTTTATCGGGCTTCAATACCCTGTGTAATTCGTTTGTCTATCAAAGTATTATTGCTTTGATGAGTTAGAGAGTGTGCTCTCTAAAATTCTGGCGTTGACTGTATCACCTCCAGAATGACGTTCTTTTTTAATTGGCGTAGTACGCTGACAGTGTGTCGATGAACTTCTGTTTGTCATCGAGGGTGAGCGCATTAATGCCAGCTGCTGCTTTTCGACCACCACCAGAGGGAAACGATGAGCAAATGTCATCCGCGCCTACACGATTACTCAGTGGTGCGCGTACGCTCACCGTGTAATCTTGGTGGTTTGTGTTGAGCGTTAATACCGCATGTGCCAATTCTGGGCTTTGGTTGGCCAGTTCATTGCCAAACACGCCACTGATGCGCCTTGCCCATGCTTCACATGGCAGTTCAAACACTTTGCACTGCGTGTCCGAGTGCGTTGGGGTAATCCTCAGCACTTGGTTACGGTCGAGCTCGTACCCTTTCTTCAGCGTGTGATACGGCGAGTTCTCATCATCTAAAAGTGATAGAGGATCAACGTAGGTAGTCAGTTGCTTATAAAGTATTGCGGGCTCAATGTGCAAGTCATTTAGTGTCGCGCCATAACCGTTATAGTTAATCAACGTGCCCAGCTCTTTTAAGAACTCAGTTTCTGATTCGGTTAAGCCAATCTCTTGTGCCAGTTTTTCTGCGGAAGTAAACAGATTGTCACCAAAAGCAGCTGCGACCGCCCACTTAGCATGTTTGCCGCCAAGACGCTCATTAATCAATAAACTGGTGCACACTTCCGCGTCCAGATTGATGAGTGCATCCAGGTTATCTGACTGCGGGATATCGCCACTTCGGTGATGGTCGCAATAAAACACTTTGATGTTGTTTTCTAGAAGCGCTTCGAGCTCTGGCAGGTTTTTCTCCATGGAGATATCCAGCGCGGTTACTGATTTAGCGTTGTTGATATCCACCTGCTTTAGCAATTTGATGTCACGCTTCACGCCAGTAATCAGTTTGGAGTCTTTCGGCTCAGCGAATCGCAGTTGCAGCAGTGCAATGATGCCATCCGCATCACCGTTAAACACGTCGTAATGCATTAGGCACGATCTCCTAGCTGTAAGTAGCCTTTCTTTTCAAGCTCGGTCACAACAAAATCTGCGCATGCTTCAACGCTTAAATCAGCGGTTTGAAGGTGGATTTCAGGATTCACTGGCGCTTGATATTCAGAATCGATGCCTGTGAAATGCTTAATCTCACCAGCACGCGCCTTCTTATACAGACCTTTCGGGTCACGAGCTTCACACACCTCAAGTGGCGTATCGACAAACACCTCGATAAACTCACCTTCGGTGACGAGTTCACGTACTTGCTGACGATCAGAAATAAACGGTGAGATAAATGCGGTTAATACAATATTGCCCGCATCCACAAACAGTTTCGCCACCTCTCCGATGCGTCGAATATTTTCAACGCGGTCGGCGTCTGAAAAACCTAGGTCTTTGTTTAAACCATGGCGCACATTGTCCCCATCTAATAGGTAGCTATACTTGCCCATTTGCAACAATTTGCTTTCCACGGCATTGGCAACGGTCGACTTACCTGACCCACTAAGGCCGGTAAACCAAAGTATCACCGGCTTCTGCCCTTTAAGCGCAACACGGTCTTCATGAGTCACAGTTGAGTTATGCCATACGACATCACCGCTCACAGAGTCATGGTTTTTACGTTGGTATGGAGTCGTCATAGCGGTTTAGAAATACCCTTCGCGTTTCTTCTTCTCCATCGAACCAGAAGAATCGTGGTCAATGGCGCGACCTTGACGCTCAGAAGTCGTGGTCAGCAGCATCTCTTGAATGATTTCAGGTAGGGTAGCGGCTTCAGATTCAACGGCGCCCGTTAGCGGGTAACAGCCAAGGGTACGAAAACGCACCATCTTCTCTTCAACCACTTCGCCTTCTTTAAGCTCCATGCGCTCATCATCTTTCATGATAAGCATGCCGTCACGCTCAATCACAGGGCGCTTGTCTGCTAGGTACAAACCTGGGATTTCGATGCTCTCTAGGTAGATGTACTGCCAGATGTCCAGCTCAGTCCAGTTTGATAGCGGAAACACACGAATGCTTTCGCCTTTGTTCACTTTACCGTTGTACACATTCCATAGCTCAGGGCGTTGGTTTTTCGGATCCCAGCGATGGTGCTCATCACGAAACGAATACACACGCTCTTTGGCACGTGATTTCTCTTCGTCACGACGTGCGCCGCCAAACGCAGCATCAAAACCATGCTTGTCTAGCGCTTGCTTCAAGCCTTGTGTTTTCATTATGTCAGTATGTAGAGAACTACCATGCTCAAATGGGCTGATGCCCATTTCCAGGCCTTCAGAGTTTTGATGCACAATCAACTTCATTCCGACTTTTTCAGCCATGTAGTCACGAAACTCAATCATTTCTTTGAACTTCCACGTGGTGTCTACGTGCATAAGCGGAAAGGGTGGAATCGCGGGAGCAAACGCTTTTTGCGCAAGATGTAGCATCACCGATGAATCTTTACCCACCGAGTACAGCATCACAGGGTTATCAAACTCGGCCGCTACTTCGCGCATAATATGAATAGACTCAGCTTCCAGTTGCTTGAGATGAGTCATGCGCTCTTGAGAAATGTTCATTTCAAAGAAGTCCTTAATTTATAATCCAATAAAGGCAGGGATTGCGGTTAACACAATCACGCCATAAAGCAGGCACATGGGTACGCCCACTTTTACGAAATCTTGTAGCTTATATTGTCCTGCATTGAACACCATTAAATTGGTCTGGTATCCATAGGGGCTAATAAAGCTGGCACTGGCGCCAAACGCCACCGCGAGAATGTAGGCTTGTGGGTTAGCCGATAAATTCGAAGCAAGTTCAAGACTTATCGGAAACACCAATGCGGCAGCCGCATTGTTGGTCACTAACTCGGTCATTAACCATGCTAACAAATACACAACCACAAGCCCAATAAAGGGTGTAAACAATTGGTCATAAGAATGAACCAAAGATTCCATTCCATCTAATGCGCCGCTGTTAGACAGCGCTTGAGAAAGCAGTAATGCAGACGAAATAATTAACCAAATGTTTTTTGGTACTCGTTGCAGTACTTCATTAGCAGAGAGACAGCCCGTCAATAAGAAAATGCCAAGCAGTATTAGCATAACTTTAAACAAGGATACAACGCCAATGGCGGCCAATAATATTGCGCCTAAGAAACCGCCAATGGCTAGCTTCTCTTTCCATCCCTCTAAGCAATGATCGGTTTCAAGCTCACTAAGCAAAAAGAAGTTTTTGCTAATGTTGTTTCTTGAAGAGAAGTCCTCACCGACAGCCAAAACCAAATAATCACCAGCTTGTAGCTCCACATCACCCAACTTTCCTGATAACGCTTCACCGTCACGCTTGATAGCCACGACCGCAGCATCAAACAATGCTCGAAAGCCTGCATATTTTAATGTTTTACCGACTAAATGACTTTCAGGACGAATGACCACTTCAGATAGGTTATTCAAAGGCAAGCCACTGTCACTAGCAAATAATGAAAGGCCGTCAAACTGCGTTAGGATGGTCACTTTTTTTACATCACCACTAAACAGTAATCGATCGTTAGGTTGAATGACTTCATGAGGGGTGACTGGAGAAATTAAACGACCCTGACGTAATATTTCCACCAAAAATAATGATTCTAGATGGCGCAGGCCGTTTTGCTCGACAGTTTTTCCTACTAAATCTGATTGAGCAGACACTTTCGTATCGATAATGTAGTCACGCATCTGCACATGACTTTTTCCATAATCGGGCAATAATGGACTTAATAGATACAGCAACAAGCCACAACCAACTACTAGGCAAAGACCAACAGCCGTAAAATCAAAAAATTCAAGACTAGGCAAACCAGAGTCGATCACTAAGCTATTGACGATCAAGTTGGTTGACGTGCCAACTAGGGTTAGCGTCCCACCCAGAATCGCCGCATAAGAAAGCGGAAGCAACAGTTTACTGGCTTTATGATGTGGGTTATTACGAATAGGCGCTAGCATGGTCGAAACCACCGCCGTATTGTTTAAAATAGCAGACGAAAACGTAGTAAGACTAAAAAGGCGCAACCAGGTGAGGCGATAATTAGGCCCAATGATGTAATTAGTAATCAAACGCAGTAGTTTGGTTTTTTCCAGCGCTACAGAACAAACCATTAGCAAGATTAAAGTCAGTAACCCCTTGTTGGAAAAGCTAACAATCACCTGCTGAGTGCTCACTAAAGAGCTCACGTATAAGGCGAGCAACAAAACACCGAACACTTTGTCAGAATGAGCCTGAAAACGAATTAACCCAAAGATAGTCGCAATGAATAAAACCAGCACCTGCATCGCCGGACTAACAAACCACTCTAACAAAACCCATTCCCCAAACAATTAAAAACCTAAACAATTCCCCCCCTCAACTTTCTCCTTTCCACTTTCTCCTTTCCACTTGAGGCTTTCATCTCCCTCCCCATGAAGTGTCACACTTATTATCTGAATTCAGGCCCAACATCAAAAACACATACGTTCAACACAAAAATATTTAGATGACCAACATGGTAATCGACAGTTCACATTCTGAACTTCCCCAACCAAACTAGATAACTCGTTAACCAACGTTTTGCTTTAGAAAAATAGAGACCATATCTCCAGCCATTATGTTTCGGCTAAACTTTGGAGCAGATTCAATGCTACATTGGCGTATATTCTGATAAAGCTCTTTATCCGAATATAACTTAAGCACTGCATCAGTGATTTGTTCGACATTTTCACTTTCTACAACTAAGCCCGAGTTGGTGCCACGTATAATCTCAGTAGCCTCACCCTCTGGCACGCTCATAACTGTGGGTATTCCCATACCCATACATTCAAATATCTTTGATGGAATCACAGTCCTAAACAAGTCGCTATTCACCAAAGGAACCAATGAAACGTCGCAAAGTGACCATACTTTAGGCATCATTTCTTTAGGCTGACGATCAATAAGCACCACGTTGGAAAGGTTATTTTCTTTTACTAGGTCAACTACCTTTTGACGAGCAGCACCTCCACCGGCGAATACAACTCGAATATCATCATGACTCTTCAAGCGTTCAGCAACATCAACGATATGTTCAAGACCATGTGCCATGCCATGAGTGCCGACATAGCCAACAACAAATTTTCCCTCCAAATCGTATTGCTCAGCAAGCGAGTTGTCTTTAGCCTTCGACGGTTCATATTTGGACAAATCCACGCCATTTAGAACGACATCAATTTTTTCACCATCAATGCCACGTTCAATGAGCTCTTTCTTAAATGCGTTAGTCACTGAAACAATTGAGTCAGCTCGGCGATACAGAAACAATTCGATTTTCTCAAGCATGCGAATCACAAAGCTTTCCTTCATCGCACCGACAGCTGTTATCGAAGCAGGCCAAATATCACGAAGCTCAAACACAAAAGGCTTTCTTCTGACCGCTGATAACGCCCATCCTGCACACGCACAGAAGAACTGTGGTGAAGTCGCTACGATTACATCTGCCTTTTTCTGAAACAATCCCGCAAAGAAACCAGTCACCATAAACGACATGTAATCTAGGATGCGTTTTACAAAACCTTCGTTCGCAGTAATGTATGTTTTAACTCGAACTACTTTAATCCCATCTAAGTAATGAGTTTGATACCAAGAGTTTTTGAAGCCCTCGAAGAGCTTTCCTTCCGGAAAATTAGGCGCACAGGTAATAACTGTGACTTTATGACCAGCGTTAACCCAACGAATTGCATGCTCGTATGTTCTTGTCGCTGGAGCATTTCCTTCTGGAGGGAAGTTATCTGTCAAAAATAGAATGTGCATTACGTTATCCGTTCGAGAACAAAGGTCACTTCATTCTGCTTAAAATCTACTAGAAGCTTTTTATTGGCGACCGATAGGCCAAATTCTGGATGCCATGTGGAATCAAGTATGACGGTATCACCGCCCTCTACTTTAACCACGTACTTGCTGTTATCCGGTAGTTGGATGATGAGTTCGTCCTCATTCAAAACTTGTATATCTGGATGCAAGTGATAATGTGCCTGTGCATCATTAAACTTACCTGTTAGTAAGTCTGAGACAACCAAGCTTTCAGGAGTTAACTGCCAATTACGGGTATGTATCACCTTTCCAGGTAAACGCATGTAACCGTCATGCGAACATTCGACACTAACGGTCTGCTCGTTAACCTTAATTTCTGGGTTACTCGGATAAGCACGCCTCGCAACTCGGAAACCACTCCACACTTCTGAAGAGTCTTCACCATCAACCACTACTGTGTTGTGGGTTTCGGTTTTACGCTGCCTGTGTCTTTCTTCTCCCAGTCCGTAAACAGAAGTACCACTGTTCACAAAAACTCTCTGATTACCAATACTTAACTCAAATGAAAGTGTGTCTGCATGGGCATGGCCAGGAATATAATCTGGACCTACCTTGGCTACATCAGTGATAAGCTTTATCTTGTTCACTTTCGCAACAACATAACCACTATCCTTTAACAAAGTAACTTGCTCACCAATAGAGCTAGGTAGATCGACGTTCAAGATTTCGGCATATTCTTTTAGGCTTTTGAGTCTCGGTGCGATGCCAAATGCAGAGTCATTAAAGAATGAAATATCGCCATCAGGATGTTCCATCAGCTCTGCCCATTCGAACATTTTCAAAATGTACTCATACCAGGCACTCTGAGTTTCACTCGGAATTAAGTCATGATAAACAAGACTCAGGTGATATAAATCGAGCATATCAGCCAATATGGTGTTGTGATACATTGGTGTCAATTCAAAATTACCGCCATCAGCTAAGATTTGTTCAGGAACCTCCTTTTCTAAAATCGCCAGACCTCGCATTAACCACGCTTTAGCATCCTTCCCTTTGAAAAAACAACCGGCAAACACTAACCCTTTTGCGTTAGCAAATAGATGGTTCCCAAGTAAATGGTATTCTAACTGTTGGTCAAGTGCCTGAACTTGAAGAGAGAGACTCGATAACCATTCTGATTTAGGCTCATTTCCGTATAAAAACCACTTTATCCAATTAACGGAACGAAGTGAGATTGTGTAAGGCTCCCAACCATTACCCATCATAGGAGGATTCTGCGCAATCCAAGTATCGATAAGGTCTGTATGAATATCAGTCCGCTCTTGCCACCCAAGTTGATTTAAATCGTCAAAATAATGAAGATTATAAAGCCAAAGTTTGGCTTTATTCTTATCATTCCAGTCACTAAGAACATCTACCACGTTCAGGAACTTAAACTGTCTGCTACCTTGATAGCATGATGGTAAAACAGAAAACAAAAGCCAGTCGTTTGAAGTATGGTTACATTGGGTAATCGGCGCGCTAAACCTTACTTTATACAGTTTCCTATAAACTCGATTCGTCAACTGAATTGGCTTGAGATATTTTAGTGTGTGATAAAGATTTAGTATTTTATTTATATAAAGGATCATGAATTTTATTCTCACTAGCATTAAGTGTATTAACTCAGGTAATCACCAGATAAAAAATAGAACTATGGTTTGAAATGAAAAAATTAACCATAACCATAACCATAACCATAACCATAACCATAACCATAACCATTCAATACTATGCGATAAATATAATACAATATAAAAAGAAACTATTATACCTATTTTTAAAAATCAAAGTACTCCCCCCTGAAGAATCCGGAATATAATAATGAACATAGAAATACAAATCAATAACTTGTAAATTTAAAACGTAATTCCCACAACTTATCATATATTTTTAACTAATCAACAAATCTATGGAAATTTACTTTGGAAGTATAAAAACAAAATTGTGAACTTAATCATAACAAATGAATAATACGCACAAAATTTTACATCAAATATTTTTGAGTAATAATTTTGGTTTGAACCAAGTTACTAGGCCTAGTTTTCTGTAGGAAAAGAGGGCCAGGTTTGCTTTCCAAAAAATATTGGTAATAACGAGCGATATTGCAGCGCCCTGCACGCCAAAAGGAGAAACGAATAAAAAAAGTAAAGATAAGTAGATTACAACAGATAACACCATGATTTTTAACGTAAAGTTTTCAAACCCTGCCATATTAAGCAGTACGCCGGGGGAACCAAGCATGGTATTAAAAATCTGACCAACAGTAAGTAAAAGTAAGACCGGATAAGCGTCAACATACTTTTGACCAAACAAGAAAACGATAACCTGCTCTCCGAACGCAAAAAACAAAATCACGATTGGAATCATAAAACAAGTGGTTATTTTAACACTTTCCGATAATGTCGTCTGCATTTCTTGTAGCCGATTTTCTTTATATAAACTAGAGAGATCCGGAGATATGACAGTGTTTATCGTATTCATAGCTAGCATTATTATAACAATGCCCTGAGAAGAAACTTTGAAAATTGCTACGTTTTCACTAGTCGAAAACATCCCTAAAAAAAGCACACCTAGCTCAGCGTTAAAATTAACTAAAACAAACATCAACGTAAACGGAAGTAGTGACTTTTGCCAAGATGTTACATCCATTTCAACAGAGGAACTTTTTAAAGCGACAGAAATTTTCATGGTTTTGAATAATACAAAAGAAAAAGTCGCAGCAAAAATATAAGATATGAGGTTTATAATCAGCAAATCCATAGAGTCAAAAATTTCTTGGACAAAAACTAGGTAAAGTGTACAACCAAACAAAATAAGTGAGTAAACAATAGCTTGCGCCAATTGTGATTCCAACGTCTTTTTGGTTCCATTTATTATGGCAGAATATCTTAATGTAGTCACCTTAAAAAAAACAATCAGCAAGATGATTAAATTTAGATATGAAATTTCAGAAGAAGTGGTATATATGAATACGAGATAGCAAAAAGATACAAGAACATAAACAATTAAAGTATATATCCCAGACCACGAAACTATACCTTTAAGTTTTGAAAGGTCGTTAACTTTACTTAATTGAGATACTTCTCTGACAAGCAACTGTGGCAGTCCTGCTATGACAGGAATTGCGAGCAATGAAACAATTGAAAGCAAATAACTGTAATTCCCATATAGCTCTAACTCTGAATTTCTAGCTATAATTACACCTGTGACTATAAGTATTATTTTACCAATGAATTGTATAAAAGCTGAACCGAGAAACAATTTTAACACCTTATATTCCTCTCAGTGATAACTTGATTGATATTCCATGGTAATTTGTGCCAATGCTATAAACCCAAATAAAATCGACAATATTGTCATCCATTTCAGGAAATAGAAACTGCCCATATTGGAAGTATCGCATTGACAGACAATCTTTTGATTCGGAGTATAGTTTTTTTACACTTCCATTTTTCATCACATATAAAAAACATTCAGATGTATTGTTATAAGAACTTGGCTCGCATACTGTAGAAAAAATGATGCTTTCACCTACATTTTTAGTATAAAATACTGAGGACGGTAGCGGATTATCGAAATAGCCTATAGCCTTTTGGATATCGTTCCTTTCAAGTCTATACAAGTAATTAGTTTCAAAAGGGGTATCAGTACAATAAAATATATTTTCATCTGTAAAACAAAGTTGTACCGTTCTTTGTTGTTGACTACCTTTTAAAAAAGGAACAAATTTTTCCTTTTTACTGTTAAATTTCCAGATAGCAGATTCAACATCACTATCACCTGTCGTTACATAAATGTCTTGGTTATAAGGATCAACAAAAACTCCATGTATGTGTCTTATATTATTAAATTTTGTGACTGTGTAATGAAACCTCCCATCGGTTTTAAGTAATCGGACTTCTGAGTTGTCATTATTCGAAATATATTCGCCATAATACAGCATATCATCGATATGCGTAACACATAGCGGTCGACTACCTATTATTTTAATTGAGTTCAAAATATTAAACTCTAGGTCCAACTTAATTATAATTTTGTTATAGATTACAAAATAAAAGTTATTGGTTCTCACAAAATGATGCACTCCCAATCTTAGGAGTCTCGATACTAAGTGAAGATTAGATAAAAAACGATCGAATAAACTGTTGGATAAATCACAGAGTAATTCAGAACTATCTTGCTGATTATACTTTTTAAAAACCCTACTGCCTTTTGAATAGATCACATAGTCTACATCACAGTAAAGAACGCGCCCTTTAATATGCTCTAAAATTTCTAATTTTGTTTCCATAATACATACTTAATATACAGACCAGTCAACATAACATTAACGAGCCTTATTATTGTAAAAAATCCTTTCTCGAGTATATTTCTCTCTAGAATAGACTTCCGATAACCAAACTTTGAAAAAGCATCTCTCAAACATGATTCTACCAATAAGATATCAAAATGTGACAACTCGTTTTCCCACTTCTTTTTGTTTGTTGCCAAAATAGGCCCTAGTGTTTCCTTTTTCCAACTAACCTCTTCTTTAGAAACAAGAGTCTTAGAAACATCTGAAAAATTTAACATTTTTGGTTCAAATACGATGGATAGTTTGTCACATATATCATCCAATGTACGTTCTGGATTTTGAATTAGGTCTTCATATTTTAAAGTAATATATCTGCCTGCAAATAATTCAGCACCTAACCGCTCGGCTAGTTCAAGTTGAACTTTATTTGCGAACACATGCTTAAACACACTTCCTTTCTTAGACCATTCGGCTTTCTTTTTTGATAATAACACATCCCTTGGATCTCGAATGATATGTACTATATATGAATTCGGTCTTAAATTATGGATCAAACTTAAGTATTCGATTAATTTAGGGTCTTTATCACAGACAAATTCAGTAGTTACATTACTCTCTAAAAAATATTCATAGACTTTTTCTGGTCCACTGTTTTTACTAACAGCCGCTAGTTCTTCAGAGCTGATATCTTTGTTTAAACGTTTTATTTTCTCATCATCAATTAAAGAATTAAAAAAGGAAACGTCACCTTGATTCATTCTTTTTCTACTATTCCTAGAGCCAAGATATCTCCTCAAAATTGAATTCTCTGGCAGGGTAGTAATTTTGCTATGACTACCTATCATCGACTGTAATAAGGAAGTACCTGATCGGCCTACGCCAACAATGAATATATTCTTCAAATTAATATCCCTAAAGCTCAATATTCGCGACCTGTGCAGCCCACGATTCATTTTGTGCGATCTCAAAACTAATTGTTTTCGCTTCATTCAAATAGTTTTCGTAATTTTCATTCAAATCTAATAACACAGAAAAGAAACCTTCATCGCTAGCCTTATAAGGTATATATGAATTATAATCTTCTACCTTTACTTTCATGCAATCTGCTATAATAATCGGTAAACCTAAACTACCATATTCAAACAGCTTCATAGGACTGCCGCTCTTAGCCATGTCAGTATTTTTTGAATGCATAATTAGCACAGGATTAGTAACTTTCTCAATTTTACTTAATAAGTTTTTTTGTTCAAACTTTCCATGGAACAATATTCCATCTGACGTATTCCCATCGTCAAATCCAAAGATATGCAGATTAGATATGAGCGAAGGTTTCTTCATTTTATTAATAGTACTAAATAGAAAGTCCCAATCGTAATAAGATTGCTTCGTTCCAAAGTAAACCAAGCTTATAGGCTCTTTAACATCGTTTTTAACGTCGAGTGCTTTAAATATGTCTTGGTCGTAGCCATTTGGTACGATACTGGATAGTATGATACTTTCTTTTATACCTGTCACTGTGGATAGTTCTTTTAGCGCTTGATTTGACATTAAAAACAAATGAAATTTTGAACCTAATATTCTTAAATCAAACAAACTTAGTTCTTTAAGTATACGACCCTTCCAAGATAAACTTGTTAAAGAGTTGACTTCGAATGTGATATCACATTTTAAGAATGGCCTTGCGAAATAAAATACTAATGATAGCAAAGGTTTCCACCTACAAACTACCACATCATAATTTTTTCCATACTTAAATAAAAACCAGAATGTGTAAAAGACTAGAAAGTAATTTGCCGGCCTATACTTTATTCTGGTTGTATCAAAGAATCGCTCTAGACCGTAGCCACTTACAAGTTCTATTTTATTGTTATTCTCTAAGCAACCTTTGATAAATCCACAAGCATGACTCACCCGACCTCTCATTCCCTTCTTAAAAAAGTCCACTTGAGGAAGTAAATATAATACGTTTTTATTTTTCAATTTTATTCATCCTTAAAAATCTACCCCAGGACAAAGAATTAATCAGTATAAATAGTATCAAAAACCTATTTCCTGATAAGGAAAAGCTTTTCATTGACATTAAAAGAATAAAGATAAAGAGTAAGAATAAAATACTTTTCCTCTGCCTCACACTTTTGAAATAAACATATAATACAGACATAAATAAAAACATAGACACTAATCCACCTTCATAATACAACTCAGCGAATATATTATGAGGATAGCCGTAAATATCATGATTATTATAATCTATACCGAATGAGCTAAATCCTTTCCCGATAACAATACTAATATATTCATTAGATCCAAAGGCAAAATTTAACATGTTTTCTCTAGACTCGTTGCCTGAATTAAATAGATCAAGCATTCTACTAATACTCCTATCAAAAAGGATTGCGACTTGATCTTGAGAGATAAAATACATTATGCCAAGAAAGCATGAGAAACCAAAGAAAGCTAGTAACATATAGAATATACTCTTAATGTTACGTTGCATTAAGAAAATATCAAATAAAATAACAGCAAGCATAAATATTAATGGACCTCTAGAGCCCGAAACAACTAATGCTATAATGTTTATAGTTATCAACAATAATAACTTGGATTTGCTGATTGCTATCTCTTCTTTCATTAGTAAATAATATGATAAAATCCCTACACCACTTAAAGTACCTGCATGCATATACAAACTAACAAACTCTTCGTTCTCTAACGTCCCACCATAAAATATTTTTGGGTACACCATTAAAAATATCACACTGCTGAAAGAAGAAATATGCCCAAGAATAACTAATATTTTTTTTTCATTTAAAGGTGTCAAACTAATTATTAGGCCATAGATTAATGTTAAGCTTAATGTTGCAAACTTGCTTTTGAACGCATTGAATTCACCATAATTAACTGTATAGTTCAGCAATTGAAATATGTACATCAAAGATAATAACGCAAGAATTAAAGCGCTATTTTTATTTATTTCATTTGGTTTTTTAACTACAATTAAGATAGATAGAAAAATAATTGATATAACATTTAAACTAACTGGAATATTTAAGCCATAAATCTTAAAAACAAAGTCAAAGAATGTGGAAAATGGGACAATAGCTATCAAAAAAACAGATATATCATGTTTATCATACATTAGGGTGTTTCCCTAAAATAAATACTTTTAGCGCTGACAAAAAATCTACACGATATGGTAAGAATATGATCCAAGACCCAAAGGATCTTAAAAATACATACAGATGTTTTAATTCGAAATAGTATCTTAATTTCAACCCTAAAGCATAGCCAAGTTCTTTTCTCCGAAAATCACTAATTGATGCACCCAAGGTAGACTTGTCATGTTCAAATCCTCTAATAACCTCGACATTGTTTGTTACGTTTGAAGCCCTGCACATAAATGAATAGTCTACGGCATAAAGAACAAATCGCTCATCAAAATAACTTCCATATTTGGCGCTTATTCGCTCTAGTAGTTGACTACTAATTATCATGCCGCTAGCAATTGCGGTGGGACGATTTATCAAGTTGCATTCTAAGTTTGGGCTAACTACTTTCGTACCAACAGTAACTAATGGTAAAATCAAATCATGTTCGAATGTTCTAGCTTTGTTTTTTAGATCTTCAAAATACTCTTTAGTTAGATAAGAATCATCATCTAACACTACATAATAGTCAGCACTATAAGAATTTATAAATCTATTGTAAACATTAGATAGAGGAGTGTTGTTCTTACTATTAATAATTTCAATTCTGCTTTTTTTCAAACTACAATCTTCGAAAAATATCTCCTTTATACCATTATTCCAAACTAATAAACTAGTATCCATATCTTCAAAAATTTCATGATTGTCAATAAATGAGCGATAAGTGCTACTTTCTTTCAATTCTCTGTTATAAATAATTATCAGAAATACAATATTCATAAATCTTACTTTTCATAACCAAAATTTTTAAAGTCTTCAGAATAAAGTTCAAATACAATATCTCTAGCTCTATTTGATAGCACACTTTTCTTATTGTCTATGGGATGTGTATTGACCTTACCTAAATTTATTTCTCTCTGGATTTCTTTAGCTACAATTTTTTTCATTTCAATTAGGTTTTCAAATTTAAAAACTGCTTTTAACACCAAACTACCGTCGTTGTAGACATAATCAGTCTGTGTTCGAAAATGATCTGCCTTCTTTAATATGGCGTGTTCTAGCCCCCCATTTATTACAAAATCGTTTAGATCTGAGTACTTTGATATATATATATCTCGCCAAACCCTATCATTTATATTCATTCCCCCTCTCTTCAAATAATCATATGCTGATACTAGCCTGTTATAAGGATTTCTAACCACACTAAAGGTATACAAACTATCAAAATAACTTTTATCTTTTCTTATAAAATCTGAAGCCGTTGCATGAGTTGAGCTATCTATGCCATATAGCTCTTTCACTACACTCATACCAGCTGATTTGGGTATATGTATAAATATAAACGAATTGTGGTAAGGCTTATATGGGTCTTTTCTAACTAAATTATAGCCGGTCTTTATTAGAAAGTAGTGTCTTGCATATTTAATGTAATATTTAAAACTAAATTTATTCATAGTATCAAACTCTATATTTAATTAGTTTTGCAGGTACGCCACCCACTATTTCATTAGCATTAACATCTTTAGTTACAACTGAACCTGCAGCCACTATAGCTCCACTTCCAATTTTGACACCAGCTAAAATTGATACTCCGGCTCCAATCCAAACGTTATTTTCAATAATTACTGGACTAGTATAAATGCCCTGTTTATTCATGTTTAGAGTATTGCTCTCATATTTGTGATTGGTGTCTCTTATAGATACATATTGTCCAATCATTACATCATCACCAATAATGATTGACTCGTTACAGCCAAATGTACAAAAATCTCCACAATAAGTTCTTTCACCAAAAAAAATCGTGCTGGTACCTTGTATATTACAATAATCACCTAACTTGTTATTGCCATTCAACACAACCTTAAGTTGACCATTTTTGACATTTAAAAATGTCAATTTAAAATTTTTTCCAAGACGATATTTACCATTGGACTCTATAAATGGATGATATTTAACTTTAGACCTATAATAGTAAAACCTATCAACTAAATTTATTAATTTTACAAAAGCTAACTTATATATACTTCCCACTTTAAAATCAAATGACATTGGCTGCCTTAATTATTCTATTTAAATACCATACCGGTTTAGTTAATATAACATTAATTACTTTCAGGTAAAAAGGAACATCAGTTTTACCTATCGATTTTTTAATCTTTATTACCCCGTTATTTTTTATTCTATTCCCGCCGATATTATGGCCAATTTTTAGATACTCATTTCTTTCTATCTTTACGATTACATTTTGAAAGTTTACTGAAGTCTTTAATTCTAACTCTTTTAGTGCTTCCGAAGGCTTATCTATAAAGTTGTCATAGTTAGTTTGCGAGTATTTACTTCTGCCATAAAGTAGGGTGATCAAACTTAAAAAGTATCCAACCGACCAGGACAAAGATAAGAGGATAGAATAAAATACAAACAATACTTTACTAGGTTTAAATCTACATCTCAAAAACTTTAGATGTTCTCCACCCAAAAACCTTTTGTAGGTTGAAGAGAATACAGTGAGAGGCTCTCTAATTAAGTGTACAACATGGGAATTATCAATATACTTTGTTAAAAATATCGCCCTAGTAATCTCTTTAGATGAGTCGACAATAACTTCTGATTCAGTGACTTTACTAATCGCTCTAAACACCGAATTTTGAATATAAATCAGACGCTCAATCTCACTATTTTCCTTACTATAGAAAATGATTTTATACAAATTCTTCAAATGAAAAAACTCACTGAAATATTTCATATCATTATTAAAATCTTTCTTAGTATTAAGCTCATACTCTCTTTTTATTTGAGACCAAAAACCACACTCTAAAATAGATTCCCCACAAGAACAGTTATCGTATTCTAGTCGAGATATGCCAGAAATAAACTCCCCAACACTATCAACACCATCATTGTTTCCAAGAACAATATCAAGTATCGTAGAACCACTGTGACCACGGCCCATTATGTATATTATTTTCATTTATCGATTCGCAATTAAATTATATTTAGTCTGTCTTTATTTTTTACTATTTATTCAACGTAACTTTATATCTATACTTTTACCAGAAATTCTTTTAAATTTCATTTAGTATTACACCGTTTCTGTCTTTTAGCGACAATTTTGGCTCTCCTAATAATGGCCATTTAATATTAATAGTATCATCATCCCATGCTAAAGACACTTCAGCGGATGGGTTATAGTAGTCAGTGCACTTATACACAAACTCGGCCTCTTCACTCGTAACATAGAATCCATGTGCAAAACCTTCTGGCACCCAAAGTTGGCGCTTATTCTCTGCAGACAGGTACACTCCGACCCACCTCCCAAACGTTGGGGAATCTTTACGAACATCAACAACTACATCAAAGACTTCACCGGAAACAACTCGAACTAATTTTCCTTGTGTGTTTTCAGTTTGATAGTGAAGACCACGGAGAATGCCTTTCTTTGATTTAGAGTGATTGTCTTGAACAAATTGGATCGGCTTACCAGTAACAAGCTCTTCAAACTTTTTTTGCTGCCAGGTTTCCATAAAGAAGCCACGCTCATCACCAAAGACTGCAGGCTCTATAATCTTCACATCAGGGATTTCTGTTTCTATTACTTTCATGTCAATCACATGTATTCATTGATATTTTTCAGGGCTAGGTGCCAATCACTCGCTTCAACAGAGAAACCTTGAATGATTTTCTCGTTACTCAATCGAGAGTTACTTGGGCGCTTTGCAGGGGTTGGGTATTGGTCGGTGGTGATGCTTGTTAAGCTCGGCTTCTTCGCTAGCACTCCTTGCTCAGCCGCTACATTAAAAATAGCATCAGCAAAGTCAAACCAACTGACATGTGGCAAACCCGAGTAATGGTAAACACCATAATCCACCGCATCCCCCTGAGTGATGCGTTTGGCTATTTGAATCAATGCCCCCGCAATATCACCCGCATACGTCGGCCCACCAAACTGGTCACCGACAATACTCAATGCGCCTCTGTTTGCACCTAAACGCAGCATGGTTTTCACGAAATTATTGCCGCTCTCACCAAACACCCATGCAGTACGAAGAATAATGTGTTTATCACACGCTTGCGCCACGGCAATTTCACCGGCGAGCTTGCTTTTACCATAAATGCCTTGCGGGTTTGTCGTATCCGTTTCCCCATACTCACCGGCTTTATTGCCTTCAAAGACATAATCGGTCGAGATATGCAGTATTGCAGCATTAACACTTTGTGCCGCTTGTGCAAGGTATTTTGGACCATCACGATTTATCGCGTAAGAAAGGTCGACTTCTTCTTCTGCCTTATCAACCGCTGTATGTGCCGCCGCATTAATAATGATGCTCGGTTTAAACTCAGCAACCGCTGCATTGACGGCATCTTGACTTGTGATATCAAGGTGCTCTCTATCAAGCGCTAACACTTCAGTATTCTCATGGTTCGCTAACTGCTCAGTTAAACTTGAACCCACTTGGCCATGGCAACCCGTAATTAAAATACGCATTAGCTTACTGCCTTTTTCTGAGTTTCAGTCACTAAACGCGTCAAATACTGACCGTATTCGTTTTTCATCATCGGCTTAGCGAGCGTCAATACCTGCTCATCACTCAGCCATCCGTTGCGCCATGCGATTTCTTCTAGACACGCGACTTTTAAGCCCTGAACATTCTCAATCGTTTGCACGAAAGAAGAGGCTTCATGCAGACTTTCGTGTGTGCCAGTATCTAACCATGCAAAACCACGACCGAGTAACTCTACGTTTAGCGAGCCGTCATTTAAGTACATTTCATTGAGAGTAGTAATTTCTAACTCGCCACGGTGTGATGGTTTCACTTGCTTCGCCATTTCTACCACTCGATTATCGTAGAAATACAAACCTGTGACTGCATAGTTGGACTTTGGTACTTGAGGCTTCTCTTCAATAGAGACGGCTTTCATCTCTTCACCAAACTCAACCACACCAAAACGCTCTGGATCTTTCACTTGGTAACCGAATACCGTAGCACCAGATTCTCTTGACGCCGCGCTTTGCAGCGTTTTAGAAAAAGACTGACCGTAGAATATATTATCACCCAGCACTAAACAGACGCTGTCATCACCAATGAACTCTTCACCGATAATAAACGCTTGTGCTAGACCATCTGGGCTTGGCTGAATCGCGTACTCAAGATTAATACCGAAATCAGAACCATCACCAAGTAAGCGCTGGAATCCTGCGTTGTCTTCTGATGTTGTGATAATCAAAATATCTTTAATGCCCGCCAGCATTAACGTTGAAATCGGGTAAAACACCATCGGCTTATCGTAGATAGGCAATAGTTGCTTTGAAACACCACGGGTTAATGGGTATAAACGCGTACCTGAACCACCCGCTAGTACAATACCTTTCATTCGTTACCTTCCTTTGGTTCAACAATTTCTACACCTAGACGCTCACGTTGGTAGCTGCCATCTTGCACATTTTGACACCACGCTGAGTTGTCTAGATACCATTGCACTGTCTTGCGAAGACCCGTTTCAAAGGTTTCCTCAGGCGTCCAACCTAGCTCACGCTGCATTTTAGATGAATCAATCGCGTAACGGCGATCTTGCACATTGGTGATCTGCTCAGCATACGCTGACTCTTTCGGCACTAACGAGTCTAGGATTTCACAAATCGTGTTCACAACTTCAAGGTTTTTCTTCTCGTTATGACCACCAATATTGTAGGTCTCGCCCACTTTACCTTCGGTCACGACTTTGTAGAGCGCTCGCGCATGGTCTTCAACAAACAGCCAGTCACGGATTTGATCGCCTTTTCCATAGATAGGAAGGTCTTTACCCTCTAGAGCATTAAGAATCACTAACGGGATCAATTTTTCAGGGAAGTGATAAGGACCGTAGTTGTTTGAGCAGTTGGTTACTATGGTTGGCAGTCCGTAAGTACGCAACCATGCACGAACTAAGTGGTCGCTCGAGGCTTTTGACGCCGAATATGGGCTTGATGGCTCATACGAGGTTGTCTCCAAAAACATTGGCAGCACTGTACCTTCTGGAACTTCATCGGGATGTGGGAGATCGCCATACACTTCATCGGTAGAAATATGATGGAAACGGAACTCGGCTTTCACACCTTCTTCAAGCGTATTCCAGTACTCGCGAGTCGCTTCTAGCAGCGTATAAGTGCCAACAATATTGGTTTCGATGAATGCGGCAGGGCCTGTGATTGAGCGGTCAACATGTGATTCAGCCGCGAGGTGCATTACCGCATCGGGTTTGTGCTCAGAGAACACTCGGTCAAGCTCTGAACGATTGCAAATATCGACTTGCTCGAACGCATAACGTTTACTTGAATCCACGTCAACAAGAGACTGTAAATTACCTGCGTAAGTGAGCTTGTCAACGTTGATCACGCTGTCTGAAGTATTCTTGATGATATGACGAATAACAGCTGAGCCGATAAAACCAGCACCGCCGGTAACGAGGATTTTCATTACCAGATGCCCTTCGTATCGATAACAAATGAATCAGTTAATCTAATCTTCTTAAACTGTTTATGATCCACAAGCATCACATGAATATCAGTCTTTGTTAGAGACTCATCAATTGTCACTAGTTTAATATTATCATGCTTAATTTCTTCAATATTAGGTTCAATGGCTAACACTTGGCCTGAATGAAAATCTGCGATAGATTTTGTAATATCTAACGCAGGACTTTCACGCAAGTCATCAATATCAGGTTTAAATGCTAAACCATAACAAGCAATAGTCACATCTTTTGCGGTTTTAGATGGGTTCGCTTGTAAAAATTCAGCCAATGCAATTTTAACTTTATCAATGACCCATTCAGGCTTTTTATCATTCACATCACGCGCAGTTTTAATTAACTTTGCTAGCTCTGGTGTTTTTGAAACAATAAACCAAGGATCAACAGCGATGCAATGCCCACCAACCCCTGGTCCAGGTTGTAGAATGTTAATACGAGGGTGGCGGTTTGCTAAAGCAATCAACTCCCACACATCAATATCGAGATCATCACAAATCATCGATAGTTCGTTTGCAAAAGCAATTTGAACATCACGGCAGCTATTTTCTGTCAACTTGGCCATTTCTGCGGTACGTGCATTAGTGATCACACAATCACCCATAACAAAGGTTTTGTACAACTCTACACTGCGCTCTGAACAGCGCTTACTCATACCACCAATTACGCGATCATTTTGTACAAGTTCTGTTACCACATGACCGGGTAATACACGCTCAGGACAATGTGCAACATTAACATCTGCACTTTCACCGTGCGTTTGTGGGAATGTTAAGTCTGAACGCGCTTCACTCAACCACTCCGCCATTTGCTCAGTTGCACCGACTGGTGATGTAGACTCTAGTATAACTAAGTCACCTTTCTTCAATACTGGCGCAATTGCTTTTGAAGCCGCTTCGATATAACGAAGATCCGGCTTTGGAATATCACCTTCATTTTCAGTAGGAAGAAATGGGGTAGGAACTGCAATCAAAAAGGCATCTGCAGCTTCTGGAGTCGTAACCGCTTTTAAAAAGCCTTGCTGGACTGCGGCACTTACTAACATATCTAAATCTGGCTCTACGATATGAATTTCACCGCGATTGATGGTATCTACAGCGTGTTGATTGACATCGACACCGATAACTTTTTTCTTACGCGATGCAAACATCGCTGCTGTCGGCAGCCCGATGTAACCTAAACCGACTACTGAAATTGTTTCAAAAGACATTATTATTCCCTAAAGTTTTATTTTGCTAATTCGTTCAAGATTCGTTTACAAGCTTTACCGTCACCGTATGGGTTGTGTGCAAAACTCATCGCTTGATAAGCGCTTTCATCCGTTAGTAGCTGATTTAAATTCTCAACAATCATGTCAACATCAGTACCAACTAACTTCACCGTGCCGGCTTCAACCGCTTCTGGGCGCTCTGTGGTATCACGCATTACTAGAACTGGTTTGCCTAGTGAAGGCGCTTCTTCTTGAATGCCACCTGAGTCGGTCAAAATAATGTGCGCGCGGCTCATTAAGTAAATGAATGGCAGGTATTGCTGAGGCTCAATAAGGTGGATGTTATCAATGCCTGCAAGAATGCGGTTAACCGGTTCGCGCACATTTGGATTAAGATGCATTGGGTACAGAATTTGCGTATCCGGGTGCGCTTTAGCCGTAATAGCAAGCGATTCACAAATGCGCTCAAAACCGCCACCAAAACTTTCACGGCGATGACCAGTCACAAGAATCAGCTTTTTGTTTACGTCTAAGAACGGGAACTGAGCAGAAAGCGTAGCGTTCAAATCTTTGTCAGAATCGATCTTGTCTTTGACCATTAGCAAGGCATCAATGACGGTATTACCCGTTACTGAAATGTCTTCTGGATTAAAGTTCTCTTTAAGCAGGTTTTCTTGTGATGTTGGCGTTGGTGCAAAGTGGTATTTGGTCAACGCGCCAGTTAATCTGCGATTGCCTTCTTCAGGCCAAGGTGAGTAAATATTACCAGTACGGAGACCAGCTTCCACATGACCGACAGCAATTTGTTCGTAATAAGCCGCTAGGCTTGCAGCAAACGTTGTTGCCGTATCACCGTGCACTAAAACCACATCAGGTTTGAATTCTTCTAGTACGGGTTTAAGCTCTAACAAAATACGCGCTGTCACTTCATTGAGTGTTTGCCCCGCTTTCATTAAATTCAAATCGTAGTCGGGCGTTATTTCAAACAACTCTAAAACTTGGTCAAGCATTTCACGGTGCTGAGCCGTCACACAGCACTTGGCTTCAAAGCGATCATCGGCCGCTAGAGCATGAACCAAAGGTGCCATTTTGATGGCTTCTGGACGCGTGCCAAAAACCGTAAGAATTTTTTTCTTAGTCATTTTATGAAGTTTCCAACCGACAGGTTATATTAAAAGAAGTGATTTTTTGTGACTTTTGATCTCAGCATTAAAAACGCACTGAGACACTTTTTATTCATTTTGAGACAGTCTATTGCAGACAATCCTTTATAAAACCTAGATTTTACTACCTTTTCAAAAACCGCCCTAATAGGCCGCAAAAAAAGCTTTTTCAACCTTTAAGCTTGCCGCACTTTTTAACTTGCTATTACTTGCTAACAAGCTGCATTTGGGTACGCTACCGCCATTAGGTTTGGCTCCTACAGGCAATGAATCACAATTTATCACTGTGCTTCAGGTTTATGCGTTTTTCATACGGTTTTAAATATGCGGGGCATTCTAGCAAAGTAAGTGCATATTAACCAGTTTGAAATTGACTCTGGCATGACAAACAACTCACCACGTATTCAGCCACCGGAAGCATTGTACGTCTTGCAGGTACTGAGTGCCTATGTGGTAGCGGTTTTCTTGTGCTGCATCGCAATAGCGCTTTTCTATATCAATGAAAATGTTGCCGTTGCGGTACAGGGACACGAAGCTGGGGTTGTTGTTTACCACTAAGAGCTCTTTAATTTCAGTGCGTGTTAGCCCTTGTGGGTAGTGGCTAACCAGCAGTTTCAAGAACTCGCCTATACGCCCTTCCACTCGCGCTATCTCTTTTTCTAAAATGGTTACTTTTTCTTCCATTGTCAGTTTTTTTAGGCTGGTATCGTCCATTTTCCCTCTCCTAATTCTACTTTTGTTTCTTGCCGTTTTTTGTCTGTATTCGCGTTTGCTCTGCCTTAGCCTTTGGTTTTCCTAAGATTTTGTCTTTATAGGCTCTTAATTTTTCAATAGCTTAGGACTGCGTAAACAAGCGCTTAGTCTGTGAATGATCGAATGGTCACTGCTTAGAACCCGTGCCGGGCGATTTGGATTGAACTAGGGCCTTGATACGTGCTTCGAACGGATTGGTGGTGCTTTTGGCTCTGTAGTCCGCTAGTGCCTGAGAGACAGGAGTCGGTTGTTGAGGTTTGCTTTCGGCTTGATTGCTTTTGATTGGCTGCGCTTGATTTGAAGCTGTTGTAGGCGCATCTACTTTTCTTGATCCTACGGCTTTTATCGATTGAGCTTTCTTTGAGGATTTCACCGCTTGTGTTTGCTTAAAGACTGGCGATGAGTCTCGCTTCGCTTTGGCTTGGGCGCTTCTTCTTAGCCAGCCATTCACAAAGTGGCCAATGTGCTCAAAGGGTTTGCGCTTATCCGGGTTGATGTACAACCACGCTTGCATGGCATGCAGTTCTTGCAGCACATCTAACTTTGGGTAGGTACGTTCTAATATGGTGGTGAACTCATGATAAATCGGCGCATTGCCCTCTTTAGTGAGCAGATGAATCACGGCTTCATTCTGTTGGCTTATTGGTTTGGTGACGTTGGCTTGAGGTGTCGAGATCTCATGTTGTTCAGAACCGCTTGGGGGATCAAGTACATCGGTGTCATCTAAGATGCCATTTTTCAAGCTCAACTCTGTTTTATGTTCTTTATGAAAGATTATGTGTGCCAGGTGATCACTCTCCGTGTTGGATCTTGAGTCACCCAGGGGAGTGTCTGAATGGTCTGTTTTCTGCGCCTGTTCTGTTTTCTTTTCTCGTTCTGTCTTCTGTACATTTTCTGGCGAGGCTGACGGTAAGTCTGTTTGTTCTACATTGGCGTTATCTAGGTCGGTTTGATCATTTAGGTCTAGATCTCTGTCTTCTTGATCTAGAGCTCTGGCTGCTTGGTCTAGATCGGCCTGCTGAATGTGGCTGTCGTTGGGTAGGCGCAGCTGATATATATTGCTGCGCTGGCGTCCTGAATCATCAAACCGCTTTATCCGCTTCACAAAGCCTTGTTTTTCCAATTCGTTAACGTGTCGTTTCACGGTTCTTACCGACACTTCGCAATATTGCGCCAAGTAATTTAGGGAAGGAAAACACACGCCGCGCGCGTCTGCATTGTCGGCCAATTTTAATAGCACCAACTTACTGATAGGCGATCCGGTTTTTAATGGGATGAAAGAAAGAATGAGGGAAACACACATGGGTAACGCTCCTTGTTAAATGATCATTCGTACAGAAATCCATTGATATAAAGGGCATTAACAACACTTTTTGGCGCTTTGGGGGCGAAAGGCCTATGAGATAAGTTGTAAGAAAAGATGTTTGGTTAATCGCCTCGGATAGATATGCAACATCAACCTTATTAAGCAATGACTTTTCGAAGCACCTCTCACTTTTTTGTGTTCCTCTGTTTTCGTGTTATTCCCGCCAACCCCAATCAAGAATGGTGAAGTACATTGCCCTCCCCATGCAGCAATAAGGTGCTTAATGAAGGCGATAGTTTCTCTTTTTATTTCAGCGTATCAACCCGGTATGGCGAGCATCGAGTGCCGTGCTAACTCCCTCATTCAATCACGCCAGCCGTTATTTTTTATTGATAGTGATGGGTCTGGCCAAGTACTGAGCTATGAAGCCGGCGGTTATAAAGAAAGCCAAATGGAAGGTTGTTATTTTAATGAGGATGAATGCGGTGACGTCCCCAGCTATGAGGATATTTGTTGGATGACCAGCCGAGCGCGGCGCAGGCAGCCACTGGGTTATTGCGTGATGTATTTGCGTTATGTAAACCAACACTCTGGTTATGCAAAAACCGTAGCCGCCAGTTTGCGACAACACATCGCATTCCACCCTAATTTAAAAGAATCGTTATCAACGTCTTTAATCGCCTATTTACAACAACACGAGGATTTATTTTGTCAAACACTCCACCAGCAACTGATCGAGTTCCACACCAGCCGTTAGAAGCGTCTGCTGATTCACAAGAACTGGATGACTCGGAAGAGCGGGCTAGCACGCAAGAGCGAAGTCCTTCGTTAGAGCCTTGCTTTTCACTCGCGCCCTATTCCTTCAGTCTCGTTTCGGTTTTACTCCGTTTGCCTCATTGCCCGGCATTCTCATTTATTACGGTGCATTGCAGCGCCACACCACCACAGCAAGATGTAGACGTAGCCGAGATTCGTCGATGGCATAAAAAGAAAGGCTGGCGCGATGTGGGATATCACTTTGTTATTCGTCGCAATGGGGATGTCGAACTTGGCAGGCCACTGTCACAAACTGGCGCGCATGTGAAAGGACACAACAAGGGCAATATTGGGGTTTGTTTGGTCGGAGGCTGTAATGCCGAGCTGCAACCAGAAGATAACTTCACACTTGCGCAGCGTAAGGCGCTGTTTGGTTTGATGACTGCGCTACAAGAGCAGTTCTTGATTTCAGATGAGAATGTTAAGGGGCATAAAGATTGGGGCGTGAATAAAGCATGTCCGGTTATGGCTTTAAGAGCTTAAGAGCAGATGCGGGATTCGAGTATCGAGATTCGAAAGGCTTAAGAGCTGATGAGAAAAGTGAGAACAATAAAGTGAGAGTGGTGCTTTTAGCTCCTCCCCTTTATCACGACTGTTACTTGGCAAAAAATATCCAATATAAGGGGAGGCTGGGAGGGGTTGGTTAGGCATTCGCTAGCAACCCCCTCTAACTCCCCCTTTTATTAACTACACCACTCACAATAGTCCGGCGTTCAAGGGGGAGGACCAAAAGCTAAGTCTTCGAATCATTTAAAGTGCAGATGTGGGATTCGAGTCAGTAGGATACGGAAGGCTTAAGAGCAAATTCCAGATACTTCGTTCCTCACTTCTAAAGCAACAGAATGGGGGAATGACGAGAAAGGCGAGAAAGGCGAGAAAGGCGGTCAAAGCCAATCAATAAACCAAGGAGCAGTATGACATTGTTCGGAAGAATATTCGGGAGCCAGTCTTCTATTAGCAAGGGGTTAGATGCACTCACCAACACAGGAGATGCGATGTTTTTTACTGATGAAGAAAAAGCGAAGCACAAGCTGGCACTGCTTAAGGCGTATGAACCTTTTAAGTTGGTACAGCGCTACATTGTGTTGTTGTTCACCATTCCTTATGTGGCACTGCATGTGATGGTAATTCTGGGCTGCATGCATGGTTACGATTGGAAGCCTTTAGGGGAAATGACCAATGAGGCGTTTGGTTATCCGGTGTTAGCAGCGATTGGATTGTATTTAACGGGTGGGGTGGTGAAGAAGTAGAAGAGCAGATGCGAGTAACGGGTAAACGGGATGCGAAGAGCTGAAAGAGCAGATGCGAGTAACGGGTAAACGGGATGCGAAGAGCTGAAAGAGCAGATGCGGGTAGCGAGTAAACGGGATGCGAAAGGCTTAAGAGCAGATTCGGGTGAAGAATAGCGAGATTCGAAGAGATGAAGAAATGAAGAGCGGATTCGAGTGGCGCTTTTCGTATCTCGCCACTCGAATCTCGCATCTGCCTTTCTGCTCTTCGTTACCCGATTACTCGCATCCCGTTACTGCTCTTTATTTCTTGTCGCTCGAATATGCGTAGTTGTAGTAACCGTAGCCGTACGAGCTTGATGCTTTCTTCTCGATGGCGTTGAAGATAACGCCTTTCACTTCGATACCTGATTGTTCGAAGCGGTTACGAGCTACTTCTATCTCTTTAATGGTGTTTTGACCGTAACGCGCCACCATTAATGTGGTACCCGCAAAGGCGCCAACAATACTTGGGTCGGTTACCGCAAGTACGGGTGGGGTATCAACAATCACCAAGTCATACTCTTTTGCTGCCCATTCCATCAGTTCTGCAAAGCGTGGGTGCATCAGAAGCTCAGAGGGGTTGGGTGGCACTTGGCCACGAGTAATAATGTCTAGGTTCTCTACTGGTGTTCCTTTAATAGATTGAGCAAACTCTTGCTTACCGCTTAAAACATCAGAAAGGCCATTGTCCCAGTTCACACCAAAGCTTTGTTGAAGGTAACCTTTACGCATATCGGCATCAATCAACAACACTTTTTGGCCTGTTTTTGCAGCTACTGCGGCAAAGTTGGTCGAGATGAATGATTTACCAATGCCTGGCGCAGGGCCAGAGATCATCAAGACGTTGTTTTTCGCTTCGAGCATTGCAAAGTGCAAACTGGTACGAAGGCCACGCAGTGCTTCAACAGAAAGGTCCGCAGGGTTCGATTCAGCAAGCAGTGCTTGAGTGCCCTTGGTTTGCTGTTTCTTCGATTTAAAGCGGTTGGTTAGCTCAATTTGTAAATCTGATTTTGGTACCGCTGCGTATACCGGAAGGCCGATTTGTTCAATTTGGTCAGGGCTTTCAACACCACGGTGGAACGCCGCTTTCACCAATACAAACGCGACACTTAACATGCCACCCAGTAACGTCGCCAATACAACAATCAGCGGCTTCTTCGGTTTAACGGCGCGAGCATACGCTTGAGCGTCATCTAAGATGCGAACGTTACCGACCGTACCCGCTTTAATAATACTCAGCTCTTGAACCTTGTTTAACAGCTGGATGTAGATCTGTTGGTTTACTTCTACATCACGTGTCATACGCAGTACTTCACGTTGTGTTTTTGGCAGCTTCTGTACTTGCTTGTTTAGGCGTTCTCTCTCACCCAATAACGTTTTGCGTTTATCAATCAGGGCTTTGTATGCGGGGTGATCTTTAGTGAAGCGCTGGCTGATGTCGCTCTCTTTAAACGTCAGTTCATTCAATTGCGCTTCAAGCTCTACCATTACCTTTAGGGTTGATTGTGCTTCTAAGCCTAAGTCGATCGATTCGTTCTTTTGGCGATAATTGTTCAGTACGTCTTCATAGCCAGTTAGCTCAGATTTAATGCCCGGAAGGTGGCTTTCTAAGAACTCTAGGCTCTTCTCTGCTTCTGCTGAGTTACGCTTCACGTTTTGTAAAAAGTAAATCTGGCTAATGTGGTTAAGGAGAGCAGAAATCTGCTGTTTGTTTTCACCTTCAAAACTTAGCTTCAGAATACCGGTTTGCTTGCCTTGTTCAGACAAAGACAAAGAAGATTTCAACCATTCTATCGCTTGTAATCGGCTACGTTGACCAATCGAGAACTCAAAACCGTTATGCGATTCAAAACCTGCCACAAACAAGCTGTAGTCGTCGGCTGTTGCTAACTCACCCACTTTGCCTTGCAAGATAACGCGCTCATCGTCACGAACCAGTTGGTAAGTGCCCTGTTCGGCATCTAGGATCTGGATCGTGTGCCCGTAGTCGCTTGCATAGCTTGGCATGTTAAAACGGCTAACCGCAATGTGGTTGATGTCGCCAGTTAAGCGTGCAAAGCCCTTACCGACGATAGGTGCATAGTTAGGTGATGTCACCGTCGTGAGGTTAAACTTATCAACCGTTTCACCCAAGATCATACGAGATTTAATGATCTCGACTTCTGTTGTGGCAGAAGATTCTTGAGAGAACAACTCGCCCATATCTCCGACCATCGATGAAATGCCGCCAGAGCTTTTTTCTTCAATTTGAATCAGGGCATCGGCTTTGTATATCGGCGTTGAAAGCAATGCAAACGCAATACCAAACACAGCAAAAACAAATGTGGTCAGCATGATTAGCCATTTAGCGTCCAGCAGAATACCAAGCAGTTTCCCTAGATCTATCTCATCAGAGTTATCTGTGTGTGATTGCTGAGAGGGTTGTGTTGTCATTTGTTTGCTACTTCCTAAACTAGTATTTTGAAGAGAAGCTAAATACGGCTTATTTGCTTCTCTTTTATATGATTCTATTAATGGCTATATGTCACAGCTTTACTGGGTAAGCTTAACTGACTATATAGAAAGCTTAACGAGCTTTAGCTAACGCTTAACTTTCTTCTCTAAAGCTTTTTTGCCCAAGCTTGTGCCGCTTCGTCAATCAGCTTGTAAGCGTATTCAAACGCTTCACGGCTTTGACGGTGTGGATCGGGGATGTCTTTTTGGCCAATCCACTGACCAAACAGCATGGTTTTACCACGTGCCTCTGGCGATATTTGAGTCAGCGCTTCTAAATGGCCCTTCTCCATCACCAAGATCAAGTCATACTGAGCACAAAGCTGTGGCGTCACTTGTTGAGACTGATGATTTTCAACATCGACCCCATTTTCAGCGGCAATTAAGATTGCAGTTTCATCTGCTGGCTTACCGATTAAACGACTTTTTTCGGCAGCAATACCCGCAGAGGCCACTTCTTTATTGGGAAGCAATTTTTGTAAAACTCGCTCTCCAGTTGGGGAACGACAAATGTTGCCCACGCATACGACTAAAATTTTATTAAACATAATTGTCTCTAATTGTATTGGGCCTATAAGCTGGGTTTACTTTTAGATGTAAAAATCAGGTTACACGTAACATGCAAAATGCAAAATGCAACCTGATGATTAATCAGGGTTTATTACCAATTACGGACGCGCAACATACCTTCGGTTAGGTCGTTGAAGCCTGAAATGGTCGGTACAAGCTGACCAATTACACGGTTCCAACGGCTGATTGGTGCTGCCGTTACGTAAACAATGTCGTAAGGTCTTAAATCAAACTCGGTACCAATGACTAAAGCTGATGCATCTTCCATATTCAGTTGATAGATGTCCGCCATGCGTTCTGATTTATCATCTGAAGTTCGGATGACAAACACACCCGTTGCATCTGCCGTCAGCTGGTTAATACCACCTACGTTGCTGAGTGCTTCGGTTAGGCTCATCCCAACGCGATCAATCTTGAGTAATTGAGGATCGTTCACCTCACCCATCACGAACACTTTTTGGTTGTCGTTACGAGGCACGTGAACAATATCACCCGCTTGCAGTAAGCGGTTTTGCGTTAGGTCACCACGTTGCATTAAACCATAAAGCGAAAGATTTTCTTCCACGCCATTGCGGGTTAATGAAACATTACGCCAATCAGCATCTTCAGATAAACCGCCAGAGCGGTTTACTGCATCCAGTAGAGTTAATGGTATATTGGTGATGGCTTGCTGGCCAGGGTTTGACACTTCACCTGTAATGTAGGTTTTCTTAGAGCGGAAAGCCGCTACGTTCACATCAACTTGAGGGCTTTCGATATACTTAGCTAAGCGAGTTGCAATATCAGCGCGAACTTCGCGTACCGTTTTGCCTGCAACCTCTACCGTACCAATGTAAGGGTAGAAGATGGTTCCATCAGCATGAACCCAGTTACCCGCTTCTGCACTGCTACGGTAAGAACCGGCAGGAATCGTCAGTTCAGGGTGATCCCAGATCGTGATATTTAAGATATCACCGACACCCACTTGGTATTCATACTTTGCAATATCAACATCTAATGTCGGGTTAGCTTGGGAAACCGATAAAGATTCGTTTCGGTAACTCGATACTGATTGAGCTGTCAGTGGGTAAAGGTTAACCACATCAGAGATATCAGATTCTTGCTGTTCCTCTGAAGGCTGAATCACATTCTTGTTGCCAGTAGAAAGGTGAGTTCCTGGAGTAGTACACCCTGCAAGCAATGCAGGAAGGAGCGCTATAAGGAGACGATTTTTATTAATCTTCATGTTAACCAAGTCATAGAAACGGAATGTGTCGTGATATCCCAAAGGACACCCAAAGAAGTTAGAACAAACAATTTTATCAGCTACGCAGTATTTAAGAGAGTTAAGGAGAGCTATTACCGTGATCTCGCTTCCACCTTAATATCAAAGATAGAAACGCTACCGCCCCTTGATATTCCGCGACATCACACTGCGTAGTTAATCTGCCCCTATCAATATGGAATTTGAATAGGCGTATTTTGTCTAAAACGTAGCAAAAAAATGCGCTTGCATACGGTTAGTTTAATCCGTAAGCATTATCCACAAATTGTGGTTATTATCAACCTAGTTGAATGGTTTCAAGATTAAAGTGCTTAAGGGTTGATGCGAGAGCCTAGAAGCGGATGAGAGTAGCGAGATGCGAATAGACGAAAAGCGAAGAACTCTTCAAATCTCGTTAATCGCATCTGTCTTTATTTCGTATCTGCCTTTATCTCGCATCAACCTTTATTTCGTATCTGCCCCAAAATCTACTTAACGCTACTTGGTCTTTGGAACCAAGGTGAGCGCGCATCGGTTTGATCGAACAAGTTGTACTGCTTGTTCAGCACTTGGCCGCCGTCACGTGTGATCGGTAACCAGGTAAAGCCAGCGCGGCTTGAGCTTGGTTTCACTGTGACTAAATCAAACGGAATTGATACGTAGAAGCCTTTGGTGTAGCTGCCTTCACCGTATTCTTCGGTTGTCATGTCGGTTAAGCTGACAAACGCACCGGCAATCACGCCGCTCTTGAACTGCTTAGAGAAGTCGACACGAGTACCGATATCACCGGCAAGGAATTTACCGACACCGACTTTCAGTAAGGTATCGCTCAAGAAGTCCCATTGTGGTGTGTAGTAACCGGTAATAAAGCCAGTCGTGCCTTTATCGATCACTTTGTACGTTCGGCTGCTGTCGTCTGGGTTGACTTGGATCTCTTGATCAAACGTGCCGAACCAGCTTTCAGGATCGCGCTGACTTATCGCGGTCATGTCTGCACCAATGGCCCAGTTTTGGTTGAATGGGCGGTACAGGATTTCGCCACCCACACCCGCGAACATGCTCTCTAGGTAACCACCGTAGGCTTGGGTGTAGACACCGCTGCCGTAGTCTTCAAACCAAGTCAGTTGTAAGCGATCTAAACGAACCGTATCGTCAACATAAGAGCGGAACAAGGTTCTTACTCTTGGCGTTTGGTCGGTGCCGTCTGATGGGACTTCGTAATTAAACTTGTCGTAGTTATCGACTAAGTTGACATAAAGCGAGCCCGACAGTTCGACATTGTTTAACGCCCAGAACGAAGCATTGGTGTATAAACCCAAACTGTATAAGTAGAAGTTTTCAGCCGAACCGAACGATTGAGCTAGATTTGGTGAAATCGACACGTCGAATCGTTCACGTCCATCATGATAAATCACGGATTTCTTGCGTTCTAATTCGTGAGTACTTGTTGCGTCGCTGGTTTGAGCGTTAAGGTAATGATTGTTAGCCGCCGCTTTGAATGCTTGTGCATCTACCGTTGTCTCAGTGAGTTCCATCGATTTATCGTTTTCGATGATTCTATAGGTATCGATGTAACTCGGTACCGCGTTGGCGATCACGGTCGCACCGCGTTCAAGGGCGATATCTCTGTCTCGGTATTTAACCTGAGTGCCCTTTACTACAATGCTGTTATCGTCGACCAAGATTTGCGCTTGTTCATAGCCTGCGACGGTTTCAAGCTCTTCTGCAAGGGCCGCCATATCAATATCGTCAACCGTCTCGACACCGCTTGGGCGTAACTCTGCTGTTTCGGTATCTCGCCACACAGAATACATTTCATTGAAGTTAGTCGAGAGGTCAAAACCAAGGGTTAGCGTATCACCTCGCTCGTAGCTCACTTTCGCTGAGCCCCAATCGGTGAAACGGTAGACCGCGCCCACGTTCCATGGCGTATGCTGTGTCATGTCGACACCACCACGTACAACAGGGAAGTCTTGAGAGTAATCATTGCCATCGTATTCAAGCTTTAAGGTTAACGGCTTATAAGGGGTTTGGTATTCAAAACCACCATAAATCGCCGCATCACCTTTAAACCAACGCTCAAAATCGACACTGCCACCATTGCCTTTAGTATCTGAAGGGCGATCACAATACTTGTCACTGGCTTTACACAATGGGTTGGTGAAGTTACCACTGGTGCCCATGTATCCCCAAGCCATGCCCAAGGTAAAATCAACAGGGCCAAAGCGTTTGGTAGCCGCAATAAATTCGCCATCAAACAGACCGGTGCCACCAAAGTCACGCATACCGACCGATACTTCCGGTAAATAGTACCCTTCTTCGATTAAACGCAGTTTAAAGTCGATACCTTTATCTGTGTATTTAGTACAACCACTGAATGAGTTTTGAGAGCAATCTTGGTCCGCGCCTCCGCTATAAAGCAGGTCTTGTACTTGTGTATAACGAATGGTGGTTTCAAGCCAAGGCATCACCTGTAGGCTGACGTTATAAAAATGGTATTCATTGTTAAACGAGGCACTAAAGTTAAACTCGCCTTCTGGTGCCATTCGGCCTGTTGGCATTTGCATTAAGCCAACACCACCAAAGTTCATTTGTGATGTTTTGTATTCGGTGTCGTCGAATGATGATTTTTCTGCTCGAATCGAAGAAGAATCAATGGCTGTTTCGGCAAAAACCGTCTCTGCAAAAACCTGTGCACTGTTCGTTATTAACAAGGCGCAGGTAACCGCTGTGCACACTGCCGATAGAGGGAATGATTTCTGTTTCAGCATTACAGGCCAACCTTATGACGTAGCAAATCGACGATATCTTGGTTCAACGTTGAGTATTCCGATGGCAAAGAGTAAAACGCCATAAATACGATGGCACCGGGTGCTAGGTAAACTGGCTGTTCGTTCCAGTAAGCGTATTGAATGGTTTGCACCACGCCATCTGGCTGAACAACATACGCCACGCTTTTATCTGCGGATTCACCAATAAAGCCGTTCGGCAATGCATCGAGATAATCATTCAAGGTTCCATGCTCAATCAGATTCATTGTTACCGACTCTTTCATTGCCCCCATCAACTGAATTGACGTTGGTCGTTGTGGCAAGTACAGAGAAAAGGCTTGAGTTTGACTGGCTGACGGCTTGTTAGTACGAGAACTTGAAACAAGCAGTGGATTCTTATCTGATTGCGAGATAACGGCATTACGGTCTAGCTCAATAAAAACTCGATTGAGATATTGGAAAGAGGCTAATTGTTGGCGCACTAAATTTGCTTCTGGCTCTTCTACTGCGAAAGCTTCAAGCTGGTTCAGTACATTGCGCTTTTTGGCTTCGATAGATTCGTTAGCTTCTTTAAATCTAGTAGCTGCAGTCGCTTCAGTATTGGTTTCATCAAACAGTTGAGCCGAAAGGGGGAAGTAACCAATACTGCCGCTAGCATTTTCGTTAGAGCTAGCATTCGCGTCGTCTAACACCTGAAGCAATCGAACATTAGCTTTATATTCAAGCGTCACACCTTGAAGAGGAAGCTCGATTGTTGTTTTCACTAAAGAAGAGCCATCAGGTGTAACAAAATTAGAAGCCGCAGAAGCGGAGCTCAAAGCAAACAAAGCGCTCATCATTAACAGAGCTCTCACCGTTAATAAAGTTCTCACCAATGGCAACCGACGTCCCGTCATTTTTGATGCGTGACTCATATAATTCATCATTTTAGTTCATTACCCTATTCGTTAATTGCTTTGATAATGCTTAAGGACGGTTAGCTCAAGCCTTGTCATATCAGGGCCTAAATACTGTATGGTTTTGACCACTTTGCCTTTACTGTCGACCCAATACTTGTTGGTGATCTCTTGTTCTAACATAGGGAAGTTAATTTTTTCTTGGAATTTCTTAGTATCGAAAGACGCTAACGGTGTTTCGACCGTTTCATTTCCCGCATACGTTCGGGTAATATTTGCTGTATAGCCAAATCGATAGTTAGGTTGCCAGTCGTAAACCGCTTGCCACTTTTGGGCACCTGGGTTCACTGACACATCAAACGCAGAAGAAGAATCGGCTGACGAGTTGTTTCCAGACGAGAACGTATTTAATGGTTGGAATGCCAAACCAGAAAGGTTTTCGTAAGGAAGCAATAGTGTTTGTACGATACGTCCATTTTCAGTGACGATCATCGCTTTGTCAGAAGACATCCACTTTAACTGTTCTGCGCCCGTTTGCGGGTTTTCACCGACGTACGCTAAAACCATAAAGATTTTACCTTGGTCATTCACTTCTGCATAAATGCTGGAATAAGGTAAGGTTTGAATGTATTCCTTGGATAGCTCAACATCGGAGCTTCCAAAAAAAGCTTCATCAAAAGTAGAGTTAACATCTTGAAACTGCTGAGAACAACCAGCAAGAAAAAGGCCAATAGATATGATTAGAGGTTTAAGCATGACGAGTTCTGCTTCCTAGCAATCTGGTTGCTGCTGTCCAATATGGAAATTAATCAATTAGGTATAAAAAAACCACTTTATGCTTTCACATAAAATGGTTTTAAACATACATTAACTAAAACATGTATTACTCAAAAATTATCGAGTAGTTGTTGTAGTTGTTGCACCGCTTTCGTTAGAAGCAACCGCTACAGCTGCTGCTGCCGCTACTGCTGCTGTCGCTACTGCAACTGTTGTTGCTGTGCCAGCTGCTGCTGCAGATGCACCAGTACCTGCTGCTGTGCCAGTGCTTGAACCAGCTGCCGCTGTTTCTTCTGCTGCAAATGCAGCACCTGAGAAGCTAACTGCTAATGCAGCTGCTAGAGCCATCTTTTTCATAATGATTTCCATTAATATAAACGTTTATATGTAGAGAGTGATTTTCACACCCTCAATCAGTTGCTCAGCTTAAACAACTGATTGATCATGATAGATAATAACCACAATCAAGTAAATGAGTAAATCATAAGCAATACCTTATAAAGCATCATTTAGGAAATAGCGTCACACAAATATGAGTGCAAAGCAGAAACCTATCCCCATGCTAATGCCTATGTAAGGCAAGGTAAGCACACAAACCGATTGTTAAGCTTAGAAGATAAACCCTCTGCCAAGCCTAGAAGACAAGCCACACCAGAGCCTTTGCCTAAAACTGTAGTTCAAACTCAGTGTGCAACTACAGTATTATTAGGTTATACCTCTGCACAGCCCCATTCAGGGAAGTGCTTACGCACGTAGGCGTTCAAGTCTTTTTCTGATGGAGAGTAGACACGGCCTTTTTCTTTTTCACCCGGTACCGATGCAACCATACCCGCACCCACTGTCACATTATTATGACGGTCAATCACAATGAATGACCCCGTTTGTGGCAGTGTTTGGTAAGTATCAACAGCGATCTTGTCCGTCAATACAACCTCAGACAAAGCAATCTCGTTAAGGTCTAACGTTTCACTCTCTTCGGCGTGCTGTTTTAATGTATTGACATCAATTTTATGAGGGATGCCAGTCACTTTACCTACACAAGATTTGGTCGCAAACTTAAAAATGTATTCTTTATGCGTACGCATTGGGTTCTCACCCATCCATACGACGTAAGCATTGACCTGATTGGTGACTTTAGGCTCATGACCGTTGTGCACCAGCATATCACCGCGTGACACATCAATCTCATCTTCAAGAATCAACGTGATCGCTTGACCAGGACGTGCGGTATCCAGCTCACCATCAAAGGTATAAATGGACTTTACGCGAGAGCTCTTACCTGATGGCAGCGCTGTCACTTCATCGCCCACTTGCACCAAACCAGACGCGAGCGTGCCACAGAAGCCACGGAAGTTTAGGTTAGGACGATTCACGTATTGCACCGGGAAGCGCATGTGTTCAAGGTCTTTATCTTGGTCAATTTTGACGGTTTCAAGCAGCTTCATCAGCGTTGCACCTAGATACCAATCCATCGCTTCACTTGGTTTCACCACGTTGTCTCCGTTAAGGGCTGAAATTGGCACAAAACGGATATCATCGATGTTGAAGTTCTTCGCCATTTTACGGTAATCAGCCTTAATCTTCTGATACACCTCTTGGCTATAGTCCATCAAGTCCATTTTGTTGACAGCGACAATGATGTGCTTAATACCCAACAAGCTACAGATATAGCTGTGACGGCGGGTTTGAGTCTGAATACCGTAACGAGCATCAACCATTACAATTGCTAACTCACAAGTAGAAGCGCCCGTCACCATATTACGCGTGTACTGCTCGTGTCCTGGAGTATCGGCGATGATGAACTTACGCTTATCCGTTGAGAAGTAGCGGTATGCTACATCAATCGTAATACCTTGCTCTCGTTCTGACTGCAGACCATCCACCAAAAGCGCCAGATCAAAATCACCATCGGTGGTGTTGAATTTCTGAGAATCTTTCTCAATCGCCGCCATTTGGTCTTCGTAAATCAACTTTGAATCGTAAAGTAGACGACCAATCAATGTAGACTTACCATCATCAACGTTACCGCAAGTGAGGAAACGCAATAAATCTTTGTTTTCATGAACTTTCAGATACGCTTCGATATCCGATGCGATAAGCTCTGAGCTGTGAGACATATCGTTCTCCTAATCTTATTTTTCAGGCTTCGATGCCCTGTATAATTGGGTTGTCAACTCGAATGCTTTGCACTCTAGAGTACGGGAGCCTTAGCTCCACATTGCAGAGGGTGACTGTGTACCTTCCGCAATTACATTTCATTTAATGGGCGTAATACGCTGACAACGTGTTAATGAATTTATGCTTGTCATCGAGCGTTAACGCGTTAATGCCTGCGGCTGCTCTACGGCCGCCACCAGTTGGAAACGATGAACAGATGTCATCCGCCCCCACACGGTTGTTCAATGGTGCACGCACGCTCACCGTGTAATCTTGCTCACTCGCGTTTAGCGTTAGTACAGCATGCGCTAGGTCAGGGCTTTGATTTGCAAGCTCGTTGCCAAATACGCCGCTGATGCGTCTTGCCCACGCTTCACACGGCAGCTCAAACACTTTGCACTGCGTGTCCGAGTAAGTTGGCGTGGTGCTCAACACTTGGTTACGGTCTAGCTCGTAGCCTTTCTTCAGTGTGTGATACGGCGAGCTTTCATCATCGAGTAGCGATAACGGGTCAACGTAGGCTGTCAATTGTTGATACAGGTCTAAAGGCTCAATGTGCAAATCATTCAACGCTGCGCCATAGCCGTTGTAGTTAATCAACGTACCCAGCTCTTTTAAGAACTCGGTTTCTGATTCGGTTAAGCTAATATCTTGTGCTAGCTTATTGGCTGAAGCAAACAGGTTGTCACCAAACGCGGCCGCAACAGCCCATTTAGCGTACTGTCCCCCTAGGCGATCATTAATCAGTAAACTGGTGCACACTTCTGCATCCAAATTAATTAGTGCATCTAGGTTGTCTGACGATGGGATATCGCCACTGCGGTGGTGGTCGCAATAAAACACTTTCACGTTGTTTTGCAAAAGAGCTTCCAGTTCTGGTAGGTTTTTCTCCATGGATATATCCAGCGCCGTCACTGATCTGGCGTTGTCGATATCCACTTGTTTTAACAGTTTGATATCACGCTTCACGCCGGTAATCAAAGTAGACTCTTTTGGCCCAGCGAATCGCAATTGCAACAAGGCAATGATGCCGTCGGCATCACCGTTAAATACGTCATAATGCATTAAGCATGCTCTCCTAGTTGTAAATAGCCTTTCTTCTCAAGTTCAGCTACGACAAAATCCGCGCACGCTTCAATCGATAGATCTGCCGTATACAGATGGATTTCAGGGTTTACCGGTGCTTGGTATTCTGAGTCGATGCCTGTGAAGTGTTTAATCTCACCAGCACGTGCTTTCTTGTAGAGCCCTTTAGGGTCACGTGCTTCACACACCTCTAGCGGTGTATCGACAAACACTTCAAGAAATCCGCCTTCAGTTACCAATTCATGCACTTGTTGGCGATCAGAAATAAACGGCGATATAAACGCAGTTAACACGATATTACCCGCATCAACGAACAGCTTAGCTACCTCACCAATGCGGCGGATGTTTTCAATGCGGTCTGTATCTGAAAAACCTAAATCTTTATTAAGGCCATGGCGCACATTATCGCCATCAAGTAGATAACTGTACTTGCCCATTTGCAGCAGTTTACTTTCAACGGCATTTGCAACGGTCGATTTACCGGAACCACTTAAACCAGTGAACCAAAGTATTACAGGCTTTTGCCCTTTTTGAGCTACACGGTCTTCATGGGTCACCGTTGAGTTGTGCCACACTACATCATCACTCACCGAGTCATTATTTTTATATTGGTATGGAGTCGTCATAACCGTTTAGAAATACCCTTCGCGTTTCTTCTTCTCCATTGAGCCAGAAGAATCATGATCAATGGCACGGCCTTGGCGTTCAGACGTTGTGGTTAGTAGCATCTCTTGGATAATTTCTGGCAGCGTCGCGGCTTCGGACTCTACCGCTCCCGTCAACGGGTAACAGCCAAGCGTGCGGAAGCGGACCATCTTCTCTTCAATCACTTCGCCTTCTTTGAGCTCCATACGTTCATCGTCTTTCATTATGAGCATGCCGTCACGCTTAATCACTGGACGTTTTGCCGCTAGGTATAATCCTGGGATTTCAATGTTCTCTAGGTAGATGTATTGCCAGATATCCAGCTCAGTCCAGTTTGACAAAGGGAACACGCGAATGCTCTCGCCTTTATTTACCTTGCCGTTATACACATTCCATAGCTCAGGACGTTGATTCTTTGGATCCCAGTGATGATGCTCATCGCGGAAGGAATAGACACGCTCTTTGGCGCGAGACTTTTCTTCATCACGGCGTGCGCCTCCAAATGCAGCATCAAAGCCATGCTTGTCCAGAGCTTGCTTCAAGCCTTGGGTTTTCATGATGTCAGTATGTACAGAGCTGCCATGGACAAATGGGCTGATGTCCATCTCTACTCCTTCAGGGTTTTGATGCACAATCAACTTCATACCCACTTTTTCCGCCATATAGTCACGAAACTGAATCATTTCTTTGAACTTCCACGTGGTATCTACGTGCATTAACGGGAACGGAGGCGTCGCTGGCGCAAATGCTTTTTGCGCTAGGTGGAGCATCACCGAAGAATCTTTACCGACAGAATATAGCATTACCGGGTTATCAAACTCAGCGGCAACCTCACGCATGATATAAATAGACTCAGCTTCTAGTTGCTTTAGATGAGTCATACGCTCTGGAGAAACATTCATTTCAAAGAAGTCCTTAAGTTACAATCCAATAAAGGCAGGTATTGCGGTTAACACAATCACGCCATAAAGCAGGCACATCGGCACACCTACTTTCACAAAATCTTGCAGTTTATACTGACCCGCATTAAACACCATCAGGTTAGTTTGGTAGCCATACGGGCTAATAAAACTGGCACTGGCGCCAAACGCTACTGCAAGTATATACGCTTGGGGGTTTGCAGATAAACTCGAAGCCAATTCGACTCCAATAGGAAGTACGAGTGCAGCCGCCGCATTGTTAGTGACCAACTCTGTCATTAACCACGCCAACAAATAAACAACAATCAAGCCCGTCAGTGGAGTAAACAAATAATCATATGAATGAACCATTGTTTCTAGCCCCCCCAAAGCACCACTATTCGTTAAAGCCTGAGACAAGAGCAGGGCGGAGGATATAATTAACCAAATATTTTTAGGTAAACGCTGCAGAACCTCATTAGCCGTTAAACACCCGGACAACAAAAGTGCACCTAATAAGATCAACATCACTTTAAAAAGAGACACAACACCTAACGCCGCCAACAAGATAGAACCGAGAAACCCAACAACAGTCAGCTTTTCTCTCCAACCACTTAAGCACTGATCCGTTTCAACTTCGCTCAATAAGTAAAAATTCTTACGGATATTATTTCTTGAATAGTGATCGTTTCCCACTGCAAGCACTAAGTAGTCACCAGCCTCAAGCGTTACCTCACCAAGCTTCCCCGACAACGCCACGCCATCGCGTTTAATCGCAACGACAGCAGCATCAAACAAAGCACGAAAGCCTGAATGTTTAAGTGTTTTTCCGACCAGGTTACTTTCCGGTTTAATTACCACTTCGGAGAGGTTATCGAGGGGTAAACCACTATTACTCGCAAACAAAGAAAGGCCATTGAACTCCCTTAGTATCGTGATCTTCTTCACATCACCACTAAACAACAAGCGATCATTGGGTGCAATAATCTCCTGGGGGGTAACAGGCGAAATCAAGCGCCCCTCTCTCAATATTTCAACCAAAAATAAGGACTCTAAATGTCGAAGACCGTTCTGTTCTACAGACTTTCCGATTAGATCCGAATCTGAAGCGACTTCAGTATCAATAATATAGTCACGAATCTGAACTTGGCCCTTATCGTACTCTGGCAATGATGGGCTTAATACAAACAAAAGCGCCCCACAACCCACCACCAAACATAAGCCCACAATGGTAAAGTCGAAAAACCTCAAACTGGGTAAACCTGAGTCGATAACCAAACTATTGACGATTAAGTTAGTGGACGTTCCAACTAAGGTTAAGGTTCCACCTAGTATGGCAGCATAAGAAAGAGGGATAAGTAGTTTACTGGCTTTGTGATGCGGGTTGTTGCGAATCGGTGCCAACATAGTGGAAACGACCGCAGTATTGTTCAATATCGCTGAAGAAAAAGTGGTTAAGCTGAATAACCTGAGCAAGGTGAGACGATAATTAGGTCCAATAACATAGTTGGTAACTACTCTTAGTAGCTTCGTTTTCTCTAATGCTACAGAGCAAATAATCAACAGCATCAAAGTTAATAAACCCATATTTGAAAAGCTTTGGATAACCTGCTCTGTCGTAACAAGAGAGCTAGTAAAAAGCACTAACAACAATACACCAAACACTCTATCAGACTGAGATTGAAAGCGTATCAAGCCGCAAATTGTTGCAACGAACAAGCCAAGTACTTGAACAGCAGGATTCATTAACCAATCAAGCAAAACCAATGCTCCAAATAAACGAACTAAGGTATGAGAATACAAACACCAAAGAGAACAGCCTATCATGGTGACGTTATAGGCTTAAGTATAGTGACACCATAAAACAGGGACATACAGGTGTCAGTTAATGGCTCTCGTCAACACTAAAACTAACGAACACTGACTTCGCTACGTAAAATGGTGGTTATAATTCAATAACCTAAGATCTGAACAGCCACATTCACTACACGTTATAGCCCCTTGCCTAAGCCTCGTTATCATACAAAACTGATTCTAAAAAACGTCAAAGATAGGTAAGAAAGCAAGAGGCAAATTAAACGCGGTCGCCCGAGCCTTTGCCTAATACTGTTTGAATGATGTATTGGAAATACAATTTAGTATTCAACATGTTAATCATGTGTTGATCCCACTCCGCGAGTTTTTTCGGTGTCGACATGTCGATATCATTGATTTGAGCTAACCCAGTCACACCCGGTCTAACCGACAACACTCCTCTCGACTCTCTCTCGTCAATCAGCTCTTGCTGGTTAAACAGGCATGGTCTTGGACCAACCAAACTCATTTCACCTTTAAGTACGTTGTATAACTGAGGAAGCTCATCCAGCTTGGTCTTACGCAGGAATCCACCGAGCTTAGTCACTGAACTCGCTCCAACTAAGTGAGTCGCTACAGACTTTGTCTCCACAGGCATTGTACGGAATTTCACCAAGGTGAAAGGTTTTTTGTTACGACCTACACGGGTCTGAAAAAAGACAGGCGACCCCGTATCAAAGTAACCAAGGATACAAATAATAAGAAATACTGGCCATAGGAACAACAGACCAAAGAAAGCAAAAACAAAATCTAACAAACGAATCAAAATATGTGTCCTATCAAATTCGGATTGAAAACATGGGGGCGCTATAAGCGCCACTAATCAATAAAGGATACCTGAAGAATTTATGGATAAGAAAGCCATAAGCTACCTAAAACGCATCAATGCGACTTCAAGTAAGCTTCTACTGTGCTTTTGATCCCTTGTTCAAAACTTACAGGAGGTTTCCATCCCAAGATCTCTTTCGTCAAACCTATCTCAACCTGGAGGTTGCCACAGATCCTTTGAGCTATGTGCTTCTTTTTTAAAGCTGACGATCCAGCTTGTATCCAAGCCATTGGGATTGGAATTAATCGCGGTGATTTACCCATTGATTGAGCAATAGTCCGCATTAACTGAGTAGTCGACACATCGTGATCATCAGAAGCTAAGAAAGTATGCCCTGGAGCCAAAGGATGTTCACAACCCGTCAGTATCAAATCGGAAAGGTTATCCAAATAAACCAAGCTTCTCTGGTTCTTTATAGCGCCGAACGGTAACGGAATGCCTTTGTCAATCAAACGCATCATAGATAAGAAATTCGCTTTTACGCCAGGCCCATAAACTAATGGTGGCCTAATGATAACCATTTCTAATCCTGCCTCTTTTGAAAGCTTAGCCAACTCAACTTCGGCTTCATACTTGCTCAAGCCATAAGGGTCTTGTGGAGTATTCTTTAAATTCGGTTCAAAGGGTAAACTTGGCTCACTGAATTCACCGTTAACTTTAATAGAGCTGACAAATACAAACCTTTTAACGCCCGCTTCTGCAGCTTGCTTTGCTAAGTTCAATGTACCCAGCGTATTAATATCTCGATAGGCTATTAATGCATCTTGCTCGGTCTCATTGATTTGATGCACTCGAGCAGCACAGTGAACAATACAATCGACACCTTCGAATGCACTAGACCAATCAGTAGAAGTGTCAATGGAAGGGACAACCAGGCTATTAGTTAGTGGCTCTATTTGCTGACGCACAACCGGAATGACAGCCCAGTCACGCTCTCTGGCCAACTCAACAACTCTAGAGCCTACAAAACCAGTACTACCTGTGACCAAAATTTTCATAATGCAAAAAGCCTAACTATTGAGCAAATATCAAACAAGATTAACAGTAAAGGTACCGAGTGGCACATAACAATCAATTACAACTAGCTTACCGCACTCAACAACATTAAAATACAGTCTAAAAACTATAACTATCAAACTTAAGACGCTCAGTGGCTCGCTAAGGAACACCATGATCAGACCAATACATATATTGCTTAATGCTAAACGCAAGAACAAGCGTTTCATCAGTATTGGCTATGATATTTTCGCTATCGTGATTTCACTCTATCTAGCCATTGCCTTAAGGCTTGGAAATGCATTTTTTTCAGTCGAAATAGAGGAACTAATCACTCTTTTTATTACTGTTTCAATCACAATTTATAGCTTCGTTAAATTAGGAATGTACCGAGCCGTCCTACGCTATATGATGCTACCAGCCGTTGGCAACATTTTCTTTGGGGTTATAATCTCGACCTTAGCTTTAATAATGAGCGGATTTTTTTTCCAATCGTTCATCCCTAGAAGTGTCCCATTTATATATGCTGGCTTGGCTACCCTGACGCTAGGTGGCCCCAGAATACTTATCCGTTCAATTTATTATCACTGGTTTAAGCGCCAAAAGCCCAATGTGTTTATTTATGGCGCAGGGGCTACCGGCCGCGACTTAACATATGCTCTGATTCAGGGGGATGAATACAATCCAGTCGTATTACTTGATGACGACCCTACAAAGTCAGGTCAAATATTATTTGGACTTAAGGTCCACCACCCAAGTGAATTTGAACACCTCCAATCACTTTATCAACCCGTAAAGCTGCTTTTAGCCATTAATGGGATTAATAAAGGTGAGCGCTTGAGGTTGGTTGAAAAATTGTCACATTGGCCAATCGCAGTGCAATCAGTACCATCGGTAGAAGATATTGCAGCAGGGAAAGCAGCAGCTACTGACGTGAAAGATCTTGATGTCGCCGATCTACTTGGGAGAGCAGCCATTGACCCAGACAAGGAACTTTTAGCACAAAACATTTTTAATAAGAATGTGATGGTGACTGGCGCCGGTGGATCTATCGGTTCTGAGTTATGTCGTCAAATCATGTCACAGAAACCCAAAACACTTGTGCTGTTTGAGCTAAATGAATACAACCTTTACAAAATCGATCAAGAACTCAATTCGACAAAGATCAACGTAAAAAGCGAGACTCGAATCGTCGCAGCTCTTGGCTCGGTTCAGAGACAAAACCGCTTAGAAAAGTTGATGACAGCACATGAGGTTGAAACCGTTTATCATGCTGCAGCTTATAAGCATGTCCCTTTAGTTGAAGATAATATTGTTGAAGGTGTTCGTAACAATGTGTTTGGTACACTTGCTTGCGCTGAAGCTGCGATCCAAACAGGCGTGAAGAACTTTACTCTCATTTCAACAGATAAAGCTGTAAGACCAACTAACGTAATGGGCGCGACCAAACGCATGGCAGAGCTGGTTCTTCAAGCACTAGCCGATAAGCAGAAGACCACCAACTTTACAATGGTACGATTTGGCAATGTCTTAGGCTCATCAGGTTCAGTAGTACCGTTGTTCAAGAAGCAAATTAAATGTGGCGGCCCTGTAACTGTCACTCACCCTGATATCATTCGTTACTTCATGTTGATCCCAGAGGCAGCACAGCTGGTCATTCAAGCTGGAACTATGGGTCACAACGGTCAAGTATTTGTGCTTGATATGGGAGAGCCAGTAAAAATACTCGATCTAGCAAAACGCATGATTCATTTAATGGGTATGCAAGAGAATGTAGAAGGCGACTCTCAAGAAGGCGATATTTCTATAAAGTTCACAGGATTACGTCCAGGAGAGAAACTCTATGAAGAGCTCTTAATTGGGGATAATGTGGAAGGCAGCGGCCATCAAAAGATAATGACGGCCAGAGAACAGATGTTAAGTTGGAGTGAAATGCAACCGCTACTTAACCAGCTGGATGTATGTTGCCATAACTTCGATGAAGAATGCATAATGCGGATTATACTCGATGCTCCTACAGGATACATCAAACAACAATAAGGTTGAGAAATGGCACTATTTATCTCAGTTGTTAATCATAGTCATGACGATATTATTTGCGCTAACCCGACACTGAAAAAACTAGCTAAAGAGCACTCTATAGTATTAAAATCAAACACTATCGCAACCTATAAGCTAAAACAATACTGTCAAAGTTCGGGGATTACATTAATACAAGGAGATAACAAAAAAGGCTTTGGGGCCAATAATAATGAAGTATTTAATTATTTAATTAATAAAAAAGAAATGAAAAATAAAGACTATTTCCTTATACTAAACCCTGATATAGAAGTAAATAATTCAACTATAAACAGCTTAATATCCAAAGTAGCAATTGAAAGAAAACCGATCTCAACTATCAACCTATTCACAGATAGAGAGATGACGAAGTTTGACAATTCAATCAGGCACTTCCCATCATTACTAAATCCCATAAAAAGTATTTTAAATATTAAACGCGATGACCAATATGATAAAAGTCAGATTTTTTCTCCAGTTAACATAGACTGGGCCGCAGGGTCATTCTTACTATTCAAATGTGAAGTATTTAAAAAACTACAAGGATTTGATGAAAAATACTTTATGTATTTTGAGGATGTGGATATATGCAAAAGAGCTAAGAATGAAGGTGATTTAGTAACTTACTACCCAGAGCTCAAAGGTGTACACTTAGCTCAACACTCAAATAGAAAGTTACTTTCAAAAGAGTTCCTATATTACCTTAAAAGTACACTCATATATTTTATTCGATGATTATTCAACCATGCTCAACCTATTTTTTTAAAGACTGCACTTTTTCTAGATTTGAATAACCATAGCGATCATCTGGTTCCAAATATGCAGATTCGGACCATTCATTCCATGCATTTATAATAATCATTTTCTCATCAAATGTTTCGCATTTTTTGCTCGCGATCTTTAGTGCCGAATGAAAATTTTCAGAGGATACTTCTTTAAACAAGGTGGCTCGCTTCCCATAACGAGGAGTATTATCCCAATCAGGGAAAACAGTGTTATAAACAGGTTTAGAATCAAATCTAACATCGCTATCCTCAAGACCTCGAAGAAAAGAGCTATAAGAAAATATTTTTTTCTTCTGTAATTTAATACGTAAAATACTCAACAGAGACTGTATTTTCTCGGGCAGAGAGCGTACTAACCGATCGAAAAAAAGTGCTTGTTTACGTTTCTCAAATGTGTTGTTTGTATATCGAGGATTGAAGTTAACAATTGCTTTGAAATTTTTGTATAGCTTTGAGCTATCCAAAGTCGTATATGACCTAAATGCAATAAAATGAACCCCAGAAAAACCATCCTTTCGAGCTAAATAATTAAACTCTTCGATAACCTCATCTAAGTTTCTTATTAATTCTGGTCTATAAATACAATATACAGGTTCGTTTTCAATTTTTTTATACCGAATATCTTTAAAAAACTTCGATAAATAATGATAATGATCTTGGATATCCTTTTTTGAGGTATAATGATTCTGCTTTATTAGGTATTCATTAGGCTTCCCAACCCATTGCCTTGTCCAGCTTTCATTAGCCCAAGTAAAGAAAAAATCAAACGAATGTATATCTGATTTAAGAAAGTTTTCAACAGGCATATCTAAGTAAGGTGTAGAATTGAACCAATAGTGATAAAAATTAAACCCATCTATACCGTAGTCTTTGGCTAGCTCAACTTGTTTAATAATAGTATCACTCAATGACTGATCTAGATATCCCAACTTTGGCTTTCTTGGCTGAATATGCCCTTCAAATATAGGTACTGCAGACTTAACTAATTCCCAATCAGTAAAATCTTTCCCCCACCATTCTGAGTTTTCCTTTATTGGATAAAACTGAGGAAAATAGATCGCATATATATTCATTTTTATTTTTCACTCTAAAATAAAGTGAAGAACATAAAATGAAACTTCACTTATTGTTTAATAAAAATTATGTTTTTAACTCTCTACCATTTTCAATGCATTATTTTCAAAATAGTATCCCAAGTACCTTTCTAAAGCATGTGCGAGAGTTCCATCAACTTGTCCTAGTTCTTGTTCAAAATCTAGGTCCAAATCATTTACTTTATGGCAAAATTCTTTCAGAGATTTAAAGTCTGCAATATACATAGACCCTGCAGGGAACTTATAATTTACTCGAGCTAACTCACTAGATTTCAGCTCGGTCAATCGAGACATATGTGACTCATTTGAACCAAAATAATCTAATGAATTAAAAAGATGACCTGTTGGGGCAACCAACTTCGCACCATTATCAAGTAATGAGAAATTCTTAGATACAACATCTGGAGAGCCAATAATTGAATTGACTAATTGCTGTCTCCATTGCTCGCCATCTATACGATGTTTGGATTTCTTTGAATGAATTTTTATAACACGTTTATATGGTAAGTTCTCAACAAACTCCATGACTTCAAAAAGAGGAAGAATATCACGCCCTCTGTTTTCAAACACAAATCCTGCAACGTTCCCAAAACTATTGAGTATCTTTTCAGCTCTCAAATATGTAATATCGTTACCAAAATTAATAATAACATCGGCATCACTAATATTAGATATTTTTTCAAATAACTCTTCAAACAAGTCATCATAATACAAGTGTAATACTACAAGGTTCTCTCTCTTTGATTCTTTTTTCAAAAATGCTTCATTCTTAGATATACACAACTCATGTACTTTAGAGCGTTCGAGTGATTGTTGGGTTGCTTTCAAGTAATTATGACCAAAATTTATGCTTGGTTCTAGAACAGCACCTTCAGCCCATTCATTCCATGCGTTAATAAAGACTACACTCTCATCGTTAACTTTATTGTTCAAACTATATTCGATCGCATTTTCTAACCATGTTTGATATTTACTAGGTGTTGAACCTGTAAAAACATGGCCTCTCCCTGGTTTTCTAGCTTCGTTATCCCAAGAAGGAAAAACAGTTCGATATAAATCTGTAGTCTTATCTTCATGGTATTGCTTAGCTTTTGCATCAACTACTTTGTTATAATCAAATATCAAACCAGAAAAACTATGATTTAACATTTCGTATGAGCTCGGAGATTCAGGTGCAACAATCTCTCCCAATTGATGCGGGGGAAATTCAACTGCTGCGTCAAATCCATATTCGCTAGGATCTGTCTGCTCAAATGACTTAGCCATCACTAAGTGAAGTTCACCTATATTATTGTCTTTACAGTACTTTCGCCAATTATTTACTACAGTTTTAATGTCTGGTATCACGGCAGGTCTATAAACGGTTAGAAGTAGTTTTCCATCGACCTTAATATAACGAGGATCACGAAGGTAATCAGCCACGTCATTTATAAAATTACTATCTATCTCCACAGAATGGTTTTGCCCAATCAAAACATCCTCTTCATTACCATCCCAGCGTCGAGTCCAATTTTCATTTGCCCAACAAATACTAAAATTGAGATCTATGCTTTTATTTTCATAAAACTGTTTGATGGGTAGTTCCATTAGTTTCTTACCAGAAAACCAATAATAGTGAAAGCAAAAGCCATGCAAACCGTAATTTTTAGCTAACTCAGCTTGTTGTGGTAAAATATTTTTATTTTCTAGATCATAGAAACCTAAATCGCTAGGGAGTAGTGGTTGCTCATGACCGACAAATTGAGGGCAAGCTTTAGTTGCATTGCGCCACTCAGTAAACCCCTTCCCCCACCATTCATCATTTTCAGGAAAGCAATGGAATTGCGGTAGATAAAAAGCGATTAACTTTGTTTCATAATCAAAATTACGAGATTTCCACTCTTCTATATATTCACTTTTATTTTTATTAGCAAGCTCAAAACGAGTTCGATATGATTCTTTATAAGGGGAGCTTATATCACTATAGGCACCAAATACACCCCGTTCATACTGATCGTTATTATGAAATACGTTTACTCTATGCTTTATACCATCTAAACCTTCATTTTTCGCTACATAATAACCACGTTTCATTAATGCGAATACATCATCATTCTTATTAAATGCATACCTTAAAGAATTTGCTAACTTTGTCAGTTTTTTCACTTTAATCTCTCTTAAGCCTATTATAAAATAAGATTGTACATATAACTAACTAAATAGTAATATACATAATAATTATAATATGATTTTATTATTTAACAATTATATCTAGTAATGAAAGAAGCTTGTACTAAAAACACTATTTTAATAGTCTATTTATTGAATATAGTACCAATTAAACTATCGATAAATCTAAGAGGTTTCATTAATTTCCAGCTAACAGAGTTCACTATATTTTCATATTCTGCTTCATTTTCTTTTAACATCTCTTTGTATGAAAGTATTTTTTCATTTAGATCAATTACTAGCGCTTTATTATTCGATTTAATTTCTTCAATTTCGTCTATTTTATCAAAGTAATCAGGATAAAACCTTGAAATATATACTTTAGTTGCGTGTAGTTCATATTCGATAGAGCTATATTTATAAACTAGTTCATTTTTATCAATGACAATTTTTAATTCATCTAATACCATATTGATATTAATATTTTTATTACTCAATAATTCAAGAATCTTCTCTAGAGAGTATTTATTAATTTCATCTATACTCCACCCTTTAGAGTGGTCTGAGCTGCGATCAATAAATCCTGAACAATAATCATTTAAAACATCTGGCTTTGCAGGTTTACCAATAAAATCACCAAGTTTTTCTAGCTCAAACATTGGGTCGCTCAACAGTAAATCATAAGAAATAAAAACATGATTTTCATACATGACTTGATTTAACTGTTTGTAAAGGCTGCGAAGAGTAAGGTCTAGCGAAAAATTTTTAGAAAATAAATCTCGTTTAATCAGGGAATCAACAGTACTTGTAATTGTTCTAGTAGAAAGAATATATTTCACATCAAGATTAAGGGCAAAGAATACTTCTTTCCAAAAGGGAAGAGTTAAAATCATTCTCGGATCTTTTATTGCTATATTATCTGACTTATCTATCTTCTTTCTAAGAACATCAATAGCTTCATTTTTAAGGCTATAATAATAGTCTGTAGGTATTATTTCCATGTCAGATTGAAACCAAAAACAACCGCTATTCGCCATTAACCTAGTATTGATAGATACAATATTCTCATCTTCAAAATACCCTTTTTGATTATCTGGTGATGAGGGCATTAACTCTTGTCCAAGATCGATATCAAATAGTTCTAGTGATTTAGTAATCAAACTAGTTCCTGAACGATGCATTCCTAAAACAACATATACTGTACTCATATAGACACTCTAATCAATGAATATTCTTAACTTTCAATATCGATTTAAAATCAATTAATCCCGTAGCTAAGGAGCTATTTTCAATGACTTTAAATGAGAGGACATCTACACCTCGATGTAAGTATTCTAAACTTCCATCATACATGCCCAAGCAACCAGCGTTCATAAAATAGGTACCATCACTTAGGTTACATTCAAAATCAAATGAAACAGTGTATTTTGAACCCTTTTTACACTGCTCCAATATCAATTCATTTAACTTATGAGAAGAATTTCCTCCTAACTCTAAACCTTGAATCGTCTTTATCATCATACCAAAACTTACATGATATGAATCCAACGAAAAAACGATATCGTAACAGAAGTGATACTGGTTCCGAGAAGATAATACGTTAACTTTCTTACCCTGTGAGTTCAATATTCTTGGATTTGAGATTTGAGCTCCCCTTTCTCCATACCATGTTGTAACTAACTCATCATCCATATCTACTAGTTGGGAACTATCGGATTCTGGTTGTACCCCATCATTTAAATTAAAAATTTCAGAAGTATTATTGGTATCATTGGAAAAATCTATCAATCTAAGCTGTTCTTTGAATGTCTGCTTCTTTCCATCTTCCATATGTAAAAGCTTGTGATAGCTATCAATTACAGATTTCGGATTTCCATTTGCTAACATTTCACCATGATCTAACAATATCGCTCTGTCACATAACTCGATAACTTGCCCTGCAGCATGAGATACAAAGATAATCGTCACACCTTTGTTCTGTAACTCCTGCAACCTAGAAAAGCACTTTCTTTGGAAAGCATCATCACCAACAGCTAATGCTTCGTCAATAATCAATATTTCAGGGTCAATATTAATTATCACAGAAAAAGCTAACCTAAGCATCATTCCTGATGAGTAAGTTTTTACTTGCCTATGAACGAATTCGCCAATTCCTGCAAACTTAATTATTGAGTCTAGTCGTCGATCAATCTCACTTTTTTCTAAACCAAGTATCGTAGCATTATAATATATATTTTCTAAACCAGTAAACTCAGGGTTAAATCCGGAACCTAATTCAAGTAGTGCAGCGATCCTTAAGTTACACTTAACTTCACCAGAAGTTGGCTGTAATACACCAGTTATTATCTGTAATAGTGTAGATTTTCCTGAACCGTTATGTCCGACAATGCCTAAAGTTTCTCCTTTATAGACGTTGAAACTTATATCTTTTAACGCAGTATATCTCTCGACTTTATTGTTTTTTGTCAATTTACTGATAAATACTTCACTTGGATTATTGAATATATAATAATCCTTACATATATTTTTAATTTCTAAGACCATTACACACTCTAAATAACATCGGAAAATGAATTTTTCATTCTAGTAAAAAACAAATAACTAAGAATCGAAAATAAAAATGAAAAAACAGTATAAGCTATAAAATCGGATATATTAAAACCATGCATACCAAATATAATACTACGAATAGTTTCAACTGGTACCGTCAACGGATTAATTTTGATAATATCTTGAAGAAAACTCGGAACGCTATCAATAGGAAAAAATATTGTACTGGTAAAAAGCAGCATGGTTAGAGAGGTATTGACAACTTGTTCTATATCTCTAAAGAAAACACTCAATGTTGATATTAAATAAACACATCCAATTAAAAAAAACACAAATGGAACTAGTGCTAATGGTAATAAAAACATGTTTAGATGTAGATCACCACCAAAGATAACAATTACTAGTGCAAGAACTATCAAACCACACATGAATTGAACTGCTGATGATAATATAATATTCCAACCTAATATTTCTAGAGGAAATATTACTTTTTTTACATAGTTTACATTACCAGTAATCATATTTATTGATCTAGTCACCACTTCTGCAAACCACATATGGATAAGTAAACCAGCAAACATTATAGAAGCAAAGTTCGCTGTTATTTCTCGTGCATCTCCCCATTTAGCTTTGAAGATATATTGAAATACAAACGTATAAATTCCAAGCATCATTAATGGATTAATGAAGCTCCACAATACCCCTAAAACTGACCCTTTATAACGAGAAATAATATCTCGTTTAACCATGGCATGAGTTAGTCCATAATTTCTGAGCAAAGGAGTAAAATAATTACATTTACTAAACATGATAATACCAGCTATTTTTAATACTTGACCGATTTTGGGGTATCTGTTGACTATAAAAATGACGAGATTTCAAGAGACTCACCATTTTTATCTTTTTCGGATAATAAAGGGGCACCTTCAACTAAAGGCCATTCAATTCCAATATCAGAGTCACTCCATAGGATTGAATGTTCAGCTGATGGGTTGTAGTAATCCGTGCATTTATAAACAAACTCCGCTGCCTCACTAGTCACGTAGAACCCATGAGCAAAACCTTCAGGTACCCACAATTGACGTTTATTTTCAGCTGATAAATACTCTCCCACCCATTGACCAAAAGTTGGTGAACCTTTCCTAATATCTACTGCTACATCAAACACTTCACCTGAAACGACTCTTACCAACTTACCTTGAGTATTTTCTGTTTGGTAATGCAAACCACGTAAAATACCTTTCGTAGATTTAGAGTGATTATCTTGAACGAACTGCGTCGGTTTACCTGTCACTAGTTCTTCAAATTTATTTTGATTCCAAGTCTCCATAAAAAAACCACGCTCATCACCAAATACGCTTGGCTCTATAATTTTCACATCAGGGATACGAGTATCAATTACTTTCATTTTATTATCCTGTATACGCTTGAATATTATTTAACGCTGCTTTCCAATCACTCGCTCCAATAGAGAAATTTTTCGTGATTTTGGCAGTACTCAATTGAGAATTACTTGGACGCTTTGCTGGTGTTGGGTATTGATCAGTAGTAATGCTTGTTAAACTCGGTTTTTTCGCAAGCACCTTTTGCTCAACGGCAATATCAAAAATCGCGTTAGCAAAGTCAAACCAACTCACATGTGGCAAACCTGAGTAATGGTAAACACCGTACTCAACCGTATCACCTTGAGTAATACGCTTCGCAATTTTGATCAATGTATTGGCAATATCGCTGGCATACGTAGGCCCACCAAACTGGTCACCAACAATACTTAAGGCGTTTCTACTTTCAGCTAAACGCAGCATGGTTTTAACGAAGTTATTACCATTCTCACCAAATACCCATGCAGTGCGAAGGATAACGTGTTTCTCACACGCTTGTACCACAGCGATTTCACCGGCGAGCTTACTTTCACCATATACACCTTGAGGGTTTGTAGCATCCGTTTCCACATACTCGCCTGCTTTATTGCCTTCAAAGACATAATCCGTCGAGATATGTAAAATAGCTGCATCAATACTTTGGGCCGCTTGGGCTAAGTATTTTGGACCATCACGATTTATCGCATAAGACAGTTCAACTTCCTCTTCAGCTTTATCCACCGCGGTATGCGCTGCTGCATTAATAATGATGGTCGGTTGAAACCCAACAACGGCAGCATTGACAGCATCTTGACTCGTAATGTCAAGATGCTCTCTATCAAGCGCTAATATTGTTATATTTTCATTGTTGGCTAACTGTTCAGTGAGGCAAGAACCAACTTGACCGTGGCAGCCAGTAATTAATATACGCATTAAACCTCTGCCTTCGCTCTAGTTTCATTCACTAATCGTGTCAAGTATTGACCATACTCATTTTTCATCATAGGTTTAGCTAACGTTAATACTTGCTCATCACTCAACCAACCATTGCGCCATGCGATCTCTTCTAAGCAAGCGACTTTTAGCCCTTGAACATTTTCGATAGTTTGTACAAAAGATGAAGCTTCATGAAGACTTTCGTGGGTGCCTGTGTCTAGCCACGCAAAACCACGCCCCAATAGCTCCACGTTCAGCGAACCATCATTGAGATACATTTCATTAAGAGTTGTAATTTCTAGTTCACCACGATGAGACGGCTTCACTTGCTTTGCCATTTCAACTACTCGATTATCATAAAAATACAAGCCTGTAACTGCATAATTAGATTTTGGTGTTTCCGGCTTCTCTTCGATAGATATTGCTTTCATATTTTCATCAAATTCAACGACACCAAAACGCTCTGGATCTTTGACTTGATAACCGAAAACAGTAGCACCATAGCTTTGGCTAGCAGCAGAAAGTAAAGAATCAGAGAAATGTTGCCCATAAAAAATATTATCACCCAAGACTAAGCACACTGAATCGCCACCAATGAACTCTTCACCAATAATAAACGCTTGTGCTAGGCCATCTGGACTTGGTTGAATTGCGTACTCAAGGTTAATACCAAATTCAGAGCCATCACCGAGTAAACGCTGAAAACCTGCATTGTCTTCCGGTGTGGTAATAATCAAAATATCTTTAATGCCAGCGAGCATTAATGTCGATATTGGGTAAAACACCATTGGTTTATCGTAAATCGGTAAAAGTTGCTTTGATACTCCACGAGTCAACGGGTATAAACGAGTGCCAGAGCCACCAGCTAAAACAATACCTTTCATTATTTCTTCACCTTTGATTCTGTTGTTTCTACACCTAAACGCTGACGTTGGTAGCTACCATCTTGTACATTTTGGCACCACATAGAATTATCTAGATACCACTGAACCGTTTTACGAAGACCTGTTTCAAAAGTCTCCTTTGGCGTCCAGCCCAATTCAAGTTGCATTTTAGATGAGTCAATGGCGTAACGACGGTCGTGACCAGGGCGGTCTTGAACATACGTGATCTGATCTGCGTACGCTGACTCTCTCGGTACTAACGTATCTAGGATCTCACAAATAGTATTAACCACTTCGAGGTTTTTCTTTTCATTATGACCACCGATATTGTAGGTTTCACCGACTTTCCCTTCAGTCACGACTTTGTAGAGCGCTTTCGCATGGTCTTCTACGAATAACCAATCTCTGATTTGGTCGCCTTTACCGTAGATTGGGAGGTCTTTTCCTTCTAAAGCATTCAAAATTACTAATGGAATCAACTTCTCAGGAAAATGATAAGGGCCGTAGTTATTTGAACAATTCGTTACCATCGTTGGAAGGCCGTAAGTGCGTAACCAGGCTCGCACAAGGTGATCGCTCGATGCTTTTGACGCCGAGTATGGGCTTGATGGCTCATACGAAGTTGTCTCTAAGAACATCGGCAGCTCGGAGTCTTCAGGCACTTCGTCTGGATGTGGAAGATCCCCATACACTTCATCAGTAGAGATATGGTGAAAACGAAATTCTGCTTTTGCACACTCTTCAAGCGAATTCCAGTATTCGCGAGTCGCCTCTAATAACGTATATGTGCCAACTATATTTGTTTCAATAAATGCCGCGGGGCCAGTGATAGACCGGTCAACATGCGATTCGGCAGCTAGGTGCATGACAGCATCCGGTTTGTGCTCAGCGAACACTCGATCAAGCTCTGAACGATTACAGATATCCACTTGCTCGAACGCGTAACGTTCATTCGAATCCACTTCTAAAAGAGATTCTAAGTTACCTGCATAAGTGAGCTTATCAACGTTTACCACACTGTCCGTTGTATTATTTATAATGTGACGTATAACTGCTGAGCCGATAAAACCAGCGCCACCGGTGACTAATATCTTCACAAAAACTCCTAAAATATAGCTTAAAAATCAAAAAGTTAACACGCGACAGCAATCTCCACCAAGCATGCTACCGCCCTTTGGTCACAAAGCGAAACCACACTACGCATTCAAACTTTAAAATGTAAATTCTTCTATTATCTATGTATCAATGAATATAATCAAAAAAAAATCCAGTTATGTGCGCGGGTAAGCTAACTCTATGTACACCAAACCCCAAAACTCGCTATACTCCGGACCTATAGTTTTTCGCCCAATAACGAATAAGAGTTCAAGATATGCAAGAGTTAGTTCCATTTGTTCAAGAGAATATGATTTTAGCCGTCGTATGGATTGGCTTGATTGTTGCCATTATTGCGAACGTAATCAAAACATCAAACGCTGCCTACAAAGAGATCACGGCAGCACAAACCACACATCTGATTAACCGTGAAAACGGCGTTGTGGTGGATATTCGTACAAAAGATGAATTCAAAAAAGGCCACATTACTGACGCACTTCACATTTTGCCGTCAGATATCAAAGCAAATAGCTTTGGTAGCCTTGAAAGTCATAAAGCAGACCCAATCATCGTAGTATGCAAGACAGGTCAGACAGCTCAAGAAAGCGCTAACCTACTGGTTAAAGCAGGCTTCGAAAACGTAAGCATACTGAAAAGTGGCTTAGTGGCTTGGAGCGAAGCAAACCTACCTTTGGTTAAAGGTAAGAAATAGGTTAAAGGCAAGAAGTAGTTAAAGGTGAAAAGCCTTTAAAGACAAACAGCCGTTAACGACAAGCAGTAAGCTGACCTAATTACACGAATATGACTTTAAGGTTTTGTTCGGCAGATATGACGAACAAAACCTAATTATAAATTTTTAAGGACAAGAAAATGGCTGAAGCAGCACAACAAGACGCACAACAAAACTTCTCAATTCAACGTATCTTCCTAAAAGACGTATCTTTTGAAGCGCCAAACTCTCCAGACATGTTTCAAAAAGAGTGGAACCCAGATGTAAAACTGGACCTAGACACTCAAAGCCGTGAACTTGGCGAAGGCGTGTTCGAAGTAATCCTACGTCTAACTGTTACGGTTAAGAACGCAGATGACACAGCATTCCTTTGTGAAGTTCAACAAGGTGGTATCTTCTCTGCAAGCGAAATGGAAGCTGGTCAACTAGCACATTGCTTAGGTGCTTTCTGCCCTAACATCTTATTCCCATACGCTCGTGAAACGATTTCTAGCCTAGTGGTTAAAGGTACGTTCCCACAACTGAACCTAGCGCCAGTAAACTTTGATGCTTTGTTCATGAACTACCTACAAAACCAAGCTCAACAAGCAGAACAAACTGAAGGCGAGCAAGCTTAAGTTTCTAAGTAGAACTTAACGTTTAGTTAGCCAATGGTCCTTATAAACTCTTAGTTTATTAGAAGATTGGTTTTGATTAGAAGCTTGGCTTTTATTAAATAGTTAGTTTTAAATGCACATCGCAGCTTCTGCGGTGTGCATTTTTTGTATATTCTTTTAGTGAAGAGCGTTTTCTTTTAGCGGAGAGCGCTGTTATTTAGTAGAGAGCGCCTTTATTTGGTAGGAGCACTATCTTTTGGTAAAGACCTCTTTCTTTTATAGAGAACTTCTCCAGAACTCTTCGATTTCCCTCATTATTTTTAGGTGGAAGCATGACAGAAACAACTCGCCCGATTAACACGACAAACGCTTACGGTAAAGACATTGCGATGACAGTGGTAGGCGCAGGTTCTTATGGGACATCTTTAGCGATCTCTCTAGCGCGTAACGGTGCAAACGTTGTTCTTTGGGGGCATGATCCGGTTCATATGGCTCGTCTTGAATCTGAGCGTGCGAATAATGAGTTTCTGCCGAATATCGATTTTCCTGAAAGTCTCATCATCGAATCAGACCTTGAGAAAGCGGTAACAGCAAGCCGAGACCTTCTTGTTGTTGTTCCTAGCCACGTGTTTGGTATCGTTCTAAATAGCCTAAAACCTCACTTAACGACAAACTCTCGTATTTGTTGGGCAACCAAAGGTTTAGAGCCAGAAACAGGCCGCCTACTTAAAGATGTCGCCCACGATGTACTTGGTGATGGTTACTCACTGGCTGTTCTATCAGGTCCTACCTTCGCCAAAGAATTAGCGATGGGTATGCCAACGGCTATCTCTGTCGCTTCACCTGACGAAGTTTTCCTAGAAGAGCTACAAGAGAAGATTCATTGCGGCAAAACATTCCGCGTATACGCAAACTCTGATTTCATCGGCATGCAACTGGGTGGCGCGGTTAAAAATGTTATCGCAATTGGCGCAGGCATGTCAGATGGTATTGGCTTTGGTGCTAATGCTCGTACCGCACTTATCACGCGAGGCTTAGCGGAAATGAGCCGATTGGGCGCAGCTCTTGGCGCGCAACCAGAAACCTTTATGGGCATGGCTGGGTTGGGTGACTTAGTACTAACCTGTACTGATAACCAATCACGTAACCGTCGCTTTGGTTTGGCACTTGGCGCAGGCAAAGATGTGGATACCGCACAAGAAGAAATTGGCCAAGTCGTTGAAGGTTATCGCAACACCAAAGAAGTTTGGTTATTATCAGAACGCATGGGCGTTGAGATGCCAATTGTTGAACAAATTTATCAAGTGTTGTATCAAGGGAAAGATGCACACCTGGCGGCGCAAGATCTACTTGCACGAGACAAGAAGTCAGAAAGATAGTAAGAGCAGTAAAGAGATTCGAGTAAGCTAGATTCGAAAAGATGAAGAGCACATTCAAAGTTCGACGAAAAATGCTTTTCATTACTCGCTACTCTAATCGGCTCTTCTAAACTCACTCGTCTCTGCCCCTTAAAAAATAATGGATGGTAAAATGAAACACTGTGAACAACAAAAAGTTTGGCAATACATTGTGAAGGAAGCTCGACAGCAGTCGGAGCAAGAACCTATGCTTGCGAGTTTTTATCATGCCACGATTATCAACCATGAAAGCTTGGGGGCTGCACTCAGCTACATTTTGGCAAACAAGCTTAAAACAGCTTCAATGCCAGCAATGGCAGTGCGTGAAGTGGTTGAACAAGCATTTAAGCAGGACCAATCTATTATTGATGCGGCTGCTTGTGATATTTGCGCGACGGTAAATCGAGATCCTGCGGTCGAGATGTACTCGATGCCTCTGCTTTATCTGAAAGGCTACCACGCTCTGCAAGGTTACCGAGTGGCTAACTGGCTGTGGAAACAAGGGCGTATTGCACTTGCTACTTACTTACAAAACCAAATTTCAGTTGCTTGCCAAGTTGATATTCATCCGGCGGCTCGCATCGGTAAAGCAATCATGCTCGACCACGCTACAGGTATCGTGATTGGTGAAACAGCCGTCGTTGAAAATGATGTGTCTATCCTTCAAGACGTAACTTTAGGTGGTACGGGTAAAGAAGGTGGCGATCGTCACCCTAAAATCCGAGAAGGTGTAATGATCGGTGCTGGTGCCAAAATTCTCGGCAATATTGAAGTGGGTGAAGGCGCTAAGATTGGCTCTTGCTCTGTAGTTCTGCAAGCCGTACCACCTCATACGACTGTTGCAGGTGTTCCCGCTAAGATTGTCGGTAAACCGAAAACGGACAAACCTTCTTTGGATATGGACCAAGGGTTCAACGGTCGCTCTCAGAACTTCATCCATGGTGATGGGATTTAAGAGCAGATTCGGGATCCGATGAATAACCGATAGCCGAGATGCGAAAAGATTTAAAAGCGGATGTTGATAATGAATAAGAGCAAAATGACGATAATGATGAAACCAGTCCAAGCAATTAGCACTGTTCTTTTGATATCTGCCAGCCTTTGTGTTGCTCTTTTATCTACATCATCATTTGCCGCCTCTCAGGGGGAACTAAAAGGCGTATCGAGCGAAATATCTCGCCAACAAAAAAACCTTACCTCACAGCAGAAAAAACTCGATAGCCTACAGGCAAACCTCAAGAAACAAGAGCTCTCCATCGCTTCGCTTGAAAAAGCGATTCTAGACAGTAAAAAGCAACTCAATACTGCTAATGCTAATATTGCGAACTTAAGTACCAAGATAGAAGCACTCACAGCACAAAAAAAAATTCAGACAGACAAGTTAGAACAGCTCATTCAAACTTACTACATGACAAGCCGAGCTAAAGCCTCTTCTCACATTCTCAATACTGGGGTAGAAGAAGATCGCATTAGCCACTACTATCAACACCTTGCCAAAGCGCGCTCGGCAACAATCAAAACGCTTGAACGAACGCAGCTTGAATTAGAAGAAAGCCACAAACAGCGTCAACTTGAGCAAGAACAAATAGCTATGCTGTTAAAACAACAAACCTCAAAACGCGACAAGCTATCTCAGACTCAAACGCAGCGTAAACAAACGGTTGGCAGCATTAAGAAAAACATCTCGGGTGACAAGAACTATCTGGCAGAGCTTCAGCGAAATGAAACTCGCCTGAAAGCTGAAATAGCGAAAGCCGAGAAAGCGGCTCGTGAAAGACGCAATGCCGTCCCTATGGATGGGTTAGCCAAACGTAAAGGTAAACTACCTTGGCCAATCAAAGATAAAGTTCTACATAACTACGGTTCGCGCCAAACCGGCCAAGTAAACTGGAAAGGCATGGTGATCAACGCTAAATACGGTCAGCAAGTTAAATCGGTTTATTCAGGAACAGTGGTATTCGCTGAATATCTGCGTGGTTATGGCTTAGTAGTACTGCTTGACCATGGCAAAGGCGATATGACGCTCTACGGCTTTAACCAAGCGCTTTTAAAGAAAGAGGGTGACAAAGTTAAAGCGGGTGAAGCGATTGCACTTGCTGGTAACACTGGCGGCCAAACTCGTCCATCACTGTACTTTGAGATTCGTAGAAACAGCCAAGCTCAGAACCCGAAGAGTTGGTTGGTTAGGTAAAAGCAGATACGGGATGCGAAAAATTTAGAGCTGATTTAGGAATTGAAGAGAACTTCATTACCGCTATCTAGCTACTCGAGTCAGCTCTTGCCCGCTCTTCAAATCCCCTTTTCGCTCACTCATCTCTTTCTACTTCGAATTCAAAGCCCTTACACCATCTTCCAATAATGTCAGCTGCTCGAAGCCTTGTGTTGTTGCAATCGGTTTGACGGTCGCTATCATCTGTAGCATTCCTTGATGGACCACTTGCTCAGTAATTTGAGCTTTTGGAGACATTGCAGACTGATATGCCAACCAACCCGATGCAATCAAGTGAAGAGACGTAACCATCGATTTCATTTCTGCATCTGTTGCTTTGAGCAAGTTCAACTCAACGAAGGCTCTCATGATACCCACAAGATTAGTTTGCAGTTTTTCTTGAACTGCCATGTAATCAAGATGGAGCTTTTCATCACGAGACAATATTTCAGGTAGGTTCGCATAGAAGAATCGGTACTTCCACATCAGCGTGAAGATAGAATCTAAGTAGCTCTTTAGTAGCGTCAGACTTTCTTGTTGCCCTTGAATCGGTGTGAACCTTTCAAGCAACTCTGTCGAATAGAGAGTAAAGATATCACGGACAATTTCTTGTTTGTTGCGGAAGTGGTAGTAGAGATTACCAGGGCTAATCTCGATGTGCTCAGCAATATGATTGGTCGTAATACTACGCTCGCCATGCTCATTAAAAAGCTCTAGAGCAGCATAAACAATCTTGTCACGTGTTTTCATTGATAATAAGTATCCCTATCCGTTTAGTGGTTCAGTATATCGCCACTAAGCGGATAGATCGAGCTGATAACATCTGGTCGAATTAGCAAACGCTAAAATTCACCTTCAATCCATCACACCTGTAATTAATAGCTGCTAGAATCAATAGCTGCGGGAATCAATCACTGCCAAACAGGTCTCGTGTGTACACCTTATCTGCAACGTCTGATATTTCATCGACCATTCTGTTGGATACAATCACATCAGATACGGCTTTGAACTCTTCTAGGTCAGAATAAACCTTCGAGTTAAAGAAGTGTTCTTCTTCCAACACAGGTTCGAACACGACCACTTCAATACCTTTAGCTTTCAAACGCTTCATGATGCCTTGAATCGACGACGCACGGAAGTTGTCTGAACCGGCCTTCATGATCAATCGATAAATGCCCACCACTTTAGGCGAGCGCTTAATAATGGACTCCGCAATAAAATCTTTACGAGTGCGGTTAGCGTCAACAATAGCGCCCACAATGTTGTTAGGTACATCTTGGTAATTAGCCAACAGTTGCTTGGTGTCTTTCGGTAAGCAGTAACCACCGTAACCAAATGAAGGATTGTTGTAATGATTGCCAATTCGAGGGTCTAAACCCACACCTTCGATGATCTGACGAGAATCTAAGCCATGCGCTTCCGCGTAAGAATCGAGCTCATTGAAATAAGAAACACGCATCGCCAGGTAGGTATTTGAGAAGAGCTTTACTGCTTCCGCTTCTGTGGAGTGAGTAAATAGTACGTCGATATTCTCTTTTTCTGCGCCTTCAACAAGAAGGTTTGCAAACACTTTAGCTCGCTCAGAACACTCACCAACAATGATTCGTGATGGGTGCAGGTTATCGTACAGGGCTTTGCCTTCACGTAAAAATTCTGGCGAGAACATAATGTTTTCACAGTTCAAATCTTGCTTAACGCGCTCAGTATAACCAACAGGTACCGTTGATTTGATCACCATGACGGCATTCGGGTTTACCATCATTACGTCACGAATCACCGACTCTACAGAACTGGTATTAAAGTAGTTCGTTTTAGGGTCATAGTCGGTTGGCGTAGCGATAATAACGAAATCCGCATCTTGATACGCTTGCTTATCGGTTGTGGCTTGAAAACTCAAAGCACGATTAGCCAAAAACTCTTCAATCTCTACATCCATGATTGGCGATTGCTTGTTGTTCAACATCGATACCTTTTCTTCGACGATATCAACTGCAACAACATCATGATTCTGCGCTAACAACATCGCATTGGATAAACCTACATAACCGGTACCCGCAACTGCAATTTTCATGATAATACCTATAATTTCGAGTGCTTACTGCGCACTTACCTAAGACTAATCTGCTCATATCATACTCCGCTTAAGGAATTATTCCACTAGCCCGTCTTTGTCATTCCTTGCTATACTCGCGGTAGTTTTATATTCAAAAGAGTAGGAAAAATATGATTATCGTAACTGGTGGTGCTGGCATGATCGGCAGCAATATTGTGAAAGCACTCAATGACGCAGGCCACAACGATATTCTAGTTGTCGACAACCTCAAGAACGGTAAAAAGTTCAAGAACCTTGTAGACCTAGACATCACTGACTACATGGATCGCGACGACTTCCTAACTCAAGTTATGGCTGGCGATGATTTCGGCCCTATTGAAGCTATTTTCCATGAAGGCGCTTGTTCAGCAACGACTGAATGGGATGGTAAATACATGATGCTTAACAACTATGAGTACTCAAAAGAGTTACTGCACTACTGTGTTGAGCGTGAGATCCCCTTCCTATATGCCTCTTCAGCTGCAACTTACGGTGAGACAGATACTTTCATCGAAGAGAAAGAGTATGAAGGCGCATTAAATGTCTATGGTTACTCTAAACAACAATTTGATAACTATGTTCGCCGCCTAACTGCGGATGCTGCAGCGCATAACGAGACGTTACCTCAAATCACAGGTTTCCGTTACTTCAATGTTTACGGTCCACGTGAAGAGCACAAAGGTAGTATGGCCTCTGTTGCTTTCCACCTAAACAACCAAATGAACGCGGGAGAGAGCCCTAAGCTGTTCGCAGGTAGCGAAACATTCCAGCGTGATTTTGTGTATGTCGGTGATGTTGCAGCAGTAAACCTATGGTTTTTAGAAAACGGTGTATCTGGTATTTTTAACCTAGGTACAGGTAATGCGGAGTCTTTCCTAGAAGTAGCAAAAGCGGTGATCAAGCATCACGGTAAAGGTGAAATCGAAACGATTCCTTTCCCTGAGCATTTGAAAGGCGCTTACCAAGAGTTTACTCAAGCTGATCTTACAAAACTTCGAGCAGCTGGCTGTGATGTGGTTTTTAAAACCGTAGCGCAAGGCGTTGCTCAATACATGCAAATTGTAAATAAGTAGCATCACATTAAACTTAGAGGGCGGGGTACAACACTCCCCGCCCTCCTGACGTCTAATACCAGGCAAGGCAAAAATTAGATTAGTGCTGCAAGCAAGTACTCTATATCTTCCTCGAATACGATAAATGTAAAGTGGTATAGAAAAGCTAAGTAACTTTTAAGGTTAGTGATTTTAAATGACAAATCAACGCGATGACTTTGATCCAAAAGCTTACAACCCTAGCTTTCGATGGGCATTCCTCGCTCCTAAGCTATGGGGAACTTGGTTAGCCGTTATATTGGCACTCCCAGTAGCCCTACTTCCATTACGCTTTCATCAATTGTTAGCGCGCATTATTGCTTTAAGGCTATCTAAATCAAAAAAAGGCCCAGCTCATAGAGCCCGGGTAAATTTTGAACTTTGCTTTCCGAACCTCAGTTTTCAAGAGCGTGAGCAATTAATTTATAAGACGCTATACACAGCTAGTGTTTTTGTACTTCGCTTTAGCTTACTGACTTTAAAATCAAAATCTTGGTTACAGGAGCAATGTGAATTCGTTGGGAAAGAAAACCTAACCAAGCACACTGATAACGGTGAAAGTGTCATATTATTAGTTCCACACTCATGGGCTATTGATATTCCAGCAGTAATGCTTGCTTCAATGGGCCTCCCTGTCTCTGCAATGGCAAAGAAGCAAAAGAACCCGGTGTCTGATTGGCTTATGCATCGTCAAAGAGTTCAATATGGCGGTCGTGTGTATGAACGCTCTGGTGGAATAAAGCCATTTATCAAATCAATAAAAGATGGCTATTTGGGGTATTACCTTCCAGATCAAGACCATGGAGCTGAGCTTAGTGAGTTCGTTAGCTTTTTTGATACAACGAAAGCTACCCTACCAGGGCTAAGTAAATTGGCTAAGTTATCTAAAGCTAAGATAGTACCGCTTTTCGCATCCATCGACCCTGAAACAGGAAAGTATTCATTAGAAGTTTTACCAGCCCTTGAACTGCAAAGCGAAGAACAAGCAGATGCTCGAGCGATGAACCAGGCTATTGAAACATTTGTAGAACCTAAGCCTGAACAATACATGTGGATTCTCCAACTTCTCTATACACAGCAAGATGGAACGAACTTCTATAATTTGTTTAAACCTCGCTATGACAGTGACTGGAAAGTCGGTTCAAGCAATAACACAAACCATAAAAGATAAGAACAAGACCAGAGATGACCATATCCACAAATAATCGCTATATCGCCAGTTCACTCGTTTCTGGGGTGTTTTTTTCGTGTTTGCTGTTAACGGGTTCTAGTTATAAATTAGCAGCCACTCCTCTTCTATTGATTGCTTTGTTTTCTTTACCATGGACTATTCGTCATAAAAATAGCCCAGAGGTAAAAGCAACGATTTGTGCTCTACTTAGTTATTTTGTGGTCACTGCATTATCATTAATCATTTATGGTGGTGATTTAGGCCAGTTAGATATGCCCACCCGCGTCATATTTGCAACCATTATCATGCTATTTATTTCGACCTATCCCCCCTCAATAAAAGTGATTTTTTATTCCATATGCTTAGGTGCGAGCATTGCAGGGAGCCTAGCGATTTATGACTTTACAAGCTCCGGAGGCCGAGCATTTATTGACAATGGATATATGGTTATTCAAGCCGGTGGTATAGCTTCTTCCCTAGCTTTACTGTCCATTGTATCTCTAATTTATGCGAAGCATACTCAAGACCGTGCGTTGGTTTTAGTATCAATGATAGGCATAATCCTTGGATTATCTGCAACTTTACTTGCAGGAGCCCGTGGAGCTTGGGTGTTACTTCCTCTAATTATTGCTTGTTTATTCTATTATTATAGAAGCTACTTTTCTTTTCGCTCTAAGGCTATAGCTATATTTTCAATAGCTGCTGTAGTGGTTTTCTCTTACCCGACTATTGAGCCCAGAATCAGCTCTATGATTTCAGACATTCATGAATATCAAAACAACGATTCTCAAACATCTTCAGGATTTCGTTTAGAGATGTGGAAATCAGCGACTTATTCAGCTTTAGACAAGCCCATATTCGGTCAAGGTTTTGAAGGCGTAAAACAGGCAAAAAAAGAGCAAGTAAAAAAAGGCTTAGTTGACAAAAGTGTTCTAAATTATAAACGAGCTCACAACCAGTTTTTTGAAGAACTTCAAACAAAAGGATTGATTGGATTAGCCGCCATACTTGCTTTCTTTGGCGTGCCACTCTACTTTCTGTGGAAAAAAATCAAACTGTCATGTGTACGAGATGATAATTATTTTTTTGCAATCGCGGGCATTGTTCACATAACATCTGTAATTGGTTTTAGTTTGACCCAGCATTATATGGCGCACCATTCTGGTATTCTTTACTACACAATAGGCACTGCAATATTTTTTGGGGCCACCTATTCAAACGATATCAAAGCAGAGACCACGACATCATGAAAATCCTCATAATAGGGCCGTCTTGGGTTGGTGACATGGTGATGTCTCAATCTCTATACACAACACTGAAGCAACAATATCCAGACGCGATTATAGATGTTATCGCTCCAAATTGGTGTAAACCCATTTTGGAGCGTATGCCAGAAATTAACCGTGCAATCGATATGCCTATTGGCCATGGGGAGTTCAATTTTTGGGGTCGTCGTGCTTTAGGTAAAACACTACGAGCAACTCAATACGACCAAGCTTTCATTTGTCCTAATTCAGCAAAGTCAGCGCTCATCCCTTGGTTCGCAAACATCCCAAAACGAACGGGATGGAAGGGGGAAATGCGCTATGGACTATTGAACGACCTTCGACCAAATAAAAAGTCGTTTCAATATATGGTCGAACGCTATGTCGCGTTAGCACACCCTAAAGAAAGTATGCTTGATTCTAGCTCACTTGGTGGACTCGAAAATTTACCTCGACCAGCTTTAACAATTGACAAGAAAGAGCAACTCGAAACCGCTAGAAAGTTCAACCTAGCTTTAGATGGCGGTATCATCGGCCTTTGTCCTGGGGCGGAATTTGGCCCCGCAAAAAAATGGCCAGAGGCGCACTACGCAGAAGTTGCAACGGCAATGAGTAAAGTGAACAAACAAGTCTGGCTGTTTGGTTCGCAAAAAGATCTCGAAACCTGTAATAGTATTAAGAATCTAGTTCCAGAAGGGCTACGCCAAAACATTCATGTATTAGCAGGTCAAACAAGCCTTATTGAAGCTGTAGACTTGCTTGGAGCATGTCAAACTGTAGTCGCGAATGATTCTGGCTTAATGCATGTTGCTGCCGCGGTTGGTTGTAAAGTCGTAGCAGTTTATGGGTCCACATCACCCAAATACACGCCACCTTTAGCAAAGAAAGTTGAAATCGTACATACCGATATTGCCTGTCGACCTTGTTTTAAGCGTGAGTGTCAATTTAACCACCTCAAGTGCTTGAGTGAGCTATCACCAGCACAAGTACTCTCTAGTATTCAAAGGCTTGAAGCGATTACGGTTAGTTCATGTTAATTCGCACGCTTTACACTATATTTCTCGCTTTAGTTTCCCCCGTACTATTATTTGGGCTCTATAGAAACAAACCAAACAAGCCAAAATTTGGAAATCGTTGGAAAGAACATTTTGGGATAATCCAGAAACTAAAATCAAATGATCGCCCGATCTGGATTCACGCAGTGTCAGTTGGTGAGTGCATCGCCGCTACCCCATTAATTAAAGCATTGAAAAAAGAAAATCCAACACAACCTATTTTGGTTACAACAACAACAAGTACCGGCGCGGAACAAATTTCAAAGCTTGGTTCTTTGGTCGAACATCGCTACATGCCGATAGATTTTAGGTTTGCAGTTAAGTCTTTTCTAAAAATAATTCAGCCTCGCAAGATGCTAATAATAGAGACCGAACTCTGGCCAAATACTCTCAATGAAGTACACCAATTTGGTGTACCGATAATTATTGTAAATGCTAGGCTTTCTAAAAAATCGCACAATAATTACGCTAAATTTCAGCCAATCTTCAACCTCATTACGCCATGTTTAACTCAAGTATTATGTCAAAATAAAATAGATGCCGACTATTTCCATTCTTTAGGCATCCCCCACGCTAAATTGAAAATCACTGGTTCAATTAAATTCGATATTGAGATATCAACCACAGCTAAAAAATTGGCCAAAGATCTACGACAAAACATTGGGAGTGATCGCCCCATTTGGATAGCTGCGAGCACTCACAAAGGTGAGGATATTCACATACTGAATGCTCACAAGCAGGTTTTAAAAGAAATACCTAATGCTTTACTTATATTGGTTCCAAGACACCCAGAAAGGTTTAATGATGTTTTTGAGCTGTGTGCACAACAAAACTTTGAGACAGTTAGACGAACATCAAAGAGACAGGTGAGTAAAACCACTCAGGTATATCTAGGTGATACAGTGGGTGAGATGCTAACGTTTATAGGAGCTAGCGATACTTGCTTCATGGGCGGGAGCTTATTAGGAACGGAGGTCGGGGGGCACAACGTTCTCGAGCCAGCAGCTTTAGGTGTCCCAATTATCACAGGGCCAAGCTACTATAATTTTTCATTTATTGTCGAGAGCCTAATCAACATAGGGGCTATCCAAATATCAACGTCCATAAATTTGGGAAGCACTGTCTCAGACTTACTTTTAGAACATAATCAGCGTGATGAGCAATCAAGTAAGCTCCTTGATTTTGTTCAAGAAAATAGCGGTTCTCTAAATAAAACACTTACCTTAGTTAACGAGTATTAGAATGAATCTTTTTTTAGTTACATCACCATTACAGTACATCTGTGCTGTTGAAGCTCGAGAACACTTGCGCTGCAAAAATAACATTCTAGTTCTCATGAATCAAAATGGCACTCACGGACTAACTCAACAACGAAAAATCGTAAACCTAAATGATTGGGATCATGTCATTGAAATCGAGCGAGGAAACAGAAGCTTTGTATTTCCTAAAGTAATTAAAGAAGTTAAAAAGATCCTTAATACAAAAAGGCTGTCTCACTTTTTTTATGCTGAGTATAACGCTTGGTGGACGAAGTTACTTATTCGGAACCTTCCCATCGACAAAGAAATCTATTTTGATGACGGTACATTAACACTTCTTGAGTATCAAAAGTTCATCCTTACAGAGAATGAATTCTATCGACCTCGTCTAATTCAAGATTTTGTCGTTCGCTGTAATGGCAGTAAGCCAATAGGTCGATTAGCTCAATCTGAAAACCTAGAGATATTTACTATGTTTGATTTAAAACCCAGTAAGTTCACCGTACATAAAAACTCTCTGAAAAGCCTAAAAGACAAATATGGACATCCCACACTGTATGATGAAAATGCTCCAATAGGTTTTATTGGTCAAGGTGCAATTGGTGACAAAAACCAAAAAACTATCGATGAATATTTAGCAGAGATATTAAAAATTTCACATGATGCACAAAAAGAGATCCTTTACTTTCCTCATCGAACAGAAAAGCAATCAGTCCGTGATGTGCTAATTAAATCGGGGAAAGTAAAGTACCATTGTAGTGAGTACCCTTTAGAAATAGAGCTTATCGACAAAAAAATAAAGCTATCATCACTTATCGGGACATTCTCAACCGTGATGTTCTCATGTCGACTTCTCTACCCCAAAATGCCAATATATTCAATCTCGAGTAACTATCCTGATAAGGCTTTTGAATTGGAATTAAAGGAACAGATGTTAAGCAATAACATAAAGGAATTTATCGCTAAATAGACCTTTCCATAAAAAACTGAGCTAAGTCAAAATCGATTTCAGTATCGATATCAAATGAGACATCATTATCCATCACGTAAGCATAGGTCTCTGATGTATAACGTATTTCATTGTATTCGCGGAGCTTTTTCACATCAAAGATGTAAATAGCTCCACTGAGTCGATAATATTGACTTATGTCTTGAGATCTTGATAGAGCCTCAGGTCTAATAAAGTCACCCATAGAATTATCTTTAGGCAGTGTATTAGACCAAAGAGGGGGGTGTTCACAAGGCGTAACAGATACAACTGAAAATGCTTCCTGTTCCATGAATAGCTCTAGAGCTTCATCAATATGTTCAGCTGTTCGTAGAGGAGATGTCGGTTGAAGTAAGACCACAACATCAACGTCAGGTGCAAATTTTTCTAAACTATAAAGCAAAACATCTTCTGTTTTTGCAGTATCAGAGGCTAGTTCAGCAGGCCTCAACTCAGGTAATTCAACATCCAATTGCCAAGCAACGTCTGCTATTTCTTTATCATCAGTACTGACAAATACACGGTCTATATATTGGCTCTTTTTTCCTGCCTCTATACTCCAGTTGATTAGCGGTTTACCAGCTAAGGGAAGTACATTCTTTCTAGGTAAACGTTTACTCCCGCCTCTAGCAGGAATAAATGCCATAATCTTCTTATTATTTAACATCGCTACATTCCTAATGCATGAATATCGGCTTGAGCTCGATTAAAGTCATCCATGCGACCTATGTCTAACCAATATTCATGAATAGGGAACATTAGCACTTTATCCCTATCTTTCATGTGCTGCTCCAACAAAGTCGGCATATCAATATTATAATTTTTGGGAACTGAATTTATAACTCTTGGGGATACTACGTAAATACCAGCATTAACAAAAAATCGTTGAACAGGCTTTTCAACCATACTCGTAATTTTATTACCCTCTCCATTGACGACACCATAAGGGATTTGATAGTCATACTCTCGAACGCACATGGTTGCATCAGCATCATTTTCTAAATGAAAATCGAGTAAACGTTTAAAGTCCACTTTGGTTAACACGTCTCCATTAATCATGATGATTGGCAACTCTTTAGGAAGGTCATTTGGTAACAACCCTAAAGCTCCCCCTGTACCTAAAGGCTTCTCCTCATGAACATATCGAATAGAGACTCCATACTCATCGCCATTACCAAAGTGATCTTGGATTTGTTCTGGCATATAGTGTGTTGATATATAGAAGTTCACAAAGCCAGCCTTGATGAAACTTCGTATCACAGTTTCAAGAATAGGCTTATCGCCAATTTTAAGCATCGGCTTAGGGCAATTATCTGTCAAAGGACGTAAACGAGTTCCAAACCCCCCAGCCATGATAAATACAGGGTTAGCTAGCTCAGGGTGGCTAAGTGCATGTTGAAGTGTCTCTAAACCAACAACGACTCCGTTATCATCAACTAACGGTATGGATAAAATCTCTTTAGACTCCATTACCGAAATCAGATCATCGCAAGGCGTCCCCAACTTTGCGACAATGGGTTGCTTATTCATCACCTCTACTACTTCCGTTGTTAAAGGAAGATTTTCAAGCAGCCCTCTTCGTATATCGCCATCGGTCAGCACACCTAGTAGCTTCTTATCTTCGTCAACCACAACGGCAATTCTTAATGCTTCTGTATTGATCACTTTCAGTGCTTCGATCAACGTTGTTGATGGCTGAATTAGAATTTTTTTCCAACTATGGCTCATATAATTACCTAGAGTTATTTTTACTCGTTATTTATCTATGTCATAAAACGATTTTCGAGTCAGCCCTTTCAAATCTAACGATTTGATAATCTCGATGACCTTACCAGAGCTATTTCCATCACCATATGGGTTAATAACATTAGGCAGTAATCGAATAAAATCATCCGAGTATACTTTGTCTAAGGCAAGTAAGAGCTCATCGGTACTCGCATCAATATTAATCGTGTTATCAGCAATGACACGACCTTTCTGCCTATCGCCGATATTAATCGTCGCTGTTTTAAAAGAAGGTACTTCCCAAATTCCACTCGAAGAGTTCCCAATCACCGCATCAACAAATTGTAAGGCCGATAAATAACGAAGCTGTCCAAGAGAAGAAAAAACGATGGCTTTATCTGTATTCTGAGCGCAGTATTCATCAATTAATTGATTTATCGCTCTTCCGCCTACATCTGCATTCGATTTCGTAAATATAATAAGTGTATCTTCTTGGCAATCAAGTGCTGACAATATCTCTTCAAAGTCAGCCAGAGTCTCTTCAACTGAGTTTGAAGTCACTGGATGGTAAGTAAAAAGTAAGTTTTTCTTCTTCAACTGACAGCCAATAGAATCTTCAAACTCGTCTCTACCTAACAAGTTCATACTTAGGAGGTTATCTAAACCGATCTCTCCTACAGTAAAAACTGTACTAGGTTGCTCTCCCATTTGAATAACGCGATTTGAATATTCTTCCATTGCAGTGAAGTGAACATTTGAGAGCTTAGTCAAAGCATGACGAATTTGATCGTCAATTGCACCTTCGGTTAGCTCACCTCCACTGACGTGAGCTATGGGTATCCGTGCAATATTAGCTGCCGACGCTATCGGAAGTAATTCATAACGATCACCAACAATAATCAAAATATCAGGTTTGAGTTCATCAAATGCTTCTGCGAAGCTAATTTGAGCTAACCCCATAGCCTTACTAACACCAATAGGGGAATCTGAAGACAGTAATATCTCAATCTTTTTTGATACTTCAAAACCATCCGCTTCAATTTGATTCTGGGTATAACCAAATTCATGCGATAAATGGCTTCCAGTCGATATTAGCTGGAGCTCTAAATCAGAATCTAACTGAATTCTACGGAGTAAACATCTTAGCGCTCCGTATTCAGCTCGAGTCCCCGTGACCACACAAATCTTTTTTATCATATAAGTTCTCCAACCTTATATGACTTGCGAGCTGGAGTACCAATCACTTCATTCCAACGGCTAGGCGCTAAACCGCCACCTGGCCTCATGATGGAGAGCATGTCTTCAGTAATTGCTGTTCCTTCCATAATATCAACAGCGGCTACAATGCTCTTCCTTACTATCTTTCGATTTTCTTTCTCGATCGCAGTAGGAATCTTAAAACCATGCCCCAAAGCGACATCAACATTTCGTATCGCGCGAACCATAGCGGTTAGTTGTTCAGGACTAAGGCTTGCTTTATGATCCGGGCCGGACATGTTCTGATCAAGCGTAAAGTGCTTTTCAATGATAGATGCGCCTAGCGCAACTGCAGCCACAGGTACTTCAATTCCCAACGTATGATCTGAATAACCGACTTGGATACCTGGAAAAGCCTGTTCTAATGTCTTCATCGCTTTCAAGTTTACATCTTCGGGTGCCGTCGGGTAATCGGTAGTCGCATGTAAAACTGTAATTTCAGATAGCAATAACCCTCCTTCAACTAAAACACTTAGGGCTTGCTCTACTTCTGCTAGATAACTCATTCCAGTAGAAAGAATGACTGGCTTTTTAAATTGTGCAATATGGCGAAGAAAAGGAATGTTTGTTAACTCTCCAGAACCGATTTTGAAAACATCTTGCAAGCCATCTAGAAAGGTTGCGCTTTGCTCTTCATCTGGAGTCGACATGAATGTAATTGCTTTATGATCACAGTAGTCTTTTAGCTCAAAGAAATCATCATAGCTAAGCTCAAGGCGCTTTAGCATTTGAAATTGAGATTCCTCGACTTGAGTATTCTCAATTTGATACTCTGCCATTTTTGCATCTGCTGTAACGAGCAGCTCTGTTTTCCAAGTTTGAAATTTAACAGCATCAACTCCAGCTTCAGCTGCCACGTCAATCAACCGTTTTGCCAATTGAATATCGCCATTATGGTTAACACCTGCTTCTGCGATAATAAAAGTCTTGTTTGTCATAGTTACCTCTAAGCTCGGTATAACTGAAATAGTTTCGGAGTAGTAGAATCTTTACTTTGGTCAATCCATATTTGATTCAACATCTGGCGTTTTTCGGGCAAAAAATCCAGCCCTGCAATATAAAATGGCATAGTTAAAGGAGAGAATTTCGACTTAAACTTGAACAAACTGTCGTCAGGAGAAGATGTTCGACCTCCACCTAGCATCATGTAGCGACAACCACGGCTTTTAGCATGCTCAAAAGCGGCATCAAGTAGCAAATAATTGCCATTTTCCTTAGCGATGTCCTGATTATTAGCAGACAAGTGGTAATGCGCGAGTTCTTTACCACACATGAAAAAGCCCACTGACGCGTATGTACTTTCTTTCTTTGTGGCGAGTAAAGACACACCATCTAAAGCATTCAAATCATTGAAGTAGTTTTCTTGGAAGTAAAAAAAGTCACTGGCTGAGTTTTTATTCATTGTTTCGTAGTACATCTCCATAAAATCAGAGAGTTGTACTGATGTTGTATCGACAGATAAGTTTTTCTCAGCTCTCTTAACGATGTTTCTTGTTGTTTTTGAGTATAATTTTCGGCGCTCTTCTGTATTCTTTTCTAGGTCAACAATAACGACTTGGCGCTCAGGGAAATGCATGTCAAATAACGACGGCATTTCACCGACAGTATTAAAAGGGTGAAAACGGATGAACTCGCACACAATATTCTGAGCTTTGCAATGCTCTCTGTAGGCACTAAATGCACGCTGTAAAAATAACGTATCTGAAGAGTTAGAAATTGGACCTCCGTAACCGTAAGGTGTTTCTAAGTCATACAACTCTTCAGCGATGTCTTGCCCAGCAACACTTCGGATTGGACGTTTTAAAGCACTAAACCGAACATAAGAGCTATCCTCATCATACTGAAATTCAAAATGTTCACCATCGCCTTCATATAGCGCAGAGTATTCTCGCTGGTAGTATATGTCTGACGGCAAATCTGTAATGGTAATATTCGTCATCATTCAGCTCTAAGAATTGGAGTACTAGGTAAATTAACCAAATGCGCTTCAATAAACTCAGATTGAGTTAGATCGCCACACATGGCATTTTCAAACATTGGTAAACGATGCATTAACTTCCAGATTGGGCGAGTCATGACACCAGCAGCATTCGTCTCCTGCAGTATATGTTCACGAAGTTCAACATCAGGACAAATAATGGCATTCAACCAATAGTTGGATTTAGCGTACTTGGGTTCGACAACAAACTTAATGTCAGTCCCTTCAAATAGACTTATGTATTGATTAGCAAGACTGCGTTTTTGAATAAGGTAGTCCTCAATCACTTCCATTTGCGCACAACCAAGCGCAGCATTCAGATTTGGCATGCGGTAGTTAAAACCAGGCTCATCATGGAAAAATTCATAAGGATGAGGCACTTTCGCTGTCGTAGTGACATGCTTGGTTCGTGCTCCTAATTCTTGAGTTTTACATAGAACCATACCGCCACCACCAGTGGTAATGATTTTGTTGCCATTGAAGCTGACTGCACTAACATCACCAATAGTACCGGTGTGCTTACCTTTATAGAAAGAGCCTAGGCTTTCTGCTGCATCTTCTACTAAAACAAGATTCCATTTCAGGCAAACTGCAACCAGCTCATCAAGCTCTACAGGGTGACCAAAGGTATGCATAGGGACAACCGCTTTAATTCGTTTGCCTGTATTCTTGTGAATACACCCCGTCTTGGTTACTTCAGCATGCTCACTTAAGAATGCATCCACGGCTTTGGGGCATAGGCCCAAGCTTACTGGCGAAACATCCACAAAAATAGGCTCGGCACCCATATGATAAAGAGCGTTACAAGTTGCAACGAAAGTCAGAGCTTGTGTAATAACAAGGTCTCCTCGTTGAACATCAGCCATGTACAAGGCCGCATGTAGTGCTGCAGTACCATTGACTGTCGCTACCGCTTTAGCCGCACCTGTATACGCTTCAATCTTTCTCTCAAAGTCATCAACAAATTTGCCCACGCTAGAAACAAAAGTACTTTCAATCGTTTCCATAACATAGGCTTTTTCGTTGCCATTAAACGTTGGTGCGTGCAACGGAATGAATTCATTAGTTTTATAAGTATCTCTAACAAATTCAACAATAGATGTCGCTTTCATTACTTACTCCGCTTACATCTTGCTATCGAGGTATTTACCGGTTTCTTTGTGCCCAAAATCAGGAATCACTGTAAAAAAGAGTTTTACAATTTGTTCCTTGGTCCAAGCTCGCTTGTCTTTCATCTCTGAAATACTATTTTCAAACAAAGAAAGTAGCTCTTGCTCATAAAGAGGTTCATTTTTAATAATGCCTAGATTTGCAAATCGAGACATGTTCAACTCTTCTTTATCCGTAAAAAACTCTTCAAAGTCTTTCTCACCCGTTGTATCACTAGCAGTGAACAAACATGGCCACTTTCCTTGTTCAGGAAGTGTATGAGCCAATTGTCGAGCTTCTTCTTCTGTTTCACACAAGTGAGGCTCATAGCCAAGTTGCTCTAAATATTTCACGGCAATATCAGCAAACGAAATAAGATGAAGTGCTTCACTCAACTTAGGAAAGAAAATGTCACGATTTTCACCAAAGATACACGACATTAGACATAGCTCACCTGACTCTTGAGGAGTCACGAAGTAACGCTTGATATCATTTGGAGCTACGATAGGTTGGCGCTTTTGAATGCGCTGGTTGAAACCATGCAACAATGAACCATCCGAAAATGCAACATTGGCAAAGCGCGCTGTTGAGATAGCCATCTGTTCGCTTTTACGCATTAGGAACATCTCCATAATACGCTTTGATGCGCCCATCATATTGACTGGGTTCGCTGCTTTGTCTGTTGATACACAGAAATACTTCTTAGCGCCAGCATCAATAGATTGTTGAATGGTTTTATCTGTATTAAATACGTTTACATCGATCATTCGCATCAATGTATAAGGATCTTTCTCGCTTCTAACATGTTTTAGTGCTGATAGGTTCAACACATAATCAAACTTGCCATCAGCTTTGATAAACGCGTCATACTCTAGAGAACCAATATCTAACGCAAATGTTTGAAAATCACCATCGATGTACCCAAATGAGCTACGAATATCACGAACCAGTTCAACCATGTTGTTTTCGCTAATATCAACAACGTGTAATTTTTTAGGATTTCGTTTAAAGATTTCTTTGGTCACAGCTTGGCCAATTGAGCCTGCACCGCCAAGCACAAGGAAGCGAGATTCCGAGACGATGCGCGATAACTCAGATTCATTACTAGAAATATCTTGAGGGAAAAGGGATTCGGTACGACCGATAAGGGGGAGAATGGCATTCATATTAATATCTATACTCTAATAATTTATTATCTAAGTCATGCGCACAGGCAAAAGCGCAACTAATCATCTACATTGACCTTGTCGTTAGTCATCTGACTAAACTCGGTACTGGTCCAAAAAATGTCGTTTTTCAAACACTCTTTTTCAAAAGATCTTTTTAATCTTGACCAGTTACTTTGCTTCCAAGTATCGCCTTGTTGTTGATAGCACTTATCAAAATCTATAATCCATACCTTGTCAGCACCGTCAATCAGAATATTATGGATATTCAAGTCAGTATGATTTACTTGTGCAACATGCATTTTACGAATCTCGTTACCGATTTTCTGATACATAGTTTTAGTTAATGGTTTCTCTTTAAGGATAGCAACAAGATCTCGAGCATCTGCCACTTTTTCACTTAACAAATCCGCTCTATAAGTGAATCCGCTTTTTACAACACGTGCAGCAATTGGCCGTGGTACGTGGACATTAGACTCTCGAAGGTAATTAAGAAGCGTCAACTCTTGGAAACTTCTAGTGTTTTCTTCCCCATTAAACCAATAACTATCTTCAATTAGTTTACTAAACAATCCACCGCGTCGGTAGTGGCGTAATGCGGCTTGTGACGAATCTAATTGAACAAACCAAGTTGTTCCTCGCCCTAATGCACTGCCAACAATACAACTTTTCTCTCGCCAATAGTCAGCATCAAACGCAAACTGCACTTGCTTTTCATCAATCACTGTTTGATCAAACCAAATTATCTGATTGTCGAGTCTAAGTGTTTGCATACAAGGATACCTGTCTTAATAGATCGTTTTATTTTACATTCCTAGGTCGCAACTGCATAATTCTTATTAATCATATCGATAGAGTTTGCTATATGTCTTTGTTCAAGTCCGCCCCAAAATCCCTTTGTGTCTTGCGCCTTTCTGCTATTGGCGATGTATGTAACACCATTGCAGCGATTCAGTCGATTCAGCGATACTGGCCTGAAACAAAGATAACTTGGATAACAGGCAAACTTGAGTCTCAACTCCTTCAATCTATAGACAACGTAGATGTCATAGTATTCGATAAAAAAGCGGGAATAAAAGGCTATATTCAGCTCTGGAAATCTTTGAAGGGTAGACAGTTTGATGCTCTCTTGCACATGCAATACGCCCTAAGAGCTAGCGTTGCGGCTCTAGGCATCAACGCCAAATATAAGTTAGGGTTTGATGCTTTACGTAGCCAAGACTTTCAGACTTTGTTCACCAATATAAAGGTTCCCTCCCCGACCACAATGCACGTTCTCGATGGTTTAATGGCTTTTACTCACACTTTAGGTGTGCCAGAAGCACGACCAACTTGGGCGTTAAGCTACAGCAAAGCAGACAAATTATGGGCACAAGAACAACTCTCTAGATCAAACAAAAAACTAGTTATTGTTCCCGCAGCGAGCAAAGGTTATAAGAATTGGACAGTGCAAGGTTACGTTGATGTCATTATCCATGCACGGCAATCAGGGTGGCATGTCACGTTAGCAGGAAGCCCTGCTAAAATTGAAGTCGAATTAGCTCAAGATATTCAAAAAAAATTAAGCGCACCCTGTCTAAACCTCGTTGGCAAAAGCAGCATACTTGAAATGTTAGCTCTCATTGACAACGCTACAATGGTAATAGCACCAGATACTGGACCGACTCATATGGCTAATGCTATGAGCACCCCAGTTATTGGTTTATATGCACACCATAACCCTGATAGAACTGGCCCATACAACTATCAACAGTATGTTGTTTCAGCGTATGAAGAAGCAATCCAAGCTGAGCATAATAAACCGTCAGATCAATTGGATTGGCGAACTCGTGTAAAAGATCCCCTTGCAATGCAGAGGATACCCAGTAAAAAAGTCATTGATATGTTTGAATCAGTGGCTAAAGATCTTCGTTTGTAATTGAAGCAAGCGAACCATAATTCCCATGGCTAAATATGGTGTGGTCCATATTTCTGTATAATTCGATATTTAACTAAATTTAGGTAATTACAGTGGCGAAACCAACCCTTGCAGTTGCACTTATTGTAAAAAATGAAACCAAGCACCTTCGAGATTGCTTAGAGACGGTTCACGGCTGGGTTGATGAAATTATCATTCTGGACTCAGGAAGCACGGACGATACTAAAGGTATAGCCCTTGAATATACTGACAAGTTCTTTGTAAATGAAGACTGGAAAGGGTTTGGTCGACAGCGTCAATTAGCTCAGCAACATGTGTCCTCTGACTTTGTACTTTGGCTAGATGCAGATGAACGGGTCACTCCAGAACTAAAAAAAGAAATCATAGATGTTATAGAAACAGCCCTACCAAAGACTGCCTACAAGATAAATCGACTAAGCGATGCATTTGGTAAAGTAATTCACCATTCCGGCTGGTCGCCTGACTGGGTAGTTAGGCTCTATAATATAAAGGATGGCAGATACAATAGTGCACTCGTGCACGAGAAAGTGATTCTTGACAACGACATTACAGTTCAAAAACTCAATGGTCGATTACTCCACTTCACTTATGACAACCTGCATCACTATATCAATAAAACGACTGGTTACTTGAAAGCTTGGACAGACGAACGTGAAGGAAAGAAAAAAGCAAGCCTATCTACAGCTTTACTCCATGCGTTAGGTTGTTTCGTAAAAATGTATATCATTAAGCGAGGCTTTCTCGACGGGAAACATGGGTTTATTCTTGCTTGGTTAGCAACTCATTCAACTTTTATCAAATACATCGATTTGTATCTACGATCAGAGCAGAAAAAATGAAATGTAGTTTAATTATAACGACTTACAACTGGAAGGAAGCATTAAGCGCCGTTCTTGATAGTGTCACCATACAAAGCACACTACCAGATGAAGTCATAATTGCCGATGATGGTTCAAAAAAAGACACCGCAGAGTTAGTTCAACAATATCAAGGTTCTTTCCCGGTACCTCTTATTCATTCGTGGCACGAAGATAATGGCTTCCGTTTGTCCATGAGTCGAAATAGAGCAATAGCAAAAGCTTGCGGCGATTATATAATCATGATCGACGGCGATATTCTTCTTTCCCCAACATTTATTGAGTCACATGTTCGAGCGGCTAAAAAGCAACAATTTGTCCAAGGCGGTAGAGCTCTACTCGGTGAGGAAATCAGCGAAAGACTGATGCGAACAAATTCAATGCCATCACTATTTTCCGAAGATATTCGTAATCGTAAAAACTGCATATCAAGCCCTTTTCTTGCGAGAATATTTTCCTATATCCGGAACAGTGATAAAGCAACTCGCGGATGTAACATGGCTTTCTGGAAATCAGATGTCATTGATGTAAATGGTTTTAATCAAGATTTTGTTGGTTGGGGAAGAGAAGACAGTGAATTTGTACACCGTATGCTCAATAAAGGTACTAATAGACTATATTTGAAATTTGCTGGGATTGGTTATCACCTTTACCACCCAGAAAACTCGCGAGGTTCTCTGCCCGAAAACGATGCTATTCTTGACAATACAATCAATAAAAAACTGACTTTCTGTCAAAATGGAATCAACCAATTTATAAGTGAGAAAGGCTGTGACTAAAAAAGTTATCTACCCTGGAACATTTGATCCTATCACTAACGGTCACTTAGACATCATTGAGCGTGCTGCAAAAATGTTCGATGAAGTGATAATTGGTGTGGCAGCTAGTCCTTCAAAAAAAACCATGTTCAGTTTACCAGAAAGAGTAAAGTTGATAGAGCAGGCAACTTCGCATATCGGCAATACTTCTGTTGCAGGCTTTAGCGGTTTATTGGTGGACTTTGCTAAAGAACAAGATGCAAATATCTTGATTAGAGGTTTAAGAACAACAGTAGACTTTGAATATGAGTTTGGTTTAACCAGTATGTATAGAAAGCTATTACCAGGTATTGAAAGTGTATTTTTAACACCATCTGAAGAGTATGCCTTTCTATCATCAACCATAGTTCGAGAAGTCGCCATTCATGGTGGAGATATCAGTGGGTTTGTCCCGAGCACAGTCAACACAGCTATAATCTACAAGGTTACGAAATGAGCCTGACAAAGTTTAAGTACTATGTAACTCATGGACTAATGTCAATTCTTCCTCCAGCGTTTTTTCGTTATAGAGCTAAAAAATTGCTCACCGATTTTGGAAAGAAAAGACGTGAAGAAGTCATGAGTCGCGTTGATTATTACAACAAACTCACTAATACCTTTGAACTAAACAACGAAATACAAACTGTAAAAAACTTCAAGAAAACGGGAGGAAATACTTATTACTTCGATTTATTGAAAGTAATTAAAGGTTTTGCTCCTGAAAATAGATTTTCAGTTTTAAACGGTGATATTAGGCACATACCCGAACAGCCAAGCTTTTTAAAAAGCCGACCAATTACAGGTGAAAATCAGAACTGTGTTGTTTTGAAATTGAATGCAATTCGTCACTTCCAATTTGTTGATGACAAATTAAGCTTTAGAGATAAAAAGGATATGGTGGCATGGAGAGGCGTCGGTTTTCAGCCTCACAGACAAGTAGTGATCAAACAATTTTACAATCACCCAATGTGTAATTTAGGCCAAACTCGCCCCCATGAAGGCCAACCTTGGGAAAAAGGTTTTATGTCGATTGAAGAACAGCTTCAATACAAGTTTCTTTTGGCGATAGAAGGGAACGATGTAGCTACCAACCTAAAATGGTCGATGTCGTCAAACTCGCTAGTATTAATGTCTAAACCAAAATATGAAACTTGGTTTATGGAAGGTCAACTCCTTGCAGGGCATCACTACGTAGAACTAAAAAACGACTATTCAGATCTTCCTGACAAAGTTAGGTACTTCATTGACCACCCAGAAGAAGCAGAGGCCATAATCCGAAACGCAAACCAATGGGTCGAACAATTTAAAGATACAAAGCAAGAGCGCCTCATATCCTTACTTGTAGCTAAGAAGTACTTTGAAAAATCAGGACAACCGCTCTAAAAAATTGCAGGCCCACCAAAATTCTTAACTTTGGCACTCTTCACAAAAGAACGTATTCCTCTGCCCTATTTTTAACTCTTGGATTAGAGCTTCACAATTAGGGCATTTTTCACCGGCTTTCCCATAGACTTGCAGTTCTTGAGCGAAATATCCCGGCTTACCATCTGCTTGAGCGAAATCTTTTAGCGTGGTGCCGCCTTGTTTAATCGCGGTGGCGAGCACTTGTTTGATCTCTTTGGTTAATAAGAGCCACTCTTCTTTTGTCACTTTGCTTGCAGGACGCAAAGGGTTAATACGTGAAGAAAATAGTGCTTCGTTGGCGTAGATGTTTCCCACGCCCACTACGACTTTATTGTCCATGATGAACTGTTTGACGGCCACTTTTCGCTTTGCAGCTTTTTCAGCGATGTAGTCTGCGGTGAAGTCATCAGTTAGCGGCTCAGGACCAGAGCCGAGCAATACAGGATGAGTTTCGTCAGGAGCAGACCACAGCCATGCACCGAAGCGGCGAGGATCGTTATAACGCAATACTTTGCCATTCGTGAGCTTAAGATCTACGTGATCGTGCTTAGCCGCAGGAAAATCCGCATCTAATATACGCAATGAACCAGACATACCAAGGTGAACAATGGCAGTGCCCGTATCGGTTTCGATCAATAAGTACTTTGCGCGACGCGAGATAGAGCGAATCACCTGCCCTTCTAATCCCTTTAGCTCTTGTGGGATATCCCAACGTAGCTTAGGCGTGCGAAAAGTAAGGGTTTTAATGGTTTCGCCAACTAAATGAGGTGAGATCCCCATGCGGCTTACTTCAACTTCGGGTAATTCAGGCATAGTTAGTCGTCCAATTTAGGTGGTTTGTCTGATATAGATAGCTTGTCTGCTTTAAAGATATGGTCTGATTTAAATGAATCTTCTGAGCCAAAGCTTGGAAACAAGTAGCTCTCTTCAATAGACACCGCTAACCACTGATTATTCCAGTTTTTTAACAACCAAAACTCAGGCAGTTGATAATAGGTAATACGCTGTGGCTCTTCTTGATCTTGATACCACACCTCAATGGTGTGCGGGGTATTCAGTTGTGGTGATAGGTCGGTATAGGTCTGTGAGTCGATTTCAGTGCCCACAAGTTCCTGCCATCGCTGTGACAACTCTTCTGCACTGGTAGTTTGAGGAAATGTTGTGTCTTTAAATTGATAAACCCAATGACCACCTTCTAGCACAACTGACCAATCAGCAAAGTGCAAAGCTTGAAGCTCGGCTGTTGGGTTTAAAAGGTAAGGATAAGGACTGCTTACCTGAAGTTCAGATTCAGGCTCAGGTTCGATAAGGTACGTTTTGATCAAGGTTGGAAGATTTAACACCCCAATGAAAGCAATCACGCTTAACATGAGTATGTTATTCCATCGACGTCCACGATATCTCATCTGATTCTGCTCATCTAACCTATTGAGTGTTCAGTATATCGTGAAAAAGGCGATACTTTCTATGCTGAGCTCTTTTCTATCAAATACGCCCACCTACAAGTGCAACGTCTGCGCGGTAGGCGCAGTAGGCAAAAAATCGAGCCAATAATGCTTACCCTTGTCAAAAACACTTAATCTTTTCGAAAATACTGAAGCTTCTAAAAAATCCTCAGGCTTCTCAAAACACTGAAGCTCCCCAAATTTAGGGCATAAAAAAACCCAGCTATAAGCTGGGTTTTTAATTTATTCTTCTATAAAAGAAGAGACAAAGGGGCTATCAATTACTTGATTTTAGCTTCTTTGTACATAACGTGCTGGCGAACTACTGGATCAAACTTTTTGATCTCAAATTTGCCTGGCATGTTACGCTTGTTCTTGTCAGTTGTGTAGAAGTGACCAGTTCCAGCAGAAGATACTAGACGGATTTTCTCACGAATGCCTTTAGCCATTGCTTAATTCCTCTTAAACGTTTTCGCCACGTGCACGGATATCAACAAGAACAGCATCAATGCCTTTCTTATCAATAATACGCATGCCTTTAGCAGTTAGACGTAGTTTAACAAAACGTTTTTCGCTCTCTACCCAGAAACGGTGAGTTTGTAGGTTCGGCAGAAAACGACGCTTGGTAGCATTGCGTGCGTGTGAACGGTTATTACCCGTTACTGGACGCTTACCAGTTACTTGACATACTCGGGACATGAATGTCTCTCCAAATCGTTTCAGCTCGATATCAACCTTGGTGGCCGAACCTCTCTATCAATTCTGAAAATAGAGGTAAAAACCATAATGGAAAATCCATTCAAGGCTATCAAAGGTCGCGTATTATACTAACTTGACATGCATTGCTCAAGACCCGAACAGATCCTTTTTAAGGATTTCGTGATCTTTTTTTGAACAGTACAGCTATTTGAGTAATCAGAGCTGATTTAAGGTTCTAAAATGTGGGCGGAATAATAGCAGATTTAACGCAACTAACAACCTAAAATGTGATTCAAATCCATCCACGCTCTGCAAAAGAGATTACTTCGCCATCTCCGACAACAAAATGGTCGAGGATTCGGATGTCAACCAGCGCCAATGCATCGGTTAATCTGCGGGTAATTCGCCTATCTGCTTGGCTAGGCTCTGCGACACCCGAAGGATGATTGTGCGCCAAGATTAACGCGGCTGCATTATGGTAAAGCGCCCTTTTCACGACTTCTCTAGGATAAACCGATGCAGCATCGATGGTTCCTTCAAACATCACTTCATCCTTTATTACCCTGTTTTGATTATCTAGGAACAATATATAGAAGGCTTCTCGCTGGCGATCACGCAATATACTCGAAAGATACAACTTGGTATGGCTAGGGCTGGTTAATGCATCGCCTCTAGATAACGTCTCTGCAAGATAACGTTGCGTCATCTCCAAGACAGCCTGTAATTGAACATACTTTGCCTGCCCCATTCCTTTGTGAGCACAGAACTCGGCCTCGGTTGCTGAAAAAAGACTACGCAGCGAACCAAAATCTTTGATCAACTTGTCAGATAGCTCTAAAACGTTCATTCCTTGTGTTCCGGTTCGAAGAAATATCGCGAGCAGCTCTGCATCACTCAGGGAATCAGGCCCTCGACTCAGTAGTTTTTCTCTCGGCATCGATTCAGCAGGCATTTTACTTATAGGCATATAAAAGCTAATCAGTTGGTCATAAACACGACCCATCAGATTAATAAGCTTATCGCGAGAGATCCTTTAATAAAGAGATAAGGGAACGAGTCACTAGAAAAACCATGTAATTGATAAGTTTGATAGCGCCAACTTGATGAGAGTCAAATCTGTTCCAATTCTGCTTCTAGGCACTAATCCTTTGTTCTGATATCGTAAGTCCCAGAGAAATTAAGGAACAGAATCATGCAAACATTGGTTAATCAACTGGATAACGCTGACCTACAAGGCCTAGCTGGGAAAAAAATCCTCCTTGGCATTAGTGGCGGTATCGCAGCTTATAAATGTGCCGAACTGACTCGACGCTTAATTGAACGTGGGGCGCAAGTACAAGTCGTGATGACGAATGCAGCCAAGGAGTTCATCACTCCTCTCACCATGCAAGCCGTCTCTGGAAGGCCCGTGTCTGATAGTTTGCTTGATCCTGCGGCTGAAGCTTCCATGGGGCACATTGAGCTAGCAAAGTGGGCTGACTTAGTATTACTAGCACCAGCAACCGCTGACCTGATTGCTCGCATGACGGCAGGTATGGGCAACGACCTGCTGACCACGCTGCTTTTAGCAACCGATGCGCCAGTTGCGGTATCTCCGGCAATGAACCAACAGATGTACAGCCACCCGGCGACTCAAGAGAATATCGCGACGCTAAAACGTCGTGGCTGTGAAATCTGGGGCCCTGCCGCAGGCGAACAAGCGTGTGGTGATGTCGGCATGGGTCGTATGCTAGAACCAATGCAGCTCGTGCACCGTTGCGAAGACTTCTTCCAACCTAAGCCGCTTGCTGGCCGTTCGGTGTTAATTACTGCAGGTCCAACTCGTGAAGCTATCGATCCTGTGCGTTACATTACTAACCACAGTTCGGGCAAGATGGGCTATGCACTGGCTGAAGCGGCCGCTAAACAAGGCGCAACAGTGACTCTAATCAGCGGTCCAGTATCACTAGCAACGCCAAATAAGGTTAATCGTATTGATGTCGACAGCGCTCAGCAGATGTTTGATGCTGTGAGTACCAATGCTGCTCAACACGATATATTCATTAGCTGCGCTGCAGTAGCCGACTATCGTCCACAGTCCATTGCAGACCAAAAGCTTAAAAAGGTCGATGGTAAAGACGACATGACCATTCAAATGGTTAAGAACCCAGACATTGTCGCTTCTGTTGCCTCAATGACAGAAGGCCGTCCATTTACTGTCGGCTTCGCTGCAGAAACTCAAGATGTTGAGAAGTACGCGCGCGGCAAACTGGAAAGAAAGAACCTCGATATGATTTGTGCTAATGATGTCTCTGTTGAAGGCCAAGGCTTCAATAGCAGCAGTAATGAATTGCACCTTTATTGGAAAGACGGTGATAAATCTCTGCCACTGGATAGTAAAGACACACTTGGTTTCCAGATCCTCGATCAGATCCAACAGCTTCTTGGTGCATAAACGCACAAATTTGCTCTGACAATCTGCTGACACCTCTCGATTCTGTTGACCTAGGGCTCACAAAACTAGGAAACAGAATTGAATGGTGTTTATAATCCTTCTTCACTCAATCCTCATCTTTAGGAAAGGAAGTAAATAGATGGCTGGTACTCGAAAATCAAACCGTCGTGAAGAAATCCTGCAAGCTCTAGCACAAATGTTGGAATCGACCGAAGGTGCTTCTCGTATCACAACGGTAAAGTTGGCCAAGAAAGTCGGCGTATCTGAAGCTGCGTTATACCGCCACTTCCCAAGTAAAGCTCGCATGTTTGAAGGACTAATCGAGTTCATTGAAGAAGCGTTGATGTCTCGAATCAACCGTATTCTCGATGAAGAGAAAGACACTCTTGAGCGCATACGCTTAGTGATGCAACTTATCTTAGTCTTTTCTGAGCGCAACCCAGGCTTAACTCGTATTTTATCGGGTCATGCCCTAATGTTTGAGAATGAGCGCCTTCGCGAACGAATTAATCAGCTTTTCGAGCGTATTGAAACTCAACTTCGCCAAATCCTACGCGAAAGAAAGCTTCGTGAAGGAAAATCGTTCCCGGTTGACGAAAAAATCTTAGCGGCTCAACTGCTCGGTCAGGTTGAAGGCAGCCTAAATCGATTTGTACGTTCTGACTTCAAATATCAACCGACAGAAAACTTTGATGCTTATTGGGCACTGCTAAGCGCTCAGATTAAGTAGCAATCAAATTAAGTAGCAATCAAATCTTAAGTGATGGTTATGACGACGAAAACTTCTCCGACAAGCAGCACTGCGCAACACACAATTACTAAGCCACCTTTTACTCTGGCGCTACTCCACCCTAAATATTGGGGTGTTTGGTTTGGCTTTGGGTTATTGGCGCTTATCGTAAATGTCCTTCCCTACCGACTTCTATTGTTGCTGGGTCGATCGTTAGGCTCTCTGGGCGCTCGCTATGGCAAGAAACGTGTAGCAGTGGCTACTCGTAATTTAGAGCTAGCATTCCCAGACAAGCCTGCAGATGAAGTGACCGCTATGGTCAGTGAAAACTTCAAGAATACGGGTATGGCGCTTATTGAAACGGGTATTACGTGGTTTTGGCCAACGTGGCGTTTCAAAAGAATCCTTGTGGATAAAGACACGCAGACACTGCGTACCCACAAAGCCAACGGTAAAGGCGTTTTGCTATGCTGTGTGCATGCCTTAAACCTAGAGATCACGGCGCGAGCAATGGCTGTATTAGGCATTTCGGGGTTAGGTGTTTATCGTCCACACAACAATCCGGCTTATGAATTCATTCAATATCGTGGCCGTACTCAGAATGGCAATAGCTTGATTCACCGTAAAGACGTGAAGCGCATGATCCGAATCCTGCGTCAGGGAGAAATCCTCTTCTACTTGCCTGATCATGATTACGGTCGCAACAAATCTGTGTTTGTGCCTTTCTTTGCTGTAGAAGACGCGTGTACCACTACAGGTACCAGCATTCTGGCGTATACCAGTCGATGCGCTCTTGTTCCGGGTTCGGGTTTTAGAAATGCCGACGGCAAATATGAAATCATGGCCGATGAGTCAATCGAAGATGACTATCCACGCAAAGATGAAAAAGCCGCGGCCGCTTATCTAAACCGCTATCTTGAGAAAATTATCTTAAGAGCACCAGAGCAATGGATGTGGCTACATAAGCGCTTCAAAACAATGGAAGATCCAGAAGTGGAGCGCGGTATTCGTTACAAATAGAGTAGCCGCTACAAATAAACGCCTATCTTCAGATAAGAAAGCAGCTCAGTCTCATAAGATTTAAGTAAAAAGGCCCGAAAGATATTTTTCTTTCGGGCCTTTCTGTTTGAAGCTCTAAATCTTAAGATTCAATACATCAAAAATTAAATACCGTATTGAGCACGGTACGCTTGTACTGATTCTAGGTGTGCTGCGTCTGTGCCTTTCTCTTCAAGGAAAGTCACCAGGTCAGTTAGGCTAACGATTGAGATAATCGCACAACCGAAGTCACGTTCAACTTCTTGAATCGCAGACAGCTCGCCTTTGCCCTTCTCTTGACGGTCAATAGCCACAAGCACACCCGCTAAGTCAGCGCCGTTTGCTTGGATGATTTCCATCGACTCACGAATCGCAGTACCTGCAGTGATCACGTCATCCACTAACATGATACGGCCTTCAAGTTCGCTACCCACTAGGTTGCCACCTTCACCGTGGTTCTTCGCTTCTTTACGGTTAAAGCAGTAAGGCGTGTCTACATCGTGGTGATCCGCTAAAGCAACTGCTGTCGTTGTTGCAATTGGGATACCCTTGTATGCAGGGCCAAATAGTACGTCGAACTCAATACCTGAGTCTGCCAATGCTGCCGCGTAAAAGCGACCTAAGCGCGCTAGGTCACGACCTGTATTAAACAATCCAGCATTGAAGAAGTAAGGGCTCTTACGGCCAGACTTTAAAGTAAACTCACCAAACTTAAGTACTTCTTTCTCTAGTGCAAATTCAATAAATTCACGTTGATATGCTTTCATGTTCTTCCTCTACGTTTATTCAATAAAACTTAAATTAACTTAAACTTTTCTTAGTATCTTCTAAGTAGTCGTGTTTCCGCTAGGCAACAAGCTTGCGAAACCCGTGAGCTTACGAGTAGTAAGTGATTCGGGTGAGTAAGCGCAGTTAACAACGCGGAAGGCGCGAATACGACGAAGATAAAAAAATAGCCCCCAAATGGGAGCTATTAAATGATTAGTCGGCCAACGCAGCTTTCTGCGCTTCGACGATATCGACAATGCCCTTATTCGCCAGGGCCAAAAGCTGCATCAGCTCTTCGTGGCTGAACGGTTCGCCTTCTGCGGTGCCTTGAATCTCAATCATCTTACCGTCTTCCGTCATTACAACGTTCATGTCGGTATCAGCTGCTGAGTCTTCAACGTATTCAAGGTCACACAATGCTTGTGCACCAACGATGCCCACTGAAACTGCCGCTACGTGGCCTTTCATTGGGTTCTTTTTCAGTTTACCGCTTGCTAGTAAGCTGTTGATAGCATCGGCCATTGCAACGCTTGCGCCTGAAATAGAAGCAGTACGTGTACCGCCGTCTGCTTGGATAACATCACAATCGACAGTGATCATGATTTCACCCAGTACTTTCAGATCAACAACAGCACGTAGGCTACGAGCGATCAGACGTTGGATTTCCATCGTACGACCACCTTGCTTGCCGCTCGCCGCTTCACGACGGTTACGAGTGTGCGTTGCACGTGGAAGCATACCGTATTCAGCAGTTACCCAACCCTTTCCTTGGCCTTTTAACCAACGCGGTACGTTTTCTTCTACCGTCGCATTACATAGAACTTTGGTGTTGCCGAACTCAACTAATACAGAACCTTCAGCATAAGCTGTGTAGTTACGAGTAATTTTAATTGGACGAATTTGATCTACAGCGCGGTCATTTGGACGCATTGGTATCTACCTTATTAACAGTCTGAAGTGATTTACTATCGAAAGAGTGCATCACCTAAGAACGCGGTGAGACAGTTTTGATTGGGGCAAGATTATATAGCAGTTTATCTTTCAAATCTATTTACCGTTCAAATCTACTGCTCGTTACAAGCTATGATCGCGAAAAGCGACAGGCTTCGGGAGCACCCCATATCGTGATACTATTCGTGCGCGTTATTTTCAGAATGATAAAAGACAGGAAAATTCGATGATTTATAGTATGACTGCGTACGCACGCAAAGAAGTAAAAGGCGATTGGGGTACAGCAGTATGGGAAATCCGTAGTGTAAACCAACGCTACCTAGAAACTTACTTCCGTATGCCTGAACAGTTCCGTGGTTTAGAGCCAATCCTACGTGAGCGTTTCCGTAAGCGTCTAGCTCGTGGCAAGGTTGAATGTAACCTACGCTTTGAAGCAAACCCAGCAGCAAAGGGCGAACTAAGCATCAATGAAGGCTTGGCTCAGCAAGTAATCAATGCTGCTAACCAAGTAATGACGATGACAGGTGAAGACAGCCGTTTGAACCCATTCCAAGTTATGAACTGGCCTGGCGTAATGGAAACACCTGAGCAAGACATGGATGCCATCAACAAAGATCTACTTGAAGCATTCAACGATGCAATCGCTGAATTCATTGATGCTCGTGCTCGTGAAGGCGAAAACATGAAGGCGCTCATCGTACAGCGCTTAGATGCTATCACTGAAGAAGTTGTTAAAGTTCGTGCTCGCATGCCTGAGATCTTAGAATGGCAACGTGAACGCCTTCTTAATAAGTTTGAAGATGCGAAAATTGAACTTGAAGGCTCTCGTGTTGAGCAAGAACTTATCCTGTTAGCACAGAAGTCAGACGTAGCTGAAGAACTTGATCGCCTAGACTCTCACGTGAAAGAAGCGAATGTAGTCTTGAAGAAAGGTGGCGCTTGTGGCCGTAAGCTTGACTTCATGATGCAAGAGTTCAACCGTGAATCAAACACGCTGGCATCTAAGTCTATCAGTACAGACATCACAGCATCAGGCGTAGAGCTTAAGGTTCTTATCGAACAGATGCGTGAGCAGATCCAAAATATTGAATAACAGTCTGTAAGTCATACGCTGTATTAGCCATTAGCTCAATCAGTGTTGATGAACTAACAGTGTTAATTAGATCAAGATAAGCTCCTAATTTTAGGGGCTTTTTTTATGGATACAGTAATGCCAAGCAAGGTACATGGTTGATCAGGTAAGGAGTAGATAAAGTAGGCGCGCAGGAAACAGGGCTTAGAGCAAAATATAGATTGTAGCGATAGATAAGGATGTAACTGAAGTAAAAAAGGTACTAGGAATATTTCAGAGGGAGATAAAAAGGTTAAGCAGTAGATAGAAGGTATAGAAGGTATAGAAGGTGAAGATTAAGCGGGAAAGTGACGCAAGTTGCTATTGCAACTTGCGTCGACTTAAAATCTTATACAGCTACAACGTTTGCAGCTTGAAGACCTTTTTGGCCTTGCTCTACTTCGAAAGACACTTGTTGGCCTTCTTTAAGAGTTTTGAAACCTTCAGATGCGATAGCACGGAAGTGAACGAATACGTCAGCGCCGCCGTTGTCTTGAGTTAGGAAACCGAAACCTTTCTCTTCGTTAAACCATTTTACTACGCCGTTTGTTTTGTTAGACATGATGTGTCCCTTATATAAAAATAAAAAATTAATCGCCAAAAGTGCGATGCGCTGAAAGCTTGAATTATTTAATGTATCTATGAAGCCAAGGGAAACACTGAGAATAACAATGAAGCAATACTAAGGGTTTTACTTTACAACTGGATGTTTCATTTAATAACTCTGAAAACAGAGCGAGGCCATTCTTGGTGATCTGGGCCCCGTTGTAAAGCGTTATTTGAATAATAATGGATATTTTTCATTCAAACGACCTTTCTTCGCTCAAAAATGCATGACAACTGATGTCAAAATGGAAGTTAGGAGAACCTCTTCCTACCTTCACACCCTGTTGTAGAGCTAAAGTACAAATTTGCACAGATAAAAATCTGTGACGACAAGTAACATCAAAGCTAACAAACATTTGAATGACAATCCTAAACAGACAATAAATCCCACTACGCAAAACTCTCAATACCAGCTCATGCCACTTGGAAAATGGGTAACAGCTCCGAATGGGTTCACCTTCTTGCTATAAGGACAACCAACCAGAGAGCTTTAATTTTTAAAGCACACATAATTCCCTTCTTCAGCCCCTCCTTGGGTAAACAGGAACAATTGCTTGTCTCGAGTTTCAAACCTCAGCTCTACCTTAGAATCGACTAAGGTATCAATATTACGCACGAAGATGTCGCTGTGCGTTGGCTTTAGATTCCATTCAATATTGTTAAAGGTCATCGAAAGTAGGCCTTGACGCTCTTCTAGGTAATCCAACTCTAAATAGATTTCATACTTTTTGTCTTCACCTTGTTGTGTCGTTAGATGGCCAAATCGGTATATTTCGAGGTTTATATCAGAGATAAATTTCAATACCGACCGGTTCTCGATCGCTTTGTATTGTTGATAGCCTTGGGTAATAAAACTCTCATCGAGTTGAGCACATGCCCATCGCGTTCCTGATAGACTTGAGCGATTAGCTAAGCCTTGATAGAGGATTAACCCGATTAAACTAGAAAGTAAAAAACCATTGAACAACATTACTTTTGTTACCCACATATTGAACTCGCTTGTCTAATCGCTTCTATAATCTTTTCTGGTAACTCATCAACATCTATAGAGTGATTAATGTAGTTGGCATTCTTATTACTGTACTTAGCAAAAGCAAAAGCCTTAAGTATATATGTCCCATCTTCATAAACAGATTCTGAAATTCTTAAGTAAATATCCGCATAACAAACTGGCAAGTTCTTACTTTTTAATTCAAATTCAAGTAGACGTTTATCACTAATAAAATGACTATCATCGTGTAGATAAAAGTCCGTTTGCACAATCTTAAAATGTTGATATTGACCAGCATTCATAAAGTCGGGCTTATTAATAAACGGTTTGAATAAATAAGTGAGTAGTAAGCCGGATATCAGAAATAAACTAATTAGTATATGAAAGACTCTAGTTATCTTGGACTCTAAAGGTTTATCATTATATTGAATAGATTCATCGACAGCCTTATCAAACACTTTAACTTCAATTTTCTGATTTTCTATTTTCTATTTTCTATTTTCTCTTTAACAGTCGGCTTCTCGCAACGAACCTCCAATACATACCCGATCTTACTCGCAGTCTTAATCGTAACGTCAGTTTCGCCTAACAAAACAAACTCTTTCCTCAAGCCAGAAATGACATTAGTCAGCGCTTGATCGGTCACTAACGCACCTTCCCAACAGATTTCAAATAAGCGCTCTCGCGTCACATGTACACCTTGATTTTCAAGCAATAAGTTTAGAACCTCATAAGGTAGCGGCCTCAATGAAATACTCTCTCCACCATGATTTGAAAGAGTTCGGGTCGTCGAATCGAAAATTAAATTAGAAAAATAAAATCTGTACATAATTAACTATTAATATGGGTATTTATGACACTAACAAAGAGAAGGCAGATCCAGTTAAATTTCACCTGAAAATATACAACCTCCATCTGAACAACGTCGATTATCCCTTCCACAAGAGATCGAACTGCAAATAATACACGTTCTATTTATCAAACCGTTAGATAATTAACATAAAAAAAATAAAGACAGCATTATATCAAAAAAATGGAAACATATGAATTTTATATGTATTTTACCTTTAGTTTTATATTTTATTCACCTAGATAATGCCTACTGTTTTTACCTACATTATGAGATTGGCACAATGAATAAAACCGTAATTTTACTTGCTACTGTTTCTGCTTTAACAGGCACTCATGCTCTTGCCGCTAAAGATATTTCAGGCTTTTATTTAGGCGGTGGTTTTGGCACTACCACTTACAAGGATGACATCCCTAATTCAATGCTAGAAGCAGATGGCTCAAGTTTTAAGCTTATTGGTGGCTATCAATTCAACCGTATTGTTGGAGTCGAAGTACAATATACAAATTACAGCGGAATAAATTTAACTGACATTGACTCTGATATTATTAAGTCAATATCAGTTGAACCAACGGCTATTTCTATAGCGACTAATCTAGGCTATACCTTCAATAGTGGTTGGCGTCCATTTGCGACTATTGGATTGACTCAAATGTCCTTCAACGTTCCAACTAAGGATAAAGTCGCACTTCGCTTAGGTACCGGTGTTGAGTACACACCAGCACGCTTAGAACGGCTAAACTTCCGTATCGCTTACGAAGTCGATACATTTAATGTGGAGGACCTATCGAGTGATGATATTACGGTGCAACTAGGTACTTTCTATGCAGGGGCAACTTATAAATTTTAAGAGATGAGTACTCAACAATATCAAGGGCGACTCTTGTCGCCTTTTCCTATGCCAACATAGCGAAATCAAAATTGAAATTTACTCATCCGGCTTCTTAGTTCTTAGATCGACATATGGCCAGTAATGGTGCCCTACTCGAATTAACAGTGTGGCTGCGGCTAAGATAAATGCAGCGACAGACAACCAAACGATGAGTACTGCATCTAACTCTTTCATACCTAAGGTGATGTAACGAGCAATCGCCATCATCGCGATGTAGATCGGGTATCGCACCGGGATCTTACCGTTCATGACAAACTGTTGAACCATCGCCAACACTTCCAAGTAAATGAACATCAGAAGAATGTCGGTCAGTTGCACTCGACGTTCCGCAAAGACGTGCATGAACTCTTCCATCATGGCAAACAGTGTCGCCAGTGTGATCGCCACCAATAAAACGGCTTCAAGAATGTGGAAAACCTTAAGAAAAGGCTTACTAAAAGACTTAGGTAAGTGCGAAGGCATAGTCACTCTTCAAAAATAATTAATCCAATCTCTACAATAGCATGCATCAATATAAGTCGCGCACTCTCAAAGCATCGACTTTAGGATGACGCCATCAATTAACGATTAGCTAAGCTAGCAGATACAGATACAGATACAGATACAGATACAGATACAAAAATGGCCCCACATTTACTGCAGAGCCATCTATTTGTCTTTTATCTATCGACTTTTATTTACTAACGAGTCTTAGAGCAGAATCAAGTAAGTTAAGAACACCACACAAAGGCCGTAGATAAGTGGATGCACTTCTTTGCGCTTACCTGCCACAACCATCGTGAATGCGTAGCTGATGAAGCCCATCGCCATGCCGTTTGCTGGTGAGAAGCTTAGAACGGTGAACATGATGGTAAAGAACGCTGCAATGCGTGATTCTTTCTTTTCCCAGTTAATCTGACCCAGACGACCCACCATGTAGATACCCACCACGACCATCGCAGGTGCAACCATTGCCGCAGAGAAGATGGAGAAGATTGGGTATAGGAAAAGGGAGATTAAGAACAGACCAGCCACCATGACTGCTGCTAAGCCCGTTTTCGCACCTTGAGAAGAAGCAATACCAGACTCAGAGAAAGCGGTAATCGACGTTGTACCTAAAATCGAACCAATCACCGTGCCGCCCGCATCAGCAACCAAAGCCGATTTCGCATTTGGCATCTTACCGTCTTTATCGATGATCCCAGCATCGCGGCCAACACCGACTATGGTGCTCAAGCCATCAAAGAAATCGACAATCAGGAAGATAAGCACGATGAACAGCAAGTCGAATATTTTCTCAGGCGTGAAAGCAGAGAAATCAAAAATAGCGCCGAAGCTACCGGCCATGCTTGGCGGCATAGCAAAGAACTGGTCTGGAATTGGTGCATTTGATGTACCCATGAATACATCAGCAAGAATGGTCAGAGCGATAGCAGAAACGAACGAGATGAACGTTGCCAGCTTTATGTCACGAACCATACAACCTAGAGCAATGAAGATACTCACGTAAGCGATAATCACTTTTGGATCTGAGATATCACCCAAGCCAACCAATACGAATGGGTTAGACACTATGATGCCCGCGTTCTTAAGACCTAAGAAGGCAATGAACAAACCAAGCGAAACCGTAATCGCTAGCTTCAGGTCTTCTGGAATCGACTCAATCATCGATTTACGAATGTTGGTCAACGAGAACGCAAGATAAAGGATACCCGATAGAAAGATGCCAAATAGTGCCTCATTCCAAAGTACTGCCACTGAACCACTCAACAACAAACCTTTGAAGAAGCCATTCATACTCATACCCGACGCCAACATCACTGGGTAATTGCCCCAGATGCCCATAATCAGCGTTGCAATCGCAGCAGACAGGGCGGTGGCAGTAAACACTGCACCTTTGTCCATTCCAGGAATATCACCCAAAATCGCTGGGTTAACCGCCAGAATGTAGCTCATCGCTAAGAAGGTAATAAAACCCGCGTACAGCTCAGTGCCAATCGTGGTTTTTCTTTCAGTGATTTTAAACATCGAATCAAGCGAGCCAGAGGTGTTCTGGGCTTTCAAAGTGGAATCGGTACTCACAACAAAACCTTTGCAATAAATTAAGAATTTGGTGATTCAAATGCTGTGAGAATAGAGGGGTCTCTACACTAAAAACTGTAGTCACCAAGGTAGGCTCGGTAGTAGAAACATCTAGTCCATATCACTAGATATATACAGCATTTAATCGTTTGCGCGGATTGTAAGGATTGAGATTAAAACTTCAACAAATTTTGTCCAGATCACATAAAAAAGTGAAGATGACGAGTCATTGCAGTTATACAAAGATCCTTGAAAAGATCATTCGCTGATAAATAACGATCAAGCCAGTTGTTCTCAATCATCTAAATATGCTACTCTTCGCCTCCATTTTTCTGACCTAATTTTCACCAATTGTCTCTATTAGTTTCACTCGTTATCTCTTTATAGATGTAACCACCGGAACAATTAATAGATGCACCACCGGAACAAAAATTAGGGTCAGTACTATCTTTTATAGTGTCGGTTTATCACCTTCACTCAATCCAACCAACAGTGGAAATATACAGATGGGCATAGGTACTCTTTACATCGTATCTGCACCTAGTGGCGCAGGTAAATCGAGCTTGATCTCAGCAATGCTGGAAACCAATCCAACCTACGCAATGAAGGTATCTGTTTCACACACCACTCGCGGTATGCGCCCTGGTGAAGAGAATGGTGTTCACTACCACTTCGTAGAAAAACATCACTTTGAAGACCTGATTAAGAAAGGTGAGTTCCTAGAGTACGCTGAAGTATTCGGCAACTACTACGGTACTTCACGCGTGTGGATTGAAGAGAACCTAAACCGCGGTATCGATGTATTCTTAGATATCGACTGGCAAGGTGCTCGTCAGATCCGTGAAAAAATGCCTCAAGCGAAGAGTGTTTTCATTCTTCCACCATCAAATGGTGAGCTAGAGCGTCGTTTGAATGTTCGCGGTCAAGATAGCGACGAAGTTATTGCGAAACGCATGAGCGAAGCAAAATCTGAGATTTCTCACTATGCAGAATACGATTATGTGATCGTGAATGATGACTTTGATGCAGCCTTAATGGACTTCAGAGCAATCATTCGTGCGGAGCGTTTGAAAGCAGATAAGCAAGCAGCTAAATACAGCGGCATGCTTACAGCACTACTAGCGGAATAATCTAGAACTAGATTTTCCATTGAGATAAGTATACGGTGAGCTAGAAAGTCTCTAGTTAAACTTGTATACTTTCTCGTCATATAAAATTTATTAGTTAATTACTATTTGGAGTCCTCATGGCACGCGTAACTGTTCAAGACGCTGTTGAAAAAGTTGGCAACCGTTTCGACCTAGTTCTTATTGCGGCTCGCCGCGCACGTCAAATGCAAACTGGCGGCAAAGATTCACTAGTGCCTGAAGAAAACGATAAGCCAACGGTTATCGCTCTTCGCGAAATCGAAGAAGGTCTTATCACTAAAGACGTACTAGATGCTCGTGAGCGTCAAGAGCAACAAGAGCAAGAAGCGGCTGAACTTGCAGCAGTAAGCAGCATCGCTCACACTCGCTGATAGAATCAACGTCATTCGAACTAATTAACCTTCCGGGCCTTTAATTTGTATCTATTCGATAGCCTCAAAGACGTTGCCCAAGAATACCTAACAGAGCCTCAAATTGAGGCTCTGCGTCAATCTTATGTGGTAGCGAGAAATGCCCATGAAGGGCAAACCCGTTCAACGGGTGAACCATACATAATCCATCCTGTTGCTGTTTCAAGAATCCTGGCAGAAATGCGTCTGGATATCGAAACTCTGCAAGCCGCCCTACTCCACGATGTAATTGAAGATACTGAAGTTACAAAAGAGGAGCTAGAAGCTCAATTTGGCAACACTGTTGCTGAGTTGGTTGATGGTGTATCTAAGCTGGATAAGCTTAAATTTCGTGATCGCAAAGAAGCGCAAGCAGAGAACTTCCGTAAGATGGTTCTCGCCATGGTGCAAGACATCCGCGTTATCTTGATCAAATTAGCTGACCGTACTCATAACATGCGCACGCTTGGGGCACTTCGTCCTGATAAAAAGCGTCGTATTGCTCGCGAAACCCTAGAAATCTATTCTCCACTTGCTCATCGCCTTGGTATTCATAACATCAAGACAGAGCTAGAAGAACTTGGTTTTGAGGCCCTTTATCCTAATCGTTATCGCGTACTAAGAAATGTGGTGAAAGCTGCTCGTGGTAACCGTAAGGAAATGATTCAACGTATCCATAGCGAAATCGAAGGCCGTCTTGAAGAAGTCGGTTTGTCTGCTCGCGTTGTTGGTCGTGAAAAGAACCTGTTCTCCATCTATAACAAGATGAAAACCAAAGAGCAGCGTTTCCACACCATTATGGACATCTATGCTTTCCGCGTAGTGGTTGATACCCCAGATACTTGCTATCGCGCACTTGGTCAGGCTCACAGCCTGTACAAACCGCGCCCCGGCCGCATGAAAGATTACATTGCGGTACCGAAAGCCAATGGCTACCAGTCTCTGCATACGTCAATGATCGGCCCTCATGGGGTACCCGTTGAGGTTCAGATCCGTACGGAAGACATGGAGCAAATGGCCGACAAAGGTGTCGCGGCACACTGGTCTTATAAAGGCAGTGGCTCACGCAGTAGTAATGGGACAACCGCACAGGTTAAAGCACAGCGTTGGATGCAGAGCTTGCTTGAGCTTCAACAAAGCGCAGGTAACTCATTCGAATTTATTGAAAACGTTAAGTCTGATCTGTTCCCAGATGAGATCTTTGTGTTCACGCCGAAAGGTCGCATTGTCGAACTTCCTGCGGGCGCAACAGCGGTTGATTTTGCTTACGCGGTGCATACCGATGTCGGCAACATGTGTGTGGGTGCTCGTGTCGACATGAACCCTTACCCACTCAGTAAGTCGCTTAAGAACGGTCAAACCATTGAGATCATCAGTGCTCCGGGCGCACGTCCAAATGCAGCATGGCTCAACTACGTAGTGACATCTCGCGCTCGTACTAAGATCCGTCAGGTTCTGAAAACGATGCGTCGTGAAGAGTCGATTACTCTAGGTCGTCGTCTACTGAACCACGCACTTGGCGAACACTCGATTGCCGATGTCGGCCAAGAGAATCTCGACCATGTTTTGTCTGATCTTCGTCTAGACAACGTTGAAGACTTACTGGCATCGATTGGTCTTGGCGAGTTGATGAGTATCGTGATTGCGCGTCGCCTACTAGGTGATGCTGACGAACTGACAGAAGTAGAAAACAACAGCGACACACCAAGGAAGAAATTGCCTATCCGTGGTGCTGAAGGCCTACTACTGACTTTTGCTAATTGTTGTCACCCGATCCCAGGCGATCACATCATTGCTCATGTATCTCCAGGTCGTGGCCTTGTGGTTCACCGCGAAACGTGTCCAAACGTTCGTGGTTACCAAAAAGAACCAGACAAATACATGGCGGTGGAATGGTCTGACGATTACGATCAAGAGTTCACGGCTGAACTTCAGATCGATCTGCAGAACCACCAAGGTGCGCTGGCTGAGTTAACTAACGTTATCTCTAAAACGGGCTCAAATATTCACGGTATTTCAACTGAAGAACGTGATGGACGCCTGTACACAGTGACCATCTTGCTGACCACCAAAGATCGTGTTCATCTTGCAAGTATTATGAAAAAGCTACGTGTGATGCCACACGCGCTGAAAGTAAGACGCCGCAAAAACTAGATCTAACAGCAGATAAATAAAGCAGATGAGAGATACGAGTCTCGAGATGCGAAGAGCAAAAGCTTTTCACCACCTCAACTCTTCGTATTTCGAGTCTGCTTTAATTTTTTGTACCGCCCTGTTCTTTTCTTAGCTCGCTTACCCAAGTCTCGAATCTGCTTTTAATCCTTATCAGCCCTTACGCTTTACCCTGTACAAAAATCCAGTAAAATGCTTGAATAGATTATCTCTCTTATGTTTATGAGCCTTGTTATGCCACAGCTTTTATCTGCTATCCCTCTCAACTCTTTATCTGGAGTCGGCGCAAAAGTCGCAGAGAAACTGGAAAAGGTTGGGCTTAACAATGTACAAGACCTGCTGTTTCACCTGCCTTTGCGCTATGAAGATCGAACTCGAATCTATCCAATCGTAAAGTTGCATGCAGGACTTTGGGCTGCAGTGCAAGGCAAGGTGATGCATGTGGATACCATTTTCGGTAAACGTAAGATGTTGGCGGTAAAAATCAGTGATGGGAACGGCACCATTACCCTACGCTTTTTCAACTTCACCGCCGGTATGAAGAATAACTTTGCCGAAGGCAAACAAGTACATGCTTATGGTGAGATCAAGCGTGGCAACATGGGCCTTGAGATCGTCCACCCTGACTACAAATTTTTTGCACCAAGGCAACAGCCAGATGTAGAAGCTAACCTAACTCCAGTATACCCAACCACTGAAGGGTTAAGACAAGTCACGCTGCGCAACCTCACCGACCAAGCATTAGAACAGATAGACAAAGCGGCAGTTAATGAGCTTTTGCCATCAGGTTTATACGACCACCAAATTACACTCGCACAGGCCCTACATACCATCCACAGGCCTCCTCCAGGCATTGACCTAGAACTGTTTGATGACGGTAAACACCCTGCGCAGCTACGCTTGATTATGGAAGAGCTACTGGCTCAAAATTTATCGATGCTGTCTGTTCGAAGTAAAGGACAGCAAGACAAAGCGATGCCTTTCCCTGCGGCGGGTAACCTTAAAGACAAGCTGTTAGCTCAGCTACCGTTTTCGCCAACCAACGCACAAGTGCGGGTAACCAAAGAGATCGAAGCTGATCTTGAAAAGCCTCACCCTATGATGCGTTTGGTACAGGGCGATGTAGGTTCAGGTAAAACCTTAGTTGCTGCGTTAGCGGCTGTTCGTGCACTCGAACATGGCCAGCAAGTCGCATTAATGGCCCCAACAGAGCTATTGGCAGAGCAGCACGCGATTAACTTTGCCAATTGGTTTGAAGCGATGGGTATTCAAGTCGGCTGGCTAGCAGGCAAACTCAAAGGCAAAGCTCGCGAAACAGAGCTAGCACGTATTGCCAGCGGCGAAGCTCAGATGATCGTCGGCACACATGCCTTGTTTCAAGAACATGTCGAGTTCAACAACCTTGGTTTAGTGATCATCGATGAGCAACACCGATTTGGTGTCCACCAGCGATTAGAGCTGCGTGAGAAAGGCGCCAAGCAAGGTTATTACCCACATCAACTGGTGATGACCGCAACCCCAATTCCACGAACGCTCGCAATGACCGCCTATGCCGATCTCGAAACCTCTATTATTGATGAACTGCCACCGGGGCGAACACCGATTCAAACCGTGGCGATTCCTGATACCAAGCGCGATGACATTGTTGAGCGCGTGAAAAATGCGTGTCTCAATGAAGGTAAGCAGGCGTATTGGGTGTGTACGCTGATTGATGAATCGGAAGTACTGGAAGCTCAAGCTGCAGCTGACACCGCTGAAGAGCTGCAACGCAAACTGCCTGACGTAAAAATTGGTCTGGTGCACGGTCGTATGAAACCCGCCGAGAAACAAGCGGTGATGCGAGAGTTCAAAGAGAACAGGCTGCACCTGTTGGTTGCGACAACCGTGATTGAAGTTGGTGTGGATGTACCGAATTCGAGCTTAATGATCATCGAGAACCCAGAGCGTCTTGGCCTAGCGCAACTGCACCAACTGCGTGGCCGTGTCGGCCGAGGTTCGGTCGCAAGCCATTGTGTACTGCTGTATCACTCGCCACTGTCTAAAACCGCTCAGAAGCGCTTAGGTGTGCTTCGTGAAAGTAACGATGGCTTTGTGATTGCACAGCGCGACTTAGAAATCCGTGGCCCCGGTGAATTGCTCGGTACCAAACAAACTGGCTTGGCTGATTTCAAGATCGCCGATCTAATTCGTGACCAACGTTTGATCCCAGAAGTGCAACGTATCGCAAGACATATCCACGATAGCTACCCAGACAACGCCAAGGCGATCATCAACCGCTGGCTAGGCGAGCGTGATGTTTACTCTAAGGCTTAATTAGCACAAACACTGTCATTCAAAAACGTAAAAGGCTTCCTCAAGGAAGCCTTTTTAATGCTAGTAAATTCAAACCTAGGGCTTCACAGGGAAACTGATCTGCGCTTTTAAGCCACCTTCACTGCGGTTATTAACCACCACGGCACCTTGGTGCTGGCTGACAATACGTTTCACAATCGCTAAGCCTAAACCTGTCCCTTCACTGCCTCGGGCGGTATCACCACGCGTAAACGGTTCAAACAACTTTCCGATCTGATCCTGCGGGATACCCGGGCCATTATCTTCCACCGTTACCCAAGCAAGCTTGTTATCCGCCGTCATACCAGTCGCAACCTTCACCCAACCATTGCCATAACGCAGTGCATTTACTACCAAGTTACTCACCGCACGCTTCATCGCAATTGGGTTACCAAGCGCGGGCTTCATTGATTCCGGAATATCAGTTTCAATCTGCACCTCGTATCCACCCTCAGAGCTAGAAACCTCGCGAGCAATATCATCAACAAACACCGCTTGGAATGAATCTCGGTCAACTGGCTTTAGGTAGTCCATAAACTGGCTGATGATCTCATTACACTCTTCGGTATCACTGATGATCCCTTCCGCTAAGTAGCTGTCTTCTGGCGACATCATCTCGGTCGCTAAACGAATACGCGTTAACGGAGTACGTAAATCGTGGCTGATACCCGCCATCAACAAGGCTCGATCTTCTTCCAATTCTTGAATGCCTTTCGACATCTGGTTAAAGGCTCGTGTTACTGAACGAATTTCTTGAGCACCTTGAACCGGCAGTGGTGGCGGTATATCACCACGACCCACACCTTGGGCGGCTTTCTCCAGCGCTATCAAAGGCCGGTTTTGTAATCGGATAAACAACCAACCACCAGCAACAATCAACAGCGCCATGATCAAGCTGTTACGAAATAGAGGCGCAAAATCTTCTTCTTGCAGCTCTGATAACGGAATGCGAATTAGAGAGTTGGGTAACTGCGCAATGTCCATCCACAGCACATAGCTCTCTTTACCCAAGATCAGCCGCACTTCGGTCTCAGATCCCAACTCTTTAGTCATCTCCTCGCTCATCAAGTCAATCGCAACAGCATGGTAATACTCGCCCGCCGCTTCACTGTCCTTGGCGTGAACCGTCACCCCTAGCTGCTCAAGCACACGCTGACGCAGTGGCGCATCAATCTCGATATCCATGTCAGTGCCTTGGTCCAACACAAGGTTTAACTCATGAGCCAAGATCTTATTAAACTGCTGCAAACTCGGCATTAGTGCATAGTTGAACACCGCGTAATAAGAAAAGATTTGGCTAGCGACCAACAGGGTTAAAAAGAGCACTATCGACTGAGTAAAGGAGCTACGTATGCGCATAGAAGACCTAAATTGAGGGGATGATAAAGGGATATAATGGAAACTATAACTCTAATACCAATCACAGTAAGTAAATGATCATAAATAGCGCCGGAAAAAGGCTTGAGAACAAGGCAGCAATTTTTGATACGTAGTTATTCTACAATCAAAATTTCTAACAAAGTTATCGAGCATTTTAACAAGCTAGGATGACCAGTTATTTACTACGATTGGTATCTACCTTGTGCTGAATACAAAACGGGCCATCGCATGTTAATGAGATGACCCGTAAATATAGAATTCTGATTCACAGAACCGATGAAGCTGATATAGAGCTTATAAAGCCGGCTTAAACTGCTTTACCATCTGGAACGAATACATAACCCAAGCCCCACACCGTTTGGATGTAACGAGGCTTACTTGGATCTTCTTCCACTAGACGACGCAGACGTGAAATCTGAACATCGATAGAACGTTCCATTGCTGAATATTCACGGCCACGCGCCATGTTCATCAGCTTATCGCGAGACATTGGCTCACGAGCGTTAGTCACTAGCGACTTAAGAACCGCAAATTCACCTGAAGTAAGAGGCATCGGCTCTTCACCGCGGAACATTTCACGCGTACCTAGATTTAGGCGGAATTCACCAAACTCAACCACAGATTCTTCTGTGCTTGGTGCGCCCGGCGCTTCAATCACTTGGCGACGCATTACCGCTTTGATACGAGCTAATAGCTCACGCGGGTTAAATGGTTTTGGCAGGTAATCATCCGCACCCACTTCCAAGCCCACAATGCGATCCACTTCATCACCCTTTGCCGTCAGCATAAGGATAGGTAGCGAGTTGTTTGCGTTTCTTAGACGACGACAGATCGATAGACCATCTTCGCCAGGCAACATTAAATCCAATACCATCAAGTGAAAATTTTCACGGGTTAACAGGCGGTCCATCTGCTCACTGTTTGCCACGCTACGCACTTGAAAGCCTTGCTCTGACAGATAGCGTTCTAGCAATGCACGTAGACGAGCATCGTCATCGACCACTAAAATTTTATAGTTTTCTTGCATGTAATGGTTCCACCTATTAAAGCTTAAACCTAAGGTTAAGCATTCTTGGTAAATTGTATATTGGTATAAGACATTAAAAATGTAACATTATTGGAGAAAAAGTCGCCTAAATAATTGTTAACGTATGTTGCCTTTCTATATATTCTATCTTAGATCATCATTTCATTAAGTCAGATTTATGAAAACCAAACTTATCACCCGAGAAGGTTATAACAAGCTCAAAGCAGAACATGACCACTTATGGCACGAGAAACGTCCTGAAATTACTAAGATAGTCACTTGGGCTGCAAGCCTTGGAGATCGTTCAGAAAACGCAGATTACACCTTTAATAAGCGTTTGCTTCGTCAGATTGATCGCCGAGTCCGTTTCTTAAGAAAATTCCTACCTGATGTGACTATCGTTGATTACTCACCGCAACAAGAAGGTAAGGTCTTTTTCGGTGCTTGGGTCGAAATTGAAAATGATGATGGGGAAATTAAGAAGTTTCGTATTGTCGGCCCTGAAGAGATCTACGGTGGTGCGAAAGGTTATATCTCTATCGACTCGCCAATGGCTAGAGCTCTGCTGAAGAAGGAAGTGGATGATGAGTTTACGGTAACCACACCGGAAGGCGATAAAGAGTGGTTCATTAACTCGATTCGCTACGCAGACGACGCGTAAAGTTTATGCCTTATGGCTTATGGCTTATGGCTTATGGCTTAGCGTGATTAACCGGCCATCACAGGTCGAGCAGACAAACCCAAACTCCAGATAAAAGAAAACCCCGCTAGGCTTGCGCCTGGCGGGGTTAAGTCTCTATCGCAGCAATCCGGCTACTGTTTATCTCTTCGAGATAAGGTGCTCCCTGCATCTGTCCTTGATAGTGGCTAAATCCTTTAACCAATTTCCTTTTTGTTCATCGCCATCCTAGCGGTGTCCATTCTAGCCTGTCATCCTGACTGGCGAATCTCATCCAGAGATTATCACTTCCTTGCTGACCACTCATCCTAAGTAATCAAATCTTCATCCTGAAGATACCTAGTCCATTAGGCTTTTTCCTGTTCCTGCCAACTCCCTGTCGACAAGTTAAATATTACGGTATTTGGGCGAGTTTCCTAGACAGTCCCAAAAAACATTTCAGGTGAGAAATACGCCCACAAACACACAACCAAATAAAATCAGTAACTTAGGTTTATTTTAAGACGATTTCATCGATTTAAAGTGACTTAGTCGCACACCACGTGTGAGAGATCTCGCACAAAGCGGATATCACAAACGGAAATTCGACTTCTGACAGGATAATTACACAGCCAAAGCTAGAAAAAGCGTACGCTCACCCCCATGTATTTGTCATGATATTAAATAAGAGATTCATCGGATGAGCCAAGCTATCTGTCGACTGATCGCTGAAGAACTGAATGTTCGTTCAGAGCAAGTCACCGCCGCAGTCAACCTAATTGACGACGGTAACACCGTTCCCTTTATTGCCCGCTACCGTAAAGAAGTCACGGGTGGCTTAGACGATACCCAACTACGTAACCTTGATAGTCGCCTTTCATACCTTCGCGAACTTGACGATCGCCGCCAAACGATTCTTAAGTCGATTCAAGACCAAGGCAAACTCACGCCAGAATTAGAGCGTGATATCACTCAAGCCGACAGCAAGACTCGCCTAGAAGATTTATACCTGCCATACAAACCAAAGCGTCGTACCAAAGGCCAGATCGCGATTGAAGCAGGCTTAGAGCCACTTGCCGATACACTTTGGAATGAACCACAGCACGATCCTGAAACCGAAGCCGCTAACTTCATCAGCAGCGATAAAGGCATTGCTGATACCAAAGCGGCACTGGATGGTGCACGAGCGATCATCATGGAGCGCATTGCTGAAGACGCAAACCTACTTGAAAAGATTCGCCAACACCTCACGCGCAACTCAGAACTCGTTTCACGTGTCGTGACGGGGAAAGAACAAGCAGGCGAGAAATTCAAAGATTACTTCGAACACAACGAAACACTCAACAAAGTACCTTCACACCGTGCGCTTGCGATGTTGCGAGGCCGAAATGAAGGCTTCCTAACGCTGGCAATGAATGCTGACCCAGAGCAAGAAGAAGGTGTACGTGGTTCTTACTGCGAGAACATCATCTCTGATCATTATGGCATTACCCTGAGCAGCGCACCTGCAGATGCATGGCGTAAGCAAGTGATTAGCTGGGCGTGGCGCATCAAAGTTTCTATGCACATGGAAACCGAGTTGATGGGCGCGATGAAAGAACGCGGTGAGATCGAAGCGATTGAAGTGTTCGCAACCAACCTTAAAGATTTGTTGATGGCAGCACCTGCTGGCCCTCGCGCAACCTTGGGCTTGGATCCGGGTTTACGCACCGGTTCGAAAATCGCCGTGGTAGATTCAACGGGTAAAGTTCTGGCGACAGAAACCATTTACCCTCACCCACCTCAAAAACAATACGACAAATCTGCGCACGTTGTTGAGCAAATGGTTCGTCAATACAATGTTGATTTGATTGCGATTGGTAACGGCACGGCTTCACGCGAAACAGACAGCTTTGTTGCTGATGTGATTAAACGCGGCAACCTAACAGCACAAAAAATCATTGTTAGCGAAGCGGGCGCCTCGGTTTATTCCGCGTCTGAGTTAGCGGCGAAAGAATTCCCGAACATGGATGTATCGATTCGTGGCGCGGTGTCTATTGCTCGTCGTCTGCAAGATCCACTGGCAGAGCTAGTGAAGATTGACCCTAAATCAATCGGTGTGGGCCAATACCAACACGACGTGAGCCAAACTATGCTCGCTAAGCGCCTAGATGCGATTGTCGAAGACTGTGTAAACGCGGTTGGTGTTGATGTGAATACTGCTTCTGCTGCACTGTTAACTCGTGTTGCTGGCCTTTCTAACACCATCGCCCAGAACATCGTGGACTTCCGAGATGAGAATGGTCGTTTTGAAGCACGTACTACGTTGAAGAAGGTCGCTCGTTTAGGACCAAAAGCCTTTGAACAGTGTGCTGGCTTCCTACGTATTATGGATGGTAAAAATCCACTCGACGCATCTTCGGTTCACCCAGAAGCTTACCCAGTCGTCAAAACCATCGCTGAGAAAAATAAGAAAGACATCAAATCTTTGGTTGGTAATACGGACTTCTTACGTGGTTTACATGCTATTGATTACACCAACGAAAATTTTGGTGTACCAACCGTAAGCGACATCATCAAAGAATTGGATAAGCCGGGTCGAGATCCTCGTCCTGAATTCAAGACTGCAACCTTCGCCGATGGCGTAAATAGCATGTCTGATTTAGAACCCGGCATGATCTTAGAAGGTGTGGTTTCAAACGTAGCTAACTTTGGCGCCTTCGTTGACATTGGTGTTCACCAGGACGGTTTAGTGCATATATCAGCGCTGACCGATCGCTTTGTCTCTGATCCTCATGAAGTCGTGAAAACGGGGGAAATCGTCAAAGTGAAGGTGATGGAAGTCGATGTTCAACGTAAACGTATTGCGCTAAGCATGCGTATGAAAGATGAACCCGGCCAAGACAACCGCGCACAACGTTCAAGTGCACCTCGCACGCAAAACCGCCCAAATCAAAATTCGCAAGGTGGACAACGTCGTCGAGAAGAACCGCAACAAAACGCTGCGATGGGTGGTGCTTTTGCCGCTGCCTTTGCTAAAGCGAAGAAATAATAGGTCAATGAAACGACGGCGTGTCGTGAAATAAATAGCCTGTAAAAACAGAAAACCTGCATCCCTTGGGGTATGCAGGTTTTTTTATTATGTGTTCAAAAAAGACATCAAAACCAGCTGTATCGCTATTTGATCGGTTCACATGAATCATGTTCACAACACCAAACGGTTTACAATACAACTAGCATTCCTGATGGAGCATGAGGCGCAACAGCATGACCATAATGATATTTTATGACCTTACGTCGTTTCTCCATCTGTCCCTCCTGAATCGCCGCATCTAAAACATGCTTTGGCAGGCGGAATCGCATGGTATAGCCTTTTCCTTGATCAGCACTGTATGTTCTCAGTGCCAATAAGCTGAACAGCCTATCAAAAGGATCTTGTGGCTCTTCTTGGCTAATCGAATTGGCCTCTGACTCGTTCTCCATTTCATAACCAGGATGGTCTGAAGGATCCCAAGCCGACTGCTGCCTTCGCTTATCGTCCGGTTTTACCTTTCGCTCTGCATTGGTTTTCGCCAATGCTACGGCGGGAGCGACAGGTTCTCGAACTCTATTATCACGCGCAACTTGCTCTGTTTGCACATTAACGGATGGGGCGATCAGTGGCACACTCACTGCAGTTGCAGGTGACACAATCATCGCGAACTCCTCAAGAATCGCCCATCGTTATTGCTATAACACTGCTGTACTGAGTTACACAGCAGGCATAGCCCAAAACTTACCGCAATCAACTCTGGAGAGAGTGAGGTCTGAGTATCATGCAACGCCTTGGTTAGATCATATATCGACCAAGCCAGCGATAAATTTAGCGATTATTTTCGCGCGAAGCTGACCAGTTCACTGCAAAAGGCATCCGCTTCAGTCATAAAAGGCGCATGTGAAGACTGAGTGAAGATGTATTGTTCGGTATGAGGTAAGGCTTTGCCCAGGTCTTTTGCAACCTTGATTGGCACAAGCCCATCTAATCGACCGTATAAGCGCAGCATAGGCACAGAGATCTGCGGTAATTGTTCACGGAGGTCAACGTCTGACAGCATCTTTAAACCAGCCAATAATGAATCGGGATTCGGCAACGGGCGTGAAAGCACCGCTTGCTTGAGTTGTTTGACATCTTGTCTTGCAGAAGGACTGCCCATGGCTTGCAACGCCATAAAGCGTTCGATGGTGGTTTGAAAGTCTTCAACCAGTTGCTCTGTGAATGCGGTTAATACGTTTGGCTGAATGCCTCGCCATAATACGGGTTCTTTTGCAGCGGCGAATTTAGGAGAACTGGCGACCGTCACCAATTTGCTTACGTAATCTGAGTGATGGAGAGCCATGTGCGTCGCGACCAAACCACCGAGTGACCAACCCACCCAAATCGCTTGCTTGGGCGCGTCGACCAATAGTTGCTGAGCAATCTCTTCAAGATCTTGAGCGTGGCAGTGCGCGCTGTGTCCATACCCAGGAAGATCGACAACATGCACTCGGAAGTCAGCTTCTAAAGCAGTAACCGTTTGCTGCCATACGGCACCATTCATACCCCAGCCGTGAACCAGAACTAAATCAGGTCCTTGCCCTGAAACATGCCAATATAACGCGTCACTCATTCTCAATATTCCCTACTTTTTCCATCAGCAATAACCTACATTTTTCAGTATGGTGAGCAAAAGGAACACCATAACCCAAAAGCATCACAAGCTATGTTATCCGATTGGCTACAAAAACACACACCACGTCTGGTCACACCTCAATGCCACTTATGCAAGCTAGATAAGTCGCACAGCGATGTTCACCCTCGATGGTGTGATTCTTGTCTTAATCTCTTTGAGTCAGTTCCTCGCTGCCAACGATGTGGCTTGAAAACACTGACGATCGTCGAACAGTGTGGTCAATGCTTGTCTCAACCTCCTCCTTGGCATCGTCTCTATTGTGTCGGCGACTACACCTTCCCAACGGCACGTTATATCCAACAGATGAAATACGCCGATAAGTTCTGGTTTGCTCGTGATCTATCAAAGTTATTGGCTTCACGTATCGAGCATCCTGCTCCGCTGATCACCAGCGTACCTCTGCATTGGCGTCGATATATTCATCGAGGCTTTAATCAAAGTCAGCTGCTCGCTAATTACACAGCTCAAGAACTTGGCGTTAAAGATGAGGTGCTGTTCCGGCGAATTCGCTCAACCGCTTCTCAGCAAGGGCTGACTAAACCCGCACGCTTACATAATCTAAAGAGCGCTTTTACGCTTCGAAAACAAGACTTTCAAGGAACTGTCCCTTCTCACGTCGCGATAATTGATGATGTTGTAACCACCGGCAGTACTGTGTATCAATTATGCCAATTACTACTTGAAGTGGGCGTTAAAAGGATTGATATTTACTGCATCTGCCGCACTCCTGAGCCCTCTGGATAATTGCTGTGAATCGCTACTTGTACAGCAATCCAACAAAAAAGGGCTGAATTACAAATCTGACAGGAGTAGAATGGCGCTAATAACCTACAAATCTACTCAGGTATTCGTCGTGTCAAATATTACTATTACAGAAACAGCTCAAACTCACTTTGCCAATCTGCTGTCACAGCAGCCTGAAGGTACAAACATTCGTGTGTTCGTGGTAAACCCAGGCACACAAAACGCTGAGTGTGGTGTTTCTTACTGCCCAACAGATGCTATCGAAGCGTCTGACACTAAGCTTTCTTTCGACGCTTTCTCGGCATACGTTGATGAGCTAAGCCTACCATTCCTAGACGAAGCTGAGATTGACTTCGTAACTGACAAAATGGGCTCTCAACTCACGCTAAAAGCGCCAAACGCTAAAATGCGTAAAGTATCAGACGACGCAACTCTGATAGAGCGTGTTGAGTATGCAATCCAAACACAAGTGAACCCACAGCTTGCTGGCCACGGCGGTCACGTTAGCCTAGTAGAGATCACTGAAGAAGGCGCAGCTATCGTTGCATTCGGCGGCGGTTGTAACGGTTGTTCTATGGTTGACGTAACGCTTAAAGAAGGCATCGAGAAAGAACTTCTTCAACAATTCGAAGGTGAATTGACGGCCGTTCGTGATGCAACTGAGCACGATCGCGGTGAGCACTCTTACTACTAATAATTTTACGACTAGGTACTTCATGATTAGCTACTTCACGACCAAGTACCTTACAACTAAGTGCTACTACGCTAAGCAGTCATGCAGTCTTAGCCAGTAGAAAGTTAAAGATTCAATCAAAAGGTTGATGCGCAAGCATCAACCTTTTTTTGTGTTTAAAACAGCAGAGCGCTTTCGAACCGTCTATTTCTCGTTCAATGCCCATAATGACGGGCGCGTTACCATTTGGAGTAAGGTATTCAAGTGATCGCAATCGGTTCCTGATCCAATAATTCCAGGATATGAAAACTCGGATCTAGGAACTCAACTCTATTTCCCCTATATTAGAATGACTTTATAAGAAAGAATTCCAATGAGCTAAGGAGCGAGCGCAATGACAAAAAGGACCAAGCCAGAAATTTTGGCTCAACAAACTGTCGCTCAATCAAAACTATTCTCTATCGAGTCTCTCGATTTACGCTTTTCAAACGGTGTAGAGCGTACCTACGAACGCATGAAGCCCAGCGGCCGCAACGCAGTAATGATGGTTCCGATTACTGAACAAGGCGATATTCTGTTAGTGCGTGAATACGCAGCAGGCACAGAGCGCTATGAACTCGGCTTTCCAAAAGGGCTAATTGATCCAGGTGAGCAGCCCAATCAAGCCGCCGTTCGTGAACTAAAAGAAGAGATTGGCTTTGGTGCCAACAAGCTTACTCCTCTAAAAGAAGTGATCCTTGCACCCTCTTACTTCTCTAGCAAAATGACGCTGTTTATCGCAGAAGAACTCTACCCTGAGAAACTAGAAGGTGACGAACCAGAGCCACTAGACATTGTGCGCTGGCCACTTGCTCAAGCCGAAGAACTGTTAACGCATCTCGACTTCTGTGAGGCTCGCAGTATTACAGCCCTACTATTAGCCCTTCGTGTATTAAACAATAATTAGAACATTTAGGCTCGCTCGAAGAGTAAGAGAATATTTATGCCAATAACAAAAGATTTGTCTCACCTCCTACCCTCTATCATTGAGATTGCTCGCTCTGCAGGCCAACTCATCTTAGAGATTTACGAGAAAAAGGATTACGAAGAGTTCATCAAGAGTGATGACACTCCAGTAACCAGTGCCGATCTTGCAGCACATAAGCTGATATTAAAAAAACTCACTGAACTCACGCCTGATATTCCCGTATTATCAGAAGAAGACGCCGACATCAGCCTAGAGCAACGCTCTCAATGGGACCGCTACTGGTTGGTTGACCCATTAGATGGCACACAAGAGTTCATCGCTAGAAGTGGCGATTTCGCGACAATTATCGCCCTAATTGAACATAACAAACCGGTTATGGGTGTGGTGTATGCGCCAGTTTCGGGTGTGAGCTATTACGCTTACAGTGGTAAAGGCGCTTGGAAAATCCCTGACCTTAACGACAGCGTGAAAATCAAAACGCATCGCCACGAACTGCCAAACCAATCGATCGCAATGGCAATCAGTCGTCGACAAGACATCAATCGAATCACTAGCCACATGAGCTCTGCTTGGAATTACGATCTAGTACCACTAGGTTCTGCAGCCCTTAAAGCCTGTTTAGTCGCAGAAGGCGCTGTGGATTGTTATCTACGCTTAGGGCCAACCGGAGAATGGGATACAGCCGCAACACAGTGCATTGTTGAAGAAGCTGGCGGACGTATCTTGAATACACAGCTAGAGCCACTCTCTTACAATGAAAGAGAGACGCTTGAGAACCCGAATTTCATTGTATTAGGTGATGCTGACTTGCCTTGGTCAGAAATATTACAGGGTAAAGACTAAACCGCTTGTTCTCTGTAACGACCGATATATTCAAACAAAATGGGCACCTCACTGAGGTGCCCATTTTTTATATCTCATTATTTAATTGCCAGATTGGCTAACCAACAGATGCTAACTTAGAAGTAGATACCGGCCTAAAAACGTCCTTGGTAGGTAAATTGATACTTACCTTGGCTATCAGGGTTACCCAACCACTTAAGTTGGCTCTGCATCGCAGGAGGGAACTCAGCACCCGGTTTAAACCACGCCGCGGATGTGTAGCGTTGATTTGGCGTTACGCTCGCCGAGAGCTCACTGTCCACTTGAACGCTCTTCTGAGCGCCTTTGGCTGCAATAGTACTGTCTTCACAAGTAATATCCGCAATCACAGGGCCAAGATCTAACGAACCCACTGGCGAGTCGACCGCTGCACCAGACCAAGCAAGCGTACCTTCGCCCGATTGGCACCAAGGTTGAGCATGAACCGCATGTTTGATCGTCAGTTCAACTTGTCCTGCAATAGAAACCGGTACTGGGATAGCAGGCGCATATTTCATCACGTTGCTGGCTGGCATTGATGCCACTAAGTTTTCCGCGTAAGCACCGCTCATGCTATACCCGACACGCCCTTTACCTGATAAGTTCATGTCGCTGTTACGGCCAAAGCGAACCGCAAGTTCTGCTTTGGCTTGGAATAGTTTCGAGAACTGGAAGTCCCATTGTACAGAGCCGTAATTGACGCGCTGCCACGCAATATTGTTAGCGCGACCTTGCCAAACAGTGCCTTCAACGCCTTCGATATTTAAGCCACGCACAACTGGCGCATGCTTAAGAGCAAAAGAAGCCGGTAAGTGCAGGAGTAAACTTACCGAGAAAAAAACGATAAAGATGCTACTGAATAGCAGGCCATATTTAAAAGATATACCGCGTTTCACATTAACCTCGTTTAAACTGTAGTCGGTTGACGTCAATAACCCCAGGGCTATCAGAGCGATCAATATCCATAAATTCGACCTCAACACCCTGCTTTTCTTTCAGGTATGTCAGCCAATCAACGAACTTATTAAATGGCACAGGCTTAATCCACACTTGCAACATTTCACCACGTGGTTGTACGCGTATCAGCTCGATGTTAAAACGGCGCATAGAAGCCGGCACCGACTGGTTTAAAGGCTGACTAGCACTAATGCCACCGCTACCTCTTAGTTCAACGACTTGATTGGCTTTGTCCGTTACCCAAGCCAGAAGTTGCTTCTCACTTTGAATACGACTTTGTGCCAGTTCAGCTCGCTGACTGAGTGGCTGTAGTAACCCCCAATAAACAATACCCAACACGAGTAAAATAGAACAACCAATAACTAATCGTTGCTCCCTTTGACTTATTGAAGTCCACCACGCTTGGAGTGGTTCAATCATATTTCTCATCACTGCTCTCCTTGCGTTGGTTACTGACGGGGTTTAAGGGTAAAACTACCAAATACGGCATCGCCATTACGATTCAATGGCCCTTGTTCCACGGCAAACTTCTCTTCGAGTTTCCCTCTGGCGGTCTCGAAATGTTGAAAGTCGGAACTTTTAGCCTGTAGTCGAACCTCAGAACGGTTACCGTCGTAGCGAATAGTTTCAACTTCAATCGATTTCACTTGCCCTAGGGTTTCTGGCAGTAATGCTAGCCATCCAAGTAAGGAATCACCCTCGCCTGAACCACCGTATTTCTTGGCTTCATCGTTCATCTGACGCTTGAGGTAACTCACGGTCGGAATACGTTGTTTATCTGGGAGCACACTTCTAAAAATACGCTCACTTTCCATTCGATAGGCTTGGGCTTGCGCTTCATATTGCTGAACCTTCAACACTTGTTGAGTCACAATTACCGCGACCAGCAAGCAAGCAGCAACCGCCACTTTTTGCCATACACGCCAATATTTACTGAATGAAGATTTGGTTTTAAAAGTGCCAGTCAGTAAATTTACACTGCTTGTGATCGCTTGTTGGCTCAATAAAGCCATCACCAACTCTGCAGGTTTAGCATGCCATTCCATACCACTGTTCTGCTGAACGTCATCGCTCGGCAATGAGGTATAGCTAAAAATTTTAGTTGGTTCTTCCTGCTCATCAGCGACAATCCAGTCACTTTTCAGGAACATCGGTAACCATGCTTCACTGATAGATACAGCTTGATAGTTCCCTTGACGTTGAGAGTTACCTTGACGCAATAGCCAATGTTGGTCGATCTGTAACGCACTGACGCCTTGTTCTTCCAAAGGCACGGCTAGCGTATCTGGCAATACCTTACGAAAGACAATATTGGCTTCGCGAAACTTGTCTAAAGCTTGCTTTAACCACTCACGTTCAACACCGCACACTGTGGCATGAGTGGAATCTTTATCTAAAATGGTTAAGTGCAAGTCTTCGATATCTTGTGCCACTTCGTCTTCTAATAAAAACGGCAGCATAGAATCAAATTGGCGAGCAGCACCTTTTGGGATCTCAACACGCTTAATTAAGCATTCATTTCCCGGCAATAAAGCGATACAACTGCGCTTTTCAGCGTAAGGCGTTAACTCACTAAGCTGTTCCCAGCTAGACAGTTCACCACTTGCTATCACTTCTTGTTGGCTTGTCGACCAAACTAACCACTGCACTGGGCTTTGTGGTTCGTTACTCAGTCGAACGGTCAGAAACTCGCTCACTGATTCCTCCAAAACGACGGCGTACCACCGTCACTGTTTCTCGATTACTACTATAGAAAAGCGTCCGTATACGTACACGTGACTGCTCAACTAATACCTCTGCATCTAGCTCAAAATAGGCGCTATCTACAGTTAAATATGCTTTCGCTTTTTTGCTGACTTCGGCACTCACACCGACAATGGCGGATTCAGCCATAAATGCGTCGACCGTATCCCAACCATCAAATGGGCGTTTGTCTATCAGCTGTTTAGCATCCGATTCACTTAAGCCCGGCGCGAACATCGCTTCCAATAAAGGCGCCTGATTTTCCGTGAGTGTATTCACATTCAACCGGAAGTCATCGGTGGGTAAAGCGCAAACCAAAGGGCGAACTTTATTCATCACCTCACCGGTAACCTGATACACCGCTCGTAGCTCCGATTCATCTGCCATTAAACCATTGGCCGCAAGATACGATGGCTTCATCGCTTCATAGGTGCTGTCTTCTACGCCAGACGAAGAGGTGGTTCGGGTATCAGCATCAACAAACTCCCAGCTTGAATTCGCGATAACTTCAGCCTGATAAGGCTCAATGTCTTGGTTTTCCAACAAGGTTTGCCACACCGTGACTAAATAAGGTGTTTGGTTACTTGAAGTCGTCGCAACCCCAGCTAAAGCATTGAGATTAAAACAAGCCTGTGCATCCACGATACGGCCTTTGACTTGACCATAATCCAATGGGTATACCTGTTCCTCTAACGCCCATGGTTGGCTTAGGTTTACGGTATCACTGTCTTTGTAGCTTTGCCTAATGCCGTCTTGCACGAGCGCTTCAACACCAATGCTATACCAGTAAGCCTGTTGATAATTTAACTGGTTACCAACACGTTTGAATTGAGTAAACAAACGCTCAGACATGCTGCCTGCGATGGTTGCCATGATCGCCAGTAGCATCAGGATCACGATCAGTGCCACACCACGCTGCTTACGCCCTAAGGCAGAACTTCTCTTAGTAAGGCGATTGATTCGGTTAGCCATTATTCCCCTCACTATTTGAAGAGTCATCAGCGTCATCGGCTTGGTCTAACGTACCACTTGGCGTGAGATAAACACGTTCTATCTCACCATAATCTTTCAAGGTCAGCTTTAGTCGTACAGCTTTAGGCAATGATTTATCGGTTTGCCACTCTTTACCCCAACGACTGCCGTCATAAAACTCAAATTCCAAGCTTTCGACATCATCAAGCAGAGGAGTAATTACGCCTTGCTGGCCTGCTGGTGTATCGGGATAGCGCCACCACACTCGCTCAAGCGTTTCTTCTTTGATGCGGTAACCCACTTTCGTCACCTCACCTCGAGGAAACTGCTGTTGCGGGTTATGCCAACCAAGGCGAGTAAACATGATGCCAATACTATCGGAATCCAGTAAATACTCTTTCATTAAAATCAGCTTAGATGATGCTTCTTCACCATTGGTGCGAAACTGTCTCGCTGCCATCTGACGAAAATCATTATCTAAAATGACCAAACTACGTTGCAATTGATTCAAGCGTGCACTGCGTTCGATTGAGATCTCATTACTTCTCTGAACTTGGTTTACAACTTGATAGGCCGCCATACTTAACGTGGCAAAAATAGCGATCGAGACTAAGACTTCGATTAAGGTGAAGCCTCTCCCTTTTGAAGGTAAACCTTGTTTGAATGGCATACAGTTAGAGAAAGCCTTAGTTGACGCCATACTTTTACTTAGCGATCCGTTTTTACTGAGCGGCTTGCTCTTATTTAGCGATCCATTCTTACTTAACGACATGCTTTTATTTAACGACATGCTCTTATTTAACAACATAGCTGCGCACCGTCACTACTGGAGAAGATTTTTTACTGGTTGCCGCGCTCACATCAAATGCCTTTAACGAGTCTCCGCTGGTATCGATTGGAGTTACCTTCCAGAACCACTCTCTTCCTGCCAACTCTTGCGTGCCCTGTGCTTTTTTTAGCTTCTCAGGATGCAGCATGACTAAGGCCATTTGATTATCAACGACCATCGCCGCGAAGGTTTTTTCTTCTAAATAGCTGAGTGTATTGATGTGCTGAGTAACAGCACGAATCACACTGATCGCCGCCGTCGCAAAAATAGCAAGAGCAACCAATACCTCAAGCAGAGTCATACCACGAGAGCGACAAGAAGAAAGGTTATTCCTCTTCATCTTCTTCTCCTGGCTCTAACAATCGAATCACACCATTATCCAACACTCGAATGCGCCAGCCATCTTGTATGGTGTCACCCGTATTTGGATAAAAAGAGAGGATAAATGGCGTCATTTCGGCACTCGACATGATGTAGATCTGCGGTGGTTTAGGCTTCTTTTCTTCTTCAAGATCAGCAAACATATCTTCATCAAACAAGCTTCCTGGATTAAACAACCTATCGTCGTCTTCCCATGCTCCACCGCCTAACGTCAATGACAGCGCGAGTTCTTCTGGTAATTCTGTTGAAGAGGGGATCTTTTCGAAATCAGTTTCTTGCCAACCATCAGACTTCAAAGTCATCAAAACGTAAGTCGATTTCTTTTCATCAATGCGAACACCAAAATCCAATCCACTCAAAATAGCTTCTTCATTGAGTAGCTGAATTCGTTGATAAAAACTTTGAGCGTATTTTTTAGCGACATCTTTACTATTGGTAGGGATGGTCGCGATCACCGCAACCGCCGTTACTGACAGTAGTACCAACACCAACAGAATCTCAATCAAGGTGAAACCTGGCTGTTTTTGCTTAGTTTTCACCTTGTAGACTCCATCTGTTTACGTCCTACCATCAAATAACGACATCAAGCGGCATCAATCGACAATAACGTATCAAGTAACAACAATGCATCAAACAACAATAAGCCGAGGCTTATTGAAAGTCTTGCATGTTCCAGTTGCCGATATCTGCAGCAATACCTTCACCACCTTCTTGGCCATCAGCACCAAGCGTGAAGATATCGATAGTACCGTTGTCGCCAGGGCTTAGGTATTGATACTCGTTACCCCATGGGTCGTTAGGCAGACGCTTGATGTAACCACCGTCACGGTAGTTACGAGGCTCTGGGCTGCTTGGCTTAGAAACTAATCCATCAAGGCCTTGATCTGTTGTCGGATAAACGCTGTTATCCAGTTTGTACATGTCGAGCGCGTTCTCTAGCGCCACGATATCAGTGATGGCTTTTTGTTGGTCAGCTTTCTCTTTGTTACCCAATAGGTTTGGTACAACAAAGCTCGCCAAAACGCCAAGGATAACCACAACAACCATGACTTCTAATAAGGTAAAGCCTGACTGTTTCTTCATTTTATTTTTCATTATTTTCTCCAAATTACAGACAACGAGTTGAAGGTAATGATGTCCTTCGTCTCGATAATCCAAAAACTAACGTCCTATGAGCGACTGATTAACCGCTCATCAAATTATTCATTTCAAGCATCGGCATCAGCGTCGCCATCACAATGAACAGCACTAAGCCTGCCATCAAAGCGATAAGGGCTGGGGTAAAAATGCCTAAGGCGATGTTAACGGTCGACTCAAAACTTTGGTCTTGGTTATCAGCCGCTCTTGTCAGCATCTGCTCCAACTGGCCACTCTGCTCACCACTGGCGATCATATGCAGCATCATCGGCGGGAAAAGCTTGGTTTGATCGAGCGCTTTGCGCAGGCTCGCCCCTTCTCTAACACTATCTGATGCCTGCAGTACTTGTTGTTTCACATGATGGTTCGACATGACATCAACCGCGACCTTCATCCCCTCAAGGATTGGAATCGCGCTTGAGGTACAGATCGATAATGTTCGAGCAAAACGAGAGGTATTAATTCCTTTGGCTATCTTACCGATCAGCGGAATACTCAATAATTTGCGATCCCAACTCATACGAACGCCCGGTTTTTTCAGCGCAGTCTTAACCAGAACAATCACACCAATAGTCAACAACAGTAATTGGATGCCCCAATTCTGGATAAATTCACTCGATGCTAATAAAAATTGTGTCGATTGAGGAAGTTCTTGGCCCATCTGAATAATCGGCTCAACGATCTTAGGTACAACCGTTGCTAATAGGAAAGAGACTATCGTTACTGCAAACACCACCAGCACGATTGGGTAGATCATCGCTTGCAGTAACTTAGAGCGCATCTTTTGACGATTTTCGGCGTAGTCCGCTAAGCGCTCCAATACCGCATCTAAGTGCCCTGATTTCTCACCTGCAGCCACCATCGCTCTGAACAACTCATCGAAGATATGTGGAAAATCAGACAAGCTGTCGGCTAACGAGTAACCTTCAGTAACCTTAGAACGTACTGCCAATAACATGGTGCGAATACGTGGCTTTTCGGATTGTTCAGCCACCGCTTTCAAGCATTCTTCCAACGGCATACCAGATTGAACAAGCGTTGATATTTGACGAGTAATCAAAGCAAGATCAGGGGTGCTGATTCCACGCTTAAAACTGGTCGAGGCTTGAGTGCCTTTCGCATGCTTCGCCTTCGCTTCGGTCATCTCAACCGGCATTAAGCCTTGTTCTTTTAAGCGTTGGCGGGCCTGACGAGCGTTATCCGCTTCGATAGAACCCTTTTTGCTCTTACCTTTAGCATCCAGCGCTTTGTATTCAAATGCCGCCATACTAGACTTCCTTGGTCACACGCATCACTTCTTCTAGGGATGTTATCCCTTTCAGAACTTTGCTTAAGCCATCATCTCGAATACTTGGGGTTGTACTACGAATGGCCTTCTCAATAGCCTGTTCACCCGATTCGCTATGAATCAGTTCTTGTACTGAATCATCAATCATCAGCAGCTCATGAATACCGGTACGGCCTCTGTATCCCTTATGGCCACACTCCTCACAACCTTTAGCCTGGTAAAGCGTCAGACTTTCTTTTTTCTTCAACCCGAACAGCTTTTTCTGCTCTTTGTCTGCTTCATAAGGTTCTTTACAACCGTTACACAGAGTACGAACCAAGCGCTGAGCCAAAACACCCAACAATGAAGAAGAGATCAAGAAAGGTTCAATACCCATATCGCGCAAACGCGTGATCGCGCCGATTGCAGTATTGGTGTGAAGGGTCGACATAACTAAGTGGCCGGTCAAAGAGGCTTGTACCGCAATCTCTGCGGTTTCCAAATCTCGGATCTCACCAATCATAACGACATCAGGATCTTGGCGAAGAATGGCACGCAAGCCACGCGCAAAGGTCATATCAACCTTAGGGTTCACTTGTGTTTGGCCAATACCATCGATATCGAATTCAATTGGATCTTCAACCGTCAGGATGTTGCGTTCGTTACTGTTGAGTTCTTGCAGGCCAGCATACAAGGTCGTGGATTTACCAGAACCCGTAGGGCCGGTAACCAGGATAATGCCGTGTGGGCGCTGAATCAGCTTACGGAAGTTTTCGTGGTTCTCTGCTGTCATACCTAAACTGTGCAAGTCTAGACGAGTCGCGTTTTTGTCCAACAGACGCATTACGACACGCTCACCATGCGAAGAAGGCATGGTTGAAACACGAACATCAACCGCTCGGCCACCAATACGCAAAGAAATACGGCCATCTTGTGGCACGCGTTTTTCCGCGATATCCAATTTAGCCATAACCTTTACACGAGAAACCAACAGCGGAGCCAATTTACGGCTTGGCGCTAGAACATCACGCAGTACACCATCAACTCGGAAACGGATACAGAGTGACTTTTCAAAGGTTTCGATATGTATATCCGAAGCACCCTCTTTGATCGCCTCTCCCAACATCGCATTGATTAACTTGATGATCGGGGCATCGTCTTCCGATTCGAGTAGATCTTCATCTTGGGGCAGTTCTTCTGCCAATGAGAAGAAATCATCACTGTCTGCACCGATGTCTTCCATTAACTGACGCGCTTCAGACGAATCACGCTGATAAGCATCGGTCAGTTTTTTATCAAACTCATCGAGAGTAATCGCTTGTGGCGTGAAACCATTTTTGACCACGCGGCTTACTTCAATGATCGCCGCCGATTTCAACGGATCGACATAGTAAAGTACTGGCGCTCGTTCTGGGTGCTGATATTCCAACACCATCTTGTAGCGGTTCGCAAAGCTAAACGGCAAGCGCTGAAAAGTACGTGCCGCCCCTACCAATTCAGCCATTATTCTGTTTCCATTTGGTCGATGAAGGCTTGGATTTCAGCCGGATGATTCATATCAGCACCAAATTTAGGCAATACAGGAATGTTATCGTCAGCCATCAGTTTCAGGCCTTGTTCAGCCTTGTACAATTGCTCAGCTCGGATGAAGTTGTATTTACGCTGAGTGATACCATCCGCCGTCATACCATCACGAATGATGGTTGGCTTGATGAATACCATTAGATTCTTTTTCTCAACTTGAGTACTGGTTGATTTAAACAGGTGCCCTAAAACCGGAATATCACCTAAGAATGGAACCTTAGATTCACTCTCCAGTGCACGTTCATCAATCAAACCACCCAGCACTAGCATTTGACCGTCTTGAACAATCACCGATGTATTCAGTTGACGCTTAGCAAAGCGAACATCCACCGCACCGTTGGCACCTAATACGTTAGAGACTTCTTGTTCTATTTGTAGTTGAACCGAGTCACCTTCATTGATTTGTGGCACAACCTTAAGTTTGATACCCACTTCTTTACGTTCGACAGTTTGGAATGGATTGTCGTTGCTTGAACCCGCAGTAGAACCGGTTAGAACTGGCACTTCTTCACCCACAATGAATGAAGCTTCGCCGTTATCCATCACGGTAATACTTGGAGAAGATAAGATGTTTGAGTTTGAATCGGTGGCTACCGCACTGATTAGCGCTGTCCAATCACCCATCACCACGCTCATGGCTGCGCCATTCACGCCAGAAAGAGCAGAGGCTAAAGTTGAATAATCACCTTCTTCAGTGGTGGTTTCATTACGCAAGAATTTACCGTCTGAATCATAAACGGCGGTCGTTGTTTCACTGTCTTTGGCTTCTTCTAGGCCAACCATCACACCACCAATGGAAGCGCCAGTATTGCTGTACTGAATCATTGCACCCGTTTCAAGGTTACCCCATTGCACACCAAGGTTAACGCCGTCACCTTCTGCCATCTCGACAATCAGGGCTTCAATCAAGACTTGAGCACGACGAATATCCAGCTGTGCGATCACGTCTTGCAGCGCATTCATGATGTCCGGTTGTGCGGTAATCACCAACGAGTTGGTATCACTGTGAGCCGAGATCATCACTTGGTTGCGTTGAGATGAGCTACCTTTAGTTGATGTTTGCTTCTCTGATTGCAGGTTGTCCGACACGCCTTTCAGCACATCGACTAAGTCTTCTGCTTTTGCGTATTTAAGGTAAATAACTTGGTTGTTGCCTTTGGTCGCCATTTCAACATCAAGCTGTTCAATCAGCCTTCTTAAACGGCTACGTACTTTAGGGTCGCCTGAGATAAGAATCGCATTGGTACGCTCATCAGCAACTAATTTAGGTTGTAGGAAGGCAGGTGTATTTTTAGCATCAGTGGTTTTACTTAATGCATCGACAATACGCACCATTTCTGCCGCAGAAGCATTCTTTAGTTCAACGACTTCAATCTCTTTATCACCCGCTTGGTCAACACGCTTGATGATTTCCGCTAAGCGATTTACTACCGCAGCACGGCCAGTAATCAGAATGATATTCGCAGGATCGTAATGCACAACATTACCCGCGCCTGCATTGTCATTCAGTTGGCGAAGCAAAGGAGAAAGTTCACGTACTGAAACATTGCGAACCGTCACGACACGTGTGACAACATTGTCGCCTTTGATCGTGTCACTGTCTCCAACGACTGGAATTGCCGATGTTTTAGAATCTTTAGCCTTGATGATCTTAAGAACACCCGAGTCCATTTCGACAACCGCGTAGCCATACACTTCCAATACATTTAGGAAGAAGCTGTAATATTGCTCTTCATTGAGCACATCGTAGCTGCGTACATCGATTTTTCCGCGCACCGAAGGGTCAACGATGATCGTCTTCTCTAAGTTACGACCAACAATATTAATAAACTCTTGAATATCAGTGCCTTTAAAGCTGGCACTAAAATCACTCGCGATGGCTGCGGGTGTGCAGATTAAGCTTCCTGCCAGTAACCATGCACTTTTCTTAAACCAATGCTTCACGTATTTCTCCTACACTTTCGTCCTTCGTTGGACGCAAAGTTTTAAAATTCAATAAACACTTCATGTTGTTGTCCATCTCTCTCGACGACGAGATTTAGCTCTGTCAGCTCTGAAATGGAACGGAATATGTTGCCCATTGCGGCTGGGTCTGTCAGGTCTTGCCCATTTAATTGAGTAGCAATATCTCCGTTTTGGAGCCCAACAGAGTTAAAAAGTTCTGAATCTTTGCCAGGGCTCACACGATAACCAATAACTTTATCGTCACGCTTCACCTGAGACAGTCGAACATATTGGAAGATTTGTTGCGGATCTTTCATTATCTTCGCTTTAATTTCATCAAGCTTCTCTTCTGCAGAAGCTGGGTTGTTGCCACGTACCGAAGAGGAGGCGCGAGGAGGCGCAGGCGCTGAGACAGCTAAACGCTTGTACTCAATCCCCTCAAGCATCAGTGTTTCATCTCGCCCTGAGTTATCAATGATCACGCGATCCACAAGCACCGCTTTTAGCTTGGCACGCGTGCCTTCTATTTCTTCGTTGATCCCGTAAGTCGCTTGTGTGCCGCGATTAGCAATCACAGCCAAGCTCAGTTTTGGGTTAGAACTCGCTACCGCGCCCACCAAAACCAGATTCAATCGCGTCTTAGGCGCATCTTGGATAACTTGTTGTTCAACAACAGGAGCCGTGGTTGGGTTATAGGCGCCAAACATATTGCTCTGCTGCAAAGAAGAGGTATCGAGGGTAGACTGAGGAGAGGAAGACGATGAAGCTGTTGCTTTCCAAGGCACGACGGTTTGCTCGGCAGGTTCAACAAACCATGCGAGCTGTCCTAAAATCCATGCGGAAGCTGCAATCAACACGCAACAAGTAACTAGGCTTAGTTTTTGCTGAAGTACAAATCCATTCTCTAATAAGCGGCTCAACATAGGATAATGTCCTATGCGACTTTTGAGCTCTAAAAAGTTCACTTCCCTTGTCCCTTTTCATGACGACAAACGCTGCAAATCATTAAACTTTCAGCTTTTTTATTCATTCGTGCGATACCAAGCTTATTTAAGCATAAGATCCCGAACTATATCATAGCAAATCTATAAATCGGCATTACATGGCTATTTTGTAATATGACTTGAAAAAAATGCCAACCGCCTCCACTTTAAGCTTCTACTTAATGTGATAAGCATCATCAAAAACATGTTGCGCGCTGTTCATTACAGTTAAACCGCATTCATTTCTCACTTAAAAGGCACTGCCCTATATGAAAAATGCTAATGAAGCTGTCAGACTCGATAAATGGTTGTGGGCCGCTCGTTTTTACAAAACTCGGTCTATTGCTCGCAACATGGTCGATGGTGGCAAAGTCCACTATAATGGTCAGCGCAGCAAACCAAGTAAAGTTGTCGAACTTGGAGCCGTCATTACGCTGCGCCAAGGTAATGAAGAAAAAACGGTGACTATCGAGAAAATCTCGGCCCATCGTGGCGGAGCTCCGATCGCTCAAACACTCTATGAAGAAACCACTGAAAGCTTGGCAAAAAGAGAAGAGTTTGCACAACAGCGCAAGCTTAATGCTCATAGCCCAGCACCAGAACGTCGCCCAGATAAAAAGCAACGTCGTGACATCATCAAGTTCAAGACTCAATAAGCTAGAAGGAATAGCCAAATGGCAGACCCAATGTCTACAAGTAATGTTTTAAATCGCTACCTATTTGAAGACCTATCAGTACGTGGTGAATTGGTACAAATGGACGAAGCGTACCAACAGATTATTTCTAGCAAGGAATACCCAGCACCAGTACAGAAACTGCTGGGTGAGCTATTGGTTTCTACGACGCTTTTAACGGCGACCCTAAAATTTGAAGGCTCTATCACCATGCAACTGCAAGGTGATGGCCCTGTATCTCTAGCCGTTATCAATGGCGACCACGACCAAAAAATCCGTGGCGTTGCTCGCTTTGAAGGTGATATCGCTGATGACGCAGGCCTGCACGATCTTGTTGGTAAAGGCCACTTGGTTATCACCATTGATCCTAAGAAAGGTGAGCGTTACCAAGGTATCGTTGGTCTTGAGGGCGAAACTCTCGCTGACGTTCTTGAAGGTTACTTTGCTAACTCAGAACAGCTTAAGACTCGTCTATGGCTGCGCACGGGTGAACATGAAGGTAAAGCTCACGCAGCGGGTATGCTTTTACAGGTTATGCCTGATGGTACCGGGACACCTGATGACTTCGAACATCTAGAACAGTTAACCGATACGGTTAAGAACGAAGAGTTGTTCTCTCTAGAAGCGAATGAGTTGCTGTACCGTTTGTACAACCAAGAGAAAGTGCAGCTGTTTACACCACAGCCTGTTGAGTTCTTCTGTGGCTGTTCTCGTCAACGCAGTGGCGCCGCTATCATTACGGTTGCTCAAGAAGAGATTTACGACATCATCAGCACCGAAGGTAGCGTTGCTCTACACTGTGATTACTGTGGCACAAACTACTCGTTCGACAAGAACGATGTGGATGCACTGTACGCAGAAGCAGCAGATAAAGGCGACAATACGGTTCATTAATTTACAGCGTACCAAAAACACGTAATTTACCCCAAAAAGGTCAGCACTCAGCTGGCCTTTTTTGTGATCAAAACAGCGCAAACTCCGTAACATCTCGTAATAAAATCACCGCTTAATTTTAATCAATTAATAATGTTCTCGCCTCTAGCGCAAAGGTTTGCGTACAGGATAGACTAGTTAGGCCAATATGTGACGAGACGCTTAAAACCCCAAGGTTGATATGGATATTTTTTGAGCTATATCCCTGTTTCCCCCGAGTCTCGTTGCTAGCATGGTGAGCAGATAACAATAAAAAATTAATACAAAATCCCTACAAAATATCCTACAAGGAGCACCTATGACCGTTATGGAACATACTAAGGCTGCACAAATTGATCTAACTAAGCACGGACTGACTGGCGTTACCGAAGTTCTTCGTAATCCTAGCTACGAACAGTTATTCGTTGAAGAAACACTGCCAGGTCTAGAAGGCTACGAGAAAGGCGTAGTAACGGAACTAGGCGCTGTTGCGGTTGACACTGGTATCTTTACTGGCCGCTCACCAAAAGATAAGTACATTGTTAAAGATGACACAACACGCGATACCATGTGGTGGTCAGATCAAGGCAAAAATGACAACAAACCGATTACAACTGAAGTATGGAATGAGCTAAAAGAGCTTGTAACAACTCAGCTATCTGGCAAGCGCCTGTTTGTCATTGACGGTTACTGTGGTGCTAACCCAGATACGCGCTTAAGTGTACGTATTATCACGGAAGTAGCGTGGCAAGCGCACTTCGTTAAGAACATGTTCATTCGTCCAACCGACGAAGAGCTAGCAACGTTCGAACCTGACTTCGTCGTTATGAACGGTGCTAAAACAAGCAACCCTAACTGGGAAAAACAAGGTCTAAACTCTGAGAATTTCGTTGCTTTCAACCTAACTGAACGCGTTCAAATCATTGGCGGTACTTGGTACGGCGGTGAGATGAAAAAAGGTATGTTCGCAATGATGAACTACCTATTGCCTCTGCAAGGTATCGCTTCAATGCACTGCAGTGCAAACGTGGGCGAGAAAGACGATGTAGCCATTTTCTTCGGCTTATCCGGCACAGGTAAAACAACGCTATCAACCGATCCTAAACGTGAGTTAATTGGTGATGATGAGCACGGCTGGGATGACGATGGTATCTTCAACTTTGAAGGTGGTTGCTACGCGAAAACGATCCGCCTGTCGAAAGAAGCAGAACCAGAAATTCACAATGCAATCCGTCGCGATGCACTGCTAGAAAACGTAACGGTTCGTGGTGATGGCTCTATCGATTTTGATGACGGTTCAAAAACAGAAAACACTCGTGTTTCTTACCCAATTCACCACATCGACAACATTGTTAAGCCAGTTTCAAAAGCCGGTCACGCTCAAAAAGTTATCTTCCTGACCGCAGATGCATTTGGTGTTCTACCACCAGTATCTAAACTGACACCAGAGCAAACTAAGTACCACTTCCTATCTGGCTTTACCGCTAAGTTAGCAGGTACAGAGCGTGGTATCACTGAGCCAACTCCAACGTTCTCTGCTGCGTTCGGTGCTGCATTCTTAACCCTTCACCCAACTCAGTACGCTGAAGTGCTTGTGAAGCGTATGGAAGCGGCTGGTGCAGAAGCTTACCTTGTGAACACGGGTTGGAATGGCACAGGCAAACGTATCTCGATTCAAGATACTCGCGGCATCATTGACGCTATCCTAGATGGCTCAATCGACCAAGCGGAGACTAAGGTTATTCCTATGTTTAACCTAGAAGTACCGCTAGCGTTGCACGATGTAGATCCTGCGATTCTAGACCCACGTGATACGTACACTGACCCACTACAATGGGAAAGCAAAGCGAAAGATCTAGCAGAACGCTTCATCAACAACTTTGATAAGTACACAGATAACGCTGAAGGTAAGTCACTGGTTGCTGCAGGCCCACAACTAGACTAGTTTCACCATCTGCTCGGGGTTGAGCGAAATGCGAAGACCCTGTTTCAAAATGATATTTTTGTAGCAAGCCCCTCTTTTGAGGGGCTTTTTTGTTGATGCTTACCCATTTTTGTTCCACTCTGTTTTAACACTAGTGAAATTTAAGGCTTTCAAGGAATGAAAAAGGTACTCATGGTGCTTGGCATTGTGCTTTCCATCATCGTTGCACTTATCGCAACGCTGCTATTAAGCTTACAAACTCAATACCGAGCTGATGTTGCTAACTTCTTTATCAAGCATACGATTGAACAACCTGTGCTCATTGAAGATATTGAGTATCAGGTGCCTTACCACATCACTTTAATGGGCGTTACCCAAAGTCAGCCAGAACAACAAACTCCTCTTTATATCGATAAGATCGATATTTGGTTCAGCCCTCACTCTGTCACTCAAGCCAAACTCGTTTTGGATTCTGTGCTGCTCAGCGGCCTTCAATTGGAAACGAATGATCTCGGCACACTCGCATCACTACTTATACAACCAAACATTCAGCTCCACCAGCTAGCCATTAATAACCTAGATTTTTCGACACAGGACTTTAATGTGCGTGGTATCGATCTCCAGATTTCAGAACCCACTTGGGGTGACAGCAATTCACTGCTGCCTTATGGAAAAACTCAACTCACCGCCACGCAACTTTACTGGCAAGGTGAAGCATTCGATAACCTTCTGATTGATCTAGACCTAAAACCCAGTGATAGCACTCTGTATGGCGCTTCATTCGACTGGCGTGGAGCGAAAATTTCCGGGCAAGCAGAGCAATACCAGAGTGATTGGTCGCTGGTGAATGTCACGGTCGATGGCTTACGATTAAACGAAAGACAAACCAAGACCCTATTGAGCAAAGAATGGGATGTCGCAGGTATTCAGGTCAACCACATCAACAGCCTAGACATTCTACGCAGCGATGTGCAATGGCAAGATGGCCACTTAGCTGCTTTTGATGCGTCACTCGAAAATATCCAACTGCCTTTTAGATGGTGGGAGCAACAACAAGCGACGCTCTCCCTACAAGCTGAGGGCGTCATTTTGGACGATGATAGCTTCATCGACCCAAGCGTTAAGTTAAGCCTCCAACCAAACCAGATTCTGATTGAAGATTTTTATACTCAATTCCTGCAAGGCAGTATTCAGCTGAACGGAGAGATTACCCCGAGCTCCATTGAATTAGCACAACTCGATGTTCGCGGCATAAAATGGATAACAGAGAACCAAGATAATAATTTACCCGCGATGCGTCTCACTCCTTGGCTTAAACAGCTACAACAGGTCTCTATCAAACAACTTAACGTAGAACGCAGCCAACTCATTCAACTCGCAGAGAAGCCTTACTGGCAGGTCTCAGGACTGCATGTCGAGGGGCATCAAGTTCATCTGCTTCAAGATAGAAAGCTAGGTTTGTGGCAAGGTAAGTTGATGGCCAGTGCTAACGATGCAAGCTATCAAAGCATCCTCAGCGCTCAACCTGTTATTGAAATGAACAGCGATCAGGGGAAATGGACACTAACACGCCTGTTTGCGCCACTGAAGCATGGCTATATTGAAGCAAATGCAACGCTCGATTTTAACAAAATAAGCAAACCATGGAGCTTAGACATCTCTGCCGATGGGTTGCCGATATCACTAATATTGCAGCCATTAGAGTTACCACTCGATGCAACAGGTTATGGAGAGTTCGAGCTTCAAGCCGCTGGCTTATATGGCGATTCACTGATGCTCGGTTACTCAACCACGGGGCAACTCACTGGTAGCGTTCGTCAAGGCGTAATGACCTTTAACGATAAGCTCTCCAACACATCAAGCAATAACGTATTTGAAGTTCCGGAATTGAATGCAGATTTCGACCGTGGCCGTTTCACTCTTAAGCCAATGCACATTATTGGTGCATCTGCAGAAGAGCAAGGTTCACAAAGAGTTCAAACGTTAAATGGCGAGGTTTCAGGAGAACTCGATTTGCTAGAAACGACCAAGCACACGCTTTCTATCACCTTAACTGACCAATGCCATCAAATCTCAGGAAAGCTCAACCAAGCGAAGTATTCGGAGATTAATGACTGCCAACAAAAAAGCGCCACTCCACAGGAGTAGCGCTTTCAATCAACCGTTTCATTTGCAGTTTTTGATCCGCAGTTCAACGAGCGTTAAGCTATTTACTCACGTTTGACTCGGTTGATAATCTCTTTTTATAGTCGGGGATCAGCATATAGGTTCCCGTAAACTCAACCGCTTCTACATCACCACTGTTAATGGTCACGTGAATAATGATACGTGCCTTTCTACCTGACGCGAGACGATCTAAATCACCACTGATTCCATCCAATGAAGTCGCAGCCACTGGGTTTTGCTCAACCGGATGACGATAGCGAATATTACTGTCGGCCAATACGATATCACCAGTAAGCCCACGCTCTTTCATCAACAGCCAAGTCATTCCCCAACCCGTTAGGGTCGCTAAGGTGAAAGCTGAACCAGCAAACATGGTGTTATGAGGGTTAAGGTTGGGATTCAACTGAGCACTACACTCAAACTGATAACCCGTGTATTGGTTAATCTTGATGCCCATCTTGTCACTGATCGGGATTTGATTTTCCCAGCGCTGTTGTAGCTCATTACACCATTCAGGCTTACGCAGCACATCAGCCATAGGATCAAGGTGCTTCACCATCTGTTGGTGACGCACAGGGCCACGTTGGTCGTTAATTTCACCACGACGCTCAAAGTGATTCTTTTCGTAGAATGAGATCGCATCTTCACGTGCATTACACACCAAACGCTTCGCCCCTTCTTGACGTGCCAGTGACTCTAGCGCAACCAAGATAAGTGAGCCCATGCCTTTACTTTGGCGAGATTTCTTCACCGCCATATAGCGAATCTGCCCCTCTAGATCTGGGGTGATATAGAGACGACCAATCGCCATCGGGCGACCACGACCATCGACAATCATGCGATGGTGACTCATGGCATCGTATTCATCGCGCTCTGAACCTACCGGCATGCGCCAAGGTTCACGGAGCATCTGCCAGCGAAAATGGTAATACTTGTTCAGTTGATTTTCGGTGGTCGGTGTTATGAGTTTAAACATGCTTATTCCTTTAAGCCTAAACCTGCAGCCAGAATGTTACTGGGCCATCATTAACCAAAGACACTTTCATGTCGGCTGCGAATCGGCCACGTTCCGTTGGCAAGACTGATTCACACTGGTCAGAAAAATAGTTGTAAAGACGCTCTGCATCTTCTGGGTGAGCACCACGAGAAAATCCTGCTCGTGTGCCTTTCTTAGTATCAGCTGGCAGAGTGAATTGAGAAACCACTAATACCTTACCTTCTACCTGCTTTACATTGAGATTCATTTTATCGTCTTCATCTCCAAAGACACGATAAGTGGTCACTCGTTCCATCAAGCGTTTGGCTTTGGCTTCGTCATCACCTTTTTCTACGCCTAACAGAACCAATAAGCCTTGCTCAATCTCACCCACTACTTCGCCATCAACACAGACGGCAGCTTCACTTACTCTCTGGATCAGTGCTATCACTGTTGTTTCCTTGCTCTGTGATTTTGTCTTTATCCGACGAGTGTACCATTTCTTGAGAGTCACTCCACTGTTCCTGCTCACCAAGCGCGGCTGTCACTTCAGCACCCACTAACACGATTAACCAGCACAAATAAACCCAAACAAAAAGAATCGGAATCGCCGCTAAAGCACCGTAAATCAACTGGTAAGACGGAAACTGAGTAATATAAGCCGCAAAACCTTTCTTGCTTAATTCAAACAGAATGGCCGCAACCAAAGAGCCTGCAGCAGCATGAGAAAAGTGTATCTTTTTGTTTGGAACGAGAAGGTATAAACCGAAGAACGCAAAGAAAGAGAGAATCAAAGGAAGCTTGCGGATCACGGTATTGAAGGCACTCGAGACGACTTCGTTTTGCAGCAAGTTCAATGACGTCACGTAAGAGGTCGCGGCAATACTGGCGCCCACTAAAATAGGCCCAAGCGTTAGCACCATCCAATACATAGAGAAAGACAACACCGCACGTCGCTTTTCCGTTACACGCCAGATGTAGTTCAAGTTCTTATCAATATTGGAGATCAGCATCAGAGCTGCAATGAATAAGAACACACTGCCTACAGCGGTCATTTTCCCGGTATTGGCGACAAACTCAAGCAAAGCACCATGCACTGCATCCCCTGACGCAGGAACAAAGTTGGTAATGACAAAGTTTTGAATCACGAGACCGACATCAGCAAAGATTGAGAATGACGATAAAATCGATAGCAGAACCGTCAGCATCGGCACAATGGAAAGCAGAGTAATGTACGCTAAATAGCCCGCGTTCACGTTGACTCTATCGTGCGTCATCCGCGTAAGAAGATAGCGGGAAAACTGGATGCTTCCTGTGGCTGCCTTTTTTATCTTCAACTTGTAACTCCCTTGTAACTCGTTCATAGTCCTAATTAATATTCCGTTGTATTAATCACAGTAAATAAATGTTCAAAAATAGCGTAGGAAAAAGGCTTGAGAACAAGGCAGCCTTTTTTGATAAGTAGTTATTCTACAATCAAAAATTCTAACGCCGTTATCAAGCATTTTAACAAGCTAGGTTGAGCAGTTATTTACTACGATTGATATTATTTAACTATAGGAAACTAGGATGCCTTATTTAATAGTTATAGTCCTCTCTATTTTTTCTCTAACTGGATGCCAGTCCGCTTATTACTCTGCCATGGAGCAAGTGGGTTACCACAAGCGCGACATTATGGTCGACAGAGTAGAAGACGCGAAAGAGTCGCAGCAGGATGCTCAGGAAGAGTTTACCAGCGCACTTGAAGCCTTGAGTAGCCTGACGAACTTCAGTGGCGGCGACCTTGAAGACATGTACAACCAAATCAACGATAAATACCAAGACAGCGAGAAAGCCGCACAAAATGTCAGTGATCGGATTGCTGCGATTGAAGACGTGTCAGATGCGCTGTTTGCAGAGTGGCAGGGTGAGTTAGATCTCTACACTAGCGACTCATTACGTCGTTCAAGTGAGCAAAAACTTCGTGAGACTAAATCGTCTTACCAAAAGATGCTCTCAGCTATGAAACGGGCCGAGAAAAAAATGGACCCGGTACTCAACACCCTTCGCGACAATACGCTTTATCTAAAGCATAACCTCAATGCGAGTGCTGTCGGTTCATTGCAGGGAGAATTCATGAGCTTAGAAAAAGACATTGCCTATGCAATAGAGCAGATGAATGCAGCGATAGCAGAGTCGGATAAATTCCTCGCTCAGCTCAATCAGAAGTAATCCCTCTAAGATAAATGACCACGCAATGAGTCCTATCATCATCTCTGGCGGCCCAGGAGCCGGAAAGACAACACTGATTCATGCCTTGGGTAACGCGGGTTACCCAATCTTCGCTGAATCCTCTCGCCAGTTGATAGAAGAGCAAAGCCAGCTTAAAAATGGAATTTTACCCTGGCTAGATCTGCCGGGGTTTGCTCGTTTGTGTTTAACCGTCATGATCGAGCAAAAAGAACAAGCTAAACAGCATTCGATTACGTTTCTCGATCGCGCTATTCCAGATATCTGTGGTTACTTGAATCAAGCTAACCTTGAGATTGATGAGAGCTACCGAGAAGCAAGCCAAGGCTATCACTCTCAAGCCTTCTTCTGTCGCCCTGAGGCATTTATTTACGTACAAGATGATGTGAGGCCTTATCCGATTGAAGAGGCACTAGAAATTCACCACGCGTTAGTCAGAATCTATCAAGAGCTAGGTTATGAAGTGGTCGAGGTGCCATTTATGTCGGTGGAAGAACGAGTTCAATTCGTGATACATCACCTAAAGATAAAGAACTAGATATCAAAAACTAGAGCTCAACTCAATCGTTCATCCCTCTTGAAGATGACGGAAGGCTCATTAACACAGACAACGTTAAGACACCGAATCATCATACCCTTTTGCAAAACACCTTCGCTAAAAGCCATTTAGGCATCAACCATTAGACCCACAGCTCTTTCGTCCCTTCCTCTTGAGGGTGACGACAAGGTACTTTAAATTAAGGTGCTTTAAATTAAACACATACGCCGTCATTCTCTACCGCGAGAGATGAGCGTGGTAGGGAATCTCTCAGCCTTACTATTTTCGATATATTACTTGTTTTCGATATACGACTAACGGCACAAAAAAAGCCCCGAGCAGCTGAGCTACTCGGGGCTTTCTTATTCGTTGTAACGTCTCGTTAGCTAGAAGCTAACCTGCCGACAATTAGTCTTTAGCAGGGCGAGAAGCGCGCTTACGTTCGTTTTCAGTAAGAAGTTTCTTACGGATACGTACGTTTAGTGGCGTTACTTCTACTAGTTCATCTTCATCGATAAACTCAAGAGCTTGCTCTAGAGTGTGCTTGATCGGTGGAGAAAGAACTTGTGCTTCATCAGTACCAGATGCACGAACGTTCGTTAGTTGCTTACCTTTCAGGCAGTTTACTGTTAGGTCGTTTGAACGGTTGTGAATACCGATTACTTGGCCTTCGTAAACTTCATCAGCGTGCTCTGTGAATAGACGACCACGAGCTTGAAGGAAGAACAGTGCGTAAGTCAGTGCTTTACCTGTTGCGTTCGAGATTAGAACACCGTTGTTACGTTGACCAATGATACCGCCTTTGTGAGGACCGTAATGATCGAACGAGTGGTAAATAAGACCAGAACCAGACGTCATTGTAAGGAATTCAGTTTGGAAACCGATAAGACCACGAGAAGGCATCATGAAGTCCATGCGAACACGGCCTTTACCATCTGGTGCCATATCCGTTAGCTCACCCTTACGTAGACCGATGCTTTCCATGATCGCACCTTGGTGCTCTTCAACTACATCGATAGTAACCGTTTCAAACGGTTCCATTCTCTGACCATTTTCTTCTTTAATGATTACTTCTGGACGAGATACTGCAAGCTCAAAGCCTTCACGACGCATGTTTTCGATCAGGATAGAAAGGTGAAGCTCACCACGGCCTGATACGCGGAAACGGTCTGGGCTTTCAGTTTCTTCAACACGTAGTGCAACGTTATGAACCAATTCTTTTTCTAGACGCTCAAGGATGTTACGTGAAGTAACGAACTTGCCTTCTTTACCCGCGAACGGAGAAGTGTTTACTTGGAAAGTCATTGTTACTGTTGGTTCATCAACAGACAGTGGTTCCATTGCTTCAACATTGTTTACGTCACAGATAGTGTCTGAAATTTTCAGCTCACCAAGACCCGTGATTGCAATGATGTCGCCAGCGTTAGCTTGTTCTACTTCGTGACGCTCAAGACCTAGGTAACCAAGTACAGTACCTACTTTACCGTTACGTTTCTTGCCTTCAGCATTCACGATAGTTACTTGTTGGTTTGGCTTAACAGAACCACGAGTAACACGAGCAACACCGATAACACCTACGTAAGAGCTGTAATCAAGTTGAGAAACTTGCATTTGTAGTGGACCTTCAAGGTCAACTGCAGGTGCTTCTACTGTATCAACAACAGCTTGGAACAATGGTTCCATGTCTGTGCCAACTTCGCCTTCTTCCATTGTTGCCCAACCGTTTAGAGCTGAAGCGTAAACAACAGTAAAGTCTAGTTGCTCATCAGTCGCGCCTAGGTTGTCGAACAAGTCAAATACTTGGTCCATAACCCAATCAGGACGAGCACCAGGGCGGTCAATCTTGTTGATAACAACGATTGGCTTAAGGCCGTGTGCGAATGCTTTTTGTGTTACGAAACGAGTTTGAGGCATTGGGCCATCAACTGCATCAACGATCAGAAGAACTGAATCAACCATAGACATGATACGTTCAACTTCACCACCGAAGTCCGCGTGTCCTGGGGTATCTACGATGTTGATACGGTAATCATTCCAGTCAATTGCTGTGTTCTTAGCAAGGATTGTAATGCCACGCTCTTTTTCGATGTCATTCGAATCCATGACACGCTCTTCAGCTTCACCACGAGACTCAAGAGTGCCTGACTGTTGTAGTAGTTTATCAACCAAAGTCGTTTTACCGTGGTCAACGTGCGCGATGATCGCGATATTTCTTAACTTATCAATCTGTGGAGTAGACATGGATTCTCGATTCACTCATAAAAGGTAGCCGTCAATTATCTCAAAAGTTTGGATAATAACCGCTAGCTTGATTTAAAAAACGGTCAATAATATACCAGATTTTAGACAAAAACCCAGAAATATGTGATCTGAACCGGGGCTTTTTTCTCTTTTAGCGATTCATATCCGCTTAACTTTGATTCAGCACAGTATAGAAACGCCCAATTCATACGATTCTAAAGGATTGTCACAAACAAGCTTCAAATCGAATCTCTCTCAAAACGACAAAAGTGGATTGACAACTTAGGCAATTCATTGCTGAATGGTATCCGATCATGACTCATCTTGGTGCACAGACAAACGATTGCACCAATTAAGTGCACGCAGAGATCATTTTGGTGCAAAAACCAAAAATAACAAAACAGAAAAACAAGTAAATCATTGAAATTAATGGAATAATTTTTTTGGCACGTTTTTGGCTATACATAAATCAGCATCGATTAATGCACTTATAGACATTAATCAATGCTGGTTTCAACCGAATCGAGCTAATACCGAATTAATAACACTGGAGGTTATCCAAGATGTCAGTAGAAAATGTACTATCCCTGATCCAAGAGAACGAAGTTAAATTTATCGACTTACGTTTTACTGATACAAAAGGTAAAGAGCAGCACATCTCTATTCCTTCTCACCAAGTTGATGCTGACTTCTTCGAAGAAGGTAAAATGTTTGACGGCTCTTCAGTAGCTGGTTGGAAAGGCATTAACGAATCTGACATGGTAATGATGCCAGACGCAGCGTCTGCTGTACTGGACCCGTTCACAGAAGACGCAACACTGAACATCCGTTGTGACATCCTTGAGCCTGCAACAATGCAAGGCTACGATCGTGACCCTCGCTCTATCGCTAAACGTTCTGAAGAATACCTACGTTCTACAGGTATCGCAGACACAGTTCTAGTTGGTCCAGAGCCAGAATTCTTCCTATTTGATGACGTTAAGTTCTCAAACGACATGTCTGGTTCTTTCTTCAAGATTGATGACGTAGAAGCAGCTTGGAACACAGGTTCTGACATCGAAGGCGGTAACAAAGGTCACCGTCCTGGCGTTAAAGGCGGTTACTTCCCAGTAGCTCCTGTAGATTCTTCTCAAGACATCCGTTCTGCAATGTGTCTAGTAATGGAAGAGATGGGTCTAGTTGTTGAAGCTCACCACCACGAAGTAGCAACTGCGGGTCAAAACGAAATCGCAACTCGCTTCAATACGCTAACAACAAAAGCTGATGAGACTCAAATCTACAAGTACGTTGTACACAACGTTGCTCACGCATTTGGTAAAACAGCGACATTCATGCCTAAGCCACTAGTTGGTGACAACGGTTCTGGTATGCACGTTCACCAATCTCTAGCAAAAGACGGCGTTAACCTGTTTGCTGGTGATAAGTACGGCGGCCTATCTGAAATGGCGCTTTACTACATCGGTGGTGTAATCAAACACGCTCGTGCAATCAACGCATTTGCTAACCCATCAACGAACTCGTACAAGCGTCTTGTACCTGGTTTTGAAGCTCCGGTAATGCTTGCTTACTCAGCACGTAACCGTTCTGCTTCTATCCGTATCCCAGTAGTACCAAGCCCGAAAGCACGTCGTATCGAGCTACGTTTTGGTGACCCAGCAGCTAACCCATACCTATGCTACTCAGCAATGCTGATGGCTGGCCTTGACGGTATCAAGAACAAGATCCACCCAGGCGAAGCTATGGATAAAGATCTATACGACCTTCCAGCAGAAGAAGCGGCTGAAATCCCAACAGTTGCTGAGTCTCTAGAAGTTGCACTTAAAGCTCTAGACGACGATCGTGAGTTCCTAACTGCAGGTGGCGTATTCTCAGATGATTTCATCGATTCTTACATCAAACTGAAATCTGACGACGTACAACGCGTGAACATGGCTACACACCCACTTGAATTTGAACTGTACTACTCAGTTTAATCTCCTGTAGAGATAAGCCATTTCTTACTGCAACCTTGTAAGAATCGCTGACTAAATATTAGGCTCGCCTCGCAGGCGGGCCTTTTTTATATACTCCCTCCCTCTGCTTCCTCGTACCATACAGATACCAATCGTAGTAAATAACTACTCAGCCTAGCTTGTTAAAACACTCGATAACATCGTTAGGTTTTTTGATTGTAGAATAACTACTTATCGAAAAAACCTGCCTCGTTCTCAAGCCTTTTTCCTGCGCTATTTCTGAGCATTAACTTACTGTGATTGGTATTTAACAAAAGCCCTCAGAGGCTGCTGCTATAAATACAATAAAATCAAAACCAACGCCAAACGTGAAAACACCTAACGGTGGAAAGAGGCTAACGATATGAAAAACATACTGTTCCTAATCGGGTTAACAGTCGCATTCTCGTGCTCTGCTCAAACGGTATATACCTGGGTAGATGAAGATGGTGTTCTCCACTTTAGTGATACCCCTACCGACCAAGGTGCCAAGTCTCTTCGCCTGCCTGACGTACAAGCATCAGCGCCAGCGCCTAAATTTGAGGCCTCAACGCCTGTTGACGCTGCAGCTTTATCTACAACTAAAACGGCAACGCCCGCTCAGGAGCAAGAAAAAACAAAAACCACGGAACGCGAGGCACCAGCTCAGCTAACACTTATTATGCTGACTCCCATTCATGATCAAACCATCCGCAACAACCGCGGCTTAATCCCCATTCAAATCGAACTCAACCGAAAGCTAGGCATTGGCGAGCAGTTACAACTCATGCTCGATGGTCGTCGTTATGGTGCTCCGCAAACCCAGCCTAATTGGGAACTAAAAGGCATAGATCGAGGTACTCACACCATTGCAATTCAAGCACATAGAAGCGGCAAGCTTATTGCATCTACTAGTCCAGTCACTGTGTATTTACACCGAGCGACGATCAAGTAGGCCAATGTGTTAAAAGAGACTGAATTACTTCGATTTTTCACCTAATCTCAGCCGCTTTTAGCACCTTTAATGAATTATCTTTAGCTTCTGATTGATATGCGCCATACTTGAACTTAGCTACGCACCAATTTGGTGCAGTGAGAAAAACACCAGTTCAAGGACGAAATAGTGAATCGATCAGCGAAAAGCGACAGCATAGATACACATCACCTTTCCAGCGCCATTCTCGACAATATGGTGACTTCGACATTGATGCTCGATGAGCAACTGAATGTGCGATACGCCAACCCTGCGGCTGAACAACTCTTTTCACAAAGCGCGAGACGTATCGTTGATCACCCATTGAGTCAGCTCATCCAACATGCGTCTCTCGACTTAGCACTCTTAACTCAACCTCTACAAAGTGGCCAGAGCATTACTGATAGTGACGTTACCTTTGTGGTCGATAACCGCCCATTAATGCTTGAGGTTACGGTTAGTCCAATCTCTTGGCAGCGAGAGACCTTGCTATTGGTTGAGATGCGCAAGATAGACCAACAAAGACGGCTCAGCCAAGAGCTAAACCAACACGCCCAACAACAAGCGGCTAAGCTGCTGGTACGTGGGTTGGCGCATGAAATTAAAAACCCGTTGGGAGGTTTAAGAGGTGCGGCGCAGTTGCTTGGAAAAATGCTGCCCGATCAGTCGCTCAATGAATATACCCAGATCATTATTGAGCAAGCTGACCGCTTGAGAGCCTTAGTTGATCGCCTTCTTGGTCCACAAAAGCCAGGAACAAAGTCGGAAGAAAATCTCCACCAAATACTCGAAAAAGTAAGACAACTAGTCGAGCTCGAATCGGGTTCAACACTCGCTATCGAAAGAGATTACGACCCGAGCTTACCCGCAATTTTGATGGATTCCGCCCAAGTTGAACAAGCCATGCTCAATATCGTGAGCAATGCTGCACAGATTTTAAAGACCCAAGAATCAGGGAAAATCACCATTCGCACCAGAACGGTGCATCAAGCCAACATTCATGGCCAACGACACAAGCTCGCTGCTCGTATAGAGATCAGCGATAACGGCCCCGGCATCCCTGATGAATTAAAAGACACGCTGTTTTACCCAATGGTCAGCGGACGAGAAGGTGGCACTGGATTAGGATTGTCGATATCTCAAAATTTGATCGATCAACACAATGGAAAAATTGATGTTGAGAGCTGGCCGGGTAACACCACATTCACGATTTATCTACCAATTTAGGTCAACAGAACCTCGCGATTGGACAGCGAGATGAAAGGCTTAACTCGGTAACACAAAGACTAAAGACATCATAAAAACAACAATGATTATCACAATAGATTTGGCTGCAAAGGAATTGAATTATGAGTAAGGGATACGTTTGGGTCGTCGATGACGACAGCTCTATCCGCTGGGTAGTAGAAAAAACACTGTCATCGGCAGATATAAAGTGCGAAACATTTGCAGACGCAGAGAGCGTATTACTTGCTCTTGAGCGCGAAACACCCGATGTTTTGGTATCTGATATTCGAATGCCCGGCATTGACGGGATTGAGCTCTTACATCAGGTTCATCAGCGCTCTCCCGACCTGCCAGTGATTATCATGACGGCACACTCGGACCTCGATGCTGCGGTAAATGCCTATCAAAAAGGGGCGTTTGAATATCTGCCTAAGCCGTTTGATATTGATGAAACATTAACTCTAGTAGAGCGAGCGATTGCGCATAGCCATGAGCAGAAACGTGAACAAGCCAGCGAAGTAACCGAAGAAACCAACGCTCCGGAAATTATTGGTGAAGCGCCCGCGATGCAGGAAGTTTTCCGAGCGATTGGCCGTTTGTCTCGCTCTTCTATCTCGGTTCTTATTAACGGGGAATCGGGCACAGGTAAAGAACTTGTCGCACATGCCTTGCACCGACACAGCCCGAGAGCTAAAAAACCCTTCATCGCTCTTAATATGGCTGCCATTCCTAAAGATTTGATTGAATCGGAGTTATTTGGCCACGAAAAAGGTGCCTTTACGGGTGCCAACAGTGTCCGTCAAGGGCGTTTTGAACAAGCTAACGGTGGCACACTGTTTTTGGATGAAATTGGTGACATGCCACTCGACATTCAAACTCGCCTATTGCGTGTACTTTCTGATGGTCAATTTTATCGCGTAGGTGGTCACTCTGCAGTTAAGGTTGATGTTCGTATCGTAGCCGCGACCCACCAAGACCTTGAACGCTTGGTACATGAAGGCGGCTTCCGTGAAGACCTTTTCCACAGACTGAATGTAATCCGCATTCATATCCCTGCACTACGTGAACGTAAACAAGATATTGAAAAGCTGACTCACCACTTTTTAGCATCAGCTGCAGAAGAATTAGGGGTTGAAGTAAAGACACTGCATTCAGAAACAATCTTGAAACTCAATCAACTGAATTGGCCAGGTAACGTACGTCAGCTTGAGAACATTTGTCGTTGGTTAACCGTAATGGCCAGCGGCAGTGAGATACTCCCTTCCGATCTGCCACCGGAGTTGCTAGAAGAAAAAGTCGTGACGACTTCAGGCTCTGGAGATAATTGGCAGCAGCTGCTCGCTAATTGGGCAAAGTCTGCGCTCGATTCCGGCGAAAAGGAGCTGCTGACTTATGCTCTGCCAGAGTTTGAACGTATATTGCTAGAAGCTGCACTCAACCATACTAATGGTCACAAACAAGATGCAGCCAAGGTTTTGGGATGGGGGAGAAACACCCTAACTCGTAAACTCAAAGAACTGTACTGACCTGATATGACTCTCGATGCAGCTACTTTTTTAACCAAAAAAATGTCGCTTGGTTTAAATAGTGTCGGTACAATTACAGTGCACTATTCACCAAAGTTGTAGCTAAAGATGTCTTTGAAAACACCGATTACCTTGAGAACTGCTGTGGTTCTGCCATTCGTGATGATTTTTCTGTTCACTATGAGCGTAATGGTTTTCACTCAAAAACAAAGCTACAAAGAGATGGTGAGTGATATTAGTGTACGCCAACTAACATCACTCACTGATCACGTTCATCAAAGCCTGTCCAACTTTTTAGAAAAGCCATTTCACGCGAACCTCTCGCTGAGCCATAACATAGGCTATCACCACCTTTATCAAGCGGGAAACCTTAGCAAGGTCCAAGACTACATTTTTTATACGTTTTCAGACCATTTCACTGCTATACCTCAACTCGATGTGATCGGCTTTGGTTCTGAAGATGGTAACTATGTCGGTTTTCGTAAAGAAGCTAACAACGGCTATACCTTGATGGTACAAGACGACCGTACTAACGATCAGCTGGTCATTTACCGCGGCAGCACAATTAGCGAAGACATTCGATCGGTGATTTCAGGTTACGACCCGAGAGTCCGCCCTTGGTACACACCCGTTGCTACGCAAAAAAAGGCTGTATGGTCGCCAATTTATGCCAATGCAGATGAACGACAAGAGATCACCTTATCAGCCCTTGCGCCTATTTATGATAACAACGAATTCAAAGCCGTCGTCGTCAGCGATATTAAGATCAATACCTTCAATGCGTTTCTCAAAGAACTTAAAGATAAAACGGATGCCTCTGTTTATATCATTGATAAACAGCAACGCTTGGTCGCTCACTCGAGTGACGGCAGCGTGGTCTCTTGGGGAACAGGGAAAACCAATAAAGGCCAACGATTACTAGCATCAGAGAGCGCTAACCCGGTAATACGTGAAAGTGCTAGCTACGTAGACCAATTTCACCTAATCGAGAATTTGGGCGTGCAGCGCTTTAGCTTTCGCCTAGACAACGAACGATACTTCAACCAGATCACCCCTTATGAAGATGAGCACGGCATCACTTGGTTTATTGGTATGTCGATCCCTGAAAGCAACCTACTCGGTGAATTACCTGAAAACCAAAGAAACAGCTGGTTGCTCGGGCTAGCGCTGAGTTGCATTGGTGTCATTGCAGGATTAATTGCCTTCAATCGCGTCACCCAACCCATCACCTCAACAGCGGATGCGGCAAAGCGTCTTGCTAAGGGCGATTGGAACACGAGCATGCCAAAGACAGGGCATATCTATGAAACCAGCATGTTGGTGGAGTCATTCAATGAAATGACCAACAACTTAAAGGCTTCCTTTCAAGCATTACAGTCTCAGCTTACCTATGACTCATTAACCAAATTATATAGCCGAGAAGGCTTTATCGACGCTGCCAAGAAAAACCCTGCAAACGAAAAAGGCACACTTTATTTAGTGGGTATTGATCGCTTCCGAGACATCAATGACAGCCTTGGTCATTACAATGGTGACCAATTGCTTATCATTGCGGCCGCTCGTTTAAGAGGTACATTGCCATCCGAGTACCTATTAGCTCGCACTGGCGGTGATGAGTTCGCCATTTACGCCCCGAACGTCATCCAAAGCGAGGAAGCTCAACTACTGACTAATCGCTTGCTTCAAACCTTTGCTTCCCCATTTTCAATGGAATCAGAAAGTGTCGTCATTAAGGTATCGATGGGAGTCGTCGGCGTATCTAACGTCCACGACATTGCGCTATTGCTGCGTAGTAGTAGCATTGCTTTGAGCAACGCAAAACAAGACAAAGCCAGTGTCAGCATTTACAGCCCTGAGATGGGTAAAGCATCAAGACATCGCACTAAGATGCTAGCGCGGATGAACCGAGCGATTGAACTTCAACAGTTCGAACCCTTCTATCAACCTATTATTGATCTAGAATCCGGATCGACCATTGGGGCTGAAGCTTTAGCACGCTGGATAGCCGATGAAGGAATAGTCTCACCACTTGAATTCATTCCTCTCGCTGAAGAGAGCGGGCTTATTTACGATATCGGCAAGCAAATTCTACATAAGTCGTGTCGAGATACTGCAATCGCGATTGAGTCAGGAAAATGGAGCAAGGACTTCTCTATTCACGTTAACCTTTCGGTCGATCAACTGAGTGAAAGTGGCTTTGTTGAACAAGTTAAAGGCACGCTACGTGACACCAAGCTACCAGCAAGCAACCTGACACTAGAGATCACAGAGTCACGCATCGTCGACAATGACCCTGCCATCATCGATAACATGCTGACGCTAAAAGCATTAGGCATCTCGATTGCAATTGATGACTTTGGTACCGGCTATTCGTCACTGGCTTATTTACACAAACTGCCATTTGATTGCTTAAAGATCGATCGCAGCTTCGTTAGCAAGCTGGAAAAAGAGAACCTAGACAGCTCGATCGTCGCGGCCATCGTTAACATCACCAAGGGTTTCAAAGTGAGCTTAGTGGCAGAAGGCGTTGAAACACAGCAACAGGCAGAACTCCTCAAGCAACTAAAATGCCCACTTGCTCAGGGGTTCTTATACGGTCGCCCGGTTCCGTTTGACCAATGGCCTATCGATCTCAGCAATGCCCAACAGAATGCCAAGGTTAAACCGAATAACGAAGCCAAACAAAGCACCAAGGCCAAACAAAACACCAAAGAAAGCCTCAGCTAAATCAAACAGAAATCGAATGAGTCAGATACAAAAATGCCAGCATCATGCTGGCATTTTTTATGTTTTTTCTCGACCGAATGATTAAATCACGCGGGAGAATTGTTGTTGGCGAGCCTTAGCACGTAGGTATTTATCAAAACACATACAGATGTTACGAATCAACAGGCGGCCACGCAGAGTCACACGGATTTCTTTGTCATCGACCTCAACCAACTCATCGTTGATGAAGGTTTGCAGCAATCCTAGGTCTTCTTTGAAGTAACGATTAAAATCGACTGAAAACTCAGATTCGATCATCGTCTTATCCAACTTAAAGTTACAGATAAGCTGCTTAATCACTTCACGACGCAGTAGATCATCGCTATCAAGTGCGACGCCTTTCCAAAGTGCGTGGCGTAGGTCATTAACCTGAGCGTAGTATTTTTTCAGCTCTTTTTGGTTCTGAGCGTAAGCATCACCCACCATAGAGATAGCCGAAACGCCAAAGCCAATCAGGTCAGCTTCACCTTGGGTCGTGTAGCCTTGGAAGTTACGATGCAGGATACCTTCACGCTGAGCTACTGCTAGCTCGTCTTCTGGTAGAGCAAAGTGGTCCATACCAATGAACTGGTAGCCCGCGCCCGTTAAGGTCTCAATGGTATCTTGTAAGATAGCCATTTTTTCTTTTGCTTCTGGCAAGTCTTCATCTTTAATCTTGCGCTGAGCTGCGAACAGTTGCGGCATGTGTGCATAGTTAAAGACAGAGAGACGACCTGGCTTCATCTCAAGTACTTGCTTCAGTGTTTCAGCAAACAATACTTGAGTTTGTTTTGGTAATCCGTAAATCAAATCTAGGTTGGTTGAACGGAAACCCAGGTCTTTTGCACGTTGAACCATCGCAATAATGAATTCTTCATCTTGCTCACGGTTAACTAGCTTCTGTACTTCTTTATTGAAATCTTGAACACCGATACTTAAGCGGTTAAAACCTTCGCTACGTAAGTGGTCTAATACATCGAGTTCGATCTCGCGAGGGTCAACCTCGATACTGATTTCAGCATCCGCTGTGAAGTTAAATTCATCACGCAGAATCATCATCAAACGAGTGATTTGTACTTTCGTTAGGAATGTCGGGGTACCGCCACCGAAGTGCAGTTGAGTTACCTCACGACCATTCAACAAAGAAGCGCGTTGACGAATTTCATGTTCAATCACATCAAGGTACTCATCCGCTTTGTGCGAGTGACGAGTAATTACCTTGTTACAACCACAGTAGTAACAAAGCTTGTGACAGAACGGGATATGCACATAAAGAGAGAGTGGACGCTCTGGATATTGCGTACACGCCATGTCGTAATCAGCGACGGTAAACGCTTCATGAAACTCCAACGCTGTTGGATATGAAGTGTAACGAGGTCCCGAATAGTTGTACTTGTTTAAGATCTCTTGATCCCAAACGATTTGCTGATTCGTTGTTACTGGCTTGCTCGACATAGCGGTAATTCCAATTTAGATCCGCGAGAACCTAAGGTCTCTCAAATCATTTTACATACATTAAAATATAGACGGGTTATTTTGCCACACGACCAGTAAGGTCGTTCCAAGACAAAATCAATTTTTCAGACAAAAACTCAGAACTGCTAGCTTGATCACTAACAAAGCGTCGGGATTAACGAGACGCAAAAGGTAAGAAGGCTCATTTAACATTGTCTATTAAAAGATAAGGCGACTTAAAAACAAGATGCATTTAAGATGAAAAGTCTTAAATGCATAGGTATTAAAAGCAGCGCGTCTAAAAACGGAATGTTAAACAAGCCTCTATATTTAAAAGTCTTAGTGACTAGATCATCTGAATGTTGATTTGGTTATTGAGAGGCTTAACCTTCTCCTGCAACCTTTTCAAATCTTCAATGACCGCATCATTCAAGCGAGTCTCCGCCTTATGGCGTGTGAGATTCTGCTGCATGCGCTCTTTCTTCGTCAGTTCCTGCCTTCCGTCTCCGCGAGCCATATCTTTTACGATATGGTACAGCTCAGAAAGAGCAGGATACTCAGAATCAAAATCGACACGCTCATCACCCTGAACGTTATCCATAATGATACACACTCGGATACTGATCTCAGGTAAGTCACACTGGCCTTGAATACCCGCTAAGCACAAAGTATTTACGTTGTCGTAAATCGTCGCGTTACGTTTTTCAATGGCAAGTGCTTGATGCTGCTTTTGCAACTCCGTCTGCTTCTTCACTTGAAGTAGAAGGTAACCTGCGTAAGAGCCCAAGCCGAGAATGATAATTCCACCAGCAATTGCTAATAAGGTTACGTTCATTGGCTATTAACCTTTAAAGCTGTCTAAGTCGAAATCTTCGAATTGAGATAGCAAGTCTTCGTCAGAGCTTGCTTTCTTCTTAGATGCAACCGGTGCTTCTTCGAAGATCTCTTCTTCATCGTCTTCTGGTTCTAGCAGACCTAAGCGGCCCATTAGGTGTTCGATACGATCAAGTTTCTCATCAACAAACTTCTGCAGACCAGCACCTAGGTTTTCACCATTTTCGATACGATCTAGCAATGTGTTCAGTTGAGCATCATTCTCAAGCATCTCTAACTCTTGTTCGTTAGATAGCTTGCGCTCTTGTTTCGTCGACTTCTTCGCTGGTTCAACAATCAGCGGGATTTTTTTCTTGCTGCCTAAACGAGGGTCGCGAGCTAGTGCAGCTTTACGCTGTTTTGCTTCGCTACCATCTGAGTGACGGCTGCCCGACTTAAGGCCTTTACGCTTTTTAACACGCTTACGTTCACGACCTTCAACATCAGATTCACTACGGTTACGAGTAACCATAGGTTCCGGAGCGCCAAGTGCTCCCGGTTTTCTTGATTTCTTACTACGACCCATTACTGCACTTTCCTCAGTAAAATTACATCATTTCCAAAAAATTCTAGTTCGAGCTTATCCCGCTCTGCCAAAAACTGGAATGTTTGACGACTAAAGAAGACGACATGTGTCGGGTCATTCTTGTAGTGCCAACCAGCAAACGCGTCTACGTCTATTACTAGTTTAGTCATAAGACCAATCCAGCCCTTGGGTTTAACTAAATTCAACCATTGCTGCCACACTTTGTCTGGGTGATAAAGATGCTCTATCACCTCCGTGGCAGTCATAAAGTCATACGTTTTTTCCAACACAGAAGCTTCTGGGTGGTAATAGATATCGTACAACTCCATGGTGTGTCCGGCTTCTTCTAACATAATAGATAGCGTAGGGCCTGGGCCACAACCAAAATCCAACCCGTGTGAGTTAGATGAAATTTTGTCTGTTAGTGGATCCGCGATGCGAGATAGAAAACGGCGATAGCCTGCATCACTAGGATCGTTCTCATGGAGATCATAGTGTGCTTTCTCTTCTTTTGCTTCTAACCTTTGTTCAGGTTTAACAAATACCAGTTCACATTGCTGACATTGCAGATAGGCTCTGCGTTTGTCTTCAAAATAGTGATTCACGCCTTGGTGATGGCATAAGGGACAAGTATACATAGCACATCCTTAAACAGGGATGCGAAACATACCAGAAACTGAGTTTATAGTGGAGAGGTATTGGGTGTTTTTTCATCAAATCAATAAAAAAAGCGATAGGAAAACCTATCGCTCTCTAAATCTGCCTATATCGGCCAAAATTTGCATACTCAACTTGGTACACAAATCTCCATTTGTTATTGGTGCTTTCCATGCCAAATTTGTTTGTTGTTCATCGTCCTGATGAGTTTTGGCTATCCTTTTCTAACACCTTGTTGCTGGGCTGTCCTAGCCTGATCCGTTTCTGTCTATACCGTTAGACTAGATGACCATCCGTATCTAAGTCAGCTCCTAGCTGATGGCCGTTACTTTACCGTGTTACAAAAAGACTACAAGAGTTCAAGTTCACACTTTTGTACACAAATCGATCACACATTGATAAATCAGACATCAGCACAAAACATATTAATAAAACCAATACAAAAGAAAACGCCCCGACCATTACTGATCGGGGCGTCTCTTCAATCTCGCTCGAGCGTACATTTCTTTACTCTGGCTAAGAGCAAGAAACCGACATATTAGTGTAAACCACCAACGTACTTCGATAAGGTATCAATATCTGCGTCTGTTAACTTTTTAGCTACATCACGCATCATCGCATTCATGTCGTTATTACGGCTACCATCGCGGAATTTCTCAAGTTGAGCCTTGATGTAATCTGCGTGCTGGCCTGAAATCTTAGGGAAACCAGAAAGTTCGGTACCGTTACCACGTGGACCGTGACAAGCAATACACGCCGTTACGCCGCGTTCTGCGTTACCCGCGGTGTAAAGAACCTTACCTTCATCTACTACGTTCTCAGGAGTAGAGTTACTAGAGATAGGTAGCGATGCGTAGTACGCCGCTAGGTCAGCCATATCTTCTTCAGATAAAGACATCGCCATTGCACCCATTACAGGTTCATTACGACCTTGCTTACCACCACTAGTCATACCGAGCTTAAGCTCTTTTAACTGCTTCTCTAGGTACTTCTCATGTTGACCAGCCAGCTTAGGGTACTGAGTGATCAGACTGTTGCCGTCAGCACCGTGGCAGGCAACACATGTTTGTGATTTGGCTTTACCAGCTTCAATACTACCTTGAGCCCATACTGAGCAGCTGGCTAAAAGACTCAAAATTAGCGCTAATTTCTTCATGACATTCCATTATAATTATCAAGCTTCCAGTACCACTCTATGTTGCCACTCATGGTACAATAGGCGACCTTATGCCGAGCACGGTTATTTTACACAAATTCACAAAAAAGTAATCAATCGACTACACAAAGTCGAGATGGAGTTAACAGTGAGCGTAAAAATTCATTATCAAAACACGCATTTCATTACCAGTGCACCTGATATTCGTCATTTACCAGAAGACGAAGGGATCGAAATTGCGTTTGCAGGACGCTCCAATGCTGGTAAATCTAGCGCGCTAAATCGCGTTACAAACCAAAAAGGCTTGGCGAAAACCAGTAAAACACCCGGTCGAACTCAGCTAATTAACCTATTTAAGGTAACGGACGGTTGTCATATCGTCGATTTACCAGGATATGGCTTTGCTCAAGTTCCGCTTGAGATGAAGAAAAAATGGCAGAAGTCGCTAGGCGAATACCTACAACGACGTGAAAGCCTGAAAGGTTTAGTGGTATTGATGGATATCCGTCACCCAATGAAAGACCTTGACCAACAAATGATCTACTGGGCTATCGATAGCCGCATCCCAGTACAAGTTTTGTTAACAAAAGCAGACAAACTGAAAAGTGGTGCGCGTAAAGCACAGCTACTGAAAATCCGTAATGATGCGAAATCTTTCGGTGGTGATGTTGCGGTTGATGTATTCTCTTCAATGAAGGGTATCGGCGTTGATCAACTGCGTGCCAAGATGGATGAGTGGTTTGCCCCAGTGTTTGCTGATCAAATCATTGATGAATTAGCGAACGAAGAGCACAACGACTCAGAGTAGTTCTTCTATCTATAGCTTTATCTATAATTAGAAGTTAAAGCACTTACAGCAAGTGATTTAGCCTTATTAATACCCTTCCTTATATAGGTGGGGTATTTTTTTGCCCAAAAATTAGTGAGTTAAACCTAAGTCTTGAGAATTAAAGACAAGATTAATCAGTTAGAAACGAGAGAAGTGAACCATACTAAAAGGCACATCTAAATAAACAGAACAATGAGAAAGGAATACTCATGTGGAAAACACCGTTGGCCATCATTGCACTCATGCTGGTCTCATTGACAGGGTTCGCCTCTGAAGCAGAACAAGAACAAGCCCCACTGATCAATGTTGATATGACCTTGGACTTGGATGGTATGGAAAAATACGCTCAAGATGCGAGTGAGTCTCTTGAGGTGATATCGCAATCTTTGCAGGCGATCGTCAACAACCCCAACCTTAGTGAAGACCAACAACAAGCTCTGAACCAAACCGTTGAAAGCATCAACAAGCTTGCGAGCTCGACCAAGACATCACTCAATCAACTCCCACAAGCCTTAGATCAATCTCGACTCGCCTTTAAAAAGACCAGTCAAATGCTGTTGGATGATATTCAGACCAAGATCATCATTGCGTTAGCAGCCGTTATCGCTGTCATTGTTATCGCTTTGACTGCTATCTACCTACTCATCCTAAAACCCATGCAGCAAACCTTGGTGAAAGCGACCAACAATATCTCTTCTATGGCACAATCCATCCAAATCACCGCCGAAGCGCTGAAATACAGTACTGAGAAACAACAAGAAATCATGGATTACATTGAGCATTCACCCACTCAATACACTGATAAATAAGGTGTGAACGATCAATCCTTTATCGGCAACTTGTAAAATAAAAGTTATTTTAAATGATAAAACAATCAAATTAGAGACGGATTTAAATTACCAAATGCTGATTGAATTCCAGATTTAGGAAAAATTACGTAATTGAGGGGGATTTTGAACGATGTAAGAAAAGGCTCTAAAAACAAGCGGAACAATAGGAGAATTATAGGTTGGAAATATTTTTCTTTCGCACAAGAAAAAACGCCCCAGTCAAATACTGACTGGGGCGGCTGAATCAGCCTAATCCAATAACGTGAAACAAAAGGTCTGAAAGATAGAACATCTTACCTCTGTACCCTACAAGATTTAATGTACAACAATTGCTCAGAAATGAAAACCATTTTTGTAATTTTTTTTCATGAATGTTTTATTAAAACACGCAAATAAATTTTCCGACTCAACTTTATTTTAGACAAAAAAAAGCCAGTGTTTGTGCACTGGCTCATACTAATTTACTCAATAAGGTCAAAAACTGATTAGTGGGCTTGATCCCAGTTGTCACCGTGGCCAGCTTCCGCGACTAACGGTACAGCTAGATCAGCCGCTGACTCCATCAATTGTTGTACTTTACTTTCAATTTCGGCTAAAGATGACTCTTGGACTTCAAATACCAATTCATCGTGTACTTGCATCAATAACTTCACACGACCATCACCTTCAGCTCGAATCCACTCATCAACCAACAACATCGCTTTCTTGATAATGTCAGCCGCTGTACCTTGCATTGGCGCATTGATCGCCGCACGTTCAGCTGCTTTACGACGCATGCCATTACGAGATTGAATCTCTGGTAAATGTAGACGACGACCGTAAATGGTTTCAACAAAGCCTTGCTCTGAAGCTGTGCTACGTGTGTCTTCCATATACTGCATCACGCCAGGGTAGCGTTCAAAGTAAGTGTCCATATAATGTTGTGCTTCACCACGAGGAATACCAAGCTGCTTAGCCAAGCCGAACGCACTCATGCCATAGATAAGACCAAAGTTAACCGCTTTCGCACGACGACGTTGTTCAGTAGTTACCTGATCAATATCAACACCGATAATCTCAGCAGCAGTTGCTGCGTGAATATCTTTACCTTGTTGGAACGCTTCCAGTAACGCTTTGTCACCCGATAGGTGCGCCATGATACGCAATTCAATTTGCGAGTAATCGACTGCGAGAATCTTCCAACCGTGTTGTGCAACGAATGCTTGGCGGATACGACGACCTTCTTCATTACGAATTGGGATGTTTTGTAGGTTTGGATCGGTCGAAGACAAACGGCCCGTCGCGGTCACTGCTTGATGGTAAGACGTATGAACACGACCCGTTTCTGCATTGATCATCTTAGGCAGCTTATCTGTATAAGTAGACTTCAGTTTTGCTAGGCCACGATACTCAATGATCAACTTAGGTAGAGGGTAATCAAGAGCCAACTCTTGCAACACTTCTTCGTTGGTTGAAGCTGCTCCTGATGGTGTTTTCTTGATAACCGGTAAGCCCATTTTTTCAAACAAGATAGCTTGCAGCTGCTTAGGAGAGTTCATGTTGAACTCTTGCTCTGCAATTTCGTAGGCTTTCTGCTCTAGTTCATCAAGGCGAACTGCAATCTCTTGCGATTGTGCGCCTAACAGCATGTCATCAATGAATACACCCGTGCGCTCAATACGAGACATCACAGGGATCAGTGGGACTTCAATTTCTTCATAGATCGCTTTTAGCTTTTCATCTTGATCAAGATTTTCCATTAAGCGGTTATGAAGACGTAATGTCACATCCGCATCTTCCGCGGCATACGGAGAGGCTTCACCCAGTTCAATTTGGTTGAAAGTAAGCTGTTTCTTACCTTTACCGGCAATTTGTTCGAATGAGATGCAGCTGTGTTGTAGGAAACGCAGTGCCAAGCTATCCATATCATGTTTACCACCAACGCTATTGAAAACGTAAGAAGCCAGCATAGTATCGTGTTTGATGCCCTTCATATCGATACCGTAGCGCGCGAGCACACTCATATCGTACTTCAGGTTTTGACCCACTTTTGCTTGTGCGTCATCTTCTAGAATAGGTTTAAGCTGTTCAAGTACCCAATCACGATCCAACTGTTGTGGTGCGTCTAAGTAGTCATGGGCAACAGGTACGTAAGCGGCAACGCCTTCTTCGGTTGCGAATGACAGGCCGACAAGGTTAGCGACCATGTAATCTAGGCTGTCAGTTTCAGTATCAAAGGCAAACACTTCGGCTGCTTTGAGCTTCTCTAGCCATACATTGAATGATGCTTCATCCAAGATCGTCTCGTAGTGACTACGGTCTATCGTCACAGCAGAGGTATTCATTTCTACGGTAGAAGTCGTTGTTGAAGTGCTACTGCGTACCGCACCAGCCGATCTTTCATCAGCTTCAACTACGCCACTGCCACCTTCAAGTAGCTCGTTCAGCCAAGATTTAAACACCAACTGACCATATAGCTTAATCAGCTCATCGATATTTGGTTGTGCTTTCACGAGAGACTCTGGCGTGTCTTCAAGCTCGACATCGAGCTTAATTGTCGCAAGCTGGTAAGACATATCAGCATTGTCTTTATTATCAGCCAGCTTCTTAGCCATGGTTTTCGAACCACGGAAACCAAGCGCCGCAATATCATCAAGATTTTGATACAACTTTTCGATACTACCGATACCTTGCAACAATGCTGTTGCGGTCTTATCACCAACACCTGGAATGCCCGGAATGTTATCCACTTTATCGCCCATCAGCGCGAGATAATCGATGATCAACTCTGGTGGGATACCAAACTTCTCGATAACACCTTCACGATCCATCACTACATTGGTCATTGTGTTGATCAAGGTAACGTTGTCATCAACCAACTGTGCCATGTCTTTATCACCAGTACTGATAAGCACAGGCATACCCATCGCAGAAGCTTGAGAAGCCAACGTACCAATCACGTCATCCGCTTCAACGCCAGGAATAGAGATAAGTGGCAAACCCATCGCACGAATAACATTGTGCAGTGGCTCTATCTGACAACGAAGATCGTCAGGCATTGGTGGGCGGTTTGCTTTGTACTCTGGGTACATGTCATCACGGAACGTCTTTCCTTTCGCATCAAAAATAACCGCAATACGATCAGAAGCAAATTGACGCATCATGCTGCGTAACATGTTAACCACACCGTAAACAGCGTTAGTAGGGATATCACCATTGCTCATGGTGCCCGGGTAGGCATGGAACGCGCGATATAGGTAAGAAGAGCCATCGATCAGAATCAATGGATTATCAGGAATACGAGCCATAATGTTTGTGTATCCAGTAAGTACAGAAATAATCTGTTAAGGATGCCACGTCTGTTGGTTGGATTCTACGTTGTCGATCTGTATCCGTTCACTCGATTGTGTTCGTAATAATCAATTTATAGTTATTTTGTGTTCTGAGGCACGCTCCATCTGTGGATAACTCTGTTTATATTATTTACCCACCCTGTTGAGAACTAAGTTAAACCTAGCAAAAAACATAAATAAACCATTGTAAATAAAGAAAAAAATTACAGATCGAACATATGATCAACGATCTTTTTAAGATCTTGCATTGTGGAAAAGAATACTGATGGCGTTTTATTCACTAAAAAACGTGCCACTAAATATGCATCTTGTTGAAATTGAGATATAAAAAAAGCGACACCCGAAGATGTCGCCTAGCAAAAACCGGTAAAGCCATTCAAATTGAATACCACAGCTTTACCTAAAAGCTATAAATTACACTGGAAGCAATGTGAGCAATGTCGTGTCAAAAAGAACTTAGTACAAGTTCGCGAGAATTCTGTTGGGTAACCAAGTTGATACTTGAGTACTTAACATCCTTGTGAACATTTCCTCATTCCCTAAGACGAAGTTAATAATAATGATTCTCATTTAATAGTCAACACTTAAATGATAATAAATCTCATTTAATTTCTAATTCGATAATTACCGTGTTCAAATTTTCTTCAAAAAGTGAATTCTATGGTCATTAATTTCTTCTTTTTCTTCTAATTTTTCGATTAGGTAACCATTTCTCAATAACAAACGCAGCATCGCTGGAAACTGATTGCGAGATTTCACTTTCAGTTGTTGGTAGCCCTGTTGCTTCACCCACAGTTCTTGAACATCAAGTTGCGCTTGCGCCACACCCTTGTTTCTCGCCAATGATGAAACACCACCAAACCAACTATAAAATGTGTTTTCATCCAATTCATAACCAATCTTAAAACCAAGTAACACGCCCGCTTCTTCAGCAACGAGGATCAGGCTTGTTTTACCTGCTAATCGCTCCGATAAAGACGCTACACTCTCTTTTTTGGCAAACTCGGTAATCTGTTCAACAACAGAAACTGCCTCTTCTAATGAGCCTTCACGCACGATTACAGACATACTTGTTCTTCCTCATAAACAAAAGGGCTGACACAATGGCCAACCCTTTTACTGATTCATCGAATTGAACTCTAAATCATTACTTTTCTTTTAAGTGTTCTGCTGTTTGTGCGTTGTCTTCTGCAAGCCACTCAGCAACATCTTTAGCAAAGTAAGTAAGAATGCCATCGGCACCTGCACGCTTAAAACACAATAATGATTCCATTACGGTTTCGCGCTCTTTCAGCCAGCCATTCTGGATCGCTGCTTTGTGCATCGCGTACTCGCCAGATACTTGGTAAGCAAACGTTGGAGCTTGCAGCTCGTGCTTAACACGACGAACAATATCAAGGTAAGGCATGCCTGGTTTCACCATTACCATGTCTGCACCTTCATTCAAATCCATTGCTACTTCGTGAATCGCTTCATCACTGTTCGCAGGATCCATCTGGTAGTTCTTCTTGTTACCACCTTTTAGGTTCGAAGCACTGCCAACAGCATCACGGAATGGGCCGTAGTAACACGATGCGTATTTCGCAGAGTACGCCATGATTTGAGTATGAATATAGCCAGCTTCTTCTAATGCTTCACGGATCTTACCAATACGACCATCCATCATATCTGATGGTGCAACGACATCAGCGCCCGCTTCAGCGTGTGATAATGCTTGCTTGATCAAGACTTCAGTCGTCTCGTCATTCATCACGTAACCATCTTCATCGATGATTCCGTCTTGGCCGTGTGTAGTGAACGGGTCCAGTGCTACGTCAGTAATCACACCCATATTTGGCACGTGTTCCTTGAGTAAGCGTACTGCTCGTTGTACCAAACCTTCAGAGTTATGAGCTTCAGCCGCGCATAAACTTTTAGCATCTTGGTTCACTACCGGAAACAGAGCAATCGCAGGAACACCCAATTTTGACAGGTAATCCGCTTCCTCAAGCATGAGATCGATAGACAGACGTTCAACACCTGGCATTGACTCTACAGGTTCACGACGCTCTTTACCCATAAGAATAAACATTGGGTAGATGAGATCATCCACAGACAATTGATTTTCTGCCATTAGGCGACGGCTAAAGTCGTGCTTACGCATACGGCGCATACGACGACCTGGAAATTGACCTTGAATTGAAACAGACACTAGATTCTCCTTGCCTAGTCTAAGCACCAAAATGCTCAGATATGAAAGTGCTAAATACAGGCAAAAGCATATCACTGATGGCTCAGGACGCTAACAGTAAAATATAAAACCCACTCAAAAACAGGGATAAATGGCAAAAAATGACCTTCTCCTCACACTGCCGTATACTCATGACAACTCAGAAAAGACTGCTTTCAGGACACAACGATGATCGACACCCACGCCCATATTTACGCGAGCGAATTCGATGAAGACCGCGAACAAGTCGTGCAACGCGCACTTACTCAAGGTATTGATACGATTCTACTGCCTAACATCGATTTAGAATCTATCGAGCCAATGCTCGCGACGGAAGCTCAATTTCCGGAGGTATGTCGTTCAATGATGGGCTTACACCCTTGTTATGTGGATGCAAATATCGAACAGACCCTGAAAACCATTCGAGCTTGGTTCGATAAGCATGACTTTATCGCCGTGGGTGAGATAGGTATCGACCTGTACTGGGATAAAACCTTTAAAGCAGAACAAGAGATGGCGTTTGTGACTCAGCTGCAGTGGGCAAAAGAGCTTGATCTACCAGTGGTGATCCACACGCGAGATTCCATCGAAGAAACACTCACCCTACTTCGCAAAGAACAAGATGGAAGCTTACGCGGCGTATTCCACTGCTTTGGCAGCAGCTTAGAGGAAGCTCAAGCAATCAATGCGCTAGGTTTTCACTTGGGTTTAGGTGGCGTATCTACGTTCAAAAACTCAGGAATGGACAAAGTAATCCCTCATCTTGATATGAATTACGTCATTCTAGAGACAGATTGCCCGTATTTGGCACCCGCACCGAATCGAGGAAAACGCAATGAACCTGCTTACACTGAGTTAGTTGCGAAGCGAATTGCTGAATTACGCAATATTACAATAGATGAAGTCGATACTATAACCACAGCAAATGCCAAAGCCCTATTTGGCCTGTAACAATTTTATCAATAAATAAATTTAATGGTTTAGGGTAAATTTATTTGTTAAAACAAAGTGATATGTATACTATCAACCACCTGCATATGGGAGTAGTTGATATGTGTGATCACTCACAACACTTACAACGTCAACATCGAACTCTATGGCATAAGATCTTGGGTATCAAAGAGCTCTATATATGCCAAAACTGTGGCTATCAGTTAAAGATTCGATAAACAGACATAATAAAAAAGCGGCCCTAGGCCGCTTTTTTATTATGTGATTTTTTCTGAAGCACAAGCACTCTAACGATCATGCTATTGCAGCACTGCGCGAGTTAAGATTCAGCTTCTTCCTCTTCATCAGCATCTGGTTTTCGCACATAGAAACGCGCAAAGAACAGACCAATCTCAAACAGAATACACATTGGAATAGCCAACAGTGTTTGCGAGATCATATCGGGTGGCGTCAGCATCATACCAATGATGAAAGCGACAACAACGATGTATGGACGTTTTTCAGACAGTTGTTTCGGTGTCGTCGCGCCAGTCCAACATAGTAAGATAATCGCGACAGGCACTTCAAAAGCGATACCAAAAGCAAAGAATAGCGCGAGTACAAAATCAAGGTAACTCGATATGTCTGTTGCGAATTCTACTCCACCCAATGATATGGCAGTAAAAAAGCCAAAGACTAACGGGAATACAATGAAGTAGGCAAACGCCACACCACAGTAAAAAAGCAGTGAGCTTGATGCCAACAATGGCATGATCAAGCGCTTCTCATGCTTATATAAACCCGGCGCAACAAAAGCCCACACCTGATACAAAATAAACGGTACCGCGACAAAAATAGACGCGATTAAAGTTAACTTCAACGGTGTGAAAAATGGCGATGCAACATCCGTTGCGATCATCGTAGCCCCTTCCGGTAGACGATCTACCAAAGGTGCTGATACGAATTCATAAATATCATTAGCAAAATAAATTAGCCCAACAAACACAACCAGAACCGCAACAATCGCACGTAGTAAGCGATTACGGAGTTCTAGAAGGTGGCTAATTAAAGGCTGTGTCTGCTCAGTCGAAGACATGTCAAACCTCTTAAACAGGAAGATCGAAAAGGAGTCGCGTGCATACCTATGTACTTAAACATTTAGCTACTTAAGTATCTGGCGACTCCTCCTAGCGAGACTATTCGGCTTTCTTATCTGACGGTGCTGAAGCTTCACTATTGACCTGAATGGTTTCAGATTCAACAGTTTCCGTGACACTAGGTTCAGTATCACTTGGCTTATCAGACTCAGGCTTGGCATACGGACGTTGAACTTGAGCAGCGGCCTGCTTAAGTTCATCAACTGATGCTTTTAGGTCTGGAGATAAATCTTCCATACCCATTTTTTCCGCCTTACGTAGGTTTTCTTGAAGTTCTTGTACCTTTAGCTCATGAGAAAGTTCATCTTTCACACTATTTGCCATGCTTTTCGCTTGTCCAACAAACTTGGAGACACTACGAATCGCAACGGGCAAACGCTCAGGTCCTAAAACCACTAACCCAACGACAGATATTAATACCAGTTCCCAAAAACCGATATCAAACACGATTTACGCCTGCTCTTTGTCTTTCTTTGTTTCAGCAGTTGTTTCAGCGCTAGCTTCTTTCTTCTGCTGTTCAATATTCTTTGGTTCAAAGTCTGCGTCTTTCTTATCTGCAGGCTTGTCTTCATCGCTCATCGCTTTTTTGAAGCCTTTAACCGCTGAACCTAAGTCACCACCCATGCCGCGCAGTTTCTTTGTTCCGAATAGCAAAATTACAATTACAGCAATGATTAGAAGTTGCCAAATACTGATACCACCCATTGTCATTGTCCTCGGGTCTGTCTACACATAAAAAAATATTAAGAGAGTCTACTGTCTAACGACGGTAAGCTCGCCAACTAAGCAACCAAAATGTGACACCTGCGATGCCACAGCCCATGGATAGCTGCTCATAAGGGCTTGAAACTAATATTGCGGAGCATACGACTAAAGTGGCTCCAACACCAAACAAAAACTTTCCTGTCGCTTGTTGGCGTTTAGTATCTCGGTAGCCTTGGTAAAGCTGATCCATTCTCTGGTTCATCGCTTTACCCTGGCGAAGGCTGTCATAAAGTAACTCTGGCAGCTCTGGCAGTTTCTCTGCCCAGAATGGCGCACGCTCTTTTACTGCATTGATCACAGCTTGCGGCCCCACCTGATTCATCATCCAGGTTTCAAGGAAAGGCTTCGCCGTTGCCCACAAATCAAGTTGCGGATACAGCTGACGGCCTAGGCCTTCGACATACAACAAGGTCTTCTGCAGAAGTACCAACTGAGGTTGAACCTCCATGTTGAAACGTCTTGCTGTATTAAATAAGTTTAGCAACACATGGCCAAATGAGATCTCGCCAAGTGGTTTTGCAAAAATTGGCTCACACACCATGCGAATCGCGAATTCGAAATCATTGACGTTGGTGTCGTGTGGCACCCATCCTGAATCGACATGTAGCTCTGCAACTTTACGATAATCTCGATTAAAGAAAGCCAGTAAATTCTCTGCTAGGTAGCGCTTATCTTCACTGTTTAGCGTGCCGACAATGCCACAATCTAAGCCAATCCACTGAGGGTTTTCTGGATTTTCAGGGTTAACGAATACGTTGCCTGGGTGCATGTCCGCATGGAAAAAGCTGTCTCGGAATACTTGGGTAAAGAATACCGTCACGCCACGTTCAGCCAGCAATTTCATGTTGGTTCCGTTAGCTTCCAATGTCGCGATATCCGATACTTGAATACCGTAGATTCGCTCTGACACCATCAAGCTTTCACTGCTTAAATCAGAAATAACCTCTGGAACGTATAGCTCTTCGCTGCCTTCAAAATTACGTCGTAGCTGAATGGCATTTGCCGCCTCACGGCGCAGGTCTAGTTCATCGATTAGCGTTTTTTCGTACTCATGAACGACTTCAACAGGTTTCAAACGACGTGCTTCAGGAAGAGACTTAGCGACTATACGCGCCATCCGGTGCATCAGTTTTAGATCTGCATCAATCACCGGGCGAATATCAGGCCGAATTACCTTCAGAACAATCTCGCGGCCGCTCTCCTTTAGCTTTGCAGTATGCACCTGAGCAATAGAAGCAGAAGCCAATGGCTCGATATCAAAGTCGGTAAACCAGTTATCTAGACTGCCACCCAGTGCCTTTTCCATGTCTTGCTTGGCCAGTTGACCATCAAATGGCGCCACTTGGTCTTGCAATAAAGCCAATTGATCAGCGATATGAGGAGGAAATAGGTCACGACGCGTTGACATCATTTGACCAAACTTGATCCACACAGGCCCTAACTCTTGCAAAGCGAGACGCAAGCGCTGACCCAATTCTTTATCTTGATGCTTGTTCTTGAGCCAAAACAGAGACTTTCTCGCCAACAATGGGGCTTTAGTCAAATGGTGCTCAGGCATCAATTCATCAAGGCCGTACTCTAACTGTACCTTGATAATATGATAAAGACGTTTCAGTTCTGTTGGGGTCATGCTTTCTCCAACAGAGCGTTCAATTTAGCTTCAAGGCGGGCAACTGAGCTTTTTATGTCATCAACCTGATCGCAAAAATGCACCACTTCTAGCGGAGCCGGTGCAATCTTCCACTCTTCAGTCAAAACCTGAGCAACATGGTTTTGATGCTTAGTTGCTTGCTTCGCCACAAGGCTACCGACGTTTTTAACGCCTTGTACCAAGGTGTGAGCAACCACATCGCCAGTCACACGTGACAACCACTCTTCCAAATCAGGCTTGCAGTCTGTCATTAGTTGAGCAAACTTCTGCGCCAGCTGAATATCACCTTCTAAAATCAACTTATCTTGCTTGATCAACTTAGTGATGTTCGATTGCTCACGCAATTCAGGCAGCACCGATAGGTTCAAAGATAGGTAACAATCCGGTTGCCCTTCATATTCCGACAACACATCAATCTGCTGGCTGAAAACGAAGGTGAGTGTTTTATTCAACTCTTTCAAATTAACTTGAATGATCTGCCCTTTTAAACGAGATAAACGACGAACCAACGTTGGATCATCGTTCACTAAAGTATTTAAAGAGGTTTCAATAACCGCGGTTACCAATGGATCAAATGGCATGACTGTCCTTACCTTTGAAAACGGATAAGCCTTAACCTATCCGTTCTATCTTTATTCTTATTTTCTAGCACACTCAACGAGCCTGCTACCAAGTTCGATTAGAACTTGTAACCTCGGTGCAGCGCAACAATGCCGCCCGTTAGGTTGAAGTATTTTGTATTTTCAAAACCCGCTTCTTGCATCATGCCTTCCAAAGTTTCTTGGTTCGGGTGCATGCGGATAGATTCTGCAAGGTAACGGTAGCTGTCTGCATCGTTAGCAATCAGCTCACCCATTTTTGGTAACAGGTGGAAAGAGTATGCGTCGTAAACCTTTGATAGTGGTTCAAGTACTGGCTTAGAAAACTCAAGAACCAACAGACGACCACCCGGCTTAAGTACGCGATACATTGAACGCAGTGCTTGGTCTTTATCGGTTACGTTACGCAGACAAAAGCTGATCGTAATGCAATCGAAGTAGTTGTCAGGGAAAGGCAACTCTTCAGCATTCGCTTGTACGTAATGTACATTGCCAACAATACCGCTATCACGCAGCTTATCGCGGCCAACATTCAGCATTGAGTTGTTAATATCTGCAAGAACCACGTGGCCTTTTTCGCCAACGATACGCGAGAATTTCGCAGTAAGGTCGCCAGTACCACCACCAAGGTCTAGGATACGTTGACCAGGGCGAACGCCACTGCAATCAATCGTGAATCGCTTCCACAAGCGGTGAACACCACCCGACATTAGATCATTCATGATGTCGTATTTAGCGGCTACAGAGTGAAATACCTCTGCTACTTTCGCGACTTTTTCGTCTTTTGCGACTGTTTCGAAACCAAAGTGTGTGGTTTCTGACTCTACTGCTGAATTTGTCTGCACGCTTGTGTCCATAATGCTGTTATCTACCATGGTAAGTTCTCGTCGACAGCGCACTCTGTATTTAAAGGCGCTGCGGCCGATTAGTTTACTTTATCCTCAGCGGGTTGTCTTTCTACTAAGGAGGCATTTTCTGAAAAAGCCTCATTTTGAGCCATTTCAGCTATCCCAATCGAGATCGACTTTTTCACTTCAACACCAAGGTGTTTGAAGCTTTCAGCTTGACGAATCACATTGCCACGCCCAGTAACTAGCTTATTCATTGCTCCTTGGTAGCTTTGGTTGGCTCTATCTAATGAGCTTCCGAGACCTTCCATATCATCAACGAACAGGCGTAATTTGTCGTAAAGCTTGCTCGCGCGTTCAGCGATAACTTGCGCGTTCTGGTTCTGTCGGTCATTACGCCACAGGTTATCAATGGTGCGCAGTGCCACCAGCAGGGTCGTAGGGCTGACCAAGATAATGTTTTGCTCCATCGCATCTTTGACTAAGCTAGGATCGGCTTGAATCGCCACCTGAAACGCAGGTTCTACCGGAATAAACATCAACACATAATCAAGGCTCTGAATGCCTTTGAGCTGATGATAATCCTTCTGGCTCAAGCCTTTAATGTGCGCTCGCAATGAAGCCAAATGATCACGTAATGCAACATCACGTTGTTGATCAGTTTCAGCATTAAAGTAACGCTCAAACGCCACCAAGGCCATTTTTGAATCCACCACCACTTGCTTGTCTTGTGGCAAATGCACAATCACATCCGGTTGGTAACGCTTGCCTGCATCGTTTTGCAGGTTCACTTGAGTTTGGTATTCATGGCCTTCTCGCAGCCCTGATTCAGCGAGCACTCGCGCAAGTACCACCTCACCCCAATTACCTTGCTGCTTGTTATCACCCTTTAGAGCTTGGGTCAGATTCACAGCTTCACGAGTCATGCTCTCATTAAGACGCTGCAGGTTTTTAAGCTCATGCACCAAGGTATGACGCTCTTTGGCTTCTTGGCTAAAGCTGTCATTTACTTGCTTCTTGAAGCCCTCTAATTGCTCTTTCAGCGGAGACAACAAACCTTCCAAGCTCTGTTTGTTCTGCTGGTCAACCTTGGCAGTTTTACTCTCAAACAGTTGATTTGCTAACAGTTCAAACTGTTGCTTCAATCGAAATTCCGCTTGTTCTAACAATTGCAGCTTTTCATTGTTGGCGAGGTTTTCTTGATCATGTCTTGCTTCTTGTTCTCGAAGTTCAGCCTCTAACTCAGACTTATGCTCCTTAAGAACATTGATATCATCGGCGTACTGCTGGCGCTCTTGTTTCACGGCTTCAAAATAGCGCAGCTTTTCCATTGCGGCCATCACCTTGCCGTGCGCCTGCTTGAGCTCGAATGCCGCTTTGTCTCGATCATCGTCAAGCTCATCCAGTTCTTGTTGCGCCTCTGCGAGCGATGACTTGAGCTGCGCCTGTTGAGACTCATGCAACAAACGATCGGACTTAAGTTGCTGCTCCAGCAATCGCTGCTGAAAAGAGAGCTTCTGTTTAACCCACCAACCCACAACGCCACCGCTGACGAGCGCGCCAGAAATTGCAGCAATAAGCGTTGCTTGGTGTTCGATAATCCATTGCATGATAATGATTTAGCCTAATTGGAAATAACTCATTAAATGGTATTTTGATACTGGATAAATGTCCAGTTTGCCGTATTAAAATTCGACAGATAGACTAGGCGCTCCGTATTCTGCCCCATCACATTAGAATGAGTTGCTATGAACGAACGTCGTGCCTTGGGCTTTGGCCTTTCCGCAGTATTACTGTGGTCAACAGTTGCTACTGCTTTTAAGCTGACCCTTGCTGAGTTTTCACCGATCCAAATGCTGACCGTCGCTAGCATTGTGTCTTCTGTCGCATTGATTACCATCTGTGCCTTTCAAGGCAAGCTTTCTCAGTTGAGTACTACGTTTCTTTCAAACCCTTGGTATTACTTATTGCTTGGTTTAGTCAACCCATTGGCTTACTACCTGATTCTCTTCAAAGCATACGATTTACTGCCCGCTTCTCAGGCTCAAGCCATTAACTACAGTTGGGCAATCACCCTAACCTTAATGGCGGCGGTTTTTCTGGGGCAAAAAATTCGCAAACAAGATTGGGTTGCTTGTACCTTCAGCTATGCGGGCGTGGTGGTCATTGCCACCAAAGGTGATGTACTGGGAATGCAATTCGATAGTCCACTGGGTGTGGCACTGGCCCTGCTTTCAACGCTGCTTTGGGCGGGATACTGGATTCTCAATACCAAAAATAAAGCTGACCCTGTGGTGGGTGTATTGCTTGGTTTCTTAGTGGCACTACCATTCGCGATTGGTTTAACCCTTTACGAAGGCGAAAGCTTTGGCCAAATCACAGCGAAAGGTTGGATGGCCGTGACTTACGTAGGCCTATTCGAGATGGGTATTACCTTTGTGCTGTGGCTCTCAGCGCTAAAACTGACCAACAATACAGCGCGTATCAGCAATCTAATTTTTGCCTCACCATTTATCTCATTGATGCTACTTTCGACCATTATTGGCGAAGAAATCCACCCTGCGACACTATTTGGTTTAATGCTGATCATTGCGGGTTTGGTTATTCAACAGATCAAATGGGGAAAGAAGAAAAACAACCTCAACCCTGAAAGCTGATAGCTGATAGCCAGCGAAACTAAAATTCTCGCACTACACACCCTCCAGAGTGAGTAGCGATAGCAAACTTTAGAAACAAAAATGGCGAGTCCTATGACTCGCCATTTTTGTACTAATTATGAAGCATCTACTTCTAAATCCATGTTAGTTACCTCAATATTTTACTGAAGTCGCTTTCGTCATGTTAAGCGAATAGAACCTACTTCTCCAGTAATTAAAAAACACCAAATTAGAACGTTCGATATGGATTGTTATAAGTTTTACTAATAAGACTATTACGCATCCAACTAGGTAATACGACACCTTCATGATTAGATGTTATGAAAATGTTACTTAAGGAAATGTCGTGTCCCTATTACAAGAGCTAGAAAAGTGGCTACCAGAAATGGTAGAAATTAGACGAAATATTCATCAACACCCAGAGCTTGGTTTTGAAGAGTACAACACACAAAGTATGGTAATAGCCAAGCTCAAGGAATATGGCGTTGAACAAATAGACTCTCGTTTTGGAGGAACAGGCGTTGTTGCGGTTATCCAAGGGGAGCTCGGTGACGGAAAAACTTTAGGCTTAAGAGCCGATCTGGACGCATTACCGATCCACGAAGAAAACAACTTTTCTCACCGTTCTTGTCAGGCCGGAAAAATGCACGCATGTGGGCATGATGGACATACCACGATGCTGCTATACGCAGCAAAATACCTCGCAAAAAATCGCCAATTTAATGGTAAAGCCGTACTCATTTTTCAACCCGCTGAAGAAGGTGTCGGTGGCGCACAAAAAATGCTTCAGGATGGCTTACTTGAGTGCTATCCATTAGATGCATGTTACGCTCTTCATAACATGCCAGGCATACCAGAAGGGCATTTTGCATTCAAAGAAGGACCGATAATGGCAAGTTCCGATCGGCTCTTTATTCAGATTAATGGCAAAAGTGGGCATGCGGGCCTACCACAAAATACCCAAGATCCATTATTAGTTGCGACCCATATCTATCAAGGTATACAAGGCTTAGTCAGTCGAACTTATAGCCCCTTTGAACCGCTTGTTGTTTCAGTCACACAGCTACATTGCGGTGAGACAACTAACGCCATCGCTGATACCGCTCAAATGAGTGGCACCTTCAGAACTCTCTCCCAAAGTGTGCGAGACCGCTTGGTTACTCAACTTAATACTCTGGTGTCTCACACTGCCATGGCTTTCGACATGACTGCACAATTCTCCTTAGGTCCAATATCTCACCCACCTACCGTCAACAGCTTCCCCGAAGTCGAGACAGCAGTGAAAGCCGCCTCTTCAGTCGTTGGTAATGATCAGGTTAACGCAACATGTGAGGCTCTATTAGCCAGTGAAGACTTTTCTTTTTTTCTAGAACAAGTACCGGGATGCTATGGATTCATCGGCAACGGATTAACCATCAATGGAGAAACGATAGGATTGCACCACAAGAACTACGATTTCAATGATCGAGTGTTGCCGACCGGAGCCGCATACTTCATCTCGCTACTTCAACAAAACTAGCTCATAAAAAATTAGCACAGGGGTCACGATGACCCTAAATAATCACAGGAGTGTGACATGTCAGGTTTACTAGAGCAAAAACAACTCCCTCAGAACGTCAGCATAATTGATCGTATTGAGAAGTTTGGGGACCGAATTCCTCATCCATTCTATATGTTTATTACTTTATGCTTAGCGGTCATATTCTTGTCTTGGATAGTGTCTACTTTTGGAGGGAATATAACTCACCCTTTGAGCGGAGATGAAATCAAAGTAAAGAACCTACTCAGTGGTGAAGGGTTTGTTTACATTCTGAATTCAGCTGTATCAAATTTTATCGCGTTTAAACCTCTGGGTTTGGTACTTTGTATGATGCTCGCAGTAGGGCTTGTTCAAGAAGTAGGGTTAGCCGATTCAGCTATTAAGCAATCGCTTTTAAACGCACCCAAAAACTTCGTAACTGCCTCAATATTTCTAACCGGGATCATCGGTAACTTAGCATCTGATGCGGCGTTTATCTTAGTGCCTCCTTTAGCTGGCATCATTTTCTCTGCAACTAATCGAAACCCTGTAGTAGGAATTGCTGCAGGTTTTGTAGCTGTGGCCGCAGGCTTTACTGCCAACGTATTTATCGCAGGAACAGATGTTTTACTCTCAGGTATTTCAACAGAAGCTGCCCGCATTGTTGAACCAGTAGAGGTTAGCCCCGCTGCTAACTGGTACTTCATGATCCTTTCAGTACCTCTCTTGGTCATACTTGGAACACTCATTACCGACAAATACATAGAACCGCGATTTGATAAACAAACGAAACGTTCTGCCGAAGAATCTCCACTTAGCGCTAAAAATACAGAAACGTATTTTGTCACCGACATTCAGAAAAAAGCTTTAAAATGGTCTGGGTACGCATCAATTATTTTTATTCTTGGAATGATAGCATTGCTTCTTCCAAGTGACTCACCATTGAAAAACGCCGATGGCGGCTTAGTTCCGTCCCCCTTCCTTACTGGAATAATCCCAATAATTATGGCGTTTTTCATTATGAATGCCGTGGTTTACGGTGTAAAAGCAGGAGAGATAAAGAAAGCGAGTGATGTGCCCGATCTGATGGCGAAGTCATTGCATGGTATTGGTGGTTACATCGTCTTAGTTTTTGTTATTGCCCAATTTATTGCTTGGTTTAATTGGTCTAACTTAGCTATATTTTTCGCTGTAAATGGCGCTGAAATGCTTGCTCAAGTTGAAGTACCAAAACTATTAATGTTAGCCATGTTTATGGTGCTTGCAGGGTTCATGAACCTGATTGTTTTCAGTGGTTCGGCTCAATGGGCAATCATGGCTCCTGTATTTATTCCACTATTCATGCTGCTGGATATATCACCTGAATATACTCAGATGGCTTACAGAATCGCAGACTCAACAACCAATATTATATCTCCGACAAATCCTTACGTGCCGATGGTATTAGCACTGATAGCCAAATATAACCCCAACGTAAAATTCGGTACATTCCTAGCAATGATGGTCCCGTATGCATTCTTTCTATTTACAATCTGGGGAGCTGTATTCTTGACCTACACCATGTTAGGCCTACCTGTTGGACCTATGTAGATTTCGTAAACTACAGTTTGAGACTAACTTGCTTTCTGAGCATTAAATTAAACTCATCGATGATCTGTCGGTGAGTTTCTTTTCTCGTAATTAACCCAATTGAGCGATATTGAATTGGTTTTACTATTGGGATAAATCTTAAGTTCTCATGAGCATGTAATGAGGCGATGGTTGAAGATAAAATGGCAGAACCTAAACCACTATCGATCATACCAAGCAATGTTGAAGTGTGTGACGCACTAATTTCAGGATCATAGGTAAGACCTGCTCGCATAAATGCTTGATCAGCAAGTGTCCTTAAACTGTTCCCTGGACTGATACCAATAGATGCGTACTGATGAGCCTGCTTCCAGTTAACTTCACTCTCCGCACTCAAATGATGGGCCGTATTACAGGTAAAGCACAAGTGATCACGGAATAGTAATTCAAAATTCAGTTCTGAGTTATTAGGGGGAGTACCAATACCTATATCAGCACGTCCTTCTAGTACTGAGTTATGAATGTCATTAACCCGCTCCTCTATCAACCGAAATGAAAAAGATGGATGATTTTTTTTCAGCTCACTGATGGTCTTCGGGACCAGAGAAGAACACATCGAGTACAAAGACGAAATAACTAGCGTTCGATGGTAGCCTTGTTGACGAGCTTTACTATCCAACTCCCACTTATCTAAACGGTTAACAATGAACAAAGCTTCTTGATAGAACGTACGACCAGTTTCAGTTAGTAATATTTTTCGGCCTCTTTTCTCAATAAGTTCTGAGGCAGTTTGTACCGCAAGCTTTTGCATCATTTGGCTCAATGCAGATTGCGTAATGTGTATTTGTTCAGCCGCAACAGTAAAGCTTTTAGCCTCAGCAAGAGTAATAAACGCTTTAAGTTGTCGATAACTCACATCCATAAGACTGGCACCACCTTAAGTATTTTCTTTGTACAACGTTATCGATTACGAAATATCAATCAGAAGGCTCACAATATAAAATTCATACAAAGCGATAGAGTCAGTTCAACGTCATGGGATGCGACAATGTGTGTGGCCTCTCATAAAAATTGCAAAACAAAACACCGTATCAACACTTCGATGCAACTAGGATATTTTGCTATTACGCAGTCTGACTGAAATGAGGGATGTCATAAGGTCAGGTTATCAATACACCCTGTAGACATTGTTTTAGAAGAATCGTCTCAAACCGGAATCGTCAAAACCGCTCTGTTCCAACCTAGAGTAATAAGTGATTAAGGATTTGGACTTTACTGATACTGATACTGATACTGATGATTGAACCATGCGATCAGTGCCTCAGGAGGAGTGAGACACATTAATAATTAAGAGTTAGATTTGAAGCTATTGCGAATTTAGATTCCACAGTTAAATTAACCTTGGATAACATATCTTTCCCAAACTAGGCTCTGACAACTCAAAGCCTGATAAAGACGGTTACAAATTGCATTTTTGCTTGAGACTTAAAATTTAGTCACAAAAGAAACTAAATGTCAGAATGAAAAATAATTACTTTCGAAGTATGGATAGTGACAATCACAGCTAAGAGACAAATTTTCTTATCTCCACACAGCTCTTAAACCCACTGGCCTGCTGCAAAGCCTGAGCTCCAGCACCATTGGAAGTTATAGCCGCCTAACCAACCGGTTACATCCATTACTTCACCGATGAAGTAAAGGCCAGAGACCGTCTTACACTCCATCGTTTTTGAGGATAGGTGATTAGTGTCTACACCGCCTAAAGTCACTTCAGCCGTTCGGTAGCCTTCGGTGCCGTTGGGTGCGATTTTCCAGTTCTCTAGATGCTCTACAATGTCATTCAACTGCTTTTCGTTGAACTGCTTGAGCGGTTTGTCTTCGAGCTCTTTACGGTCTATCAACACCTCAACGAAACGCTTTGGTAATGCTTTCGCTAAGGTATTTTTCAAGCTCTGATTTGGGTGTTTCTCGCGAGAGTTTTCAAGTAGCTCAGCAACGTCCACTTCAGGAACTAAATTGATAGAAACAGATTGACCTGCTTTCCAGAATGAAGAGATTTGCAGTACCGAAGGGCCAGACAGGCCGCGGTGAGTAAACAATAGCGCTTCTTTGAATAAAGTGCCGTCTTGCGCAGTGATCTCGGCAGGAATCGCGATTCCGGAAAGCTCAGCAAAGGCTTCTTTGTCTTCTTTATGCAGAGTAAACGGCACCAAACCAGCGGTTGTTGGAACAACCGACAAACCAAACTGCTCAGCTACTTTATAGCCAAATGGGGTCGCACCCAGTTTTGGCATTGAAAGGCCACCGGTTGCGATAACCAATGAATCACACTCAACTTCATCGGTATTGAGGTGCATCTTGAAACCAGCGTCTGTTTTCTCAATCGAATGAACATCACAACGGTAACGTTCTTCAACCTTTGCTTGCTTACATTCTGCTAGCAGCATGGTGACGATATCTTTTGAGTTATGATCATTCACACAGAACAGTTGTCCGTGATCGCGTTCTTCAAATTCAATACCGTGCTTACTTACCATCGAGATAAAATCCCAATTGGTGTATTGAGAAAGTGCCGATTTCACAAAGTGGCTGTTATTACACAGGAAGTGATTAGCACTGACATCATAATTAGTAAAGTTACAGCGACCGCCACCAGCAATAAGGATTTTTCTTCCCGGTTTTTTTGCATGATCTACGACGAGTACTCGTCGGCCGCGTTTGCCTGCTTCTGCTGCACACATCAAGCCAGCTGCACCTGCGCCAATTACGATTACGTCAAATTTTTCACTCATTGTGGTTCTGCTTTCTTCACTTTTGCATCACGAAGCACACCTTGTGCTCATAACGCCACCAATAAAAAAGGATGTGCATAACAGCACATCCTTACTAATTGCTCGCTATTCTAACGGCAATTTTCAACTTTGCAATTGATGTTCATTCGTGCAAATTTCTGTCAGCATCCACAACATAAAGCGGGCGACTGATTCAGCGAATCGAGTTCGAATTAATCACTCAAATCACCTTAAAATTTAAACGATGAATGAAGACAGTAGCGTTACACCAAGTAGAGAGACAGACAATATAAACAACTGTCTCACTCGATCACATTTTGTCGTAAACACGGCATCATGATGATGGTGATACTCTTTACTTTTTATGTAACTAAACAAGCGAACTTGTTTGGTCATATTGCCATGGGTTGTGAAAAAACCACCGCCATCCACTTGTTGATAAAGCAGAGGGTGAGCTTCTCGCATGATATAAATAAGTGTTCTCAGCGCAGTAAGATATCGCGCCCAGTTCAAACATGTCACAACCATTAGTGCAAATAGAATAGTGTCGCCGCTGATCATCCTTTCCTCCCTACATCTTCAAGGGAATACTCAAGAGAAAAAGATAATCAGTGTCTTTTTCTTACAGCCTAAACTGCAGGAGCTTCCATAATTGAAGATGAACCATCTTTTGCCAATTGCGCTAGGTCTTTATCAATAAAGAACAGTGCCTTACCGTCTTCACCAACGAGCTCTAGCTTATCCAATACACCTTTAAACAACTTCTCTTCTTCGTGTTGCTCTGCAACGTACCATTGCAGGAAGTTGAAGGTTGAGTAGTCTTGTGATGTGAAAGCAACGTGAGCCAGTTTGTTGATCTTTTCAGTGATCATTTGCTCATGTTCATAGGTTTCACGAAACACTGCGCCAAGGCTTTCAAATTCATGTTTTGGCGCTTCAATCGCACCAAGAATTGGCATTGCACCTGTTTCACTAACGTAAGTGAAAAGACGCTGCATATGTTCCATTTCTTCTACTGCATGAACACGCAGAAACTCTGCTGCACCTTCAAATCCTTTGTCTTCACACCAAGCACTCATTTGTAAGTATAGGTTGGATGAGAAAAATTCTAGATTAATTTGATCATTCAGTTGCTCAACCATAGTTTTTGACAGCATTTAAGACTCCTAATTACACCCTCAATTTTCTTTACTATATCACTATTTAATGAATATCTCGCTGACCATTAGTTAACCGATATTTCGGACTATCACTACGCAAGACGGTGGATATGAGATCACTTCAGCAAAAAAAGGCATCACATAGTGCTAATCTTTAATCAGACAATGAATAAAAGAGGTAGCAATATGAGTTACAAACATATTTTGGTCGCAGTCGATTTATCAGATGACAGCAAATTACTTGTGGATAAAGCGGTAGCATTGGCTAAGCCATTGGAAGCCAAAGTCTCTTTTATCCATATCGATATTAACTACGCAGAGCTTTATACCGGCCTGATTGATATCAACATGGCCGAAACCCAACACAATGCGATGGAAGCCTCTCGTATTCAGCTGCAAAATTTTGCTGACTACGCTCAATACCCAATAACTCACACTTTGGTGGGCAGTGGCGACTTGAGCCATGAGCTATGTGACACCATCAATGAGTTCAATGTCGATTTGGTGGTTTGTGGTCACCATCAAGATTTTTGGAGCAAGCTGCTTTCTTCAACACGACAACTGATCAACTCTTCACCCGTTGATATGCTGGTCGTGCCTCTAAGAGATTCAGAAGACTAATGATTTAAGGTTAGGTAACATACAGCTCATATCTTATTAACGAAGTTTTACTATGAGCTATTTAGCTGGTGTTACCCTCCTATGGGCGTTCTCCTTTAGCCTGATCGGCGTTTACCTTGCTGGTCAGGTTGATTCTTGGTTCTCTGTTCTGATGCGTGTTGCCCTTGCTGGTATCGTGTTTCTTCCCTTCCTTAAGTTTCGCGGTGTCTCGCGTAAGCTGATCGGAAAATTGATGGCCATTGGTGGTATTCAGCTTGGGCTGATGTACTGCTTCTACTATCAATCTTTTTTGCTACTCTCCGTACCTGAAGTCCTTCTGTTTACTGTATTTACCCCAATTTATGTCACTCTTATTTATGACTTTCTCAAAGGGCAATTCTCACCTTGGTATCTAGTGACAGCCGCTATTGCAGTATTAGGCGCGGTGTTCATTAAGTTTGCCGGTATCAACGACAACTTTTTAGTCGGCTTCCTTGTCGTTCAAGGCGCGAACCTGTGCTTTGCTATCGGTCAGGTGGGTTATAAGGTGGTAATGGAGAAGGAGTCCGCTGAACTACCTCAGCGCACTGTATTTGGCTATTTCTACTTAGGCGCGTTATGTGTGGCTTCGGTTGCTTTCCTGCTACTGGGCAACCCTGAGAAACTGCCAACAACCACACTTCAATGGGGAATCCTGATCTACCTTGGCTTAATTGCCTCGGGGCTGGGTTACTTTATGTGGAATAAAGGCGCATGCATGGTTAATACTGGTGCACTGGCCGTGATGAACAATGCATTGGTTCCAGCTGGCCTTGTGGTGAATATCCTGATTTGGAACAGAGATGTCGATTTGGTTCGCCTTGCCATTGGTGGAGGCGTTGTCTTACTGTCTCTGCTTGTGAATGAGACTTGGGTAAAGAAGCGTGTTGCGAGAGATGCTAGTAATGCCTAGCGCGTTAAGCTAACAATCTTTAGTTAACTAACAAGCTGTATTTAGCTAACAAGATTTGTTTGACTCGCAAGATGTTTATTTAAACTAAGACCAAAAAAGCAAAAGAGCGACTGTAGGTCGCTCTTTTTAAATCATCTGTTTAGCAATAAGCTCTTCGAATTAACTTCAGTGGATGTGATTGTGGCTCACTACCTGAGTCTTGCTTTCAGTGAAGGCAACGTCATCAAGTTGTAGGTTGATGCGTTCAAGGTCACTTTCCAGTTTTTGGCTTTTCTTAAACAGCTTTTGCTGCTTCTTAATCATCTTCGCGAGCTTTTTGTTGTACTTCTCTTGTTTCTTCGCCGCTTTCTTCGCTTGTTTAAGCTCCGATTTATCATCACCACTCGCCTTGGCCATCAGCTTTTTCAGCTTGGCTTTTTTCTGTGATGCTTTATCCGTAATAGATGCTTTATCTTCAATCTCAACAACGGCTGGATCGAACATTTTCACAGTAGGTTCAAGGGTCTCGTTGATTTCCGCAAGCGATAACTCTGGCGCTGGCAATGTTTCAGCCAACAGTCCACACGCGACTTTTTCTTCGTCAGGCTTATTCTGGCAACCAAGAGGGGGAATTGCGGTTGGTTTGCATAGGTTTGCTTCGTCCGCCGATGAACGTGCACAAGAACGACACACAAACTTAGGTTGGGTAACCAAGCTGTGGATCTCTCCTAGGTGTTCGGTAATATCTCGACGGTTTAACTTACAAAAGCGTTTAGCCATGCTACAACTCCAGCTAAGAATAATAATGATTCTTAGTTAGATATACATCCGTAACGCGGCTATCGCAAGTGTTAAATAGTAATTTATCGTATTTATGACGGGAAACTTTCTTAACGTGTTGCTAAGTTATTGATGCTTTCACTAAGTCATTGATGCTTTCACATACACATCAAAACGGTTCTTTTTGGTTTCTATCGCCATGCTCGGTTTTTGCTCACCTAACCAAGCTGCGTAATCCGGTCTTTTCACCACGACTCGTTTTGATGCGAGCTTAAGGGCGGGTTGCAATAGCGCATCTGCATCCATGTCTGCGCCAACCAAAGATTGGAATACTCGCATCTCTTTTTTAACCAAAGCCGATTTCTTTTTGTTCTCGGGGTGCGGGTACATAGGGTCGAGGTAGACCACATCTGGCTGTGCGAAATTAGGATCATCGCTTAGCTTATCTAAAGCGTCATGACTCGAAGCGTGAATCAACTTCATACGTTCAGTTACCCAACCGCCAATATCTGGATCTTGCTGCGCACGTTGTAAGCCATCATCAAGTAAGGCTGCCACAACAGGATGACGCTCGACCATTTGCACCTTACAACCTAAAGAAGCCAACACAAACGCATCACGCCCTAAGCCTGCCGTACCATCAAGAATGGTTGGCGTTGCGCCTTTGTTTAAACCTGCCGCTTTAGCGATCGCCTGACCTTTACCACCACCAAACTTACGTCTGTGACCGACTGCGCCACCGACTAAATCAACAAAGATAGCGCCAAGTTTCGGTTCGTCCACTTTGCGTAACTCAAGTCGCTCACTGGTCAGAACCAACGCAAAATCGCTGTTTTCATCATGGGATAAATTCCAACGGGTCGCTAAGTCATTTAAATGATCGATTTGGGTAGCATCTTCGCAAATCAGTTGTAGTTGCAAGGTCGTCTCCAACAGACAGTAGTATTCAAAACAAAAGAGGCAATCAGTTTACCTGATCGCCTCAACAATACATATTAACCGAGAAAAGTATTCACGATAAAGCCTGAGCTCAACCAAAGAGATTATAGGCAACCAAAGAGCTTATAGAATTCGCTCTTGTTGTAACTCTTCGACTAATTCCTCAAGTGGCTTAGGTCGGCCAATGATGTAGCCTTGCGCATAGTTCACGCCAAGATCGATCAGCTTGTCGATGATCTGCGTATTTTCAACAAATTCGGCCACCGTGTGTTTACCCATCTGCTTAGCTAAATCATTGATAGAGCGAACCATCACATGATCCATCTCGTTGACCGCAATATCACGCACAAACAAGCCATCGATCTTCACGATGTCGACCGGCAGTTTCTTTAAGTAACCAAACGACGATAACCCTGAGCCGAAATCATCTAAGGCGATCATACAGCCCAACTCTTTAAGTCGCGTGAAGAACTTGATCGCTTGTTTCATGTTGCTCATGGCGGCCGTTTCGGTGATCTCTAAACAGATTTTATGGCACGGTATCGACGAGTCTCTCAAGCTCTCAATCAAGAATTCGACAAATTCTCGATTACCCATCGAATGACCAGAGAGGTTAATTGAACACATGCCAAGTTCATCAATCACTAATGGGCGTTGTTCCAGCCAACTCAATGTTTGGCTCACGACTTGGCGATCAATCAGGTGTGCTATGTTGTAGCGCTCCGAGGCTGGCATGAAGATCCCCGGAGAAATATATTCACCCTTGATGTTTTTGATCCGCACCAAGATTTCGAAGTGCATTTTCTCGCTGTCTTTATCTAAACCAAGGATACGTTGTGCAAACAGTTCTAAGCGATCATTAGCCAAGGCTTCATGTACAAGGCTAACGCACTCCATTTCCAAATGACGGCGACGGAGATCTTCGTCATCTAGATGATAAAGGTTATAGCGATTACGCCCTTCCTCTTTAGCAGCATGACAAGCAGCATCGGCCTGAGCGTGTACCATCTGTGGTGAGGCCGCAGTATGGTCAATCAATCGGATACCAATAGAGCTGGTAAGATTAAGGCGAATATCACCCCACAAGAATGGGTTCTCGCTCATCGTCGAAATAATACTGCGACACACATTCACCGCATCTCGCTCAGTGCAATCTTTCATTAATACTGCAAACTCATCGCCCCCCATACGCGCTAACACGGCATTGTATGGCAATACCTCTTCCAGCAGCTTGGCACTAAACATGATTGCAGCATCTCCCGCTTCATGCCCCGCAGTATCGTTCAACACCTTCAGTTGGTCTAAATCTAAGAACAACATCGCATGAGTTCGCATGTGGCTTTCAACTTCTTTCAGCGCCTTTTGCAGCTCTTGTTCAAAGTGGTTGCGGTTGAAGGTATCAGTCAATAAATCGTAACGCGCTTGATACTCTAACTTTTCAGAAAGCTCGTGGGTTTCGGTGATGTCCTCACCAACAATCAACAGTTGATCCGATTCCACCAGCGGACGGATATTTTCACGAATCCAGATGGTGCTGCCATCGGCATGACGATATTCGATATCACGACGCCACACGCCTCGAATTTTATGCTGTGGTTGCAGTAAGATATGACGTGGGATCATCGCGTTTTCATCGACATAAAACTCTCGTGGTCGATGTCCCAATAGCTGATCAAGTGGGTACCCCAGTAGTTCTTCAGCGAACTGGTTCACTTGTTGAATACGGTTATTGCCATCGAGCGTTATCATCATTACTGGTTGTTTGTCGTAATACAGCTTTAGATTGGCTTCACGTTGGAACAGTTTGTTTTCCGCGAGTTTACGTGAGGTGACATCACGCGCTTCAAACAAGAATTGATTATCATCCCCTTCACTGCCCGGCATTGGCTTTAATGAAACATCCAACACCATTGCCCCGCGATCACGACACCACACTTCCGCTTCAAATCGTAAAACCTGATGTTCCTCTCGAGAGATGAAATACTCCTTCAACACCTGCCTAGCCGAGTCTTCCCAGTGTTGGTGATGTTGAAGAGGTGTTCCCAATTTATAGCCTTGGTTATACAAAAGTTCATGCAACTTGCTGTTGCTCGACAGTAACACTCCGCCCTTATCGATAATTCCCATAAATTGCAGACTTTGATCGAATATCGACTCAAGAAGTAGTTGGCTCTGACGGCTTGTACGTTCACTTTTTTGAAGGCGATTAAGGTAGTACATCAAGGTGACGATCACACATAACATGCTTAAGAAAAGTAGGCCGATCGTACGAATTTCATCGTGATAACGAACCCAAAATGGCTTGGGTTTGTTTAAGAAAGTCACCGATGCTTCATTCTCTGCGCCTAGGTTCCAGCGAGAGATTTGTTGATAGTCGAGTTTAATTTCAGCAGCGCCGGGAACCACGGCGCGCAATGGAGCTGATGGGTTATCAAGTACTTCTAAAAGTATGCTTCCAGCCTCTCGACCTTGAATCTTTCCTCCTTGAATCACACCGCCAATAGCGCCATGCCCCAAGCCTAAATCGTTAACCATATAGATAGGTATTTGGCTTTTTTTATTTAATTCACGCCAATCTTCATTGCTAGTCACACGACCGTTGATGTCTCTAAAATAAACCCAGAACAACAAGCCATTACCCGGCTTTGCCTTTTGAGTAAATGCTATCAATTCTTGGTAAGTGTCTGGCGTGTAATGCTTCACAACACCTGACATCTCAGGGTTGTTTTCAAGAAAGATATCAATCTGGTTACGAACAGCCTCGCCAGTGACCGAGTGATCGGTTACCACATGAATTCTTTTTACCGACGTTTGAAGGCGCTTAATCAGTTCGATGTTGCTCGCCATATCGGTGTCTTCGGTTACGCCTGTCGCATTCAATCCTTCAATCATGTTTGGTGAAAAGTTGTTAATTCCCCCAAAAATCACTGGCGTACCCTTTAATTGCGGAGCCAATCGCTTCATTAGATTTAAAGCGTTGTTGTCACTCACGACAACGGCTGCAAAGTCTTCGTGCATCAATTTAGTTCTATAGAGTTGATACACGCGCTCCAAATATTCAGCATTTTGTGTGCGTTTACTATCGAGATATACGACTCGATAAGACAAGCGGGTTCGATCCAGCTCTTCTGCCAACCCTTTTTGGAAACTGTCTGTCCAAAAAAATCCTTGATGGTAAGAGTGAATAACCAACACATCTTTTGTTTGTGCTGAAGCGAAAAAACTCCAACACATCAAAATTAATAACAACGAAAATCGCACTGAATTCACCCTAACACTATAGTTGCTGCTAATATTATCACCCTTGGCTATGATGTGTACTCTAGCTAGTCTGATTTCATTCAATCTAAGGATTCTGCATGTCCACTACCACCGCTCGCCTGGATGACCTAGACCGTGCCATTCTAAAAACTTTAATGGAAGACGCGCGCACGCCTTATGCTGAAATGGCCAAGCAGTTCGATGTTAGCCCTGCGACAATTCACGTTCGAATAGAAAAAATGAGATCGGCTGACATTATTGAGCGTACAGAAGTGGTGGTAAACACTAAGAAGTTAGGTTACGACGTTTGTTGCTTTATTGGCATCAACCTCAATGCGGCCCGCGATTACCATTCAGCGATTGCCAAACTCAATGCTTTAGATGAGGTGGTTGAGGCCTACTACACCACCGGCGCCTACAATATTTTCGTCAAGTTGATGTGTAAATCGATAGAAGAGCTGCAATTTGTATTGATTGATAAGCTGCAAGCGATCGATGAAGTGCAATCAACAGAGACCTTGATTTCATTGCAGAACCCGATCAATCGTAACGTCAATCCATAACGCCTATTGGTCTTATTTAAGATGATATACAGACAAAAAAAGAGCCTCTAACTAGAGGCTCTTTTCGCTATTAACTCGCAATAAAGCTAATTAACTCGCAATAAAGCTAAGCAACTACCGCAGTTACGGAAATGATAGCAATTACGCGTTGATTCCCGCATGACGCAGCATCGCGTCGATTTGTGGCTCACGACCGCGGAAGCGTTTAAACAGCTCCATCGGTTCTTCACTGCCACCCATCTCAAGGATGTTGTTCAGGAAGCGATTGCCCGTTTCAGTGTTGAAGATACCTTCTTCTTCAAATGCTGAGAACGCATCTGCCGATAGCACTTCTGCCCATAGGTAGCTGTAGTAACCTGCACTGTAGCCACCAGCAAAGATATGACCAAAGCTGTGTGAAAAACGGTTCCAATCTAGGCTTGGCAGTACTGACACCTTAGACTTCACATCCGCTAGTGTCTCAAGAACACGAGCACCGACTTCTGGGTCATATTCAGTGTGTAGAGTGAAATCGAACAAGCCAAGCTCAAGCTGGCGCAGGATAAACATTGCAGACTGGAAGTTCTTCGCTGCTAGCATTTTCTCTAGCATCTCTTTTGGTAACGCTTCACCTGTTTCGAAGTGACCAGAGATAAACGACAGCGCTTCTTCTTCCCAACACCAGTTCTCTAAGAACTGACTTGGCAATTCAACCGCGTCCCAAGGCACACCATTGATACCAGAAACCGCACCCGCTTCAACTTGCGTCAGCATGTGGTGGATACCGTGACCGAATTCGTGGAATAACGTCACCACTTCATCGTGAGTAAATAGCGCAGGCTTATCACCGACTGGCTTATTGAAGTTACACGTTAGATAAGCCACCGGCGTTTGTAGTTCGCCAGATTCAGTCATGCGACGACCACGACAGTCATCCATCCAAGCACCACCACGTTTGTGTTCACGGGCGTATAAATCTAAGTAGAAGCTCCCACGCAGTGTTCCAGTCGCATCAAAGATGTCAAAAAAGCGAACTGACTCATGCCAAGTGTCCACGCCTTCACGCTCTGTCACAGACATACCAAATACGCGATTCAACACCTCAAACAAACCTGAAACTACATTTGATTCAGGGAAATATGGACGAAGCTCTTCGTCAGAGATATCGAACAGGTCCTGTTTTTGCTTTTCGCTGTAATAAGCGATGTCCCACAGGTTTAGCTCAGAGACGCCAAACTCTTTCTCAGCAAACTGGCGCAGTTCTTCAACTTCGCGCTCACCTTGTGGTTTCGCTTTCACTGCTAGGTCGTTAAGGAAGCCAAGCACTTGATCCGGCGTTTCCGCCATTTTAGTCGACAGTGATTTTTCGCTGTAGGTGCTAAAACCAAGCATGCGAGCAATCTCATGACGCAGCTTAAGTTGTTCTGTGATGATCTCAGTGTTGTCCCACTTGCCTGCATTTGGACCACGATCTGAAGCACGCGTTACATAGGCTTCGTAAAGCTCTTTACGCAAATCTTGGTTATCACAGTAGGTCATCACAGGTAGATATGATGGGATATCTAGAGTCAGTAGGTAACCTTCTTGCTCTTTAGATTCAGCTGCGGCTTGTGCTGCCGCCAGTGCTGATTCAGGCATACCGGCCAGTTCAGCCACATCGGTGATCTGCTTGCTCCAACCCATGGTTGCATCAAGCACGTTGTTTGAGAATTGAGAGCCTAACTCAGACTGGCGCTTGCTGATTTCGCCATAGCGATGCTGCTCGTCGGCTGGTAAGCCAATGCCTGATAATTCAAAATCACGCAGCGCGTCGGTAATGGTTTTTTGTTGAGCTTGGTCGAGTGCCGAGAATGCCTCACTCGCCTTGATCGCTTTGTACGCTTCGAACAAACCTTTGTGTTGGCCAACCCAAGTACCGTATTCAGAAAGTACCGGCAGGCAGCTCTCATAAGCGTCACGCAGCTCATCGCTGTTCATCACAGAATTGATATGGCTCACTGGTGACCAAATGCGGCCTAGACGATCATCCACTTCATCAATCGGAGCAACGAGGTTGTCCCAGCTTGGTGAAGTATTACCTTCAAGTACTTGTTCTATCTTGTTGCGACACTCTTCAATCACTTGCTCAACCGCTGGCTTAACGTGCTCAGGCTTGATTTGTGAAAACGGAGGTAAGTCCGTGAAGGTTAATAGCGGATTAGACATATAAACATTCCTTTGGCTTTGGAGACTTTCGTCTTTTTATAATGAGGTCGTCTTACAGTCATCAGGCTAAGGAGCGCCCTAAAAAATCACCTGCGAATAGTTATTAAATAGTGCCCATGAAGGCAAATTTCAATAGTAGAACCAATAACTAACTGCATATAGCTAGCGACTGCTTCTGAATTGTTCGAGAATTTATAGCTCATTGAGGGTTATAATGGTCAGATTAACCCTACCTACACTAACCACACTCTAAAACGAGAGTGTTACGAGAGTTTAATTTGTTAAGTTATCGCCACAGCTTCCACGCGGGCAACCATGCCGACGTAGTAAAGCATATCGTACAGAGCCTTATTCTTAATTCTTTGAAACAGAAGGATAAGCCTTTTGTTTATCATGACACTCACTCTGGTGTAGGTCGTTACGACTTAACGCATGAATGGTCTGAAAAAACCGGTGAATACAAACAAGGTATTGCACGCCTATGGTCGGCAAGTGAAGTGGGCCAACAAGATCTTCCTGAAGACATTCAAAGCTACCTTGAGTCTATCTCAGCACTCAATAATGGCGAGAAACTGCGTTTCTACCCAGGTTCACCACGTGTTGCTCGCGCGCATCTGCGTGACCAAGACCGCATGGTATTAACTGAGCTTCACCCAGCCGATCACCCTCTGCTTGAGCAAGAGTTCCACCGCGATCGTCAAGTATCTATCTACAAAGAAGATGGCTTCCAACGCCTAAAAGGCAGCCTGCCACCTAAAGAACGTCGTGGTTTGGTTCTTATCGACCCACCTTACGAGCTGGCAAAAGAGTATCGTGATGTTGTGACTGCGATTGCTCAAAGCCATAAGCGCTGGGCAACCGGTATCTACGCAATTTGGTACCCGGTGGTAAACCGTTGTGATATCGAAGACATGATCGAAGGCCTTGAAGGCTTAGGCATCAACAAGATTCTACAAATCGAACTTGGCGTATCACCAGACACCAACGAGCGTGGCATGACAGCATCAGGCATGATTGTTATCAACCCGCCTTGGAAGCTAGAAAGCCAAATGAATGAAATTCTTCCATTCTTGAAGGAAGCAATTGCGCCGGCGACCGGTCACTTCAAAGTAGAGTGGATCGTACCCGAGTAATCTCAAACTCGATGGCATAGGTTGAAGAATCTTCAATAGACTGTGACATACACGAATAAATTTTAAACAGGGAGATTGAGTTCAACCAATCTGCCCTCAATATAATAATTAGACAATTTAAGAATCTATAGGACGTAGGTATCCAGTGTTCTCACTGTGACTACAGCCTTCAATAAATGGAGAAAGTAATGGCGACTCATTTTGATTACATCTGTATCGGTGGCGGTTCAGGCGGCATCGCATCAGCTAACCGCGCAGCAATGCACGGTGCAAAAGTTGCACTTATCGAAGCTCAAGACCTTGGTGGTACTTGTGTAAACGTTGGTTGTGTTCCTAAAAAAGTGATGTGGCACGGCGCTCAGGTTGCTGAAGCGATCAACCTATATTCAGAAGACTACGGCTTCGACGTTGAAGTAAAAGGCTTCAACTGGGGCAAGCTGGTTGAAAACCGCCAAGCGTACATTGGACGTATCCACGAATCTTACGATCGCGTTTTGGGTAACAACAAAATAAACGTAATCAAAGGCTTTGCGAAGTTTGTCGATGAGAAGACTGTTGAAGTTAACGGTGAGCACTACACCGCTGATCACATTCTGATCGCAGTGGGTGGTCGTCCAACTATTCCAAACATCCCTGGCGCAGAGCACGGTATCGACTCAAACGGCTTCTTCGACCTGATGGAGCAACCAAAGCGTGTTGCGGTTATCGGCGCAGGCTACATCGCGGTAGAAATCGCAGGCGTATTAAGTGCACTTGGCACAGAAACACACCTGTTCTGTCGTAAAGAGTCACCACTTCGTAGCTTTGACCCAATGATCATCGAAACATTGGTTGAAGTAATGGAAGCGGAAGGCCCAACACTTCACACGCATTCTGTACCTAAAGAAGTTGTGAAAGAAGCGGACGGTACTCTGACTCTGCACCTAGAGAACGGCAACACTCAAAACGTTGACCACCTAATTTGGGCTATCGGTCGCCACCCAGCGACTGACGCTATCAACCTAACATCAACGGGTGTTGCAACCAACGACCGCGGCTACATCAAGGTAGATGAGTTCCAAACGACAAATGTTCCTGGCATCTACTGTGTTGGCGACATCATGGAAGGCGGCATCGAGCTAACACCTGTTGCTGTTAAAGCAGGTCGTCAACTTTCTGAACGCCTATTCAACGGTCAAACGAACGCTAAGATGGACTACGAGCTAGTGCCTACTGTTGTATTCAGCCACCCACCTATCGGCACGATCGGTCTAACGACTCAAGAAGCTGAAGAGAAGTACGGCAAAGACAACATCAAGGTTTACACGTCTGGCTTCACTGCAATGTACACAGCAGTAACCAAGCACCGTCAACCTTGTAAGATGAAGCTTGTATGTGCTGGTGAAGAAGAGACAGTAGTCGGCCTGCACGGCATCGGCTTCACTGTTGATGAGATGCTTCAAGGCTTCGGCGTTGCAATGAAGATGGGCGCAACCAAAGCAGACTTCGACTCTGTTGTGGCTATCCACCCAACAGGCAGCGAAGAATTTGTTACCATGACAGGTTAGTGTAGGAAAAGCATCTTACACACATAAATAAATCTGGAAAATAATCATTCGCTGACTATGCTGTATGTATAGTCAGTGATTTTCTAGGTGAATTTATGTATCTCATACAATCAAGCAATGTCTATACACAGACAGAATTATCAGTCAGTAATGACATCTGTGAATGCTCTCCCCTAAAGGAAAATATTGGCTCACTGCCGACACTGTTCAACCAAGATGGTTCGTTCAACCACGAAGCGAACAGTTACCTCTTCTATCAGAAAGCCATCAAAAAAGCTAAAGACCTTTCACCCTGTGCTCAAGCATTACAGGCTTACTACCAGTTCCTTGAAGATAAAGGGTTGGCATGGGACTCATTCCCTCCCATCAAAAGACTCAAGCCAACTTATCTTTTCCGCTCTCACCTGTTAAAGCAAATCACAAGCGGTGAGTTAGCTCACAGTACAGCAAGCGTGCGAATGAATCAGATTGTTAACTACTACAAGTGGTTAATGCATGATGGTTACTTAAAAATCAAGAACGAGAAAGAAGCGCCATTTAAAATCGAGTTTGTCTCTGTTCAAAGCAGCGGGATGCTAGCGCACATATCGCCAACGTTTACCGTTGAAACGAGCGACTTGCGAATAAAAGTACCAAAGGATGCCAGCAGTAAGAGCATTCGGCCTTTGTCTCCACTCGCTCAAGAATCACTGAGAATTCTGACACAGCACCTTCCTAACGCATCCGAAGAATTGCGCTTGCAGGTGTTAATTTCTATTGATACGGGAATGCGAATAAAAGAGGTGGCAACGCTCTCCCTGAATGCTCTTGATACAGCGACACCTCTGGCTGAAAGTGAACATCGTTACGAGATAGTTTTATCGCCTCAATCGACAGGCGTTCAGACTAAATATTTAAAGCAAAGACGCGTTGAAATCTCATCAGAGCTATTAGCCACACTGAACGAATACCGAACCTCCGAGCGTAGAATCAAACGGGTAAACAAACTCAATACCAAATTAGTATTATTGCCCGAAAATGCGCCCTCCCTTAAACAAGATACCATCGAGATGTTTAAGTTGTGTGAGCGTCATGAACCTCTTTTCGTGAGTGAGCAAGGCAATCCTGTGACCTCTAAATCGATTGGATCACGATGGACGGAATTTAGAGCTTCTATCAAGAAAGTTTGCCCTTCCTTTACTCATCGCTTCCACGATCTGCGTGCAACCTACGGTACATACCGATTAAATGATTTGCTTGAGGCTGATCTATCTCCAGTGGAATGCATGGAGCTGTTGATGGGCTGGATGGGGCATAGAAACGAATCTACGACTTGGAAATATCTGCGTTATTTACAACGCAAAGAAGCGTTCAAAGTGAAGTTTGGCATTCTAGATAGCATCATGCACGAAGCGCTAGGAGGTGAGAGTGAGTGATAATGTTGCCTATCTCCACGGCTGGAACGCGAATCTTTGTTTTCAATTGGACACTGATAATAACCACCTTGCCGACTTTAATCGCTTTCTGGTTAAACACTTTCCTACTACCAAACATCTTCAGCAAGGAGGTCGATTTGAAGATGCCAAACGTGATGGTTTTGTGCATCAAATCAAAGCCCGCTTTACTGAAAAAATGGAAGAAGGATATAGTCATAGCACTCTGTATACGCATTACTCCAAACTTTCTCAATACCTGCGTTGGTGTGACAAAAATAATGCGATCGCCTTTACGCAAGAGTCACTGGAAGGCTTTATGTCTCACCTGCATACAAGGGTTATGCTAGGGACACTGAAAAACTCCACCTATCAACAGAAACATGCTTCCATGATGGTGTTGTTTCGGGATTATTTAGATTTACCCTCAAGCTATTTCAACGCGGTAACGGTAATGGATGACAGTGATACAGAGTCGTTTGAAGCCTATACCCGTAGTGATTTAAATCAGTTACTTCCTTTCCTGCGCAGCCTGTTCAAGCAAACCTACCGTCAATTTATTGAGTCGCCTAAGACACATACTAACGTGTATAAGAGCGTGGCTAGCATGACATTTCAATGGAAAGGACAAACCTATAATCTACATGGTGGTATAACAAAAATGATGTGTGCTGGCGCATACTTGTTGTCTTATTACACCTACGCAAATACCAGTGATTTATTTCAGCTAGCACAACCACACAATGCCTTTACTTCGACTGACGAAACTTGGTACACCATGCCTGTGTTTAAACGTAGAGCCTTCAAGACCATTCAGGTTGAGATAGGCGAGCATGAACTGGATATACCGAAATACGCCATGCGTTTTTTCGACCAATTACTCAATGCGTCACGTTTAATTTCAAACGATGAAAACGCAACGCTGCTTCAAACCGTAGTGGCACAGCAAGCGACACCAATGAAAAACGCCACTCTTCAAGATTTCCTTAGAAAATGGGTTGAAAGGCACTTTATCTTCACCGACCAAACTGGACGCAGACTGCGCCCGACGATTAGTCGCTTTCGCGAAACGGGAGCACAGATTACCACTTATCACCAAGGCGAAATGATGAATGACATCATGCTAGGGAATACGCCTAACACGAGAAAGAGAAGCTATAGCGAAGGAAACCGAATAACCAACAATGCCATGATGCAAGATACGATGTCGATACGAGAGGAGCAGATTAAAAGTGGCGTTAACCCGAAAAAGGCGCAGACCAATTTAGGTATTGATGTTTTGGTCATAGAAGAAGAAAACAAAATCAATCTGCCTGATTTAAGTCGCACGCCCAACGGTGCGAGTTGCGCGACTCCATTTGGCGACAAGTCAGAAAAATACACAAGGAAAGCATTCAAACAAGGGCTGCTAAGTGAAGGGGAAAAATTGGCTTGTGCTGATTTGCTCGGTTGTTTCGGCTGTCCGAGTCAAGTCATCGTTCAATCGCTCTCAGATATCTGGTGCCTACTTAGTTTTAAGGCGTGCATTGAGGAATCACTCTACCAACACCTCGACGCCAGCCACTACCGCCAGAACTTTGAAAATATCATAGTGTTCATAGAAGAAAAAATCTTACCCCATATTGCCAGAAAACTACTCAAACAAGCACAAGCCAAGCTTGATGATGAAGGCTATCACCCTAATTGGGACGATACTGATTCCGTTCTTGGTTTAATCCCTGCGCTATCTCAGGTGTTATCATCATGAAAACCAGCCACTTATACACTGAGGACTTCCCCGAAGCGCACAAGGTGCAAGTCGTGGACATTATATCGCTATATCACGAAGGGCGATTTGAAGAGTTGGATGCTGTTGTTATTTGCAAAGATAAAGACGGTAACGTGACGGCTACGTTTGGGCAAAGTAATTGGGATTGCTTGCCTTTTTCACGCAAGAAAGATAGTAACAACCTCAACTTCTCAAACTTTAACGCCGCTACTGAATTGCAACGTGAATTAAAGGTATTCGCCTTTGGTTGGCTTTTTAACGCCAACCCAAAAGGGAAAAAAGCACGGCGCTTTTCAGGCGTTAGTTCTCAACTAGAAGGAATAAAAATAATTTACGCATTCTTAATGCGGGAGAGCCAAGCATCTTTAGTTGCGCTTTCCTCTGCGCCATTTAGGATAAAGCTTGATAACTACCTTCAAGAACAAGGTTATTCCCAATCAACACTTGAGAAAACATTTGTTGCCATCAATGGAGTAATCGGTGATTCGGGTTGGCACTACATACCGTTGGGCATCGTACCTATCAAGTCAAAAAAAGAAGCAAAAAGACTGAGTGATAAAGATAGTCAGCAAACCTTAGTCATTCCTGAGCGGCTATGTCATGCAATCTATGGCAAGGCAATCGCGCTCATTGAAGAGGCACTACCTCACGCTAAACTACTAGCCGACACCGAAAATGCGCTGCAAGACAACTATATTGAAGGCCTGAGAATTTTGAATAGAAAGGTTCAACAAGGTCACATTTATACTTTTATGAACAGTGACGGGAGCATTGATAACCAAAAATATCCAACAGCCATTAATAAAAACCAGCCTCACGACCCTCGCTCTCTTATTCAACCTCTGGCAGAGAAACTTCCTGACATTCCACTTAATAATGGCAATGAATTCAGGCGTTACCTAGGGCAACTCATTAATGCAAGTTATATTGTGTGCGGTGGGTTCAGTGGAATGCGAGACTCAGAATTAGACAAACTAACTCCAAACAGTTATTACAAAGACACCTTGAGCGGTCGAATCCATCACATGCTGCAATCTCAAACCTTTAAACTAGGGGAAAAACGCGAAACGTGGGTGACAGCATCCTCGGCCAAAACAGCCATCGACTTGATGGCTGTGCTCACGAAGCGCTGGCGAAGCGAAGCGACTTATCCCGATGATAGGTTCGCAGATTCATTATGGGTGAACCAAGGCGCTCGTTCAAAACCGCCGAAATTAATCACGGATTGGAATGATCGACTAAAACGTTTTTGTACACAGTTCAATTTCATTATCACTGAAGCAGATTACCAAGAGTGCTTAACCTCTAATCCTCACTCATTAGGCAAAATAGAAGAGTCGGTTGTTATCTGTGAGCCTTGGCCTATGTCCACGCACCAATTTAGACGCACCTTAGCTTTTTACTGCGTAAATAATCGCCTAGGGACACTAATAGCGCTTAAGCAGCAATTTAAACACCTCTACCTATCGATGACCGAGTGGTATACCAACGGAGGAAAACTGGCGAGCCTACGAGACTTAAAAGTAGATACAAAAATACAGCAAGCGCTTGAAGAGATTAATGCAGAAACCACCGCCAATAAAATCTTCAAACAGTGGCACTCAGACGAGCTTCTATCAGGCGCTCATGGTAAAGCGATTATGAAAATGCGTGGTGATGTACCGCTAATCTATAGTTCTTGGGATGTAATATACAAGGCCGTTAAGGATGGTAAGCTCACGCTCCACGGTTCACTGCACAGTTACTGCAAAAGCGGTTACGATTGCGATATGGATGGTGTCATCTCCCCTCAATTTTGCGTAGATTGCAGCTCTGGCAGCAGCATTATCGACGAACAACAGGCTAAATGGTGGCAGAAAAAGCATCACAGCTTAACGGCTTACATAGCTTTCGACGGAGACATATCGGTCACAGACAAAAGCCACTATATTACTCAAATTAGGGCTGCGGAAAACGTGATGCGAGATTTTGGTATGGAGTATACAGCTTTTGAAGCAGAGTTAGCGGTGAAGGAGATTTAAGATGGGAAAAAGTGAAAATACACTAATTGCACTAGAAGCTGCTTTAGACCGAATATCCCAAAGTAAACCCAAACGTATCCCACCTCATCGCAAGCTCAGTGTGAGAGCTGCTGAAGAAGAGGCTAATTTGGGTAACGGTAGTGGCTATTACTATCCTGAGTTTGTTGAAAAAGTGAAACAAACTAAAGCCGAGATTGCAGCAAGCAAAGGTGAAATAGTTCAGCCAGAAGTCCAAAGAGTTCACACAAAGCTGAATGAGCAGAAGCGTCTCAAGGAGAATTTTAAGACTAAGTATTTGGCTGAGAAAGAGAGATTGAAGCTATTTGCAGCCTCTCAACACCACCTGAACGATAAGTTAGTTCAGGCATTAGCTCGTATTGATAGTCTTGAGTATGAGAACGCAGAGCTACGAGAGGAACTTGCCAAGCTAAAAAGAAGCAAAATCGTACCAATCAAATAATTCCGATACAACCCATTTAGATAGGCTACTCCCCACACATACAACGTCTCCCAAAACTCATTTTTGGACAGAAATCGCTTGGGTTATTTGCTTATATAAGGGCGCTTGGACTTGCTCAACACTTGGGATAGCTTCTTGTTATCCAGCTAGTTCAGCTCCCTTTTGAGAACGGAAGAGTTAAACAGTTTTATAGTGCTCGATAGCTCGTTGCATTCTATCCAGAAGCGGAATAAATCCATTAAAATTGATACTATCTTGTTTTTTCTTTACGACTCTAGTAGCAAAATCATTTTTCCCGTAATAGCTACTTTTAGGCTCTTTCTTTTCAGTTGGATCAAAGGTTCTCTTATTTAGTGGCGTGCTCCATAATTTTTGCTCGAACAGGTTTTCAATCATTGTATCGTTACCGCTATTTAAGGGGGTAATTACTACGTACAAATTATGCATTACATGAATGAATTCTGAGTTTTTAATCTTAGACTTCATATTTCCTTTTTTAGGAGGCGTAGGGTGCATAGACATAGTCGATATTTTCTGAAGTTTTGCAATGATTCCACCGTTATCATTTAAACCATCATCATTATCCAAAATGATTAAAACTGGGTATTCTGGCTTCTCAGACTTATAGAATTCATACCTTTCTTTATAAGCATCTATGAAGTTGGCTAGGTAGGAAGTTCCTCCTGCTAATTCAAGAATAAACTTAGTTCTTCTCGAATAGTCCATAAATTTAACTAGTGATTTAGGCTCTCCAGATTTGGCTTTAGCATCAATTAATGAAGGGTATTTACCTTTAAGCTTGTAAATCGCTGATGACAAGTACACATTATCAGTTTTTCCTTCACACAGTATTGTGGTCTTGCTGTTTGCATAGAACCACTTATAAAAAAGAAACTTACTCAAAGTCTTCTCTCTACTGCTCCAAACTTCACGGCTTCGAATTCCATGATGTCGGTGTTGGTAATGTGTACTCAGTTTTTCTGGGTAATGCACTCGATTGTGGCGGTCGACTGAATCAATGAAATTCAACCGCCCTTCCAATTCAAGAATAGAGCCTTCAACATGTTCGTCATTGATTAATCTCGTGTAGCTGCCTGTGTGGAATAACGAGTTGCACATTGCTTTGACTGTGCGTCGGTACTCTTTTTTTATCCCAACCTTTTCGTTTACTACCAAGCCCGTTACGTCTTGACGAGAATCTTTATATTGAATTCTAGTTTTCTTTTCATTGATAACAAATCCAGCTCTAGAGATCTCTTTGTCAAGTCTTTTGCTTGCTTTGTAGACTCCATCAAGTTCTGCCATTATTTCAACTGGGAAACTATTTTTTCTTGTTGAGAAAGTTATATCGTCAGCGTAGCGAGTGTATCTACATGAATTTTTCTTTGCTAACTTTGCTAACGAGATATCTAGAGAATGTGTAATTAGATTGGTTATAACGGGAGAGCAAGGACTCCCTTGGGGCAAAGAATTATTATGACAAGCAATTTGCGCAACTGCTGTTGCAACATTGGGATCCAATAAAAAATTATTGTTCTTAATGAAAAAACCTCTAACTCTCCCAAAATTAAACGAGTCAAAAAAATTCCCCAAATCAATATTAAGGATATTTTTTGACTTTTTATGCATTTCAGCGTTAGTTATTATTGATTTTTCTTTAACAAAGCCATGCGATAGAGTATTGGAGATGTTTTTTTCTTTGTTGATATCATCTATGCAGCCGAGTAGCAGATCGGATAATGATTTTTGAATTTCTTTTAGTCTATCGTTGGGAGCTTTAATTAAGCGCTCACCACCAGTTTTTTTGGAGATCGTAAACTCTTGATACTTACTAGCATCGGACTCTACAAATAAGACATAACTTAGAATTGATGGTTTGACGTCAAGAAGGATAGATAAATCGTTTCTAGATGAGCATTTCTTCAGTTTTTCTATAGAGTTCATTTCAGGTTACCAAGGCAATAAACAACTAGAGGGAGGGGTCGCTTACGGGCACTCCTATGCCATGTCGAGGATCATAGAGAAACTGAACATTACATTATAAAGGCAAGTCTATCAGACGTTGTTTTCACTGATGGCGATACGCCACCCAAAATCTGCCCGTAAGCTATGGATATAGTACAATCATTCATAATTAATTAAAGTGATTAAAATCAATAAATTAAATCGTTATTGATTCCAATGGCATTTTTGCTAAATAATCAGAATGAACTAACTGGTGTATGACAATATTCGCTTCATCGCGTATCCAGTATCGCTGGAAAAGATCAATATTTACCTATCGAAGCCCTCATACTAAATCTAAGGCAGTAAAAACTACATTCATTGTCTTCAGTTATTTGACGTCTTCGAGACCTCTACTTTCAACTGATCCTCTAAGATACTTTTTATCTGGGATAATTCTGCATATCCAACATCTCCACAGAACCCGCTCATCTCCACTTTCACTAGATGCATGAGGGTTTTCACTTGCTCTTCTGTCAGTATTAGTTCCATATTCATTCCACTGATTACGCACATCTATACATGTTGTATTAGTACAATACTTATAGCATGTTAACGAAAACCCAGCCAGCACATTGTTTGTAAGTTATTGAATTACAATACTTTAACTTAGGTTAGTGCATTAATTTAAATACACTTTTAATTTTAAACCGACTGGTTTCATGCTAGAAATGAGTTCAATTATGATGATATGAATAATTTCGAGAGGATGCATTGATGCTGGATAGCAGTCAATCAATGCTCTTTCGAACATTATAGTGGCTGATTTGAAGGTTAAGAATAGACACTCACAAACCTGAAAACATTTCAGGTTGGCGTTAAATATAGAGGTATGATTCAACCATGCACTCTAATAAATAAGGCGTATTAGCACTAATATATTCATTAAGATCTTTAAAAATTGTGGGGAATTTCCATATTTTCCAGAAAAAGGCGGATGTCCAAGATCTTGGACATCCGCTTTTTCTAAATTCCCGTCTCAAGCTTTCATACTGGTTATCTTTGCTTGGTTAAGATTCTGATAGTTGTTCGGGAGTAACCCCAAACGGTGGGTCTGCTGACTCGAACCGACCTTGTCATCATAAAAAATCGTTTTTACCGTATGATTGTTATCATCGTTACATGAGCTGAATTTGGCAAAGCCTAAATATAGAAGCCTTTGCCCAAACAGTGACGTTCACTTCTTCCATATTCTAGACAAGTTAAAGTCTTAGAATCAAAGTAGGTTATATTTCTGCTCCCGTTCTTTGAAGGCACTGATGCCACCTTCAAGGATATGACAAACATGCTGTCGAATGCCTAGCTCATCAAGTGATTGATAGTCATGGCTGTTATCAGACTTCAAGCTATGCTCTATGCTACCGCCAAGATATTCAAATTGGTGTGTGCCTGCTGTGCCTGACTGCCCTCGTTGGTCTGCAACAACAATACACTCTGCATCTGCTGCAACCACTAGGTTTGCGTTGTGTGTCACCATGATAATTTGTCGCTTACTCTTACACTTACGAACGAAGTCTTTAAGTTCTGAATAAATCGTTCTGTTATCCAAGTTATCCTCTGGCTGGTCAATCAATATTGGGTGCGTTGAGTTACTAAGCTCAAGCATCAAACTGAGTAAGACCAAGCCACGTTTACCCGGTGACATATGTACAATGCTGTCGTTCTTATAGGTAACAAGGAAGTCGATACCGAAGTAATCAGCGTAAAGGAGCTTGTAAGCATCTTTAAGGCTCTGGTTCTTGCGCAAGGTAGGGGATTGACTGCCCCTGATAGTATTGGCGGTATTCTCTACAAATGCAGCGTGAGTATCAATGTCAAAATGGTAGTCACCATTTTCATCCTGAACATCATCGACTACCGTGCGAATTGCCCCTGACTTGTGGTAGCAACTAACAAACGAATCAAACTTGCTAGCATCGACAACAACCTTTGCCTCAATCTTTATATCGTCATCCATTTGATGCTCACTGACTTTGGTACAGTGAGATTTGTATTGATCTATCAACGAACTGAACTGCTCATTTAGTTCCTTGATACACTCTTCACCTTTCTTGGTAATTGCCTCAAGCTCTTTTAGTTTGACATTGATTCTTGCAAGCTTCTCTCGCTCAACCTTGAGTTGCTTATTTAGTTGTTCAAGGGCAGCTTTGTCTTTCACGTTTTCTTCAAGTGGTTTCAGCTCACGCTCTACCCCCTCAAGCTTGTCGTTTAATGCAGTCAATCTATCGGGGATCGAGTCTAGCTTTAGATTCGCCTTGTCCTTGGTTGAAGTAAAGCCTGATGCTAAGTTTTGTTGCATTGAATCTAGTAAGCTTTTGAGAACCGTTGATTGTGCAATTAGCCCTGAATCTTGTTGTAGCTGATCTCGAATCGTGTCAATCCATTGTTCTTGTCGATTATCAATACTCTCTATGAATTTTCGTAAACCAGACTGAATATACGTGAGCCTGTCTTTTGCCCTGATAACGCACTGTCTTTTATGAACTAGGGAGGCGTAATACTTCTCTTGCTCTTCTGTCCATTTAGATTTGTCTCGAATCTCCTTTGCTCTCACTTCAAGTGCTGCAATTTCATTTTTAACAGACTTATCGTTACCAATTTCATTGAGTTCACTGAGTAGCTTTTGGTACTCACTAATCAGTAAGAATCGAGTATCAATTTTATCATTAATAGATGAGTTGACTGTGCGCACTCTATTCTCAAGGGCATTAACGAAGTCTTTGTATTGCTCATCTTGAAGAAGAGTTTTAGATACCAACTCGTTTAAATCTTCTCGTCCATCTTGATCAGCCAATTGGTTGATATAAAGTTGAGGTATATAGGTGATAGCCCTTGCTTTGTCGTCAGCATCAGACAACCTAGAGACTTCATTATTCGACCATTCAACCTCGAAATCTAAGTTAGGAATGTCGCTGTAGGTTGATGACTTTGATAACTCTACTCTGGTTGATACTTCGCTAGGGTTGATCGTCTTCGCAATGTGGTACAGAAGCATAGATTTACCGGAAGACTTACCACCAATGATTGTGTTCAGGTCTTTGTTAAGCGGTATCCACTTCTTCGAAAACTTATTCACACCTGAGTTATCAATGTATCGAACCTGCTTAATGGTCTGATATTCAGCCTTAGTTTCGGGAGAAAGTTCACCAATAAATGCACGGTCAGGCTCAAAAACAACCTGCTTTAGACCATTGAATGTAGGGTCTGCTTTAATCCAGCAATATCTCTTTTTGTCTGGTTCAAATAACTTGTCGATACTATGCGCATCTGAACCATGAACACAAGGAACTAGACGACCAAGCTCGGCTATAATATCTGACCTACTCTTAGTTCCTTGACCAGTAAAGTAGTTGATGTCACTTGGTGTGGCTGAAAATACCATGTCAATAAACTGGTAGATGTCTTTCTTTAAGCCAGTAAACCCACCATCTCTAATGCCGGACACACCATCATTAGAACCATTAGCCGCAACAACTATGGAGTTTTCTTTTAACCACTTCTCTCCGCTGTACCATTTCTTGAGTACATCGTAAGACGGTTTGAAGTTATTAATACCTTCCCTTAATGAAGTTCTATTGCAGTGGGCTGTCTTTGGATACAACGCTCGACCATAGCTCATTAACTGATCTTCAGAGCAGGCATAGTTTTGGCCATGATGGTCGATGAACAAACGACTGAGAGCGTTCTTGATTTCAGTTATATGATGTGTGGAATCAGGATTAACGAGTATGTGGATGTTTATCCCTTTATGTTTTTCAGTATTGGGAGTAATCCTAAATTCAATATTGGGGATAACTGTTTCAATATTTTTCATCCGCCCATGTTGTCGATACTCCACGACCTTTTCATAACCAGATATAGAGCAATAATCTGTGATGCCAATTACAGCAACACCAGAGTCAGATTTCTCGATGGCTGTAATGTAACCATTCCAATCACCTTTAAATTGTGTCTCTAATACAGAATCAGGAGTGTGTACATGAAGATCCCATCGCCTCCATTCTGAACCTTGTTCGTACAAGCGCATTCAATTCCCACTAAACTAATAAATTTTATGAAATTTATCACATAACATACAATGTTTAGCTTGATTTCAGTCACATGTTGATTGAGAGACTACTAACCTGACTGGCTATGAAAAAGGCGATGAAGTCGGTCTTGCGTTTTGCCACGCATTACTTTTTGTATATCAATACTAGTTGACTATCTGTTACGTATTTAGAAGTGGGGCAAAACGTGTTAGTCGAATAAATGAAGCTGCTCACCTTATGGTTGTAATGATTTAAATACAGGTAAAATTAGACTTGTTGCCTATAGTGAATTGTCTGGAAAGTGATATAGTAAATCTAACATTTTTAGGAAAAATCGATTCAAATGTCGATTTTTCTGGAAAAGGCTCTAATACCTTCTCCTTTCTACCTTTCCAGATTTATTTCAGAAACCACCTGTGTTGGTAACCGCCAACGATGCGTTAATCAACGCTATTTGTTGATATCTCTTAAAAAGCAGGCCTTGTGCCTGCTTTTTTTATGTCCACTCTTGAACCTTACCCCTCAACTCCACGTAACACAGATACTGACCTATCTAGAACAGTAATGGAGTTTATAATGAATCTACTAATTGAATCATTTGAAGGCGGGATCTACCTGGCTTACCAAATCGTTGGCGAGCACAAGCAATTGATCAAAGACAACCACCAGCACCCAATGAAGTTTTTGAGCGTCAATCAGGCGCGTGACCACTTTAGTGACCATGATGTAGCATCGGCGACGCTTATCCACAACAGCGCTTATGATGAAATGTGCGGCGAGCATTGTGGCAACACACAACCGTTCGAGATTGATTTGAAGTGGAGTTAAATCAACTTCAAATCAATCGTGATAAAAATTGAAAGGCTTGCATCGATGCAAGCCTTTCTTATTGGGAGTAACTTCTCTCTACACTCAAATCAACGCGATGTTCGTTGTTGCCTACGTTTAATGTTTTGCTCTTTGACAATAAAGTCGAACAGTGGAGCGAACAGGTTGGCAAACAAGATGGCTAGCATGATGCCCTCTGGATAAGCAGGATTAAGCACTCGAATACCTACCGTCATAACACCGATAAGAATCCCGTAAGCCCATTTACTGTTATTGGTGAAGGCTGCTGATACAGGGTCAGTCGCCATAAAGAACGTACCAAAGGCGACACCTCCCAAAACAAAATGCCAATAGAAGGGCATCGAAAACATAGAATTGGTTTCGGATCCGATCCAGTTCATCAAACTAGAAGTCACCACAAGGCCAATAATGACTCCAGCAACAATACGCCAAGAGGCTATATTCATAAAAATCAGAATCAAACCCGTCAGCATGATCAACAGTGAAGAAACCTCACCCATCGACCCCGGAATATTACCGATAAACGCATCCATCCAAGTTATCGCCTCGCCAGTCATATTGTTGATTAGCGAAGTACTGCCACCTTCATACCATTGACTCAAAGGAGTTGCACCTGAATAGCCGTCAGCGGCCACCCATACTAAGCCTCCCGACATGTTGGCCGGATAGGCAAAGTAGAGAAACGCACGACCTGCGAGTGCGGGGTTGAGGAAATTGCGACCGGTTCCACCGAACAACTCTTTGGCGACAACAATACCAAAGGTTATCCCTAGAGCGGCTTGCCACAACGGAATGGTCGGCGGAAGGATTAAGGCAAACAGCACCGAGCTAACAAAAAAGCCTTCGTTGACCTCGTGCTTGCGAACGACAGCGAACAACACTTCCCAGAAACCACCGACGACAAAAACCGTGGCGTAAACGGGTAAAAAATAAAGAGCACCGAGCAGTATCTGGCTACCCCAACCGCTTGCCATCAATGATTGTGCATCCCCAAATGCCCACGACAAGCGCCAACTACTCTCAATCAGAGAGGCGAGTTCATTCAATTGATAACTGGATGTTAGCGCCGAAACACTCTGATGCCCGACGTTGTACATTCCCCAGAACATGGCTGGGAAGGTCGCTAACCACACTAGAATCATGATGCGCTTGAGATCGATGCTATCTCTAACGTGGGTCAGGCCTCGGTTTACGGTGCCAGGCGTGTAAAATATCGTCGCGAACGCCTCGTACACTGGGTAGAGCTTTTCGTACTTACCTCCAGCCTCGAAGCGCGGAGCCACATCTTCTAAACGTTTTTTTAAACTCATAATCTCAATCACCTTATTGCTTGAGTTATGGTTTTCTACGCATCAACCGCTCAATTTGAACAACTTTTGCGATTTTTAATCAAGTTTGTATTGAGAAACAGATCAGAGTTCAAAAGCAAAATCGACGTTGAGAACGTTAGGATTCATAAACAACAAAGCCCCAGCAATCGCTGAGGCTTGTTTAGTGTTACTTCAGGTCTACTTACTTAATGCACATGACATTAAGCAATGAAGACCCTTTCAATTGGTTTACGTTGCCATTGGTAAACAGACCCTTCTTTCCTGCACCCCAATAAGGTAGATGCATTGGCCAGTTCTGTTTTTCCATAACCTTTGAGCCTAAGATGCTTTGCCACTGCTTTTCAGTCATCAGCTTCATGTTGACCTTATTACAGACTAGCTCAGCGCTACCGTAATCTAGACGACTCCATGGCTTACCTTGCTCCATGTAAAACTGTTGTTGATGGTCGAGAAGGTAAGGGATTGCATACTGGCTACCCGCAACATTGGCTGTCACACGGATTTCGATTTCCAGATCGTTATCTGAACTCGCGTTACCGCTTGGGAGAGCCTGAATGGCAGCAGCACTGGTTACCGCTGCCGTTTGAGTCGCTACCACAGGCTTCGCTGTCGTTTTATTCGGTGCAGGCTTAGCTTCTACTTTTGGTTTTGTCGTAGCTTTAGGCTTAACTGCTTTTGGTTCAGCCGATTTTGCCACGATAGGTTGCGACGAGGTTTTAGACTTGTCGACCATTCGAATAAAAGCTTCGTTATAGCCAGACACCTTACGCACCTGAGCTAAGTCTTTTCTCGCATCAGAGAATGTAGAATAAGGCCCGATTAAGCAACGATAGTCTCCGCCTTCAGGCTTCATCCAAACGTTGGTCGAGATTTTTTCATACAAAGGCTTTGCTCGACTCAATGACAACGGCTTATTCAGCAAGCCACATTGAACCCAAAACAGCTCGTTATCTGAATGACGTTTAGGCGCTTTACTGCCCCACACACCCTTACCGATCGGACAGGATTGTTCTAGCTGTGGTAATTGATTAGTGCTTGCCTGAGTAGCATCACATAGAACCGATTCTGCATTAACTTGGCTCGATACCAAGAGGGATACAGCGATCAGCCCCATACGATAACTTCTAATCACAGCACGACATACAGCATTCATTGTCAATTTCATAACCACCACTTAAACCCTTTCGGGCTAATTGTTACCGATTCTATGTCGATAAAACATGAATTCCATTTTAAGTATTATTGACCATATCAATAATCTATAGTTCCAGATTCATTAAGCAAAAAAAGAGCCGTAATTGCTTACGGCTCTTAGTTTAGTGATTTTTTTTGCTAAAAATCAAACCGAGCTATCACCCTTTATAAATTTTAGGGTTAAACACGTCACGTAACCAGTCGCCTAGTAGGTTGATAACTAGAACTAATGTTATCAAAAGCACACCTGGGAACGCTGTGATCCACCATGCTCCTGAGAAAATGTAGTTAAAGCCTGTACTAATAAGAGCACCTAGTGACGGTTGGTCTACCGGAAGACCTAAACCTAGGAAAGAAAGTGCCGCTTCTGACATGATGGCATTTGCCACCTGTACTGTAGAGATAACCAAAATTGGTGATAAACAGTTCGGTAGGATATGACGGAACATAATGCGAGGTGCTCTAAAGCCCATCACACGCGCTGCTTCTACATACTCTTTCTTCTTCTCTGCCAATACTGATGCACGAATAGTACGCGCATACTGCGGCCATTCGGCAATACCGATAATAACCACGAGCATCAAAACAGCATACTGTGCATAGAAGTCACTACCAAAACTTGCCTTGAATATAGCCGAGACGATGATCGCGACCATCATGGTCGAGAACGAAAGCTGGACATCAGCAAAACGCATCAGGAAGCTATCAATACGACCACCAAAGTAACCCGCAGATAGACCAATAACGATACCAAGTGTTAGTTGAAGGCCGACCGCAAGAAAGCCAATCGTCAATGAAAGACGTGAGCCGTAAAGCATAGTCGATAGGATGTCACGACCTTGCTCATCAGTCCCCAATAGGAAACGTTCTTCTCCATCTTCCATCCAAGATGGTGGTAGCTCTGAATCCATGATGTCGATAGACGTCACGTCATATGGATCCATTGGCGCTAAAATCGGTGCTGCCAACGCCATAATTAGGAAAACGGAAAAGATTGCAAAGCTAAACATTGCGACTTTATCGCGTAAGAAATAATACAGAATGTCTGACTGCTTAAATCGCTCCCAACGAGACGGAGCTGTTGTTGTGTGTTCCATGATTATGCTCCTTTCCCTGTAATGTTCACAGTTGGGTTAATGATGCCGTATAACAGGTCAACAATAGTGTTCGTTACTACGAAGATCAGGCCAACAAAGATAACGTATGCAGTAATCAGTGGAGTATCCACACGGTTTATCGCTTCAAGGAATAAGAAGCCGGTACCCGGCCACTGGAATACAGTCTCGGTCAGGATGGTGTACGCCACCATAGTACCAATTTGAACGCCGCCTACCGTTAGTACAGGTAGCATGGTATTTTTCAAAGCGTGTTGGTAGTAGATCTTATTCAGCGCTAAGCCTTTTGCTTTACCGAACTTAATGTATTCAGAGCTCAGAACCTCTAACATCTCAGAGCGAACAAGACGAATAAACAACGGCAACATGATAGATGCCAGAGCAATACTAGGCAGAACTAAGTGTGCAAGGCCATCAAGCGTTAAGAAGCCAGACTCCCAACCAAACCAGTTCGCAGTGTCACCACGACCGAAAGATGGTAACCAACCCAGTTCGATAGAGAACACATACATCAGCATGATTGCGGTTAAGAACACCGGAACCGAAATACCGACACTACTGCCCGCCATAATCAGCTTGGTGAAGAAACTTTTTGGGTGTATTGCAGAATAAACGCCTAATGGGATCGACAGACAAACAATAATCAGAGATGCACCGAACACAAGTTCAAGCGTCGCGACCAATTTATCCAGAATCACGTCCACTGCTGGGCGTTTAAAGAAATATGAAGTACCAAGATCACCTTGTAGGGCTGCGCCTATAAAGCGAGTGTATTTTGTAATGAAGGGATCATTTAAGCCGAGATCATCACGCAGCGCTTGACGCTCCGATTCTGAAACAGATTGACCGACTAACTCACGTAACGGGTCGCCCAGGTTATCCTGAATGGCAAACGCCACCAAACTGATCACAAACATCACTATCAGTGCCTGAAACAGGCGCTTGACCAGAAACGTAACCATTCCTTGCCCCTTATCTATCCATGACTATCTAGTCGAAATCCGCGACTAGACAACAAAAAATTCAGTCTTAAAAAAGGTATTTAGCCAGACTGAAAGGAAGACTAAATACCGAAACTTAAATCTATATCTTAATAATATTGAGAGCCTGAAAGCTTCAGGCTCTCGATTCTAGCAAGCTAGATTATTTTACAACTAGGTCGCCGAAGTAAGGCATAACCATTGGGTTTACTATGTCTGCTGCACCTACGTTAGACTTCGCGCCCCACGCTTCACTTTGCCAATGAAGAGGTACAAACGCTGCGTCGTTGTAAAGTGTTGCTTCAACGCCTTTCAGCATTTCAGAACGCTTAACTGGGTCAGTTTCAGTGTTAGAAGCTTCTACAATCGCATCCATTTCTGGGTTTGAGTAGCCAGAACAGTTGTATTGACCACGGCCAGTTTCTTCGTTACGAGTCATAGTTAAGAACTCGCTGAAGTTAGCTGAATCTTCTGTATCTGAGTGCCAGCCGATCATCATCATGTCTGCTGAACATAAATCAAACTCAGGCCAGTACTGTGCTTTAGGCATAGTCTTAAGATCAACTTTGATACCAATCTTAGACAGCATTGCCGCAGACGCTTGCGCTACTTTCGCATCGTTCACGTAACGGTTGTTTGGTGCCATCATAGTTAGCGTAAAGCCATCTTCGTAACCCGCTTCCTTCATAAGCTCTTTCGCTTTTTTCAGGTCGTAACGAGGTACTAGCGCATCATCGTGACCCGCGTAGCCTGTTGGGCTTTGCTGACCAGCCGCTGTTGCGAAACCTTTCATGATTTTCTTAACAATGCCTTCATTGTTAATAGCATGAACGATTGCTTGACGAACGCGCACATCTTTCAGAGCTTCGTTGCTGTTTTGGTTCATTTGGAACGTAATGATACGAGTACCAGGCAGCGTTACTAGATCGATATTCTTAGCGTTTTTAACACGCTTGTGATCATTTGGCGCTACAGGGTGAATCATATCTACATCGCCAGAAAGAAGGGCAGCTACACGCGTTGCATCTTCTTTGATTGGCACAAGTGTTAGCTTGTCTACGTTACCTTTAGATTCTGTATCCCAGTAGTCATTAAAACGCTCGAACGTTACTTTAACGCCTTGTTCACGTTGAGTAACGATGAACGGACCAGTACCTGAAACGTTAGTCGAAGCAAACGAGTTACCGTGCTTAACTAGCTCAGACTTGTCATTACCTTCGGCTGTTTGGCCAGAGTAAAACTTGCTGTCCATTGGGAAGATGTAAGTTGCTGTTTGTAGTACTAGTGGGTAAGCCGCTTTTGATACTAGTTCAACAGTATAGTCATCCACTTTTACCATTTTTTCGTATGGCGTGAAGATAGACTTAAAGTCTGGAGAAGCTTGTAGACGTTCAAAAGTCCACACAACATCATCAGCTGTCAGTTCGTTACCAGAGTGGAACTTTACACCTTTACGTAGGTTGAAACGGAAAGTCGTATCGTCAACACGCTCCCAGCTTGATGCTAGGCGGCCTTCAAAATCCATCTCTTGTGTGAAACGTACTAGAGGGTCAAACACCATGTGAGACATTTGTAGTGTGCCACCTGACAGCTGCTCGTGCGGATCAAGTGATACTGGGTCAGCTGCGTAGCCAACGGTAATATCTGCTGCTGCTGCACTAAAACTTAGGCCAGCTGCCATTAAAGCTACTACTAATTTGCTTTTCATGGTTTTCATTGCATAACTCCTTCATGCGGGAATCCAGATCCCTAGTTGTTGTATTTGCGTCTGTAATTATTTTTAGCAGGCTAAACTCCAACCCACTTATTTTTATACCGCGGCTTGTGCCACTGCTTTTTCTTCTCTTAATCCCGTAAATTCAGGCATCAAAGAAATTAGGTGTTTGCTGTATTCGTGTTGAGGCGATTGGAACAATTGCTCAGTTGGAGCAACCTCCAGCAGTGTCCCCATTTGCATCACGCCTACTCGGTCACACATTTGGCGAATAACCGGTAAATCGTGACTGATAAACAGCATCGTTAGATTCAGCTCATCTTGTAAATCTTTCAATAGATTAAGAATTTGCGCCTGAACCGACACATCCAGTGCCGATGTTGGCTCATCACAAATTAGAAGACGTGGACGAGTTGCCAAAGCGCGAGCAATAGAAATACGCTGACGTTGGCCACCTGAGAATTCGTGTGGGTATTTAACCCCAGCCATTAAACCTAAACCAACGTGCTCTAGCAGGTCGTTAACGATCTGACGAGTTTCATTTTCGTTGCGAGTTAACTTATGGAATCGGATAGGCTCAGCAATGATATCGAATATCTTCATTCGAGGGTTCATTGATGTATAAGGGTTTTGGAAAACCATCTGCATTTGACGACGCATTGGACGACGTTCTTTTTCAGATTTAAGTCCAGTAAGGTCAACGCCTTCAAACGTTACTTTTCCTGAGTTTGGCGCGTACAAACCAGCAATCACTCGAGCAATTGTTGATTTACCTGAGCCAGATTCACCAACAAGACCAAAAGTCTCACCTTCATGAACTTCAAAGCTTACGTTGTTTGACGCTTGAACATACTCACGACGACTCTCAAAAAATGAATCTTTCGTCGTAAAGCGTAGATTCACGTTTTCAACATTCAACAAAGGGCCAGTGTAATCACGATGATCTTGGCTTTGACCTAACCAGTGGTTTTTCACATCCAATGGTTCCATTTCTTGCGCGTCTTCTATGTAGCTAACAAGAGGGAAACGATCGAGCTTACGATCTGAACGAGGAACCGCAGAGATCAGGCTGTGTGTGTATGGGTGTTCAGGAGTGCCAAGTACTTTCGCCGTTGGGCCAAACTCAACCAAATCACCGCGATACATTACTGCTACACGGTCCGTTACGTTGGATACTACGCCCATGTCGTGCGTAACCAACATACAGCCTACGTTTTTCTTAATACATAGATCGCGAATCAAACCCAAAATCTGATCTTGGATAGAAACATCCAGTGCCGTTGTTGGTTCATCCGCAATAATAAGGTCAGGTTCACCTGCCAATGCGATCGCGATAACAACACGCTGACGCATGCCGCCAGAGAATTGGTGTGGATACTGCTTTAAGCGATTTTCTGGTTGCGGGATACCGACTTGGTTCATCAAGTCTAAAGAGCGTTGGTAGGCTTCTTGATCCGACACCTTCATGTTGGCATGAATCGTTTCTTTTAACTGCTGTTCTACTGTGAATAGAGGGTTAAGAGAAGTCATTGGGTCTTGGAAGATAAATCCAATTTTTGAACCGCGAACTGAACGCATCTGCTCTGGAGACAAACCTGAGATTTTCTCGCCATCAAGAAATACCTCGCCGCTAGCAATGCGGCCAGGGGGGCTCAGCAAATCGATCACAGCATTACCTACTGTTGATTTACCTGCACCAGACTCACCGACAACGCCAACAATCTCACCACGTTCAATATTGAACGAAAGAGATTTTACTGCTGCGTGTACTCCATGGCGAGATGGGTATTCGATACGAAGATTTTTTACTTCTAAAAGTGACATTACCAGACCTCTACTGCTTTGGCAGCTTTCTGCCCTGTCTGCAAAATTGAATCCATTCTTACCAGAATATTGTTCTGATATTTTATACGGTTGACAATTTGGCAAATAATTCACAGAAAAGCAACAAAAATAGGATAAAAAGTCGACATTGAACGCTTAGCAAGCAAAAGCACCACATAACTATTCACCCAAAGAGCATATAGTAATAAAAATCAACATTCTACTCATGGTGATAAACACTCACAAACCCCTTACTACAACTTGCTTGTAGAGTTAAATCAATCGTTCAGAGCAGATCTCACTGTCAGTCACAAAAAACAAATAATTATTCCAAAAAAACAATTAACATTATAGAAACAAACGCTGTTTTATTAAATTTAAACAAACAAAACAACCAGATACGAATTAATAACCAATACTTATCACTATTAAAATAAACCCTGTAAATACAAAATAGTAAAATGAGAGGTTTACTAAATCAGAGAAGATTTAGAGCTATTTGATGCGAAGAAAGCTGTTAAATACAGGCCTTAGCGAGCAGATTTAGGGTTAGATTTCGCTTTTCGTAAGAATCTTTAGACCAAACCAATCAGTTTGTCGAATTATTGAGCGGTTATTTTATATAAAATTCGATATAGATCTGCTGATTTAATAAAGGAAAACCCTGTATACAGATCCAACAACCTTAGAAAGGCTAGCAATTCAGGCTTGTATGAAAGGGGAATTTGATTAATGTGTTAGTAGGTAATCTGCCGAAATAGATAGGTTTTCAACACTTAAATCAATCGTTGGAGAATGACTCGATCGGACTGGCAATCCAGCCCACCGACCTTCTGGTCCCAAACTATCTAAATTCCAAATGGAAAAAAGCCCCAGTCTTTCGACTGTGGCTTCTTAATGTGGTCGGTGAAGAGAGATTCGGCGCGGCAGGGCTCCCTGCGGACTGGCGATCCAGCCCACGGCCCTCTGGTCTCAAATTATCTAAATTCCAGGCCTAAAAAAGCCCCGTCATTTCTGACGGGGCTTCTTAAGTGATCGGTGAAGAGACATTCTTTGGACATCAGGCGAACCCCACTTGGGTTCCAATCTAGTGATCTACAGATGAAAAAAAGCTCATCATTTCTGATGAGCTTTCTTAAAGGTGGTCGGTGAAGAGGGATTCGAACCCCCGACCCTCTGGTCCCAAACCAGATGCGCTACCAAGCTGCGCTATTCACCGAGACGTTTCGTTTGATTTCTCAAACTGGGAACTTCAAAGAAGTTACCAAAATTAATGGGGTGGCTAACGAGATTCGAACTCGCGACCACCGGAATCACAATCCAGGGCTCTACCAACTGAGCTATAGCCACCACTAATTTTTTATATAACCGCTAAAAGCGATTATTGAAATAGTGGTCGGTGAAGAGGGATTCGAACCCCCGACCCTCTGGTCCCAAACCAGATGCGCTACCAAGCTGCGCTATTCACCGACTTTTTTGTCTCGACTCTTGGGTATAATGAGTCAACACTGGAAGCCTAAGCTACCGTTTTATTCTGTAAAGAAAGAATGGGGTGGCTAACGAGATTCGAACTCGCGACCACCGGAATCACAATCCAGGGCTCTACCAACTGAGCTATAGCCACCATTGTTTCTTTTTTTGCCAATTCTCACTTACCGAAGTAAGAGACCGGATGGCGCGCCTGAAAGGATTCGAACCTTCGGCCTTTGGCTCCGGAGGCCAACGCTCTATCCAGCTGAGCTACAGGCGCATGCCCTGTCGGCGGAGTGGAATAATACGTATATCACCTAATGCCGTCTAGTACTTTTTTAACTTTTTTTTCTGTTTGGTCTCTTTTTCGACAGTTAATATGTGATAAACCCCTTATTTGAGTACTACAACCCGCCACAGCTTATAAGTTGTTGTTTATTGCAACAACTTATCGGGATATAATCACCCATTATTTACATTGGTTTAACAGTTGCTCTTTGCTGCTCAAACCAAAACACCCTTCCAACACTATAAATTGGTAAGCATGCACTTACCTTGGGAATGTAAAGTGAGTTTAATGGATATGTCTCGTCGAATTTTAAGCGTTGTCATCGCAGTTTTAACCTTTTCAACTGGCGCAATGGCTTCAGGCCTAAGCGAAGCAGAGCAAGATGCAATTGCTGAGCGCATCAAACCAGTTGGTCAAGTATACCTAATCGGCAGTGAGCCAGTAGTCGCTGAACCTACAGGCCCTCGTGATGGCGCAGCAGTTTACGGTACCTTTTGTATCGCTTGTCACGCATCTGGCGTAAGTGGCGCACCTAAAACTGGTGATGCTGGTGACTGGGGTCCTCGTATTGCTCAAGGCCGCGACATTCTAGCTAACCACGCAATCAACGGCTTTAATGCAATGCCAGCGAAAGGTTCATGTATGGACTGTTCAGACGACGAAATCAAAGATGCTATCGAGCACATGATTGCTGGTCTGTAATTTACCGATCTGTAATTAAAAATGCCAAATTCAAAAAAGGTGACCTCATGGTCACCTTTTTATTGGTCTCGATTTAGAGCCAAACATCACTTCTTATTGAACATCGCGCGAATATTTGCAATATGCGCCTGCCCTTTTTCCATTCTTTCTTCTGCTGATTGTGGCTTCTTCACGCTCTCCCATTCAACGTCATCATGAGGCAGCTCATCAAGAAAACGGCTTTGTGTTGGCTTAATCAATTCACCGTACTGACGGCGTTCACGACATTTGGTAAAGGTGAGTTCTTTCTGTGCGCGGGTTATGCCTACATACATTAAGCGACGTTCTTCTTCTACGTTACCTTCATCGACACTGGTTTGGTGAGGCAAAATACCCTCTTCAGCCCCCATTAAGAATACATACGGAAACTCTAGACCTTTCGAAGCGTGCAATGTCATTAGTTGAACTTGGTCTGCATCATCATTATCTTCTCCGCGCTCCATCATGTCGCGTAAAGTTAAACGTTGAACAACCTCGCGTAGCGTCTTCTCTTCTTTATCATAGTTATCACCTTCGAGGTCGGCCACAATCCAGCTATAGAGATCAGACACGTTCTTCATTCGCATCTCTGCGGCCTTCGGGCTTGGAGAGGTTTCGTAGAGCCAATCTTCGTAATTGATGTCACGAACCAAAGATCGAACCGCCTCAACTGTATTACCACGTTCAGCATTATCTGAAATTCGAACAATCCAATCGCCGAAGCGACGCAGGTTTTCTAAACCTCGCCCAGTCAATGTTTGTTCCAATCCCATCTCAAAGCTTGCTTCATACAGGCTCTTACCACGCATGTTGGCGTAACTGCCTAGCTTCTCTAAAGTCACCGGGCCAATCTCACGACGTGGCGTGTTTACAATACGCAGGAAGGCGTTGTCATCATCAGGGTTCACCAACACTCGTAGGTAAGCCATGATGTCTTTAATCTCAGCTCTAGCGAAGAAAGATGTACCGCCAGAGATCTTGTAAGGTACACGGTTCTGCATCAGGGCTTTTTCAATCAAGCGCGACTGATGATTACCTCGGTAAAGCACTGCGTAATCTTTGTATTCTGTGCGATTCAAAAACTTGTGGGCGATGATCTCGCCGGTAATACGCTCAGCTTCATGCTCTTCATTCTTAGCATTCAATACCTTGAGTTTTTCACCGTCCGGAATTTCAGAGAACAATGACTTCTCATAGACGTGAGGGTTATTAGCGATCAAGATATTCGCCGCACGCAAGATGCGACTGGTTGAACGATAGTTTTGCTCTAGTTTGATTAAACGAAGGTTCGGGTAATCCTCACCTAGCAAAACCAAGTTTTGCGGCTTTGCGCCACGCCATGAGTAAATAGATTGGTCATCATCACCTACTACCGTCAAACGACCACGTTCTCCCACCAATAAACGAACCAACTCATATTGGCTGGTATTGGTATCTTGGTACTCATCGACCAGTAAATAGCGAATGCGAGACTGCCAGCGCTCACGCACTTCTTGATTGGTTTTCAGTAACAATACAGGCATCGCAATCAGATCATCAAAATCGAGCGCGTTGTATGCCTTCATCTGTTTCTGATACATCTCAAAACAGAATGCAAAAAGCTGTTCTTGTTCGCCTTGAGCTCTTGCTTTCGCTTGATCTGGCGTCAGCATGTCATTTTTCCAATTTGAGATTGTACTCATCAAAGAACGTAGCAGATCCTTATCACCATCGATCTGTGTTTCGGTTAGTTCTTTAAGTAGAGCTAACTGATCTTGGTCATCAAACAGCGAGAAGCCCGCTTTAAGGCCCAGAGCTTTGTACTCGCGGCGAATGATAGTTAGCCCCATGGTATGAAAGGTAGAAACGATCAACCCTTTCGATTCATTTTTCCCTAAGCTCTGCCCTACACGCTCTTTCATCTCACGTGCCGCTTTATTGGTAAAGGTTACCGCTGCAATATTACGAGCCTTGTAGCCACACTCTTGAACCAAGTAAGCAATCTTGTTGGTGATAACACGTGTTTTACCCGATCCAGCGCCCGCTAATACTAAGCAGGGACCAGAAACATACTTCACGGCTTCATCTTGTCTTGGGTTCAGTCTCATTTGATTCTCAATTTGGTCTAGAGGGGCGAATTAAATTGCGCGCCTATAATAATGCTGCAATAGCACGAATGCTACGTTCTCTTATACAAGATTTTTACGGTGTTTGTGTAAAACTTTGTTGCACATGTGTATGGTTCTTGGGCTATAATGAATGAACGTTCATTCATTGGTGATTGAAAGATGACAACTCATGCACCTCAGGATAAACGCCAACAAATACTTTCTGCCGCTGAAAAGCTAATTGCAGAGGTCGGTTTTCAAGGCCTTTCAATGCAAAAATTAGCAAAAGAAGCAGGAGTGGCTGCAGGCACTATCTACCGCTACTTCGACGATAAAAATCACTTGATCGATGATGTTCGAGTGCTCGTGACTCAACGGGTAGCAGATGCTGTTCAAGAAGGGGTTAATGATTCGGATCCAATTAAACAACGCTATCGTACGATGTGGTTAAACATATGGAACTTAGCAGGAACGAACTTAGCCGCGATAAAAAACCGGGTTCAATATGACTCTCTACCCATCAAAAATAGCCTAAACTTCAGGGAACTAGAACGTGAAATGTTTGCCCAAGTTGAGCTGTTATTTAATGAAGGTAAAGAGCAAGGACTGTTTAAACCACTTAATAACGAAGTATTAGGTGGCTTGAGCTTAGCGGCTAGCGTATCTCTAGCACGCAAGCATTCTTTAGGATTTTACCAACTCGACGAGGCAGAATTAGAATCTGCAATAGAAGCCAGTTGGGACGCAATAATTAAACACTAGATCGGAGTTCTGACCATAATGAAAAAGTGGACTTTCTTCATGTTATTCATCGCTGTACTGCTTTTCGGCAGCGTTATTGGGTTCAACATGTTCAAACAACAAAAAATTGCTGAGTTTATGGCCAACCGCCCTGAGCCAGAGTTTCCAGTAACGGTTACTGAGGTTCAGCCGATCGACTGGGTTCCTGTGATTGAAGCAATCGGCTTCATTGAACCAAATCAAGGTGTCACGCTAGCGAATGAAACCAGCGGTGTTATTGACCAAATCTCTTTTGGTTCAGGAACTGATGTTAAAAATGACCAACTTCTTGTTCGTCTTGATTCTGGCGTAGAAAAGGCAAACCTAAAGAGTTCTGAAGCTCGCCTGCCTGCAGCAAAAGCAAAATACAAACGCTACCAAGGTCTGTTTAAGAAAGGCTCTATTTCAAAAGAAGCATACGATGAAGCAGAAGCAAACTTCTACTCTCTATCGGCTGATATTGAAAGCCTAAAAGCATCTATCGAACGTCGTGAAATTCGCGCTCCTTTCGATGGCAAAGTGGGTATTCGTAACGTGTACCTAGGTCAATACCTGCAATCAGGTACAGATATCGTTCGTTTAGAAGATACCAGTGTGATGCGCCTACGCTTTACTGTATCTCAAACAGATATCTCTCGTATCAATGTTGGTCAGGCTATCGACATCTTTGTTGATGCTTACCCGGAGAAACCGTTTGAAGGCTCTATTAGTGCCATTGAACCAGCGGTAAGTATCCAAAGTGGTCTTATTCAAGTTCAAGCGGATATTCCAAACAATGATGGCCAACTTCGTAGCGGCATGTTCGCTCGCGCTAACATCATTCTGCCTAAGCTAGAGAACCAAGTAACGTTGCCTCAAACAGCGATTACTTTCACTCTATATGGTGACAATGTTTACATCCTAACGGAAGAAGACGGCGTTCAACGTGTTGCTCAACATGTTGTGAAAGTTGGTGAGAGAACAGCGGATATCGCACATATCCTTGAAGGTGTTAAAGCCGGCGATACGGTTGTAACTTCTGGCCAAGTACGTCTAAGTAACGGCGCCAAAGTTAAGATTGTTGAAAGTGATGCAATCACTCCACCATCTGAAACACCTAAGCTGTAACTGGAGGCACAATGCGCTTTACTGATGTTTTTATTAAACGTCCAGTTCTAGCGGTATCCATCAGCTTTTTGATTGCTCTGCTTGGCTTACAAGCAATCTTCAAAATGCAGGTGCGTGAATACCCTGAAATGACGAATACCGTAGTAACCGTGACCACGAGTTACTACGGTGCAAGTGCCGATCTTATCCAAGGCTTTATTACCCAGCCCCTCGAACAGGCTGTGGCTCAAGCGGATAATATCGACTATATGACTTCTTCTTCTGTGTTAGGTAGTTCAACGATTACCGTCAACATGAAGTTGAACACCGACCCGAATGCAGCACTGTCTGACATACTGGCCAAGACAAACTCTGTACGTTCTCAGCTCCCTAAAGAAGCCGAAGATCCAACAGTAACTATGTCTACAGGTTCAACGACGGCTGTACTCTACATTGGTTTTACCAGTGATGAGTTGGTATCGAGCCAAATTACCGATTATCTAGAGCGCGTAATCAACCCGCAGCTATTTACGGTCAATGGTGTATCTAAAGTCGACCTATACGGTGGTATGAAATACGCTCTACGCGTGTGGCTTGACCCATCAAAAATGGCCGCTGTTAACCTGACTGCATCTGATGTAATGACGGTACTAAACTCTAACAACTACCAATCAGCAACAGGTCAAGCAACGGGTGAATTTGTTCTTTATAACGGCAGTGCCGACACGCAAGTTTCGAACACTGAAGAGCTAGAGAACTTAGTCGTTAAAAGTGGTGAGGGTGAGATTATTCGCCTGTCTGACATTGCTAAGGTTTCTCTAGAGAAAAGTCACGATATCTACCGCGCAAGTGCCAATGGCCAAGAAGCGGTTGTTGCCGCGATTAATGCGGCACCAAGTGCCAACCCTATCAATATTGCAGCCGATGTTCTGGAACTTCTTCCTCAATTAGAGAAGAACCTTCCGAGCAACATCTCAATGAACGTAATGTACGATTCTACGATTGCAATTAACGAGTCAATTCAAGAGGTTATAAAAACAATTCTTGAAGCGGCTTTGATCGTATTGATTGTAATTACGCTGTTCTTAGGTTCATTCCGAGCAGTACTGATACCTATCGTTACCATCCCACTGTCTTTAATTGGTGTGGCTATGGTAATGCAGGCGATGGGCTTCTCTTGGAACCTGATGACGCTCCTGGCAATGGTACTGGCCATCGGTTTGGTGGTAGATGATGCGATCGTTGTACTCGAAAACGTCGACCGGCATATCAAGCTCGGGGAGTCACCGTTCCGAGCTGCCATCATAGGTACTCGTGAAATCGCGGTACCTGTTATCGCAATGACGCTAACGCTAGGCGCGGTTTACGCACCGATCGCAATGATGGGTGGTATCACAGGCTCACTATTTAAAGAGTTTGCGTTAACTCTGGCCGGTGCTGTTTTTGTCTCGGGCATTGTGGCATTGACGTTATCACCAATGATGTGTTCAAAAATGCTGAAAGCTCACGCTGAGCCGAGCAAGTTTGAAAAGAAAGTACATAGTGTACTGGATGGTATGACTAACCGTTATGAGCGTATGCTTGGCGCGGTAATGCAACATCGTCCAGTATTCATTGGCTTTGCTGTTATCGTATTTGCAAGCTTGCCGTTGTTGTTCAAGTTCATCCCTAGCGAATTAGCACCTTCAGAAGATAAAGGTGTAATCATGCTGATGGGTACAGCACCATCGAATGCGAACTTAGACTTCATGCAAAATACCATGAATGACGTAAACAAAATTCTGTCTGATCAGCCAGAAGTTGCTTACGCACAGGTATTTACTGGGGTGCCTAATGCAAACCAAGCATTTGGTATCGCATCTATGGTTCCTTGGAGTGAGCGAGAAGCAAGCCAGTCAGACGTAGCTAACCGCGTTGGTACTTTGGTGAAAGATGTTCCAGGAATGGCCGTCACTGCATTCCAAATGCCAGAACTACCAGGTGCAGGCTCAGGTCTTCCAATTCAGTTTGTAATTACCACACCAAACAGTTTTGAAAGCTTGTTCCAAATCACGACTGACATCTTGGCGGATGTAGCTTCAAATCCGCTGTTCGTTTATTCAGATTTGGATCTGAATTACGATTCAGCAACGATGAAAGTACACATCGACAAAGATAAAGCAGGCGCATACGGCGTGACCATGCAAGATATCGGTATCACGCTTGGTACTATGATGTCTGATGGCTACGTAAACCGTATCGACTTGAATGGCCGATCTTATGAGGTTATCCCTCAAGTTGAACGTAAGTTCCGTTTGAATCCAGAGTCGATGAACAACTACTACGTACGTGCTGCAGACGGTAACGCTGTTCCTCTAGGTAGTTTGATTACGATTGATGTTGTGGCAGAGCCTCGTTCTCTTCCTCACTTCAACCAATTGAACTCAGCAACTATTGGTGCTGTACCCGCTCCAGGCGCTGCGATGGGTGATGCAATTGCTTGGTTTGAAGACACGGCAGCGAATAAGCTTCCAAGTGGCTACAACCACGATTACATGGGTGAAGCGCGCCAATATGTAACAGAAGGTAGCGCACTGTATGCGACCTTTGGTTTGGCACTGGCTATCATCTTCTTGGTATTGGCGATTCAGTTCGAATCTCTTAAAGATCCTTTAGTTATCATGGTATCTGTACCACTTGCGATCTGTGGTGCCCTCATTGCTCTGGCATGGGGTGCGGCAACGATGAACATCTACTCGCAAGTTGGGTTGATCACCTTGGTGGGTCTGATTACCAAGCACGGTATCTTGATCTGTGAGGTAGCAAAAGAAGAACAGCTACACAATCACAAGACTCGTATTGAGGCAGTAATGGAAGCTGCGAAGGTTCGTCTTCGTCCAATCCTGATGACAACTGCTGCGATGATCGCGGGCCTAGTTCCATTGATGTACGCAAGTGGTGCAGGTGCTGCTCAACGCTTTAGTATCGGTATCGTAATCGTAGCTGGTCTGGCGATTGGTACTATCTTCACGCTATTTGTACTGCCTGTGATATACAGTTACTTGGCTGAGAAACACAAGCCTCTACCTGTATTTGTTGAAGACAAAGACCTAGAAAAACTAGCTCGCGTCGATGAAGCAAAAGCAGCACACAGAGAATTAGCTGACAACAAGTAATCGCTAAATCGTATTAATAATTAAAAAGGCTACTTCGGTGGCCTTTTTTTATACGCTATAGGCGACATCTCAAGTGTGATTAAATAGAATAGTGGTAAATAGTCAGGAGTTTTAATTGATATGTTTGATCCAAAAAAGCTAGAGCAAATTGCTAAACAGATTCACGATTCTATGCCTCAACCAGTAAAAGAGCTTGGTTCAGACGTAGATCAAAAAGTTCGCCAAGTTATCCAAGGCCAACTGAATAAGTTAGATGTTGTAAGCCGTGAAGAGTTTGATGTTCAAACTCAAGTATTGCTGCGCACACGCCAGAAACTAACTGAAATGGAACAAAAGCTAACTGACTTAGAAGCAAAGCTTTCAGATAAGTAATAATTAGCTTTGATCAGTTCAAGTTCGAATAAAGGCTTACCTTCAGGTAAGCCTTTATTTTTTATCCCTTAACCAAATAACCTTCTTAAGGTTATGCGGCAGACATAAAAAAGCCCCGAACAAATGTTCAGGGCTTTTTTCATTCAGTTATGAGCTGAAGATTAACCGCCTACAGCGATACGCTTCATGTCACTCATGTAGCTACGTAGCTCTTCACCAATGTACTCTACAGGGTGATTACGGATAGCTTCATTTACTTCGATTAGCGTAGCGTTATCAACTTGGTTAGATGTTTCACCTAGACCGCGGCCGATTACGTCAGTTGCTACTGAAGGCATGAACTTCTCACGTAGTAGCGGTGTCGCTACGTTAGCGAATAGGTAGTTACCGTACTCAGCTGTATCAGAGATTACTACGTTCATTTCGTAAAGACGCTTACGAGCAACAGTGTTTGCGATTAGTGGAAGCTCATGTAAAGACTCGTAATAAGCAGACTCATCAACGATACCAGATGCAGTCATGGCTTCGAATGCTAGCTCAACACCGGCACGAACCATAGCAACCATTAGGATACCGTTATCGAAATACTCTTGCTCTGATATTTCTACGTCAGAAGTTGGGTAATTTTCGAATGCAGTTTCGCCTGTCTCTTCACGCCAGCCTAGTAGGTTCACGTCATCGTTAGCCCAGTCAGCCATCATCGTGCTAGAGAAGTGACCAGAGATGATGTCATCCATATGCTTGTTGTAAAGCGGACGCATTAGGTCTTTTAGTTCTTCAGAAAGCTCAAACGCTTTAACTTTAGCTGGGTTAGATAGACGATCCATCATGTGAGTCACGCCACCAAACTTAAGTGCTTCAGTGATCGTTTCCCAACCATATTGTAGAAGTTTACCTGCGTAACCTGGTTCAATACCGTCAGCAATCATCTTCTCGTAAGATACGATAGAACCAGCTTGTAGCATGCCACAAAGAATAGTTTGCTCACCCATAAGGTCAGATTTAACTTCAGCGACGAAAGAAGACTCTAGACAACCAGCACGGTGACCACCAGTACCAGCAGCCCAAGCTTTAGCGATATCCCAGCCTTCGCCCTTAGGGTCGTTTTCTGGGTGAACAGCGATCAGTGTTGGAACACCGAAGCCACGCTTGTACTCTTCACGTACTTCAGAACCTGGACACTTAGGAGCAACCATAACAACCGTAAGATCGTCACGTAATTGCATGCCTTCTTCAACAACGTTGAAACCATGAGAGTAACCAAGAGCAGCACCTTGCTTCATTAGAGGCATTATCGTCTCAACTACATTGGTGTGCTGCTTATCAGGAGTAAGGTTAATCACAAGATCAGCTTGTGGGATTAGCGTTTCGTAGCTACCTACTACGAAGCCATTCTCGTCAGCATTTTTGAATGATTGACGCTTCTCATCAATTGCAGCTTGGCGTAATGCATAAGATACGTCTAAGCCAGAATCACGCATGTTTAGACCTTGGTTTAGGCCTTGAGCACCACAACCAACAATTACGATCTTCTTACCTTCAAGATATTCAGCTTCCGTCGCGAATTCTTCACGATCCATAAAGCGGCAACGACCTAATTGGTCTAGTTGTTCACGAAGGTTTAATGTATTGAAATAGTTAGCCATTCTAGGGCACTCCTTTAAAAATAAGTCCGTAAGGTCGATATCTCTCTATCGAATGACTTCATACTAAAACAGACACTCCATTGCTGAAAGTGATATATTCACAATTAGTTATTGCAATAAATGCAACATGGAAACGATCACAAAACATGAACATAAAATCTCTTCAATTATTTATACATTTATGTGATAGCAAAAGTTTCAGCAAAACCGCTGCGGCTATGCACGTCAGTCCTTCAGCACTTAGCCGTCAGATACAAAAGCTTGAAGAAGAAACAGGGCAAGAGCTGCTTATCAGAGATAACCGAAGCGTTGACCTTACTCCTTCAGGGAAACATCTACTTCCAGTCGCATTAAACATCGTTGGGGAGTGGCAGCAATACAATCTTCATTTGAAGGGTGGCGAACAAGAACTAAAAGGAGAGATCCGCATCTTCTGTTCTGTAACCGCAAGCTATAGTCACCTACCAGAGCTCATTACCGAATTCAGAGCTATTCATCCTTATATCGAGTTTAAGCTATCTACTGGTGACCCCGCTCAATCCATCGACAAGATTTTAAACGATGAAGCTGATATCGCCATTTCAGCTAAACCGGATATTCTCCCTTCAAGGTTAGAATTTGAAACCATCAGCGATATACCTCTTTCCGTAATAATCCCATCAGGTGTTAGTAGCTTTAGCCAGCAACTGCAATCCGAGAAACCAAATTGGAATGAAATACCTTTTATTATTCCAGAAGCAGGTACAGCGCGTGAACGTGCCAATGCATGGTTCAAAAAGATGAAGATAAAACCTAGCATCTATGCTCAAGTATCAGGTCATGAAGCAATCGTAAGTATGGTGGCACTAGGTTGTGGAGTTGGTATTGCTCCTGATGTAGTGATTAACAATAGTCCAGTAAGGGATAAAGTCGACCGCTTAAAGATAGAGCCGATCAAACCATTTGAGTTAGGTGTGTGCTGTAAGCGATCGCAGCTTGATAACCCTCTTATAAGAGCTTTCTGGCGAGTGGCAGAAGGTAAACATATGACGGACTAATCGGAAGGGGATTCCAGTAAGCAAAAAGAGAAGAGCACGTCAGTGCTCTTCTCTTTTTAATTTCTTCATATTGCAGATAAGAAAAAAGCCCGCTGATTTCTCAGCGGGCTTTTCAATGGTGGTGGAGGGATAGGGATTTGAACCCTAGAACCGCTATTAACGGTTGCCGGTTTTCAAGACCGGTGCTTTCGACCACTCAGCCATCCCTCCAACAAATTGTCATCAACAGATTAGTACACTGTAGATGTTGTTACATGTATATACAGGTAACGATATTTAAAGCCTGGCGATGTCCTACTCTCACATGGGGAAACCCCACACTACCATCGGCGCTATTGTGTTTCACTTCTGAGTTCGGCATGGAATCAGGTGGGTCCACAATGCTATGGTCGCCAAGCAAATTTTAAAATTCGGAAAGCTAATCTAAAAGTATTTCTCTTCAAACTCATTCAAGGTCTGGTACATCTGAGTCCACAAAACCCCTTGGGTGTTGTATGGTTAAGCCTCACGGGCAATTAGTACAGGTTAGCTCAATGCCTCGCAGCACTTACACACCCTGCCTATCAACGTCGTAGTCTACGACAACCCTTTAGGACACTTATAGTGCCAGGGAAAACTCATCTCAAGGCTCGCTTCCCGCTTAGATGCTTTCAGCGGTTATCGATTCCGAACTTAGCTACCGGGCAATGCCATTGGCATGACAACCCGAACACCAGAGGTTCGTCCACTCCGGTCCTCTCGTACTAGGAGCAGCCCCTTTCAATTTTCCAACGCCCACGGCAGATAGGGACCGAACTGTCTCACGACGTTCTAAACCCAGCTCGCGTACCACTTTAAATGGCGAACAGCCATACCCTTGGGACCGACTTCAGCCCCAGGATGTGATGAGCCGACATCGAGGTGCCAAACACCGCCGTCGATATGAACTCTTGGGCGGTATCAGCCTGTTATCCCCGGAGTACCTTTTATCCGTTGAGCGATGGCCCTTCCATTCAGAACCACCGGATCACTATGACCTGCTTTCGCACCTGCTCGAATTGTCATTCTCGCAGTCAAGCGGGCTTATGCCATTGCACTAACCACACGATGTCCAACCGTGTTTAGCCCACCTTCGTGCTCCTCCGTTACTCTTTGGGAGGAGACCGCCCCAGTCAAACTACCCACCAGGCACTGTCCGTAATCCCGATTCAGGGACCAACGTTAGAACATCAAAACTACAAGGGTGGTATTTCAAGGACGACTCCATCACATCTAGCGACGCAATTTCATAGTCTCCCACCTATCCTACACATGTAGGTTCAATGTTCAGTGCCAAGCTGTAGTAAAGGTTCACGGGGTCTTTCCGTCTAGCCGCGGGTACACTGCATCTTCACAGCGATTTCAATTTCACTGAGTCTCGGGTGGAGACAGCGTGGCCATCATTACGCCATTCGTGCAGGTCGGAACTTACCCGACAAGGAATTTCGCTACCTTAGGACCGTTATAGTTACGGCCGCCGTTTACCGGGGCTTCGATCAAGAGCTTCGTCCGAAGACTAACCCCATCAATTAACCTTCCGGCACCGGGCAGGCGTCACACCGTATACGTCATCTTACGATTTTGCACAGTGCTGTGTTTTTAATAAACAGTTGCAGCCACCTGGTATCTGCGACTCTCGTCTGCTCCATCCGCAAGGGACTTCACTGATAAGAGCGTACCTTCTCCCGAAGTTACGGTACCATTTTGCCTAGTTCCTTCACCCGAGTTCTCTCAAGCGCCTTGGTATTCTCTACCCGACCACCTGTGTCGGTTTGGGGTACGATTCCTTACAATCTGAAGCTTAGAGGCTTTTCCTGGAAGCATGGCATCAATGACTTCACTACCGTAGTAGCTCGACATCGTATCTCAGCGTTAGTAGTGGTCCGGATTTACCTAAACCACCCGCCTACATACTTGAACCTGGACAACCGTCGCCAGGCCCACCTAGCCTTCTCCGTCCCCCCATCGCAATTGTAAGAAGTACGGGAATATTAACCCGTTTCCCATCGACTACGCCTTTCGGCCTCGCCTTAGGAGTCGACTTACCCTGCCCCGATTAACGTTGGACAGGAACCCTTGGTCTTCCGGCGAGGGAGTTTTTCACTCCCTTTATCGTTACTCATGTCAGCATTCGCACTTCTGATACCTCCAGCAGCCCTTACAGACCACCTTCAACGGCTTACAGAACGCTCCCCTACCCCACATACCCTAAGGTACGTAGCCGCAGCTTCGGTGTATAGCTTAGCCCCGTTACATCTTCCGCGCAGGCCGACTCGACCAGTGAGCTATTACGCTTTCTTTAAATGATGGCTGCTTCTAAGCCAACATCCTGGCTGTCTGAGCCTTCCCACATCGTTTCCCACTTAGCTATACTTTGGGACCTTAGCTGGCGGTCTGGGTTGTTTCCCTCTCCACGACGGACGTTAGCACCCGCCGTGTGTCTCCCGGATAGTACTTACTGGTATTCGGAGTTTGCAAAGGGTTGGTAAGTCGGGATGACCCCCTAGCCTTAACAGTGCTCTACCCCCAGTAGTATTCGTCCGAGGCGCTACCTAAATAGCTTTCGGGGAGAACCAGCTATCTCCAGGTTTGATTGGCCTTTCACCCCTAGCCACAAGTCATCCGCTAATTTTTCAACATTAGTCGGTTCGGTCCTCCAGTTGATGTTACTCAACCTTCAACCTGCCCATGGCTAGATCACCTGGTTTCGGGTCTAATCCTAGCAACTGTACGCCCAGTTAAGACTCGGTTTCCCTACGGCTCCCCTAAACGGTTAACCTTGCTACTAAAATTAAGTCGCTGACCCATTATACAAAAGGTACGCAGTCACACCACGAAGGTGCTCCTACTGCTTGTACGTACACGGTTTCAGGTTCTATTTCACTCCCCTCACAGGGGTTCTTTTCGCCTTTCCCTCACGGTACTGGTTCACTATCGGTCAGTCAGTAGTATTTAGCCTTGGAGGATGGTCCCCCCATATTCAGACAGGATATCACGTGTCCCGCCCTACTCGTTTTCACTGATTATGATGTGTCGGTTACGGGGCTATCACCCTTTATTGCGAGACTTTCCAGACTCTTCACCTGCATCATTAAAAGCTTAAGGGCTAATCCAATTTCGCTCGCCGCTACTTTCGGAATCTCGGTTGATTTCTCTTCCTCGGGGTACTTAGATGTTTCAGTTCCCCCGGTTTGCCTCCTGTTGCTATGTATTCACAACAGGATACGTGCTTATGCACGTGGGTTTCCCCATTCGGAAATCCCAGACTCAAAAGGTTATTACTACCTAATCTGGGCTTATCGCAAGTTATTACGTCCTTCATCGCCTCTGACTGCCAAGGCATCCACCGTGTACGCTTAGTCACTTAACCATACAACCCGAAAGGGTCTTAGTGTATGGCAACTAACCAAGGTTTTTGGTTGTCATTAAGAAGGGTTAATTCTCAATGACTGTTTGCCGGACTCAATTGTGAATCAATGTAAACATTGATTCGAATACAAGACACTTGAATGTGTTTGTTGTGTTTATCTAATGAAAGATAAACATTGAGAACTTTTAAATTTGATTGAATTACTCGTAAGTAAATCAATCAGTCAGCTTTCCAAATTGTTAAAGAGCAAGAGTTTTAAAGCGTTAAACTATTAAAACCATTTTTAAAGACTCTCATCAGACTTTTGTCATCAAAGAACGTTTAAAGATGGTGGGCGATACCGGGCTCGAACCAGTGACCCCCTGCTTGTAAGGCAGGTGCTCTCCCAACTGAGCTAATCGCCCATGATAGTTTTAATTCCTTCATGGAGAAAGAATGGTGGAGCTATGCGGGATCGAACCGCAGACCTCCTGCGTGCAAGGCAGGCGCTCTCCCAGCTGAGCTATAGCCCCAAATTTTTATTTCCTTGGGAGGAAATGGTGGGTCGTGCAGGATTCGAACCTGCGACCAATTGATTAAAAGTCAACTGCTCTACCAACTGAGCTAACGACCCAATGGTATCCCGTAGGGGAGTCGAACCCCTGTTACCGCCGTGAAAGGGCGGTGTCCTAGGCCTCTAGACGAACGGGACACTGCTAGTTTATCTCTACTTTAAAAGTAAAAACAAACTTCGAAGAACCTTGGGAGTTCTTCTTCTCTTTGCTTTTCTAAACCTAATCAATCTGTGTGGACACTCATCGTGACTATCTTCGTATAAGGAGGTGATCCAGCCCCAGGTTCCCCTAGGGCTACCTTGTTACGACTTCACCCCAGTCATGAACCACAAAGTGGTGAGCGTCCTCCCCGAAAGGTTAAACTACCCACTTCTTTTGCAGCCCACTCCCATGGTGTGACGGGCGGTGTGTACAAGGCCCGGGAACGTATTCACCGTGACATTCTGATTCACGATTACTAGCGATTCCGACTTCATGGAGTCGAGTTGCAGACTCCAATCCGGACTACGACGCACTTTTTGGGATTCGCTCACTATCGCTAGCTTGCTGCCCTCTGTATGCGCCATTGTAGCACGTGTGTAGCCCTACTCGTAAGGGCCATGATGACTTGACGTCGTCCCCACCTTCCTCCGGTTTATCACCGGCAGTCTCCCTGGAGTTCCCGACATTACTCGCTGGCAAACAAGGATAAGGGTTGCGCTCGTTGCGGGACTTAACCCAACATTTCACAACACGAGCTGACGACAGCCATGCAGCACCTGTCTCAGAGCTCCCGAAGGCACACCTGCGTCTCCGCTGGCTTCTCTGGATGTCAAGAGTAGGTAAGGTTCTTCGCGTTGCATCGAATTAAACCACATGCTCCACCGCTTGTGCGGGCCCCCGTCAATTCATTTGAGTTTTAATCTTGCGACCGTACTCCCCAGGCGGTCTACTTAACGCGTTAGCTCCGAAAGCCACGGCTCAAGGCCACAACCTCCAAGTAGACATCGTTTACGGCGTGGACTACCAGGGTATCTAATCCTGTTTGCTCCCCACGCTTTCGCATCTGAGTGTCAGTGTCTGTCCAGGGGGCCGCCTTCGCCACTGGTATTCCTTCAGATCTCTACGCATTTCACCGCTACACCTGAAATTCTACCCCCCTCTACAGCACTCTAGTTCACCAGTTTCAAATGCAGTTCCGAGGTTGAGCCCCGGGCTTTCACATCTGACTTAATGAACCACCTGCATGCGCTTTACGCCCAGTAATTCCGATTAACGCTCGCACCCTCCGTATTACCGCGGCTGCTGGCACGGAGTTAGCCGGTGCTTCTTCTGTTGCTAACGTCAAGATGCGCAGCTATTAACTACACACCCTTCCTCACAACTGAAAGTACTTTACAACCCGAAGGCCTTCTTCATACACGCGGCATGGCTGCATCAGGCTTTCGCCCATTGTGCAATATTCCCCACTGCTGCCTCCCGTAGGAGTCTGGACCGTGTCTCAGTTCCAGTGTGGCTGATCATCCTCTCAGACCAGCTAGGGATCGTCGCCTTGGTGAGCCATTACCTCACCAACTAGCTAATCCCACCTAGGCATATCTTGACGCGAGAGGTCCGAAGATCCCCCTCTTTGGCCCGTAGGCATTATGCGGTATTAGCCATCGTTTCCAATGGTTATCCCCCACATCAAGGCAATTTCCTAGGCATTACTCACCCGTCCGCCGCTCGACGCCCATTAACGCACCCGAAGGATTGTTAGTGTCGTTTCCGCTCGACTTGCATGTGTTAGGCCTGCCGCCAGCGTTCAATCTGAGCCATGATCAAACTCTTCAATTTAAGATTTTGTGACTCAACGAATACTGACTTCAAAACTAATATTCATTCGCCTATTCGAAAATAAACAAAGAACATGTAATTCTAAAGCTATTACCATTCCAACAGAATGGTAATGAATTGACTGTGCCAAATAACCGAAGTTATTCGTATTGGTCACTCAGTTCATTGAAATCAAGTTTGTTACCGAAGTAACTGTCATTACCTAAGTAATAACGTTTTGATATTCATCAACGAGTGCCCACACAGATTGATAGGTTTAAATTGTTAAAGAGCTTTTCCTTTTTGAGCTTCGCTCAAATCGGACGGCCATTTTAGCGATTTAAGTTTTAGTGTCAACCACTATTTTCAAAACTTCTTTCAAGCGTTTAGCTTGGCTAATTTGGCTTGCTGATTCGTTCTGGTTTCCTAAGAAACCTTCCCGTTTCAACGAGGTCGCATTATAGAGATTTCGATCACACTGGCAAGCCCTTTTTGAAGTTTTTCTTACTTTTTTGATTGTTCGAACGTTTTTTGCTCAAAACACCCCATTTACACTAGTATTCGCCGTAATTAAGGGCTTAAGGTGCCTATATAAAGGAGGACTTATGAGTTCAATACGCAGTTATAAAGGAATATCCCCTCAGATTGGACAAGGTGTCTATATAGATACAAGTTCGGTACTGGTTGGTGATATCAAAATCGGTAACGACTCTAGCGTGTGGCCTTTGGTTGCCGCTCGAGGGGATGTGAACCACATTCATATCGGAGATAGAACGAATATCCAAGACGGTAGTGTTTTACATGTTACCCATAAGAACGCTGAAAACCCTGAGGGTTACCCTCTATTAATAGGTAATGATGTCACTATCGGGCATAAAGTAATGTTGCATGGCTGCACCATTGAAGATCGCGTACTGGTTGGTATGGGAGCAATCGTGCTTGATGGCGTCATCATCAAACAAGAAGTGATGATTGGTGCTGGTAGCTTAGTGCCACCGAACAAGGTCCTTGAAAGTGGTTATCTATATGTAGGAAGCCCAGTAAAGCAAGCACGCCCATTAAACGATAAAGAACGTGCCTTTTTACAGAAGTCAGCTGACAACTATGTTCAGAACAAAAACGACTATCTAGACTCTGTGCTTCCAGCCTAAAGCGCTTTAATCTGAATTCGATTAGAGGAGTCATACTCCTCTTCTTCTATTAGCTCTTCAGCCAACTCTTCAATATCAAAACGCAACTCAGTGAAGAGAGTTAAAGCTTGGTCGCCTTCTTTTATCTCTTTACCGGCTAATCTTGATAATTCTTCAATAGACATAACACACTCAATCAGCGCGCCCGACTGCTGTGCTGGGAAGGTGATTGATTGATTATCTTCATCCCAATCTTGGATATCTGGAAATAGAATTGATTGATTCATTTTTTATAAATACCTCATTACATCTCTAGGTTTTTACGTAGTTCTCTTAAAATCTGTTTTGTTCCCGGGCGAAGGCCACGCCAAAGCATAAAGCTCTCTGCTGCCTGCCCCACTAGCATACCCAAACCATCATAAGCAGCATGAACACCATTATCTAATGCCCACTGATTGAATACCGTCGTTCCAGATCCGTAAACCATGTCATAAACGGCGCTATTAGAATTGAAAATAGCATCGGACACTTCAGGAAGCTGCCCGCTTAGACCTGATGAAGTAGAGTTAATAATGACATCAAAGCCTTCATTAACATCACTTAACCCCATCCCCTTGATGTTGCCATGCGAAGAAAACATCTCAGCCAGAAGTTCAGCCTTTGAACTGGTTCTGTTTGCGACCACCAACTGTTTTGGCTTTTGGTCGAGAAGAGGTTGAATCACTCCTCTCGCAGCACCACCAGCGCCAAGAAGAAGAACGCGAGCTCCTTTTAACGCAACTTGATGTTGAAGCAGGTCTTGAACTAAACCCTCACCATCGGTGTTATCACCAATGATTTCTCCGTCATCGAGCTTCTTAAGTGTGTTTACAGCACCGGCTAGTTCAGCCCTCTCCGTTAGGCGATTGGCAAACTGATACGCATCTTCTTTAAAAGGTGCTGTGACATTACATCCTCTACCACCTTCGCTGAAAAAGGCTTTCGCAGCAGTGATAAATTCACGATGTTCTGGCTGTAATGCTGTATAGGTAAGTTGTTGGCTGGTTTGGCGAGCAAATAATGTGTGAATGAATGGCGATTTGCTTTGCCCAATAGGGTTACCGAAAACGGCATAACGATCTACTTGCTGTGTCATATCCTTACCTAACAGAAATAAAAAAGGTCATCTATATAGATGACCCTATCACTATCCCTATAAGGAAGGAAGAACTACCAAACTCGAGGCTTTAGGTAGTCGCTATAAAGAAGAGCTTCTGGTGAGCCCGCTTGTGGTTCATAGCGATATTCCCAACGCGCCAACGGCGGCATCGACATCAATATAGACTCTGTGCGACCACCGCTTTGCAGGCCAAATAAGGTGCCACGGTCATAGACTAGGTTAAATTCAACATAGCGACCACGACGATAAAGTTGGAAATCACGCTCGCGCTCACCATAGGGTGTCTCTTTGCGTCGTTCTACTATTGGTAAGTATGCGGCTGCAAAACCTTCACCCACCGCCTGCATATAAGCAAAGCTCTTTTCAAAGCCCCACTCGTTAAGATCATCAAAGAACAGACCACCTACACCGCGTGTTTCGTCTCGGTGAGGCAGATAGAAGTATTTATCACACCACTCTTTATGTTCTTGATAAACATCATCACCAAACGGCACGCAAAGATCTTTAGCGGTTTGATGCCAAGATTGGCAGTCTTCATCGAAAGGATAAAATGGCGTTAAGTCAAAACCACCACCAAACCACCAAATCGGGTCTTCACCTTCTTTTTCTGCTATGAAGAATCGAACGTTCGCGTGTGAGGTTGGGATATATGGGTTTTTAGGGTGAATAACTAATGAGACACCCATAGCTTCAAACTTGCGTCCGGCTAATTCAGGACGGTGAGCGGTTGCAGAGGCAGGCATAGCCTTACCCGCTACGTGAGAGAAGTTAACCCCACCTTGTTCAAATACCGCACCATTGGTCATCACGCGAGTTCGACCACCGCCACCAAGGCGCTCGCCAGGTTCACGTTGCCATGCATCTTCTTCAAACAGTGCTGCACCATCAGCTTGTTCAAGCTGTTGGCAAATCGAATCTTGTAGGCTCAGTAAAAACTGCTTTACTGCTTCTTTATCAATTGCTGACATCTTACTTCCTTTGCAGGGTTTAACCCTGTCTTAATATTTTCGACGTTTTTGCATCTCTAATTTCGCTTGGTTTCTCACGACCACCCGTTTGACCTTCTAAAATAGCGACTAGGTATTGGCCAAGTTGCTGCTGAACTTCTTCAGTCGTCATGCAAGGCGGTTCTCCAGTCAGGTTAGCACTGGTAGAGGTTAACGGCTTACCGAATTCATTACACATCCTTTGAACCAAAGGGTGATCAGTCACTCGTACTGCAATGGAATCAAATTGGCCGCTGACCCAGTCTGTCACTTTGCTACTGGTTGGCATGATCCAAGTCACCGGGCCTGGCCATGTTGCTTTTACGGTCGCTAACTGCACTTCCGTCAGCTGGCTTTCGTCAATATAAGGCAACAACTGCTCGTAACTCGCAGCAATTAGGATCAACCCTTTCTCCATCGGTCGCTGTTTTAAGTCGAGCAATTTCTTGATGGCTTGTGGATTATCAGGATCACAACCAACCCCAAAAACGCCTTCGGTCGGGTAAGCAATGACTTCACCTTGTTGTAATGCCTGCAAAGTATGTTGAAAGTTATCCAAGAGTTGCCTCATTAATTCTGTTATCGAACTCGCTAAGTGTACAAATTATCATTCACTGTGACTAAAGCTATTTGTTCATAAAATGTATCAATTAACAACTTAGACTGACGCAAACGTTTTCCTTGAGCAATTTTACCCGTATAATGCGCGCAAAATATCTAATCACTAATTAAATCGTACCTGAAGGAGTTTGAGATGACTGTCGGTATTATCATGGGTTCTAAATCTGATTGGCCAACAATGAAGCTAGCTGCAGAAATGTTGGATCAATTTGGCGTGGCGTACGAAACAAAAGTGGTTTCTGCTCACCGCACACCTCAGTTGCTTGCAGACTACGCAACCAGTGCGAAAGAGCGCGGTATTAAAGTAATTATTGCAGGAGCGGGCGGCGCTGCCCACCTTCCAGGTATGGCTGCTGCTTTCACAAGCGTACCTGTTTTGGGTGTTCCTGTTCAGTCTAAAGCACTAAAAGGCATGGACTCTCTGCTTTCTATCGTACAAATGCCAAAAGGCATCGCGGTAGGCACTCTGGCTATCGGTGAAGCTGGCGCTGCCAATGCTGGCATCCTAGCGGCTCAAATCATTGGTACACACAATGAAGACGTGATGGCAAAAGTCGAAGCGTTCCGCTCTGAGCAAACAGAAACGGTTCTTGCTAATCCAAACCCTGCAGAGGACTAATTTCCATGCATGTTCTTGTGTTAGGCGCGGGCCAACTTGCTCGCATGATGTCCCTAGCTGGGGCACCGCTGAATATTGAAATTTCTGCTTTTGATGTTGGCAGCAAAAATATTGTTCATCCATTAACGCAAGCGATTCTAGGCAACGGCCTAGAAAATGCGATTGAGCGTGCGGACGTCATTACTGCTGAATTCGAACATATCCCTCACGATGTACTTGAGGTGTGTGAGCGCAGCGGTAAGTTCTTACCGACAACAGAAGCAATCAAAGCTGGCGGTGACCGTCGTCTTGAAAAAGCCCTGTTAGACGAAGCAAATGTAAAAAATGCTAAGTACTACGTGATTAACTCTCGCGAAGACTTTGACGCTGCGATTGCTCACGTAGGCTTGCCAATGGTCTTGAAGAGCACACTTGGCGGCTACGATGGCAAAGGCCAGTGGCGCTTAAAGACATTAGATAATGTTGAGTCAACTTGGACAGAAATGGCTGAGTGCATCGCCGCAACAGACAACCAAGCCATTGTGGCTGAAGAGTTTGTTCCGTTTGACCGCGAAGTATCACTTGTCGGTGCTCGTGGTATCAATGGAGATATTCAAGTATACCCACTAGCCGAAAATGTTCACGTCGACGGCGTATTGAGCTTATCGACAGCCATTGATGACATTGAGCTGCAAGAGCAAGCGAAAACCATGTTCACCGCCGTTGCAGAGCGTTTGGATTACGTTGGCGTACTCGCGCTAGAGTTCTTTGATGTTCAAGGTTCACTGCTAGTGAATGAGATTGCACCACGTGTTCATAACTCGGGCCACTGGACACAACAAGGCGCTGAAACTTGTCAGTTTGAGAACCATCTACGTGCCGTATGTGGGATGCCATTAGGCAGCACTAAGCTGATTCGCCCAACCGCAATGATCAACATTCTTGGTGAAGATACCCTACCTGAAGCTATTCTGGCTCAAGATGGCTGTCATGTTCATTGGTATGGCAAAGAGAAGCGTGCGGGTCGAAAGATGGGCCACATTAACGTGAGCGCTGACTACAACGCAGAGCTGCAAAGAGCGTTGTACTCACTGGCAGACATTCTTGATAAGCAAGCCTACCCTGCTGTGCATGAGTTTGCTGAGCAGATGAAATAAGCCTACATTGGCTTATTGATATAAAAAGTTCATTGGATATAGAAACGGCGCTCATTGAGCGCCGTTTTTTATTTCTGATCATTCACTTACTGAGATTGAATGTGATGACACTTGCGATCAGCACATTGCTTCTTAGTGCCACTGGCTGTTTTCTTCTCAAGTAACAACGGGAACTGGCACTGTTCACAACGACCTATAACAGGTGGCTGATTAACGGAAAACTTACACTTAGGGTAGTTATCACACGCATAGAAGGTCTTGCCATAGCGAGATTTACGCTCAACCAAATGACCTCTGCCACACTCAGGGCAAGCAACAAGTGGCTGCTCTTCAGGTTGTTCTTTTGGTTGATCCAAAGATTCGATGTGATTACACGTTGGGTAGCTACTACAACCAATGAACATCCCAAAGCGACCTTGCCTTAATACCAATTCGTTTTGGCATTTAGGACACGGCACACCCAGCTCTTTCACTACGTGACCATCGTTTTGATGTAGAGGCTTGATGTAATCACAGCTCGGATACTGCTTACAGCCTAAAAATGGGCCGTGCTTACCATGGCGAAGCTGAAGCTCTCCACCACACTGTGGACATGGTTCATGCTCTAATGCATGTTCATGTGCTGAAAAAAGCTGATTATCAATCTTACTACTCATGACAAGCCTGTATTAATGCAAGATACCTTGCTCTTTGGTGTACAACAGCTCTTCCATTTGCGTGTAAGCACTTTCATTACCCGGCACATTAAATAGCACCATTAAGATAATCCATTTCAGATCATCCAATTCAAATTCGCTGGTTTCAAGCCCCATCACACGATCAATCACCATTTCACGAATCTCTGTCGTGAGTACATTGATCTGTTCAAGGAACAATAAGAAACCTCGGCACTCCATATTAATACGTGAAATCTCTCGACTGGTATAAATACGCATCGAGGTATTGGAACACATAGTAATCGCCGCTTGATTGTCCGTATCTTGCAATGCTGCAAGATCTTCCAACCAATGGAGGGCCTTATAAATATCATCTTGGTGAAACCCTGCTCGAAGAAGCTCATCTTCAAGTTCGTCTTGATCCACCTGCAATTCAGAATCGCTATGGATGTAGGTTTCAAACAAGTACATCAGTATGTCCATCATCATAGCTTAGCCTCTCCCCTTTCGAATATAGCCACCGGAAACTGCAACAACATGCCCTGAGAGCTCAAGCTCTAAAAGCTGCATCATGACCTCATGCACAGGTATATGGGTTCTCTGTGCCAAAATATCAACGGGTGTCGCCTCTAGCCCTACGTTAGCGAACAGCTGTGGAAATGGCAATTGTTCATTCTCACCCATACTTTGTGAGGGTTCGAACAAGCTTGGCTGTTGATCTATAGACCAGTTTAACAGACTCTTTATTTCAACCAATACATCTTGAGCACTCTGTACCAAACATGCGCCAGCTTTAATTAAGCTATTGCCTCCACGACTGGTTGGGCTATGGATCGAGCCTGGGAGCGCAAACACTTCCCTACCTTGTTCTAAGGCATAACGAGCCGTAATTAAAGAACCACTTTTTTCAGCCGCCTCAATAACTAATGTTCCCAAAGATAAGCCACTAATAATACGGTTACGACGAGGAAAATGTTCAGGTCTGGGTTTGGCGTCTGGACGGAACTCTGAAATCAACGCACCATTATCACAAATTCTATCGGCTAAATTTCTGTGTCGTGCTGGGTAGATAGAATCAAGACCTGAGCCTAATACGGCAAAGGTTTCTCCTCCTTTATCCAAAGCGCCATCATGAGCATAACCATCGATGCCTAGCGCTAACCCACTGGTTACAATCAAACCGTTTTGGACGAACTCTTTGGCGAAGGACTTCGCGGTTTGCAACCCTTCGAGACTGGCATTGCGACTGCCGACCATAGCGATTTGAGGCTCAATCAGTTTTTCAACGTGACCTTTAACGAAAAGCACGCTTGGCGCAGAGGCGGCCTCATTCAGCAGTTTGGGATAATGCGAGCAATTCGGGGTAATGATGTGATGGTTGGGTTGTCTTGCTTGCCATGCTAGGCAAGCCTCCACTTCTCTTGGGGCTTGCTCTCTTAAATAGGAGATTTGCTTAGCTGACAAGCCAATCGCTTGCAGTTGCGGGCTTGAGTAACCAACAATATTAGAAGGGGAATCGATACTCAGCAGGCGAGAAAGTCGCTTGCCACCCAATTGCGGAACAAAACTCAGCGTGAGCCAAGCGCTAAGTTGTTGCTCATTCACTCTGAGCCCTTAACTTGTTCCGTCAAAACAAGATCCACAGGCGATACTGCCAAAATATCATTACTCACGGGCTTAGAGCTCTGAGTAATCAAAGCTAAGCTAAAATACTCATAAGGGCGGATGACCATCAAACTACCGAGTGAGGTACTTGGCAATTGCACCTTATCGCTCGCCGCAGACTCTTTGTAGCTATATTCACCTTGCTTACCAAACACCACAGCGCCGCTTTCGCTGAGGGTAAACATAGAGCCTTGGCGAAGATTGTCCTGTGAGCCTTTATTGATAACCACCACCTGATTCTTTGCGCTGTATTGGCTGCCATCTAATGAACCCAAGATATTGGCAAACTGACCCGCAGCACTAGGCGCAGGGTAAAACGTGGTTGAGAGCTTCACCAGATCAACGCCAAGCTCTGGTAACACGAAGTCATTAAGTAACACCTCTTGCAGCTGAGTCTCTATCTGTAAACTACTGAACTCAGCATCCACCTCTTTTAAGCGTGCCGTGGCGACCAAACGTAACGAGGTCATACTCGCTTGAGGTTGCTGTCGGTGGTAGGTTTCAACGGCGCGGTAGATACCCCAATTTTGATGCTGTTGGTTGCCCGAGATAAACAACCGGTCTTCACCCGATAAAAATCTCTTTCCATCACTCGTCCCTAGCACTCGTTGAGCCGATTGAATATCTTGTTGCTCAACCAAGCGGTCAGATTGTAAATACGGCAGAACCAGGCCCTCATTCACGGTAGGTACTGCTTTCTTCTCAGAGATGCGAATCTTAGGGCTAAGCTTGATAACGGGTTTGAGGCTCAATACAGGCTCGCCATTAATCCAAACCAAAGATAATTTATCTCCAGGGTAAATAAGGTGAGGGTTTTCTATTTCAGGGTTTACCTGCCATAACCTTGGCCACAACCATGGGCTATCGAGGTACATCGTAGATATATCCCATAAGGTATCACCCTTAACCACCACATACGCCTCGGGTGCGCCTTGTTTAATGGTTAAAGGTTGCTCACTATTTCCAGCCATAACGGCGAACGAAAGCGAGGCACAAATAAGAGAAAAAGTGGGAGAAAAATGACGCATGACCTAGGTTCCTTGGTCTGAATATATGACATCTGATTAGAGAATTAACTTCAGGATGCTGTCATTTGACCTCTAAAATGTCTAGAATTGAGCCAACAAGGTTTAAGCTGTTTCGGCACAGTTCAATATTTCGAGTGTATATGTCTGTATTACAAGTATTAACATTACCAGATGATCGTCTACGTACCGTGGCGAAACCGGTAAAAGAAGTTACCCCAGAGATTCAAAAGTTAGTCGATGACATGATTGAAACCATGTACGACGAAGAAGGTATCGGCCTTGCGGCAACGCAAGTAGATTTCCACCAACGCATCGTTGTTATCGATATTTCAGAAACACGTGATGAACCGATTGTTCTGATCAACCCTGAAATTACCGATAAGCGTGGCGAAGATGGTATCGAAGAAGGCTGCCTATCTGTACCAGGCGCTCGAGCTCTAGTACCTCGCGCTGCAGAAGTAACGGTTAAAGCACTAGATCGCGATGGCAACGAATTCACATTCGACGCCGATGATCTATTGGCTATCTGTGTTCAGCACGAACTTGACCACCTAGAAGGCAAGTTGTTTGTTGATTACCTATCGCCACTAAAACGCAAACGTATTCAAGATAAGCTAGCGAAGATTAAACGTTTCAACGAGAAACAAGGTTAATAACCGCTGCTATTACTAAATTAAGAAGGAAGTCTACCTTGAGTCAATCTTTAAGAATTGTCTTCGCAGGTACTCCGGATTTCGCCGCCCGTCACTTGGCGGCGTTGTTGTCTTCGGAGCATGAAGTTATTGCTGTTTACACACAGCCAGATCGTCCAGCAGGCCGCGGTAAAAAACTGACTGCGAGTCCAGTAAAAAACATCGCACTTGAAAATAATATTCCGGTTTACCAACCCGAAAACTTCAAGTCAGATGAAGCTAAGCAAGAACTAGCCGATTTGAATGCTGACATCATGGTTGTCGTAGCTTACGGCTTGCTTCTTCCACAAGCTGTATTAGATACACCTCGCTTGGGTTGTATCAACGTGCACGGTTCTATCTTACCGCGCTGGCGTGGTGCTGCTCCTATCCAACGCTCTATCTGGGCTGGTGATAAAAAGACAGGCGTAACGATCATGCAGATGGATATCGGCCTAGATACCGGTGATATGCTAAGCATCGCAACGCTACCAATCGAAGCTACAGATACGAGCGCTTCAATGTACGAGAAGTTGGCTGGCCTTGGCCCTGATGCTCTTGTTGATTGTTTAGCAAACATCGCTTCAGGTAAAGCCGTCGCAGAAAAGCAAGACGACGAACTTGCTAACTACGCGAAGAAGCTAAGCAAAGAAGAAGCTAAAATTGATTGGAATGACAGTGCAGAACACATCGAACGTTGTGTACGCGCTTTCAATCCATGGCCAATGAGTCACTTTGCGATTGTTGATAGCAGCTCTGATGCAGATATAAGCATTAAGGTTTGGCAAACACGTGTTGATGAAGAATCAACATCTGCGCCAGCTGGCACAATTATCAAAGCTGATAAAACGGGTATCTATGTTGCTACTGGCGATAAAGTACTTGTATTGGAACAGCTACAAGTTCCAGGTAAGAAAGCCATGTCAGTTCAGGATATCTTGAACTCACGTGCAAGCTGGTTTGAAGTTGGTACTCAACTTTCTTAACCACTTTAAAGCTACTTTATATGCACTTAGAAACGTGTAGCTTTAGATAAAATAGCTTAGAAAACCTTTACGAGGGCAGAGATGCCCTCATGTATTCAAATAAATATTCGGTATCCCTCATGAATGTTCGCGCTGCTGCTGCAAATGTCCTATTCCAAGTTGTCGACAAAGGCCACTCTCTTTCACACGCTCTCCCTGCGGCTCAAAAAACGATTCGTCCGCGAGACCATGCTCTACTGCAAGAGATTTGCTACGGTGCACTTCGTTACTTGCCTCGCTTAGAGTCAATCGCTAACGAATTAATGGACAACTCACTTAAAGGCAAAAAGCGTGTATTCCACCACCTAATTTTAGTGGGTATTTACCAACTGAGCTTTATGCGTATTCCTTCGCATGCTGCAGTTGCTGAAACTGTTGAGGCAACCAAAACATTGCGTGGTCCAAGCCTAAGCGGTTTGATCAACGCTGTGTTACGTAGCTACCTGCGTGACCAAGAAGAGTTGGATGAAAAAGCGGTTAGCCACAATGCGGGTAAATACACTCACCCAAGCTGGATTCTAAAAATGCTTCAAGAAAGCTACCCAGATCAGTGGGAGCAATTAATTGAAGCAAACAACAGCAAGGCACCAATGTGGTTGCGCGTAAACCGTCAGCACCACACTCGTGACGAGTACGCCGAACTACTGAAAAACGAAAACATTGAATACACACTGCACCCTGAAGCTGCAGATGCCATAAAATTAGCAGCGCCTTGTGATGTTACTTTGCTTCCTGGCTTCGACAGAGGTTGGGTATCAGTACAAGACGCAGCCGCTCAGCTTTCCGTTGATTACCTAACACCAAAAGATGGTGAGCTAATCCTAGATTGTTGTGCAGCGCCAGGTGGTAAAACCGCGCACATTCTTGAGCATACTAAAGACACAGAAGTGGTTGCGATTGACTGTGATATCAAACGTCTAGACCGTGTTTACGATAACCTAGAACGCCTACAACTGCGCGCCGACGTAATCTGTGGCGATGCTCGCTACCCTGAAGAGTGGTGGATGGGTGATAAGTTTGACCGCATCCTGCTTGATGCTCCATGTTCAGCAACGGGTGTAATCCGTCGCCACCCTGACATCAAGTGGCTACGCCGCGCATCTGATATTGACGCACTAGCAGAACTGCAAAGTGAGATCATGGATGCAATGTGGAATCAGCTGAAAGAAGGCGGCACCATGGTCTATGCGACATGTTCTATCACGCCGCAAGAAAATGTGCTGCAAGTGAAGGCGTTCCTAGAGCGTACAGAGAACGCAACACTTGTTGGGTCTGATATCGAAAATCCGGGTCGTCAAATACTGCCTGGAGAAGAAGATATGGATGGCTTCTACTACGCAGTTCTAGTAAAACAGGCATAACAACTAACAACGGCTAAGAATTTAATTTCTTAGCCGTTGTTTCTTTCTAGTGAGTCATCAAAGAAAAATCAGATCACTAGGATTACTACGGTAAAGAAAAGAGACAGGCTATGAAGATCATTATCCTAGGTGCTGGACAAGTTGGCGGTACCCTTGCTGAAAACCTAGTTGGTGAAAACAACGATATCACTATTGTCGATCGTAACGCTGACCGACTGCGTGAACTTCAGGATAAATATGACCTGAGGGTTATCAACGGTTATGCCAGCCACCCAAACACGTTACGTGAAGCAGGTGCACAAGATGCCGATATGTTGGTTGCGGTAACCAATATGGATGAAACCAACATGGCTGCATGTCAGGTTGCCTTCTCTCTTTTCAATACGCCAAACCGAATTGCCCGCATTCGTTCTCCTCAATACCTAGAAGAGAAAGAAGCACTCTTTAAGTCGGGGGCGATACCGGTCGATCACCTAATTGCACCCGAAGAGCTCGTTACTAGCTACATCGAGCGCCTTATCCAATATCCAGGCGCACTGCAAGTAGTTAGCTTTGCTGAACAAAAGGTTAGCTTAGTCGCGGTAAAAGCTTACTACGGCGGTCCATTGGTAGGTAACGCACTTTCCGCACTACGTGAGCACATGCCTCACATTGATACTCGTGTTGCGGCTATCTTCCGTCAAGGTCGACCAATTCGCCCACAAGGTACCACCATCATTGAAGCCGATGATGAAGTGTTCTTCGTGGCAGCGAGTAACCATATCCGCTCGGTAATGAGTGAACTACAACGCTTAGAAAAGCCTTACCGCCGTATCATGATTGTTGGTGGCGGTAACATCGGTGCAAGCTTGGCAAGGCGTCTTGAACAAAGCTACAGTATCAAGCTAATCGAGCGCAGTTACACCCGAGCTGAGAAGCTGTCTGAAGAGCTAGAAAACACCATCGTATTCTGTGGTGATGCCGCAGACCAAGAGCTACTCACCGAAGAGAACATCGATCAAGTTGATGTATTCATCGCCTTAACTAACGAAGATGAAACCAACATCATGTCAGCCATGCTCGCTAAGCGAATGGGTGCCAAGAAGGTAATGGTACTGATTCAGCGTGGTGCTTATGTCGACCTGGTTCAGGGTGGTGTGATCGATATTGCGATCTCTCCGCAGCAAGCAACAATTTCTGCGCTGCTCACTCACGTTCGTCGTGCTGATATTGTAAACGTATCATCACTGCGTCGCGGTGCCGCAGAAGCGATTGAAGCCATTGCTCACGGTGACGAAACCACATCCAAGGTTGTCGGCAGAGCGATTGGCGACATCAAACTACCACCAGGTACTACCATCGGTGCAATTGTTCGCGGAGAAGAGGTGCTTATCGCACACGATAGAACCGTAATCGAACAAGATGACCATGTAGTTATGTTCCTAGTGGATAAAAAATACGTGCCCGATGTCGAGTCTCTTTTCCAACCGAGCCCCTTCTTCTTGTAGCCCTCTTCTTGTGAGATTTTTCTCATGAGAACCGCGCTCGGCACAAAGCTGTGGTCTATTAAAACGGTGATCTATTAAAGCTATGGTCTATTAAGCTATGGTCAATTTTCGTCCGATATTATTAGTGATTGGGTTGGTGTTATCAAAACTCGCCCTTTTCATGTACATACCAACATTAGTTGCCTTCGTTACAGGCACTGGTGGTTTTCTCGAGTTTGGTAAATCTGTAGTGATCACGCACATTGTGGCGTTTATCTGCTTGAATTTAGGCCGTTCCGCTAAATTTCGATTAGGGGTGCGGGACATGTTCCTGATCACCTCTCTGGTATGGACTATTGCCAGTGCCTTTGCAGCTCTGCCTTTTGTTTTCATTAACCACATCAGCTTTACTGACGCCTACTTCGAGACCATGTCTGGTATCACTACAACGGGTTCAACCGTATTGAGTGGTTTGGATAGCATGGCGCCAAGCATTCTACTGTGGCGTTCAATATTGCAATGGCTTGGTGGTATAGGATTCATCGTAATGGCGGTGGCTGTACTACCGATGCTCAACGTTGGTGGTATGCGCCTATTCCAAACTGAATCATCCGATTGGTCTGATAAAAGCAGCCCTAGAGCGAAAACCGTAGCGAAGAACATCGTGGCGGTTTATCTAGTCCTTACGGGCTTGTGCATAGTTAGCTACCTGTTTGCAGGAATGAGCATCTTCGATGCAATCAACCACGCATTCACCACTCTTTCTACTGGTGGTTACTCAACCTCAGACGGCTCCATGAATCACTTCTCTAATAGTGCTCACTGGGTCGGAACGGTGTTCATGTTTCTTGGTGGCCTGCCGTTCTTACTGTTTGTTAGCGCACTGCGCGGCAGAAAGCTTGCAATACTCTATAAAGATGCGCAGGTAAGAGGCTTTACTTACCTATTCTTGGTCACCAGTGCCGTAATATCGACTTGGTTGGTGGTTAGAGATGGCTATAGCGCAATGGATGCACTACGAGTCTCGATGTTCAACATCGTGTCAGTGGTCACCACAACAGGCTTTGGCCTTGAAGATTTCACAGCTTGGGGCGCACTGCCAACTACGTTATTTGCCTTTCTGATGATGGCAGGGGCATGTTCAGGTTCAACCTCTGGCGGGATTAAAATCTTCCGCTTCCAAATCGCCATGACCATGCTGCATAAACAAATGATGAAGCTGATTCACCCATCAGGTGTGTTCGTTCAACGCTACAACCAACGCCCAGTCAGTGATGACATCGTGCGTTCTCTAGTCGCATTTGGTTTGATGTTCTTTATCACGATTATCTTAATTGCCGGTGGGCTGAGTGCGATGGGGCTTGATCCTGTAACCAGCATATCTGGCGCTATCACTGCCGTTGCCAACGTCGGCCCAGGTATGGGGAGCGTGATAGGCCCAACAGGGAACTTTGCTCCATTACCAGACGCTGCTAAATGGCTATTAAGTTTGGGAATGCTGATGGGCAGACTCGAAATATTGACGCTCATTGTTTTATTTTTCCCAGCCTTTTGGCGACGCTAATTGCGCGAAAAATCAAGGAAACACAGATGAAATCACCCCTATTTATCGCAAGCGTGCTGCTCGCAAACTCAGTATGTATGAGCTCTGCATTCGCCGACCAAGTCGTGGCTCTGCAAGATGGGAAGCAAATACTGCTAAAAGATGACTTTACTTGGCAATATGTTGTGGAGAAACAAACAATAGAAACAACAACCGCAACGCCAGTCGCAACGGTGCCTGTTGTAGCCGTCCCAGTCGCGACTAATGTGCGTGGCACTACGATTGTCGTTGATAGTAAAAAACCAAGCTTACAGCTATCTCAATCTGGAGTAGATGTGGTGCTCGGTGCTAGCCACTATGAAGATGGTGAGCTGATCATCCCAACGGCGATTACCAATCAAGGTACGCAGGCTGTGATCTTAGTGTCTTTGAAGTTAGGTGTGTATTCACCAAGTGGTGAATTATTAGAAGAGAAAACAGTAGCGGTTTGGAAATCGATAAAGCGTATGGCAGATACCTACCTTCGACCAAAAACCGATGCCGAAGGTACGTCGCTCAACCTAGCTGTTGATCAATATCCAGAGTATCAAATCAAAGCTGAAATTGTTGAGGTGCTAGCTCGTTAAACCGGAGTCACGTACAAGTAAATAGCGAAGAAATGGCAAGCGCAGCCCGCCAACACAAACAGGTGCCAGATGGCATGGTTATAAGGGATGCGTTTTGCCACATAGAAAATGACACCCAGCGAGTAAATCACCCCACCGACCGCCAGCAATACCAAACCACCGATATTGATGTTCATCGCCAATTGATAAACCACAATCAAAGATAGCCAACCCATCGCCAAGTAAATGAACAGCGATAAGCGCTTGAATCGGTATACGAAAGCAATCTTCATGATGATGCCCACCAGCGCAATTCCCCAGATCACCGCCATCAAGCCCATCGCTAACGGGGTTCTCAAACCGACTAATAAAAAAGGCGTGTAGCTACCTGCAATAAGTAAATAAATCGCACAATGATCGAGCGTTTTGAGTAAGCGCTTGGTTTTTTCTGTGGTGATCGAGTGGTAAAGCGTGGAAGCAAGAAAGAGAAGGATAATGCTGCTGCCGTATACCGTCATACTGGTAATGGTTAGCATGTCAGCTTGGTAATCAAACGCACGAATCAATAACAGGATCAGGCCCACTACGCCAAGTACGACACCCAAACCATGGGTTATCGCATTAGCGCGCTCTTCGATGTCACTGTATTCGCTGGCTGATGATGCAGACATGAGTATCCTACTAGAGTAAATGTTCGATTAGACTAGTATTGCACATTAAGCTTACACGTGTAAGCTTAAATTTTTATGACAAAATGGCTTCTAAGATGTGCGATAAGCTAACCGTTGTGACTAGGTGAATATATGCGATTCCGCTAAGACGCGCTTTCTAAATACTCAACCACCATCTTACCGGCATCTTCTGGTGAGGTATCAAGCGGGACGCTCAATTGACGCTGTAGCTGACCAATTCCCAGCAAACTCGCCAACATGCCTTTTGCGCCATCGCGATTGCGGTCTATCTCAAACCACAACTTAAGTTCTGTCTCACCACGATGAGCGACAACCTCCAATTCACGCCAACGGCCATGATAAGGGCCAGTAGTCGGCACAAACTCGAACTCTTGTACGAATGGCAGTTCAAAACCATCCACCGCTTCGCATTCAACTTGGCGAATCCGCAGCCCGTGAGCTTCGAGTTCGTTAAAAATACCATCGAGGAGTGCATCAGGGCGAACCGTTAGAATATCCTTATCCGATGGGTCAATCGCCATCGCAATGTCGAGCCCTGTTTCAAGCCACACCTTTGAATCACCAATCGTGACTGGGGTATTCAGCGGTACATCAAATTCACATTCAAAATCGCGGGTTTCTCCCGGCTGAATAACAAAGGCATACGGCAGACTCCATTTTGCCAATGAGTACGTCTGGTGCATTCGGCGTTTATGGCCACCTTCTTGTCTTTGGGAATTCATGGTGACTTCTTTTACATAACGACAGCACAGGTTCAGATCGATGTTATCTATCTCCTGTGGCTGAGAGCCACCATACACATGCACAATAATGCTCGCCTTTTTCCCTGGGTAAAGCACTTCCTGTTGCAATACAGAATCCACCTTGGCAGACCCAATACCAAAACTTGCTAACGTTTTCTTCAAGAACGACATATGCACCTCCTTTAAAACATCATATTAAGCCTGAAAGAGGTTCAAACTCAAATATACTGCTCACACTATTTTAGCTCTAATATCGTCTATTTATCACTCAGGCGTCGATCGATAACTTAGATAGTGATAATCTTAGCCTTGATATGCATGCATATCATTATCCTGATTTATTATTCGGATTGGCGAAAGCCAGACGAGTGACTCTTCAAGAAATTGAGGCGGATCTCATGGTAAATCAGGCCATTAGATTGGCAATGGATATGCCTGACCGTTAGGTAACTTAATGCGCCCAACACCTGTCAGGTTCTCGCACACCAACCGTAGTGCGATGCGTCGTCGTAGTGGCTTTGCAGCCGCTCCAATGGCAAAGAAATTGGCTCCAACAATGACTTTAGTTGAGAAGACTGCTTTATTAGCACCGACTGCAACAAAAGTAATTAAAGCCGCTTAACAAAAAGCGCAGTTTTTACTGCGCTTTTTTTCTTGCTCTCTATCGTCCTGAAATGCGTTTACACATTGGTATTCCCTATCCGATTTGATACCTTAGTCACAAATCATTATAAAATTTGTGGAGAATAAAGTATGAAGTGTCACCGCATTGAAGAACTACTTGAGCTGATGGAGCCTGAGTGGCAGAAAGATCAAGAGCTTAACTTATTACAGTTCATCATTAAGCTATCAAAAGAAGCTGGCTACGAAGGTAAACTTGAAGAACTGACAGACGACGTTCTGATCTATCACCTCAAAATGCGTAACAGTGAAAAAGATGAAATGATCCCAGGCCTTAAAAAAGACCAAGAAGATGATTTCAAAACCGCGATTCTAAAAGCGCGTGGCATCCTTTAACTGCTTAAATGCGTTAAAGCTTAATTGCCTTATAAATAAATTGCTCAATTCTAAAAAGCGACCACTCGGTCGCTTTTTTGTTTCTGTTCGCTATTTTTTCGTCACAACTGTTATGACTTTTGTTGTTAAAGGTTGATAGCGTTAAAGAAATGAGAACAAGATTGTCGCTATAATCGCCATCCATAAGAATCTTCTAAAATAATAAGAGCGAGTGCGATAACAACAAATGCACCAAGCTCAATTTCAATAGGTTCTCTAAACCATACTTTCAAGTAATGTCGTCATGCCCTCTTTAACAGGGCAAACATGCCACAAAAAGGATAGTCCATGAGTCAGGATAAAATCGATATCAAAGATGTGACGCCTAAAACCTTTAACCCGAAAACACATAAAGGTAATGGAGATCGATTTAACCCAAGTAACCGAATCTATGTTCGAGAAAGCAAAGGTAAATTCCAACAATTGCGCCGCTATGGTGGTTGGTTCTTACTTTTACTTTTTGCGCTTATCCCATGGATTCCATTTGGTGAACGACAAGCGATCTTGCTCGATATCGGCAGCCAACAGTTCAACTTCTTTGGCACCACGTTGTACCCGCAAGATCTGACGCTCCTCGCCATCCTATTTATGATTGCTGCGTTCGGCCTGTTTTTTATCACTACCTTTTTAGGCCGTGTTTGGTGTGGCTACTTGTGTCCTCAGACCGTGTGGACCTTTATGTACATCTGGTTCGAAGAGAAGTTAGAAGGTGCTGCCAATAAACGAAGAAAACAAGATTCAAACAAGCTCACCGCCAACCTAGCGATCAGAAAAACACTCAAACACATTGCATGGTGGGCGATTGCCATCGCAACAGGCTTAACGTTTGTGGGCTACTTCATCCCAATCAAAGAATTGGTTGTTGGCTTCTTTACCTTAAACTCGACTTTCTGGCCTGTGTTTTGGGTATTGTTCTTTGCTGGATGTACTTATGCCAATGCCGGATGGATGCGTTCAATTGTTTGTCTGCACATGTGTCCTTACGCTCGCTTCCAGTCAGCTATGTTTGATAAAGACACTTTCATCGTAGGTTATGACACCGAGCGTGGTGAAAGCCGTGGTCCTCGCTCTCGCAAAGCCGATCATAAAGCACTAGGCCTTGGTGACTGTATTGACTGCAACCTATGTGTACAAGTGTGCCCAACGGGTATCGATATCCGTGATGGTCTTCAATACGAATGCATTAACTGTGGTGCCTGTATTGATGCCTGTGATAACACAATGGAACGCATGGGTTATGAGAAAGGACTGATCAATTACACCACTGAACACAGGCTCGATGGTCACACAACCAAGGTAATGCGCCCTAAATTGCTAGGTTATGGCGCTATATTGATCGTCATGTTGGGTTTGTTCTTTGCACAGATAGCGAGTGTTGATCCGGCAGGACTAAGCGTGTTGCGTGACAGAAATCAGCTATTTAGAATCAATAACCAAGGGCTTGTTGAAAATACTTACACCTTAAAGGTGATCAACAAAACTCAGCAAGAACAAGAGTACAAGCTTGATGTCAGCGGGCTGCCTGATTCTATCTGGTACGGTAAACAAACCATTACTGTCGATCCGGGCGAGGTTTTGAACCTGCCTATCAGTTTGGGCGTCGATCCAGAAAAACTCAGCTCACCAGTTTCGACAATTCAGTTTATACTCTCGGATAATGAAGAGTTTACGATGGAAGTCGAAAGCCGCTTTATCAAGAAGCTCTAATACCAACAACCTCAACAGTTGGTATACATACCCAATAAATGGAAAAAGGCTCAGTAATGAGCCTTTTTTATTCTATGACGATACAAGCCTTTAACTTTGATAACTTAACACCTGACTTCATGTGGTACGCACTGGAGAGCATTGGAGTTCGAGCGGAATCAGGCCTGCTCGCCCTCAACAGCTACGAAAACCGGGTATATCAATTTATAGATGAAGACCGTAAACGCTACGTTGTGAAATTTTATCGTCCACAACGTTGGACCACAGAACAGATACAAGAAGAGCACGACTTTACACTTGAGCTGATCGATCAAGAAATTCCAGTCGCACCACCGATACGCATCAATGGTGAAACCTTACATGAATATAAAGGCTATCTGTTTACACTGTTTGAAAGTGTGGGTGGCAGGCAGTACGAGGTGGATAACTTAAACCAATTAGAAGGTGTAGGACGCTTCCTTGGTCGAATTCATAAAGCAAGTGCAGGTAAAACATTCCAGCACCGCCCAACCATTAGCTTAGATGAATACCTCTATCAGCCTCGTAAAATTCTAGAAAGATCCCAATTTATTCCAACACATTTAGAGAATGCTTTCTTTAACGATATCGATTTACTGATCAAAGAGTTAGAACACCAATGGCCGACAGAGGTTGATAATATTCGCCTACATGGCGACTGCCACCCAGGTAATATTTTATGGCGAGACGGACCGATGTTCGTCGATCTCGACGATTCACGTAATGGACCTGCGGTACAAGATCTGTGGATGCTACTTAACGGCGAACGCCAAGATAAGCTGATGCAGTTGGATATTTTGTTGGAAAGTTATCAGGAGTTTTGTGACTTTAATCCATCACAACTGAAACTAATCGAACCACTGCGCGGTCTACGTATGGTGCATTACATGGGATGGTTAGCAAAACGATGGCACGATCCTGCTTTTCCTTTGGCCTTCCCATGGTTTAATGACCCTAAATATTGGGAGCAACAAGTACTTGCTTGTAAAGAGCAAATTGCTACCCTGCAAGAACCACCACTTTCGTTAATGCCTCAGTGGTAACAACAATCGCAACATACAACTAGATAAAAATTCAAACATAATGGAGATTGGATAAATGAAAAAGCTATTCGCATTTTTCTCATTGATCATGTTGAGCCTATCCGCTCACGCTGCGAAATTTAACGAAGGTGAGCACTACAAAGTCCTCGATCTAGAAGCATCAAAGAAACCAATGGTGACAGAGTTTTTCTCTTTTTACTGCCCACACTGTAATAGCTTTGAGCCTATCATCCAGCAGTTAAAACAGCAGCTTCCTAAAGACGCTAAGCTACAGAAGAACCATGTTTCATTCATGGGTGGCAATATGGGCCTGCCAATGAGCAAAGCTTACGCAACCATGATCGCATTAAAAGTTGAAGATAAAATGGTGCCAGTGATGTTTAACCGCATCCACACTATGAACAAGCCACCAAGAGATGAAGCAGAACTGCGTCAAATCTTCTTAGACGAAGGTGTTGATGCTAAGAAATTCGACGCGGCATACAATGGTTTTGCGGTAGATTCGATGGTTCGTCGCTTCGACAAAGCATTCAAAGACAGCGGCTTGTCCGGCGTTCCAGCTGTTGTAGTAAACAACCGCTACCTGATTGACGCTCAAGGTATTAACTCTCTCGATGAATACTTCGAGCTGGTTAACTTCTTGTTAAAGAAGTAAGGTAATGATTAAAGGAAGCTTCGGCTTCCTTTTTTTTCCTAGTTCAAAAATCATCATTGATAAATAATCAGCCATAAAACTCAGAGCTTTACTGATATTAATAACCCGTCCTAAGAACCGGTGGGCAAGGAGCCCTTAAATGAAAATAAAAATCACACTTCTCGCATTAAGCGTTGTTGCTTCGCCAGCCTTTGCCAAACTTGCAGACGAACAAGGTTTCAGTGGTGAAATCTCTATCAATACCGGGGTAACCTCTTCCACCTCAAATTTTAATACCGATGCTGATAGCACCCTCTCGTCAAATAAACAGAAAGCCTCATCTGAAAGCTCATTTCTTGTCGCACCTTTAGGCAGTGTCGCTTACACCTTTGGTGAAAAGCTAAATCACCAGGTGTACACAGGTACTGCTCGTGATGATGTGGCAACCGGTACTGTAGTGCTAGAGGTTGGTTATAAATACCAACTAGAGTCAGGCATGACTATCGACGCGTCACTTCTGCCAACCATTATGTCAGGTGAAACTTGGGCGAATCCATACGCAGAAGGCGTTGCTCGAAGCAAAACCGATGAAACCGGCAATGCCTTTCGTTTAAAATTAAGTAGCATCGCAGGTTCTGCATTCTCGCTAGACATGGCCTACGCGACTAAAGATGTGAAAGATGATCGAGTTGAAGAAGCTCTACAGCGTGATGCCGAAACTTTCTACCTGAAAGGCCAATACCGCGTTCCATTGAGCCGCACCATGATGCTTATCCCATCGATCATTTATCAAACAAGAGATGCCGACGGCAACGCTGAGTCTTACGACCAATTTGGTGGTGAAGTGAGTTTATTTGGTGGCATGGGTCGCCATCAATACGCATTAACCGCAGGCTACAACCAGCGCTCTTACGATGCTAACAATTCGATTTACGACAAAACTCGCAGCGATGACAACATTAACCTTTTCGCCGCGTATGAATATGACCGATTTATGGATTGGGAAAACTGGTCGTTTGTCTCTCTTGCGGGCTACGGCACCAGTGATTCAAACATTACCTTCTACGATGAATCGCAATACATCGTTTCAGTCGGTTTGAACTACAAGTTCTAGTTAGGCTTCACTGCTTGCTCATAGCCATTAGTTCATAACAACGAAAGCCTGCGTAAAAAGCAGGCTTTCTTGTTTGTATACCAATCACAGTAAATAAATGACCCGTTATTTACTACGATTGGCATGACTACACAGCTTGAGCCGAGAGTTGTTTCAGCAAGCGATCCATCGCTCGATAGCCAAGCGCCTCCGATAAGTGCTTCTTTTCAATCTGCTCATTACCCTCTAGGTCTGCAATAGTTCGCGCTACCTTGATGATTCGATGATAAGCACGAATCGATAAGCCTAATCGATGCAGCGCCGTCTCTAGAAACTCCGCATCTTCTCGTCTTAATGGACAATACTTTTCGATTTCTCGGCTACCTAGCAGTGCATTCGACTTATGGTTCCTAGCTAACATCAACTGGCGCGCTTGTTTGACCCTCTCTTTGACCACTTTAGTCGTCTCTCCACGATCGCCGCCTTCGGCTAACATCCCTTTAGGCAATAAAGGGATCTCCAGAGACATATCAAAGCGATCAAGCAATGGCCCCGATAAGCGATTGAGATAACGCAAGATGATCTGCGGGTTGGCTCGGGCTTGATTGCCTTCGTAATATCCTGTTGGGCTTGGGTTAAGCGCACCCACCAATTGAAAGCGCGCCGGAAAACGCGTCTTACCTGCCACGCGTGAAATAATGATCTCGCCCGACTCTAGCGGCTCTCGCAATGAATCGAGCACCTTACGCTCAAATTCTGGCATCTCATCAAGAAACAATAATCCATTATGCGCCAAAGATATCTCACCAGGGCGAGGTATCGAGCCACCACCGACCAATGCTGCCATCGAACTCGAATGGTGTGGGGAACGGAAAGGTCGTTGCTTCCAGTTGTACTGATTGATCTCTTGTTGCGTTAAAGAAGCTACCGAAGCCGTTTCCATCGCTTCTTCATTGCTCATCTCAGGTAATAGATCGCGCAATCGCGAGGCCAGCATCGTCTTGCCAGTCCCGGGAGGGCCAAGGAAAAGCAAGTTATGGTTACCGGCCGCTGCTATCTCTAATGCTCGCTTGCCTTGCTGTTGGCCAATAATATCTTGTAAGTCACGATTATCAGACACATCGACATGATGATGCTCTGTTCGATACAACCCTAGTTGAGCCTGACCACACAGGTCCGCGCAAACCTCCAATAACGTTTGTGCTGATTTATGCGCACCCTTACCCACTAGCGCAGCTTGATCACCGTTATGATGAGGAACTACTAAACACCGCTGCACGTTATCAGCAGCGAGTGTCGCTGGTAATACTCCTTTAACAGAACGTAACTCTCCTGATAACGCTAATTCTCCGATAAATTCATGCTGAGCTATTTTTGATGTCGGTAACTGATCCGACGCCACCAAAATCCCAAGCGCGATTGGCAGATCGAAACGTCCTCCCTCTTTGGGTAAATCAGCTGGGGCTAAGTTGACCGTAATTCTTTTCGATGGAAACTCAAAGCGAGAATTAATAATGGCACTTCTCACTCGATCTTTAGATTCTTTGACCGTCGTTTCAGGTAAACCCACCAACGTAAAACCGGGCATTCCATTGCTGATATGCACCTCTACAGTCACTTCAGGTGCTTCTACACCCACACTAGCTCGGCTATGAATTATCGCGAGTCCCATAACATTCCTTTGTCTTTGATTTAAAAGTATTCACTCTGGATATTCGTTGCTCACCAAAGCAATAAGGTTGTTATATAGCGTGGTGGAATGGTGTTTTAATGTGAAAAAAGAATGACATTTCCCTTGTCATGCAGCAGATTTGTGTGATAACACTAGAGATGTAGACATTTACTTAAGACAATAAACGAGAAAACTCGAATTTTATGATATTTAACGCTCGCATTTACGCACTGATTAACCTGATTATCGTAGTCATTATTGAGACTACGCGGGGGCGAGTGGGAAAAAAGTAACCACGAATTAGAAAAAACCCCCGCACTGAAAAGTCCGGGGGTTTTTTCTAATTTAGCGATTCGATTTTTATAATTTTATTATTTTCGGCCTTGCCGATTTACAGGAAGAATGGGAGCACAAGATGTGCAAAGACAACGGAAACAATGACCAAAATAAAGGTAATACGGAGGGATTACGATGAAAGGCGCAGAACTAGTCGTATCCGCACTCAAGCAACAAGGTATTGAGACCGTATTTGGTTACCCAGGTGGTGCCATCATGCCAATCTACGATGCTCTTTATGACGGCGGTGTTGAACACATCCTTTGTCGCCATGAACAAGGTGCTGCAATGGCTGCCATTGGTATGGCGCGTGCAACACAAGACGTGGCTGTTTGTATGGCAACCTCAGGCCCAGGCGCAACGAACCTAGTAACAGGTCTTGCTGATGCCTTTATGGACTCCATCCCACTCGTCGCTATCACTGGTCAAGTTGCTAGCTCCCACATCGGTACTGATGCATTCCAAGAAATGGATGTAATTGGTATGTCTCTGTCATGTACTAAACACAGCTACCTCGTTACCGACATTGAAGATCTTGCGCCAACATTGGCTGAAGCATTTATCGTTGCGAAAGCAGGACGTCCCGGTCCGGTTATTGTCGATATCGCTAAAGATGTTCAACTAGCAGAATCCCCTGTAAAAATTCTTCCTGAATTTACACCACCAGCACTTCCTGTTGTGACAACGGATGCCATTGAACAAGCTCAGTACTTCTTATCTCAAGCGACTCGCCCTGTTTTATACGTAGGTGGTGGCGTTCAACTGGCGAAAGCAACCGATGCAGTTCGTGAGTTTTTACGCCTTAACCCAATGCCTGCCGTAAGCACACTCAAAGGCTTAGGCACTATTGAACGTGACGACCCACACTACCTTGGCATGCTTGGTATGCACGGCACTAAAGCCGCTAACCTAGTGGTTCAAGAAAGTGACTTATTGATTGTTGTTGGTGCTCGTTTTGATGACCGAGTAACCGGCAAACTCGATACCTTTGCACCGCACGCTAAAGTTATCCATATAGATATCGATGCGGCAGAGTTCAGTAAATTGCGTCTTGCTGATGCGCCAATTCGCGGTGACATCAACAAGATCATGCCTCAGCTAGAATTGAGCCAAGACATCTCTTCTTGGGTTCATCACTCTGAAGGGCTACGCACCTCATTCAAATGGCGCTACGACCACCCAGGCGATCTTATATTTGCTCCATTATTGTTGAAGCAGCTATCAGATATGATGCCTGCAAGCTCTATGGTTTCAACTGACGTTGGCCAGCACCAGATGTGGGCCGCTCAGCACATTCAGCCTCGTGATCCGCAAAACTTCATCACCTCTGCCGGCTTAGGCACCATGGGATTTGGTTTACCTGCTGCGATGGGCGCATCGGTTGGTCGTCCTGATGACCAATCTATTCTTATCTCTGGTGATGGTTCTTTCATGATGAACGTGCAAGAACTTGGCACATTAAAACGTCGCCAAATCCCAGTGAAGATGGTTCTTCTTAATAACTCTCGCTTAGGTATGGTTCGCCAATGGCAATCACTGTTCTTTAATGGTCGCCACAGTGAGACGATTTTGGATGACAACCCTGACTTTGTGATGCTAGCAAAAGCGTTTGATATCCCAGGAAAAACCATCACTCGCAAAGAAGAAGTAGGACCCGCTCTTAAAGAGATGCTTGAGAGTAAAACTGCTTATCTACTTCATGTGCTTATCGATGAAGAAGAAAACGTATGGCCACTAGTACCACCTGGTGCTTCAAACAGTGAAATGTTGGAGAACACATAATATGAAAAGATACCTATTAGACATCAAAGCTGATGATAAGCCTGTACTACTAGAGCGTGTTCTTCGTGTCATCCGTCACCGTGGTTTCATCGTTAAACAAGTAGCCGGAACTCAAAACCAAGAAAGCAAAGTCGCGAGCGTTGAGATCATTGTAGACAGTGATCGTCCGATTTCATTCTTAGTGAATCAAATCGAAAAGCTATGGGATGTGCGTACCGTTGACGTTATCTCTATCAGCCGCAATGAACTACCAAATAACAACCTACAACAAAAGATAAATGCATAAGGAACCGTAAGCATGACAGCTAAAACAGCAGACTATATTTGGTTTAACGGTGAGATGGTTCCTTGGGCAGAGGCGAACGTTCACGTTCTCACTCACGCTATGCACTACGGCACTTCCGTGTTTGAAGGCGTTCGTTGTTATAATACGCCGAAAGGGCCGGTTATCTTCCGCCACCCTGAACACGCAAAACGACTTAAAAATTCAGCGAAAATATACCGCTTCCCTATTCCTTACACTGAGGAAGAAATTATGGAAGCGACTCGCGAAACGCTACGTCAAAATAAGCTAGAGTCAGCCTACATTCGCCCGTTGGGCTTTGTTGGTAACGTTGGCCTTGGTGTTTGCCCTCCAGAAGACACCGAGATGGAACTAATCATCGCCGCGTTCCCTTGGGGATCTTACCTTGGTGAAGAAGCACTAGAAAATGGTGTGGACGCGATGATTTCAAGCTGGAACCGTGCCGCTCCAAACACGATTCCTACCGCCGCAAAAGCTGGTGGTAACTACCTATCTTCATTACTAGTTGGTGGTGAAGCACGCCGTAATGGTTACGACGAAGGTATCGCACTGAGCGTCGATGGCTACCTTTCCGAAGGTGCAGGCGAAAACATCTTTGTAGTGCGTGATGGTATTTTATCAACGCCACCAGCGACCAGTGCAATTCTGCCGGGTATCACTCGTGATTCGATCATGACGCTAGCAAAAGACATGGGTTATGAAATCCGTGAAGAAAACATTGCTCGTGAAGCGCTATATCTTGCAGACGAAGTATTCATGACGGGCACAGCGGCAGAAATCGTTCCGGTTCGCAGTGTAGACAAAATTACAGTAGGTGAAGGCAAACGCGGCCCTATCACTGAAAAAGTTCAAGCGGCTTACTTTGGTTTATTCAATGGAACCACTGAAGATAAGTGGGGCTGGTTAGACTACGTTTACCCAGAAAACCACACATCAACAAACCAAACACCGACAAATAAGTAAGCAACAGCCAAATATTTTATAAGGATTTAAGCAATGCCAATCTATCGTTCAGCAACTACTACTCACGGACGCAACATGGCTGGTGCGCGCGCTTTATGGCGTGCAACTGGCGTTAAAGATGATGACTTCGGTAAGCCAATCATCGCAGTTGTAAACTCTTTCACTCAATTCGTACCAGGCCACGTTCACCTTAAAGATATGGGTCAACTGGTCGCGGGTGAAATCGAGAAAGCAGGCGGTATCGCTAAAGAATTCAACACCATCGCTGTAGATGATGGTATCGCAATGGGTCACGGCGGCATGCTGTACTCACTGCCATCGCGTGAGCTTATCGCAGACTCAGTGGAATACATGGTTAATGCACACTGTGCTGATGCAATGGTTTGTATCTCTAACTGTGACAAAATCACTCCAGGGATGATGATGGCAGCAATGCGCCTGAATATCCCAGTGATCTTCGTATCTGGCGGCCCAATGGAAGCAGGTAAAACCAAGCTTTCTGACCAAATCATCAAGCTTGACCTTGTTGATGCAATGATTCAGGGTGCCGATCCAACAATTTCAGACGAGCAAAGTGAGCAAGTTGAACGTTCTGCATGTCCAACATGTGGTTCATGCTCTGGTATGTTCACTGCCAACTCAATGAACTGCCTAACAGAAGCGCTTGGTCTATCTCAGCCAGGTAACGGTTCTATGCTGGCAACCCACGCAGACCGTGAAGAGCTATTCATCAATGCAGGTAAACGTATCGTCGATCTGACTAAACGTTATTACGAGCAAGATGATGACTCAGCACTGCCTCGCAATATCGCAAATCGTGCAGCCTTTGATAATGCGATGGCGCTTGATATCGCAATGGGTGGCTCAAGCAACACCGTTCTTCACCTTCTAGCTGCCGCTCAAGAAGGCGACATTGCTTTCGATATGGATGACATCGATGCCATGTCTCGCCGCGTTCCACACCTGTGTAAAGTTGCACCTTCAACACCTAAATACCACATGGAAGATGTTCACCGCGCTGGCGGCGTAATGGCTATCCTAGGTGAACTTGACCGTGCAGGCCTTTTGAACAACCAAACTCGCACCGTGCTTGGTCTGAGCATGAAAGAGCAGCTCGCACAGTACGACATCATGCAGACAGAAGACGAAGCTGTGCTTAAGTTCTTCCGCGCTGGTCCTGCTGGTATCCGTACCACCAAAGCTTTCTCACAAGACTGTCGTTGGGACCGCCTTGATGATGACCGCAAAGAAGGTTGTATTCGTACTAAAGAGAACGCATTCAGCCAAGAAGGTGGCCTAGCGGTACTTTCAGGTAACATCGCGGTTGATGGTTGCATCGTTAAGACTGCTGGTGTTGATGAAGATAACCTTAAATTCCAAGGCCCTGCGATCGTATTTGAAAGCCAAGATACGGCAGTAGAAGGCATCTTAGCGGGCAAAGTAAAAGCCGGCGAAGTGGTCGTTATTCGTTACGAAGGTCCTAAAGGTGGCCCGGGTATGCAAGAAATGCTTTACCCAACCACTTACCTAAAATCAATGGGCTTAGGTAAATCTTGTGCGCTGCTAACTGACGGACGTTTCTCTGGTGGTACATCTGGTCTATCCATCGGCCATGCTTCACCTGAAGCAGCAAGTGGCGGCGTCATTGGTCTAGTGAACACAGGTGATATCATCACTATCGATATCCCTAACCGTTCAATCACGCTTGATGTACCTGAAGCCGAGCTAGAAGAACGCCGCGCTAAACAAGATACATTGGGTTGGAAGCCAGAAAACCGTCAGCGTGAAGTGTCATTCGCACTTAAAGCTTACGCAAGCATGGCAACAAGTGCCGACAAAGGCGCGGTACGTGATAAGTCTAAACTTGAGGGCTAATCTATGAGTGATGACACGTCCAGTCCCCAGAAACAAACTGGCGCAGATTACCTGCGTCAGATATTGAGAGCACCGGTTTACGAAGCGGCGATTGTGACTCCCCTGCAAGATATGCCACGTCTAAGTGCTCGTATCGGAAATCAGGTTCAGCTAAAGCGAGAAGACCGTCAGCCGGTACACTCATTCAAGTTGCGTGGTGCCTACAACATGGTATCAAGCCTCTCTGAACAACAGAAAGCTGCTGGTGTGATTGCAGCATCGGCAGGTAACCACGCCCAAGGCATGGCGCTGTCGGGTTCTAAATTGGGTATTCAGACCACGATTGTGATGCCAAAAACCACACCTGATATCAAGGTTGATGCGGTACGTGGGTTTGGCGGCAATGTAGTGCTGCATGGCAACAATTTTGATGAAGCTAAAACAGAGGCAGAACGCCTTGCTGATGAACATGGTTTCACCTTTGTTCCTCCTTTTGATCACCCACTGGTGATTGCTGGGCAAGGTACGATGGGCATGGAGATGCTGCAGCAAAATGGCCACATGGATTATATCTTTGTGCCAGTGGGTGGCGGAGGCTTAGCTGCTGGCGTTGCTGTGTTGGTAAAACAACTAATGCCTGAAATTAAAGTCATCGCGGTTGAACCTGAAGATTCATCTTGCTTGAAAGCGGCACTGGATGCCGGTGAGCCAGTCGTGCTTGATCAGGTCAGTATGTTTGCAGATGGTGTAGCGGTTAAACGTATTGGTGAAGAGACTTTCCGCCTTTGCCAACAGTACATTGATGGCCACATAGCTGTTTCTAGCGATGAGATTTGCTCTGCGGTTAAAGACATCTTTGAAGATACTCGTGCCATTGCTGAACCTTCAGGAGCACTTGCTCTGGCAGGTCTTAAGAAGTTTGCCGAGCAAAACCAACTGCAAGGTAAGCAACTGGCAACGGTACTTTCTGGTGCTAACACCAACTTCCACGGTCTACGTTATGTGTCTGAGCGTTGCGAATTAGGTGAGAAGCGAGAAGGTCTGCTTGCGGTTACGATTCCAGAACGACAAGGTGCATTCTTAGAGTTCTGCAATCTGATTGGTGGACGCGCAGTGACGGAGTTTAACTACCGCCATAACGACGAAAGCCTAGCGAATATATTCGTTGGTGTACGCCTACAAGGCGGCCAAGAAGAACTACAACACATCATCAATGACCTACGTGAAGGTGACTATGCAGTTGTCGATCTCTCTGATGATGAGATGGCAAAACTGCACATTCGTTACATGATTGGCGGAAAACCATCGAAACCATTGAAAGAGCGCTTATACAGCTTTGAGTTCCCTGAATATCCAGGAGCATTGATTAAATTCCTTGATACCTTAGGTACCCACTGGAATATCAGCCTGTTCAACTATCGTAACCACGGCGCTGATTACGGTCGTGTGTTGTGTGGTTTTGAACTCGGTGATGACGATTTGGCTCAGTTTTCTAAACATTTAGAAGAACTTGGCTACCAATGCAAAGATGAAACCGATAACCCTTCCTACAAGTTCTTCTTGTCTTAAGAGTTAAGCTATCGAACCAAAAAGAGCGAGTATTTACTCGCTCTTTTTATGGGTGAAAAAATAAATTCAACCCCAAAGGATCCTCACACAAAGATCACTAAAGTGCTTTACGATGATCCAACCAATCTTGATGAAGCTGTTCACTTGATCCTAGGTATTTGACCATCCATTCGATCAATTTATGGTTATCGTCTTTTCGCCACACCAAACAGCAGTGACTCTGCGGGCTAGGCTCAGGTAATATTTTCTCCACCAGCAAACCTTGCTCAATAATAGGCGCGGCAATGTGTCTTGGCATGTAACCAACCCCTACGCCATTTTTAAGGCATTCAATCGCGCTATACCAATTAGGTAACAACAGCCGTCTTTGATTCGCAAAGTGCCCTGTGTGTCGCTTAGGTAGCACGCTCGAGGTATCATCCAAACATATTGCAGGGTACTGGCTAACAAAAGCTTCATCGAGGTTTTGCTCTCGTACACACGCGTGGCTTGGTGACATCACAAATGCCCAGTCTAGTTGCCCCATGTCTCTAACCTCAAAGTCTCCGCCTACCGGAATTGCTGAAGTTGCGCCAATAACGATATCCGCTCTGCCTTGCGCTATTGCTTCCCAAGAGCCATTAAACACCTCCATGTTGATCTGAAGTTCTGCAAAATCAAACGTTTGATAGAATTCTTCAATCATCGGCTTCATCTTATCGAGCTTAACCACATTATCGAGCGTTAGGCGCAGAGTTTTTTTCCAGCCACGCGCTGCTCGTCGAGTCTGGGCACTGAGTTCCTCCATTTGTCGGAGCAGTAAACGAGCCTCTTCGATAAATAACTCACCCGCAGGGGTCAGCTCAACTTTTCTCGGTAAGCGTCTGAAAAGTAATACATCAAGCTCTTGCTCTACTTGCCTAACACCATAACTGATCGCAGATGGCACTTTATGCAATTGTTCTGCAGCTGCAGTGAAGCTGCCCAAGCGAGCAACAGTATCGAGCATTTCTAAAGAGGATTTAGAGAACATAAGCCTTCAAATTTTTTGATTGATAACCACATATTTTAGCGTTTTATTTTATCAGCTCTAAAAAATAGAATGTCAGCATAAATAAACAGGGACTTTCACCTCTGATTATCAAACAATTTTTTTGATGATAAAAACATCACTACCTTTAGTTTAATGGCATCTTATGAATATTTCTAAATTTCAATTGGTTTACCTTGCAGTACTCTCAATGCTTGGTTTTATTGCGACTGATATGTACCTCCCTGCATTTAAGGCAATGGAAATCGATTTCGCAACCGGTCCAGAGCAGATTGCACTGTCTCTAACCGTATTCCTTGGCGGCATGGCGATGGGTCAGCTTCTTTGGGGGCTAGCGAGTGACAAATATGGTCACCGCAATACGCTAGCACTTGGTCTAGTTATATTTACTGCAGCTTCATTCGGTTTGGCATTCAGCACCGAAGTATGGCACCTACTAACATTGCGCTTTATCCAAGCGATCGGCGTATGTGCTCCTGCGGTAATTTGGCAAGCAATGGTTATTAAGCGTTACTCTCAAAGCAGCAGCCAGCAAATTTTTGCGACCATCATGCCGTTGGTCGCGTTGTCACCAGCACTAGCACCTCAACTGGGTGTGTTACTGGCAGATAGCTTCGGTTGGCATAGTATCTTCATCACGTTAACGTTGATGGGAGCACTGTTGATCGCAACAACAATGGCTCAACCAAAAGAAGCACCAGAAGTAAAACAGACGTCGATCAAAACAGACATCAAAGCGCTTCTTAAATCAAAACCTTACATGGGTAATGTTTTGATGTTTGCATCGGCATCAGCTGCGTTCTTCGCTTACTTAACAGGTATGCCAGAGATCATGGCTCAGCTAGGTTATGAAGCAAAAGACATCGGCCTTAGCTTTATCCCACAAACAATCGCATTCATGGCGGGTGGTTACTTCGGTAAGCAAGCGGTGAAGAAATACGGTGATGGCCCAGTATTACGTAACCTTATTGGCTTGTTCAGCGTTGCTGCGATGCTTATTTTCATTGCATCACAATGGGAGTTGACGTCTATCTGGCCTTTACTAGCGCCTTTCTGTTTGATTGCTGTAGCGAATGGTGCACTTTACCCAATCGTCGTTAACCGTGCCTTATCAAGCGCAAGACAAAGCCCAGCAACAGCCGCTGGCTTGCAAAACAGCCTGCAAATCAGTATCAGTGGCCTAGCAAGTGCATTAGTGGCAGCAATGGCGAGCCAAGCGCTAAGCGCTACTGGTATTGCGGTGGTTATTTGTTTGGGCGCATTGTGGGTTGGCTACATCATTTCAAACAAAGAACTGTCTGAACACTTCGCTACACCGGATAACTCTCGTGTAGTGGCAGATGAGAAACAAGACTAACTTTTAGTTTCTAGTTTCTAGTTTCACGAAAACAAAAAAAGAGCGAGATTACTCGCTCTTTTTTGCATCTAGGATAATTTAGAAAAAGTCAGTAGCAGTGCTATTGGCTCTATCGCAATCATCTGATTTATAGTGAGGCTATTTTTTCTTAACCGGACGCTGCCAATTCGCAATCTTGCGTTCTTTAGCGCGGCTAATAACAAGTTCGTTTTCAGAAACATCACGAGTTACTGTAGAACCCGCACCAACAGTGGCACCGTTTCCAATCGTTACTGGAGCGATTAACTGGCTATCTGAACCGACAAATACGTCATCGCCAATAATGGTCTTAAACTTGTTAGCACCATCATAGTTACAAGTGATAGCACCAGCGCCAACGTTTACACGCTGACCAATTTCTGCATCGCCAAGGTAAGTCAGGTGGTTGGCTTTTGAACCTTCACCTAGACGCGTATTCTTCACTTCTACGAAGTTACCCACGTGCGAATTATTACGCATGTCGGCACCTGGACGTAAGCGAGTGAATGGACCAACCGTACAGTCTTCACCAATTGTCGCACCTTCGATTACGCTGTATGGGCGCACGATAGTGTTGTCATCAATCTCACAGTCTTTCAATACACAACCAGTGCCGATAACCACGTTATCACCAATGCTTACGCTGCCTTCGATGATAACGTTAGTATCAATCTCAACATCCATACCACATTGAAGCTCACCACGTAGGTCAAAGCGACTAGGATCGCGAAGCATTACGCCTTGCTTCAATAGTTTGTCTGCTTGTTCCGCTTGGTAAGCGCGCTCTAAACGAGCCAGTTGAGAACGATCGTTAACGCCTTCAACTTCAATTGGGTTTACAGGGTGAACCGCTTCAACCGCACGGCCTTCATCGTGAGCCGCTGCAATAACGTCTGTCAGGTAGTACTCACCTTGTGCGTTGTCATTGCTTAAGCCTGATAGCCAACGCTTAAGGTCACCACCCGTTGCAACCATAACGCCAGTATTAATCTCTTTGATAAGCTTCTGCTCATCGGATGCATCTTTCTGCTCAACAATAGCCACTACAGGACCGTTGCGACGAATGATACGACCGTAACCCATAGGGTTATCTAGAACGACAGTAAGTAATGCAATACCACCGTTTGGTTGAGCGTCTAATAGGTTTTCAATGGTTTCTGGCGAGATTAGCGGAACATCACCGTATAGCACGAGTACTTTTTCATCATCAGCGAAATGTGCTGATGCCTGATCGACCGCGTGGCCAGTACCTAACTGTTCAGCTTGCAGTGCCCAGTTAACCGTCTCGCTCGCTAGCGTAGACTTCATCTGCTCACCACCATGACCGTAGACCAAGTGGATGTTTTGAGCACCAAGACCATTACATGTATCGATAACATGTTTAACCATCGGCTTACCCGCAAGAGTATGCAGAACCTTTGGTGTGTTTGAATACATGCGTGTGCCTTTGCCCGCTGCGAGAATTACCGCGCTAAACTTCATTGTAAACCTATCCAACATTATTTTTATTAAGCCGATATTGTAACCGTTTTTAGCCAAAAAATTAAATATCAATGGCAACTAAACCATTACTGATACGTAAAACTGAACATTTCCGAGATTCCAGAAAAGCAAAAAGGCGACCCTAAGGTCGCCTTTATTACAGAACCAATAATCTTATAAAAGATTAACGGCGCTGTTTTGTCAGTTCGATAACTCGTAACTGAGCAATGGCTTTAGCCAGTTCACCGGCCGCTTGTGCGAAGTCTATGTCGCCATGCTGATTTTGGATATTCTCCACAGCCTTGCGCTTAGCTTCTTCTGCCTTTGCTGCGTCTAGTTCTTCACCACGGATAGCCGTATCAGCCAGTACAGTCGCTGTACCAGGTTGAACTTCTACCATGCCACCAGAAACATAAATAATTTCTTCGTGACCGTGCTGCTTAACAATACGCACCATACCAGGCTTGATAGCGGTCAGCAGTGGAGTATGACCATGGAAAATACCAAGTTCACCTTCACTACCGGTCACCTGAAACGTCTCAACAAGACCAGAGAAAATTTGTTTCTCTGCACTTACAACGTCTAGGTGAAAGGTTATTGCTGCCATATCGCCTCCTAGTTAGCCTTATAGCTTCTTAGCATTCTCAATAGCTTCGTCAATTGCACCACAGTACATGAACGCTTGCTCTGGAATGTCATCGTATTCACCAGATAGTAGACCTTGGAAGCCACGTAGAGTCTCTTTAAGAGGTACGTAAACGCCTGGGTCACCTGTAAATACTTCCGCTACGTGGTAAGGCTGAGTTAGGAACTTCTCAATCTTACGAGCACGAGATACGACTTGCTTATCTGTTTCAGATAGCTCATCCATACCTAGGATAGCAATGATATCTTTCAGCTCTTTATAGCGCTGAAGAGTAGACTGAACGCCACGAGCGATGTCGTAGTGCTCTTGTCCAACTACCAATGGATCCAGTTGACGTGAAGTAGAATCTAGCGGGTCGATCGCTGGGTATAGACCCATAGATGCGATATTACGGTTAAGTACTACCGTTGCATCTAAGTGAGCGAACGTTGTTGCTGGAGACGGGTCAGTCAAGTCATCCGCAGGTACATATACCGCCTGTACAGACGTGATAGAACCAGCTTTAGTTGACGTGATACGCTCTTGTAGAACACCCATTTCTTCAGCTAGTGTAGGTTGGTAACCTACCGCAGAAGGCATACGACCTAGAAGTGCTGATACTTCAGTACCTGCTAGTGTGTAACGGTAGATGTTATCAACAAACAGTAGAACGTCACGACCTTCGTCACGGAAACGTTCTGCCATTGTTAGACCAGTCAGTGCAACACGTAGACGGTTACCTGGTGGCTCGTTCATCTGACCGTAAACCATCGCTACTTTTGATTCTTCAGGATTTTCGATGTTTACAACACCAGCTTCCTGCATTTCAAAGTAGAAATCGTTACCTTCACGAGTACGCTCACCTACACCTGCAAATACAGATAGGCCTGAGTGTTGAAGTGCGATGTTGTTGATAAGTTCCATCATGTTAACGGTCTTACCTACACCAGCACCACCGAATAGACCGATTTTACCACCCTTAGCGAATGGACAAATCAAGTCGATTACTTTAACACCAGTTTCTAGAAGAGAAGTCTCGTTAGACTGCTCTTCGTAGCTTGGAGCTTCGCGGTGAATTGCGTAATGCTCTTCAGCACCGATTTCACCACACTCATCAATTGCGTCACCTAGGACGTTCATGATACGACCAAGTGTCTTAGTACCTACTGGTACCGAGATTGGAGCGCCAGTATTTTCAACTGTCAAACCACGACGTAAACCATCAGAGCTACCCATTACGATTGCGCGTACTACGCCACCGCCAAGTTGTTGCTGAACTTCAAGAACTAGACGTTCTGTCACTTCATTAACATTCAGAGCATCGTATACACGAGGTACTTCGCCCTGTGGGAACTCTACGTCGACTACCGCACCAATGATCTGTACGATCTTACCTGTAGCCATCGTTAATCCTCTAACTATTTAGTTTTACCTAAGCTTAAACCGCAGCTGCGCCTGAAACGATCTCAGAAAGTTCTTGTGTAATCGCCGATTGACGGGCTTTGTTATACACAAGTTCTAAGTCATCAATAATGTCACCAGCGTTATCTGTTGCTGATTTCATTGCAATCATTCGAGCCGCTTGCTCACAAGCAAGATTCTCGACCACACCTTGATACACTTGAGATTCGACGTATCGAACTAATAGTGCATCTAGTAGTGGTTTTGGCTCGGGCTCATAAATGTAGTCCCAAGAATGACTGCGTTTCATTTCTTCGCTATCTGATTTAGGCAAAGGAAGTAATTGATCGATCGTTGGTTCTTGAACCATAGTGTTTTCAAATCTGTTAAACACTACGAACAGGCGATCCAATTCACCTTCATCATATTTCTTCAGCATAACGCTTACAGAGCCAATCAAATCTTCAAGGCTTGGGCGATCACCCAGACCAGAAACTTGAGCTGCTACTTTTGCGCCGCTGTTATTGAAAAATGCTGTTGCTTTAGTACCTACAATTGCAAGTTCTACATCAGCACCTTTCTCAGACCAATCTTTCATGTCATTCATAGCTTTCTTGAACAAGTTAATGTTCAAACCACCACAAAGACCACGGTCTGTAGAAACGATGATGTAACCAACACGTTTGGCTTCACGTTCCTCAAGATAAGGATGCTTATACTCGAGGCTACCATTAGCCAAATGACCGATCACTTTACGCATTGTTTCTGCATATGGACGAGTAGCTTCCATTGCGTCTTGAGATCGACGCATTTTCGAAGCTGCTACCATTTCCATTGCTTTCGTAATCTTCTGTGTGCTTTTAACACTACCGATTTTATTACGTATCTCTTTTGCGCCGGCCATCGTTACTCTCCGTTAATGGTATGAGGTGGCCCTAAGACCACCTACCAATTACCAGGTCTGGGTTGCCTTGAAATCGTCAACAAGCTTCTTCAGCTCAGCTTCGATTTCTTTGTTGAAAGCACCCGTTGCGTCGATCTGTGTTGCTAGATCAGCGTATTGACCACGAGCAAACGACAGTAAAGCAGCTTCAAAATCTAGAACTTTAGAAAGTTCTACGTCTTGAAGGTATCCACGCTCTGCAGCGAAGATTACTAGAGCTTGGTCAAATACAGACATAGGAGCATATTGTTTCTGCTTCATCAGTTCTGTAACTTTTTGACCGTGGTCTAGTTGCTTTTTGGTCGCTTCATCAAGATCCGATGAGAACTGTGCAAATGCTGCAAGTTCACGGTATTGAGCTAGAGCGGTACGGATACCACCTGATAGCTTCTTGATGATTTTAGTCTGCGCCGAACCACCTACACGAGAAACTGAGATACCTGGGTCAACAGCTGGACGTACGCCCGCGTTGAATAGCTCAGTTTGTAGGAAGATCTGACCATCAGTAATCGAGATTACGTTCGTTGGTACGAATGCAGATACGTCACCAGCTTGCGTTTCGATGATAGGAAGAGCGGTTAAAGAACCAGTCTTGCCTGTCACTTCTCCGTTAGTGAACTTTTCTACGTATGCTTCGCTTACACGAGCAGCACGCTCTAGTAGACGAGAGTGAAGGTAGAAAACATCACCAGGGAACGCTTCACGGCCAGGTGGACGCTTAAGTAGTAGTGAAATTTGACGGTAAGCTACCGCTTGCTTAGATAGATCATCATAAACAATCAATGCGTCTTCGCCGCGGTCACGGAAGTATTCACCCATCGCACAACCAGCATACGGTGCAAGATATTGCAGCGCTGCAGATTCAGAAGCCGATGCAACAACAACAACAGTGTTAGCCAGTGCGCCGTGCTCTTCTAATTTGCGAACTACGTTAGCAATAGTCGACGCTTTTTGGCCGATAGCTACGTAGATAGAGAAAATACCAGAGTCTTTCTGGTTAATAATCGCATCGATCGCCATTGCTGTTTTACCAGTCTGACGGTCACCGATTACTAGTTCACGTTGACCACGACCGATAGGGATCATTGAGTCAACTGACTTGTAACCAGTTTGAACAGGTTGATCTACCGATTTACGCTCGATTACACCTGGTGCGATAATTTCTACAGGCGAAGTTAATTTCGCTTCGATAGGACCTTTGCCATCAATTGGCTCACCTAGCGTGTTTACAACACGGCCAAGCATTTCAGGACCTACTGGTACTTCAAGAATACGACCAGTACCTGTAACTTTCATGCCTTCCTGTAGGTCAGCATACGGGCCCATTACAACAGCACCAACCGAATCACGGTTCAAGTTTAGTGCTAGCGCGTAACGGCCACCCGGTAGTTCGATCATTTCACCTTGCATCACGTCCGCTAGGCCGTGAATGCTAAGGATGCCATCGCTTACAGAAACGATAGTACCTTCATTGCGAGCTTCACTAACAACGTCGAAAGATTCAATACGTTGTTTAATTAGATCGCTAATTTCAGTGGAATTAAGTTGCATGCTCCAATCCCCATTAAGACTGCAATGCATCGCTCAGGCGGTCTAAACGACTGCGCGCTGAGTTATCGATGACTAGGTCTCCGGCTCGAATAATAACTCCACTAAGTAGAGTCTCATCTATACTGCAATTCAGCTGAACTTTGCGCGCTAGGCGCAGTTCCAATTTGCTGATGATGCTTGTACGTTGTTCTTCAGAAAGCTCAACGGCTGAAGTTACTTCAACGTCGATTTCTTTCTCATGCTCTTGTTTAAGCAATAAGAACTGTTTACAAACATCAGGAAAGGCCATTAAACGACCATTCTCTGCCATCACTTTAATTAAGTTTTGGCCGAATTCATCAAATTGTTCGCCACAAATTACAATGAATACTTCAGCTAACTTTTCAGCAGTCATAGAACTGCTTAATAAATTATGAACATCATCATTTTGTGCCACTTCGGCAGCAAAAGTAAGCATTTGACCCCATTGGTCTAGCTCACCTTTATCTACCGCAAAGTCAAACGCTGCTTTAGCATAGGGGCGTGCGATTGTAGTCAAATCAGACATATACAGCCCCTTGCTTTAAAGTTTTGCAGTAATGTTGTTAAGAAGATCATTGTGTACATCTTTATCGATAGTACGCTCAAGGATTTTCTCAGCACCAGCTATAGCCAGAGTTGCGACTTGTTTGCGCAGGTCATCACGGGCACGTGTGCGTTCAGCTTCAATTTCTGCTTCAGCTTGCGTTAAGATCTTCTGGCGTTCTGCCTGAGCCTCTTCGCGAGCTTCATCAATAATTTGAGCTTTACGTTTATTTGCCTGATCAATAACCTCAGTTGCAGTGCGCTTCGCTTCCTTCATTTGCTCGGAAGCGTTGGCTTGTGCTAGGTTCAAGTCTTTCGCAGCGCGTTCAGCGGCTACAAGACCGTCAGCAATTTTCTTCTGACGTTCTTCAATTGCTTGTATGATTGGTGGCCATACATATTTCATGCAGAACCAAACAAACAGTGAAAAAGCAATTGCTTGACCCAACAGAGTTGCGTTCATATTCACAACAGCTACTCCTCGTTAAGAATCAACTACAAAAATTTAATTAACTATTAAAAGCTAATTAGCCTGCTAGCTGACTTACAAATGGGTTAGCAAACGTGAATAGTAGTGCGATTACGATACCGATCATTGGAACAGCATCCAGTAGACCAGCGATGATGAACATCTTAACTTGTAGCATTGGAGCCATTTCAGGTTGACGCGCAGCGCCTTCTAGGAATTTACCACCAAGAATAGCAAAACCAATTGCAGTACCTACGGCACAAAGACCAACAATGATAGCAACAGCGATTGCTGAAAAACTTAGTACAGTTTCCATTTACGTTCTCCGATTAACATTAATAGTTAGAATAAAGCTTAAAAATTTTTTTAGTGATCACTATCTTCATGAGCCATTGATAAGTAAACGATTGTCAACATCATGAAAACAAACGCTTGAATCAAAATAACCAAGATATGGAAGATAGCCCAAGGTAGTGCACCTACCCATTGTAAGTACCACGGTAGCATTGCCGCGATAAGAATAAACACCACCTCACCCGCAAACATATTACCAAATAAACGCATACCTAGAGATAGTGGCTTCGCTAATAACGAAATTACCTCAAGTACCAAGTTAAATGGAATCATGATTGGGTGATTAAATGGATGCAGTGCCAATTCTTTAGCAAATCCGCCCAAGCCTTTCACTTTGATGCTGTAGAAGATCATCAGAGCAAAAACACCTAAAGCCATTGCCATTGTTATATTTACATCAGCTGTAGGAACCACTTTCAAATAAGGGATACCTAGCCAATGCTCTGCAGGATATGGTAAGAAATCGATAGGCACTAGGTCCATCAAGTTCATTATGATAATCCAGCAGAATATAGTCAGTGCTAATGGAGCTACCAGAGGATTGCGGCCATGGAAAGTTTCTTTAACGTTGTCGCCAACGAATTCCACTACCATTTCAACAAAACACTGAAGCTTACCAGGTACACCTACTGTTGCTTTCTTAGCGACTGAGCGAAAAACCCAAAGGAATAACACCCCTGTCAACACAGAAAAAAACAGACTGTCTATATGTACGTTCCAGAAACTTGTTTCCTCTACAAGACCAAACTTAGCTAAAGAAAGGTTTTGTAAATGGTGTTCAATGTATCCGGATGCTGTTGGCGCAGCCATAACTCATCCTATTTTTTATTGTTAATGAAAAGCACTGGCGCAAAGATATTAATACCTAGAACCAGTAAATAGGTCAGTTTGAGGGGAACTAATTCCACCTGCATATACATGTAGACAATAGAGAATAGTAAAACTGTGATTAAGATTTTTAGCACTTCGCCTGCATAGAACGACGCTGCAACTAACTTAGTTGCGCGAGCTCCACAAAATAGGAAAGCACACACACAAAAAACCACATTAGCAATGACAAAAATACCGCCACCGATTAATGCAGCAAAACCCCAATCAGGATTAACAGCTAAACCTAACCCTACCGCCACTAATATAACCGCGCTAAGCTCGATCAATAACATTTGCTTTGCAAGCACTCGTCCTGGTCTTGCTAACGCCGCTACCATGTATTCGTTCCTCTTTAAGCCCACTTTACCACTCGCTTAAAAGCGTGCTGAGAAATTGGCGAAAATTATACGTTCAGCCAAATTGATTGCAATAAAAATGCAGCAATCATTTACATTTCTGTATACAAACCTACAACTTTTGTACGAAATTACTTGTTTATTACATAATTGACCTAAATCAATTATCTCATTTAGTACTCTAGTTTAGCAATAAGTTGCTCTAATTTGTGAGGCTCATCAAGAGTAATCGTCACTTTTGACTTACCGCTAACAGAACGAGTGACTGAAACGTTTACTTGCAATTTTTCCGAGAGTCTTCTTGAAAGTTCAATAGATTCTGTGTCTTCAGCCTTAGGTTCTGACTCAACCTCAGGTTTTAGACACTTTTTAACAAGCTGCTCTGTTTGACGCACGGTCATTTTTTTAGTTGCTGCAGTATTCGCTGCTTCAACCTGGGTGTCACCTTCAAGCGCAAGCAATGCTCGAGCGTGCCCCATCTCTAGTTGCTTTGACACAACCAAAACCTTCACTGGCTCAGTCAACTGGTTCAGGCGCAGTAAATTACTGACCGTCGCACGTGACTTACCAATCACTTCAGCAACCTTTTGGTGCGTCAGTTCAAATTCATTCTGTAAGCGCTCTAAAGCCTGCGCTTCTTCAATAACATTCAGATCTTCTCGCTGAATGTTCTCGATCAATGCCATCGCAATCGCGGCTTTGTCTTCAACTTTCTTGATCAAGCACGGCACCTGCTTCAGGCCAGCTTGACGAGCCGCTCTCCAACGACGTTCACCAGCAATAATCTCGAACTGCCCTTGTGTTAACGGACGTACAACGATTGGCTGAATAATGCCCTGAGACTGGATAGATGCGGCCAACTCTTCTAGAGCTTCCGACGCAATATCCTTACGCGGTTGATATACACCTGGCTTTAAGCAACCGACAGCAAGCTCGATGAACTCACCATCAGCCGACAACGCCTGACTATGAGAAGCGGCTTGTTGTTTTTCACGAGCCAACGAGCTAGTTGCAAGCAATGCATCTAACCCCTTTCCTAAACCACGCTTAGACATTGAGCGAATTCCTTTGGTTAGACCTATACTGGGACTTCTTCACGACGCAACATTTCTCCTGCAAGAGCAAGATATGCCTTAGCACCTGCGGAATATTTGTCGTAGTACATTGCTGGCTTGCCATGACTCGGCGCTTCTGCCAGACGCACATTTCTAGGGATTACAGTTCGATATACTTTACTACCGAAATGTTTTTTGAGTTGATCAGATACTTCGTTCGATAAGCGGTTACGAGGATCGTACATTGTACGCAGAAGACCTTCGATCTTCAGATCTTCGTTTACTACAGCTGCGAGCTTACTGATGGTATCCATCAACGCAGTTAAACCTTCCAAAGCAAAATATTCACATTGCATAGGAACCAATACGGAATCGGCCGCAGCCATCGCGTTGATTGTAAGAAGGTTTAATGACGGTGGGCAATCAATAAAGATGAAATCATAGTTACTGCGAATGGATGCCAGCGCGTTTTTGAGACGAACTTCACGGGCAAACACTTCCATTAATTTGATTTCCGCCGCAGTCACATCACCGTTTGCGGCGATAAGGTCGTAATTGCCAGATGTACTTCGACAAACTACCTCATCAAATGGAGTCTCTTCAACTAACAAATCGTAAGCAGTTGCTTCAACCTGATATTTGTCGACACCGCTTGCCATAGTGGCATTACCTTGAGGATCGAGGTCAACAACCAATATCTTGCGTTTTGTTGCCGCCATTGATGCTGCCAAATTAATGCAAGTTGTTGTTTTTCCTACGCCACCCTTCTGGTTGGCAATTGCTACGATTTTACCCACTATGGCCTCGCTGATTATCCCTGACGCGATAAAGTTACTAGATGACGCTCTCCATCAAGCTCTGGCACTTGCAAAGCTTTAATGTCTGTCACTGAACACCATTCAGGTAACAGGTCAATTTCGTCTCTAGGATGTTGTCCCTTAAGAGCCAAAAATACACCGGATTGCTCTTTAGGTAAATGGTGACACCACTCTACCATGTCTGTCATTGACGCAAATGCACGACTGAGTACTGCATCAAACTTTTCTTCAGGTTGAAATTCTTCAACGCGACTTTGAACCGGTACGACGTTATCGATACCCAATTCATGAACCACCTGCTTAATAAAACGAATACGCTTACCTAAGCTATCTAGCAAGTAAAACTCACAGTCAGGATTCATGATTGAGAGAGGGATCCCAGGTAAACCAGGGCCCGTACCAACGTCAATAAAGCGCTTACCTTGTAAGTGAGTGCTAACAATGATGCTATCTAAGATATGTTTCACCATCATTTCGAGCGGGTCACGAACTGACGTTAGGTTGTAAGCTTTGTTCCACTTGTTGAGTAACTCAACGTAACCAACTAATTGGCCACGTTGCTTTTCAGATACTTCAAGCTCAGTCTGGTCAATTAGGTGATCCAGTTTTTCGCGTAATACACTCATTATGCTTCCTCACCCTTTTTCAACAGGCCGTGTTTTTTAAGATAAACCAATAAAATAGAGATTGCTGCAGGCGTAATGCCTGAAATACGAGAAGCAATGCCAATTGAATCAGGCTTAGCTGTTGTTAGCTTTAGAACCACTTCGTTGGAAAGCCCTTTCACCTGACTGTAATCGATATCAGCAGGCAGCTTGGTATTTTCATGGCGTAGTGATTTTTCAATTTCATCTTGTTGGCGCTGAATATAACCATCGTACTTAACTTGGATCTCAACTTGCTCAGAAGCTTGTTGATCTTCCAGTGCCGGACCAAAACGATCTAACGAAGTTAGCTGTGAATAAGTCATTTCAGGGCGACGAAGAAGATCCTCACCACTCGCTTCACGAGACATTGGTGTTTTGAGGATCTGGTTCAGTTGATCAACATCTTCAGATTTTGGATTGATCCACGTTTCTTTTAGACGTTGACGTTCTTTCTCCATGTTTTCTACTTTCTCGTTGAATCGAGCCCAACGAGCATCATCCACCAAGCCAAGCTCACGAGATTTTTCAGTCAAACGAATATCCGCGTTGTCTTCACGCAACAACAAACGGTATTCCGCGCGAGAAGTAAACATGCGGTAAGGTTCTTTGGTACCCATGGTCGATAGGTCATCAATAAGAACGCCCATGTAAGCTTGGTCGCGACGCGGGCTCCAGCCTTCTTTGCCTTGCGTAAACAAGCTTGCATTAAGACCCGCCATCAAACCTTGTGCTGCCGCTTCTTCGTAGCCAGTCGTGCCGTTGATTTGACCAGCAAAGAACAGACCCTTGATAAACTTAGTTTCGTAAGTCAGCTTCAGGTCGCGAGGATCAAAGAAATCGTACTCAATCGCATAACCAGGACGAACGATGTGAGCATTTTCAAAGCCCTTCATTGAACGAACGATTTGAACCTGAACATCAAACGGCAGACTTGTCGAGATACCATTCGGGTATAGCTCATGGGTCGTTAGGCCTTCAGGTTCAATAAAAATTTGGTGACTATTCTTGTCAGCAAAACGCATCACTTTGTCTTCAATCGATGGACAGTAGCGCGGGCCAATACCTTCAATCACGCCCGCGTACATTGGGCTACGATCGAGATTGGCGCGAATAACGTCATGCGTATTTTCGTTAGTGTGCGTGATGTAGCATGGAATTTGGCGAGGCTGTTGAGCTCGGTTACCCATGAACGAGAATACAGGTGTTGGGTTATCACCGTGCTGAACCTCTAACTCTGAAAAATCAACGCTACGTGCATCGATACGAGGAGGTGTACCCGTTTTCAGGCGATCAACTCGGAATGGAAGATCACGAAGACGGGCAGCCAGTGCGATCGATGGTGGATCACCAGCACGACCGCCTGAAGAGCTTTCCATACCAATATGGATTTTTCCACCTAGAAATGTGCCGACCGTCAGTACCACTGCGTTAGCGCGGAACTTAAGGCCCATCTGTGTAACAACACCCACCACTTGATCCTGTTCAACGATCAAGTCATCAACCGATTGTTGAAACAGAGTTAGGTTTGGCGTGTTTTCAAGAACATTTCGAACAAAGGCTTTGTAAAGCGCGCGGTCAGCTTGTGCACGAGTTGCACGTACCGCAGGACCTTTTGATGCGTTTAACGTTCTGAACTGAATACCTGCATGATCAATAGCTTGCGCCATTAATCCACCCATTGCATCGACCTCTTTTACCAAGTGGCCCTTACCGATCCCACCAATAGCAGGGTTGCAAGACATTTGTCCCAACGTATCGATATTATGAGTGAGTAGTAACGTACTTTGACCAGTACGTGCAGATGCGAGTGCGGCTTCCGTTCCTGCATGGCCACCACCAACAACGATGACGTCAAATTTTTCGTGATAAAGCATGAACCGACCTCGGGTATTCAAACGTTTTCTAGATTGATAAAAAGGAGCGATATTCTACCTGTTTTCATAGCTTGAGAAAACGTTTTTGGGATTTTTCGATAAAGCAGTTTTTAATTAATATAGATAAGATCTTTATAGAGATCTTTTATTATATCTATTATTAGGATCGAGGGTATCTGTGGATAAGTCAAAAATGATCAACAAGATCATGGATCTTTTTTGGATCAAAGTATGTGATCTAACTTTGATCATGATGAGGATTAGCTGGGATCAAAATGGCTACTTATTCACAGGGGAGAATTAGCCTGAAAGTTATTATTTGGATAACTATAGGTTAATCACCGTATATGTATGATCTTATCCACAGGAGAAATTGAAAAAAATGACATATTTTTCGATTAATTTTTTAAAAAGTTATTCACAATCACGATATTCAGAGATAAAAAAAGCGGCATAAGCCGCTTTTTTAGAGAAAGGAGGGGTTAAAACTGGTCACTATGATCGCTAAACCACTCTTCAGCGGCGTCTTCTGGCACCGGAGTTTCAAGTATATCGATGGTAAAACAGGCTGAAATAGGGTGAGCTCCGAGTTCTTCCAGTTGGCTGTGGACTGATTTTCCCGCCAAACAGAAGGTATCATAACTAGAATCACCAAGCGCCACGACAGCAAAACGAACCTGATTTAAGTCTGGAGACTGTTGAGTCAATGCGTTGATAAACGGCTTAATATTGTCTGGAAATTCGCCTGCACCATGAGTTGAGGTAACCAGTAACCAAACGTCTTGTTGTGGAATCTCATTGTATTCAGGTTGATTGTGAAGGGTTATCTTATGCCCTTGCTCCTCAAGAAGATCATTAAGGTGATCGCCAACGTATTCGGCACCGCCCAAAGTACTGCCTGTTATAATGTGGATCATTAAGCTGTCCTTACAAAAGAAAAAGGCCAGCGCGAGCCGGCCTTTAAAGGTTATTTACCGATACAGAATGAAGAGAAGATGCGACCTAAAAGATCATCAGAACTGAATTCACCCGTTATCTCATTAAGGTACTGTTGGGTGATACGAAGTTCTTCCGCTAAGATCTCGCCAGCCATGTAGCCTTCAAGCTGTTGTTGACCGATATCTAGGTGCTCAGACGCTCGTTCAAGTGCATCTAAGTGACGACGTCGTGCCATAAAGCCGCCTTCATGACCACCAGCAAAGCCCATGCATTCTTTAAGATGGCTACGTAATGCGTCGACTCCTTCGCCTGTTTTAGCTGATAATCGAATCAACGTAGGATCGTTAACGTAACAAATACCGAGATCTTCACTGGTTTGATCTGCTTTATTACGGATCACTGTCATACCGATGTTATTTGGTAGTCGATCAACGAAATCTGGCCATATATCTTGTGGGTCAGTCGCGTCTGTTGTGGTGCCATCGACCATAAATAAAACGCGGTCTGCCTGAGCTATTTCTTCCCAAGCACGTTCAATACCGATTTTTTCTACTTCATCAGAAGCATCACGCAGGCCTGCAGTATCGATAATATGCAGTGGCATACCATCAATATGGATATGTTCACGCAGTACATCACGCGTGGTACCGGCAATATCGGTCACAATCGCAGACTCTTTACCTGACAGCGCATTCAATAAGCTTGATTTACCGGCATTTGGGCGACCTGCAATCACGACTTTCATGCCTTCACGCATAATAGCGCCTTGATTGGCTTCTTGTCGTACGGCTTCGAGGTTGTCGATGATAGCTTGTAAGTCAGTACTTACTTTACCGTCCGCAAGAAAATCAATTTCTTCTTCAGGGAAGTCGATAGCCGCTTCAACATAGATTCGTAGGTAAATCAGTGAATCAACTAGCGTGTTAATACGTTTAGAGAATTCACCTTGTAGCGATTGTAGAGCCGATTTTGCTGCTTCTTCTGAGCTTGCATCAATTAAGTCAGCAATCGCTTCTGCTTGCGTTAAGTCCATCTTGTCGTTCAAAAAGGCGCGCTCTGAGAACTCACCAGGACGCGCAGCTCGCACGCCTGAAATAGTAAGGATACGTTTGATTAGCATATCCATAACCACTGGGCCGCCGTGGCCTTGCAACTCTAATACGTCTTCGCCGGTAAACGAGTGCGGGTTAGGGAAGTAAAGCGCGATACCTTGGTCGAGTTCGATGCCATCGTCAGATTTAAACGGTAGGTACTCAGCGTAGCGAGGCTTGAGTGTTTTTCCTGTTACTTCTAGAGCAACCTGAGTCGCCAATGGGCCGGAAACGCGGATAATACCGACGCCACCACGGCCGGGCGCGGTCGCTTGAGCAACAATCGTATCTGTAGTCATAGTTGTGCCTGCTAGCATGTGAGAGCCAAAAAGGGGCGTTCACGATTAATCAATTAGCTGAATTGTAATCAGCTAAAAACAAAAAGGCGACCTTTTGGTCGCCTTTCTTTATCTCTTTCTATTATCGAACTTACTTAGAGTGTAAGCCTTTCTTTTCCAGCGCTCGGTAGATAAGCGTTTGCTGAATCAGAGTTACGATGTTCGATACTAGCCAGTAAAGAACCAGACCTGAAGGGAAGAACAGGAAGAAGAATGTGAACATAACCGGCATAAAGGTCATGATCTTCTGCTGCATTGGATCCGTTACAGTTGTCGGGCTCATCTTCTGGATTAGGAACATTGAAGCACCCATCAGAAGTGGCAAGATGTAGTATGGGTCTTGTGCTGAAAGGTCAGTAATCCAACCGAAGAACGGTGAGTGACGCAGTTCAACAGACTCCATTAGTGCCCAGTATAGCGAAATGAAGATAGGCATCTGCAAGACGATAGGTAAACAGCCACCAAGTGGGTTTACTTTCTCTTTCTTGTACAGCTCCATCATTTCTTGGCTCATGCGTTGGCGGTCATCGCCAATACGCTCACGCATTGCAGTCAGCTTAGGCTGAAGCATACGCATTTTCGCCATAGACGTGTACTGAGCTTTCGTTAGTGGGTACATAGCACCACGAACGATGAAGGTTAGACAGATAATGGCTAGACCCCAGTTCACAACAATGCCTTGAATGAACGAAAGCAGAGTATGAAGTGGTTTAGCAATGAACCATAACCAACCGTAGTCAACTACTAGGTCTAGGTTTGGTGCAACTGCAGCCATTTGGTCTTGAAGTTTTGGACCAACCCAAAGCGTTGCTTTAAAGCTTGCTTCGTCGCCAGTAGCGATGGTTTTGTTCGGCATACGAACACCGATGTCGCCAAGGTTACCGATTACACGAGTGTAAAGGTTGCTGCCGGCTTCGTCGCGAGGAATCCATGCACTTGCAAAGTAGTGCTGAATCATCGCTGCCCAACCTTGACCATTTGCTAGGTTAAGAGACAGGTTGCGATCTTGCATATCGTCGAAGCTGTATTTTTTGTAACGCGTATCTTCCGTAGAGTAAGCACCACCACGGTAAGTTGGCATTGTTAGGCTACCACCGTCGTCCATAACGTTCTGACGTAGGTGAGCGTACATGCCGAATGTCGCGTTGTTACCAGAGTTGTTGACTACATCGTATTCAACATCCATTGCGTAGCTGCCACGCTTAAGGACGAATGTTTTCGTGTACTCAAGGCCGTTCGCTTGGTAAGTCATCGGGATGCGTAGTTCATCCTGACCATCAGCAAGTGTGAAGCTATCTGCTGATACTGTGTAGCTAGGGCGGTTTGTGCTGCTTAGGTCGATACCTTGAGGACCCACTAGACCGCTTTGAGCGATAAATTGGTGACCTGGTTCGTTCTTAAGAAGAACAAACGTATCTTCAGAATCGAATTCTGCAGAGTATTCATTTAGGTTTGCTTGAACGACATCACCACCAACCGTATCAATTGACAGAGTCAGTACATCAGTTGTTACTGTGATAGTTTTTGCAGAAGCGACTTGTTGGCCCGGAGCTGGGTCTAAGTCATCTGCATAAGATGGCGCTGGTAGGGTGCTGCCAGATTGTGCCTGCTCAATCGCTTGTGGAGCTGGGTTCTTAGCTACGTTCCATTGTTGGAAAAGTAGGAAAGAAACCAAAGCCAATGCGATTAACAGGATATTACGTTGAGAATCCATCGTTATTTATCTCTGTCTTGTTTTTGGACTGGTGGAACGGGGTCAAAGCCCCCTTCGTTCAAAGGATGGCATTTTAATAGACGTTTGCCTGATAACCAACACCCTTTTACAAAACCGTGAGCTTTCAACGCTTCTATCGCATATAAAGAGCAGGTTGGAGTAAATCGGCAGCGTGGGCCGATGAGTGGACTAATAAACCATCTATAAAAATAGATGGGTATTAGCGCTATCCACGCGAAGGGCGAGACAGGCGAAGCCATAATTTGTCGAGTAGCTTGAACATTTCTTCATTGCTTAAATCTTGCGCGCTCTTCTTAGCGATTACAACAAAATCTTTGTTAGGAAGTTTGTGTTGAGTGTTACGAAAGCTTTCACGAGTAAGACGCTTGAATCGGTTACGACCCACGGCGGTTTTAATCTGCTTTTTCGGAACAGCTAATCCAAGGCGAGGATTTGAAAGAGAGTTATTTCGGGCAATGATGGTGAAATGAGGGGAGCCTGCTCGATGAGCTTGCTTGAAGACATTTTGATAATGTTCGGGAGTTAACAAGCGTAACTCCCGACCGAAGGCTAGCTTATTCAAAATAATCAAAGATTACTTAGAAAGACGCTTACGGCCTTTTGCACGACGTGCATTGATTGTTGCGCGACCGTTCTTAGTAGCCATGCGAGCACGGAAACCGTGAGTACGCTTACGCTTTAGAACTGTAGGTTGAAAAGTGCGTTTCATTGTAATTACCTTACTGATCAGTAGTTTTAGGTTTTTGTTAAACCCGGCGTGGGCATATTTTCTCTTCTTTATATAAGAAAGGAAAACCGACGCCTCTCAACAAAGAGGCGGAATTGTAATCACTGTCACAAAAAGTGTCAATGATTGGGTTAACTAAAATTCCGGTCGGGGGATTATACGTAGAATAACTAAAATCACAAGGATCCTTCGTCGATCCCAACCTTATTTAAGAATTTTTTTAATTTTGGATCCTGTGGACTACCAAAAATATCCTGTGGAGATCCCTGTTCGACAATGTGGCCATCAGCCATGAAGATCACTCGGTCTGCGACCTCTCTAGCGAACTGCATTTCATGAGTAACCACCAGCATGGTTTGATGCTGATTTGCCAATTTTTTCATGAGGTTAAGTACTTCGCCAACCCACTCAGGATCGAGTGCTGAAGTCGGCTCATCGAACAATAAAAGCTCTGGCTGAAGGGCCATTGCGCGGCCAATACCAACACGTTGTTGCTGACCACCAGAAAGCGCTGCTGGATAACTATCAGCTTTCTCTCCTAGGCCTATATCGTCGAGTATTTGTTGAGCTTTTTCATGAGCTTGCTGCTTTTTCCAACCACGAACGGTAATCAAACCTTCTGCAATATTCTGCTTCGCGGTTTGATGGGCAAATAGTGCATAGTTTTGGAATACGAAACCGGTCTTACGACACAGTGCAAGCACCTCTGCCTTAGTATGTTTCTGAGTATCAACCTTGATATCATCAATCGAAATAACACCTTGATCGGCTTGCTCTAGAAAATTTACACAGCGTAATAATGTAGATTTACCCGTTCCACTTGAACCTATGATGACAATTATCTCACCTTGCTTGATTTCTAGGTCGATTCCTTTCAATACTTCGGTGTCACCAAATTGCTTGTGGATATTTTGTAATTTGATCATCGTACGTACGCCTTATTCAGTTTCACTTCAGCCCAAATTTGAATACGAGTGAGGATAATAACCACGCCCCAATAAATCAGCGCTACCGCAAGGAACGCCTCAAAGAATCGGAAACTTGAAGACGCTTCCATTTGAGCTTTAGCCATGATTTCTGCCACACCTAAGGTGAAAGCAAGGGAAGTCGACTTAATCATGTCTATGAAATAGTTCATCAAAGAAGGCAGCGCTACACGGGTTGCTTGTGGCAAGATCACTCGACGCATGGCTTGGCTGGTTGTCATTCCAACAGACAGACTGGCTTCCATTTGGCTACGATCGATACCGATAATAGCTGCGCGAATACTTTCAGCCATGTAGGCCGCAAAGTGCAGGGTTAAACCGATAACGGCGGCGCCAAAAGCATCGAGTCCAACCATCCACGGAAACACTTGTGGTAGGCCGTAATAAAGAAGGAACAGCTGTACCAGCAGTGGTGTGCCTCGGAAGAAGCTAATATACAGCTGGCTCAGTTGATCGAGTACTGGGATTTTGAATACACGGATGTTCGCCAGTATCAAAGATAGAATTAGGGCGAAAAATAAGCCCCAAATTGCCATCTCCATAGTAGTGCCTAAATACTTCAGAAGTATTGGCAACAGGCCTAGCATGTAATTAAAGTCAAATCCCATAATCTATCTCATATTTTTATTGGAAGTATTGTTTAGAAATACTGTTAGTTCAGGCTTTTTAATCAGTACACAAAAGCAAAAAGCCCACCGCTGTATAAGCAGTGGGCTCTGAATGCGTTGAGTGAGTAATTACTTTTTAGTAATGTCCGCACCGAACCATTTTTGAGAGATGCTTTCTAGCGTACCATCTTCGCGCATTGCTGCTAATGCTTGGTTTACTTCAGCTTGCAGTTTTTTGCCGTTATCGTTATTAACGAAAGGCCATGCATTTTCAATCGTTTCGAATGGCTGTCCTGCTAGCTGTAATGGTAGACCAGTCTTTTTGATTAGCTCTAGTGCTGATAGTCGATCCATGACGAATGCATCCGCACGACCTAATGCCACATCATGTTCAATACCTGTGTCATAGGTCTTTACATTGATTTTGCCATCTTTATCGTAGCTGCGTAACAGTTGTTCAAAGTTTGAACCCAGGTTTACGGCAACCGTCTTGCCATCAAGGTCTTCGATGCCCTGAATGCTGTCATTGCCTTTGCGAACCGTAATCTGTGCGCCGTCTACTACGTATGGGTCTGCGAATAGGTATTTCGCTTTACGTGCATCCGTTATTGTAATTTGGTTTGAAATTGTATCAATTCGACCTGTTTCAAGAAGACCAAATAGACCAGAGAAGTTTGCTGTCACGTATTCAACGTTATAGTCATTACGTTTACCGATCTCATCCCATAAATCCACTTCAAAACCTTGTAGCTGGTCCTGTTTCACGAAGGTGAATGGGAAGTAGCGACCAGACATGCCGACTTTAACTTCAGTAGCAGCTTGAACAGTAGCGGCAGAGAGTGCGATAGCCGCAATTGCAGCCTTAATCCAGTTATTCATTTGGTAACTCCTTATATTTATGGGATTGGATGTTACTGGGAAAATGCTCACTAGAATAAATAACCAGATGTTATTAACCATAACCAGATTGAATTCTCAATTTGGGGATAACTAGCAAGGATCCGGGCATAAGTGGATCATTGTGTGAGTAAATTAGGGGCAAGATGTGTGGATCTATCCATTTTGGCCCTATTAATTGTGAATAACTTGGATCTTATTCACTGGATCTGTGATCAATTGCTGGTGATCTGACTTATCAACAGGTAAAATTAGCGGTCATTTCATATAACTTAAATAGAGTGGGGCACC